>JBKWEB010000009.1:0-60777 GCA_046976245.1 Collinsella sp. | reverse complement strand
AGAAGCCCTCGCTGCGCACTTCGTGCGGCGAGGGCTTCTTGCGTCCTGCGGAGTGTGCCTAAAAGTAAACTAATGGCGGGCCCTGCGATGTCCGGTCTTCGGCGGATTACTGGCTGGGGGAATTAATGGCGCGCTTCGCGCGTTTGGAAGGGGCTTCGTGCTGCGGAGTGCATTCAGAGGGAAACCCATCGGGTCCTTTCGTCCTCGGTTTACGGCGGATCAGCCGCTGGGTGAGGGTGGTGCTTGGGACGACGTGCAAAAAACGGAGTTTTCAGCAGCCAAAGATTGGTGCATAAGGCTATGGGTGACGTTCGCGGCCCCTGTTGATGCTTTTGCACGACGATTGGGCTTTGGCGATGTTCATATATGGCTGGTTTCTCGCCGCATGCTATCCAGATGGGACGAGTCATGAGGACTATCTACCTTTTGAAAGACTTTTGACACCAAAATCTTATCCCGCAATGCTGAATACTCGCAAAAATGCACGCTCCGGAGGGTACCACCCTGTTACGACTAGAAATCCATGCGCCATTTTATGCAATTAATTAACGCATTTATGCAAAATGGCTTACGTGCGTACGTCTCGGGCTAGATGTTTGCCTCGGCGCTGCGTAAATCATCCTGTCTATAGTGTCTTTGACAGGCGGTCGCGGTCCCGTTTGGGGTCGCGGCCGTTTTGTTGTGGGTCAAATATGAACGTTGTGTTAATGAGTCGGTGGACGGTGGTGTTTTTCGGTGAGCGGCGTATCCTTCCAACGGTTTATCTAGTGTGTCAGTTGAAAGGAAGAGGGCGCTCGTCATTGTTTGAATGTGAACTGCCGTTTGACCACAAGACGTTGCATCTGGAGCTCGAGGATAAGAACTTCGCGGGTGTGATGGAAGGTCATCAAAACGAGTTTAAGACTACAAAATCGCAGGAAGAGCTGGTAGAGGAGTCGCTTGCCAACCCGTATGGCTCGCCTTCGCTCGAGGAGCTTTGTGCTGGCAAGAAGGATATCGTCATTATTAGCTCCGATCATACGCGTCCCGTTCCCTCGCGTGTGACGATGCCTATTCTGCTGCATCACATCCATTCTGCTGCGCCCGAGGCTCGCGTGCGTATTCTGGTTGCTACGGGTATGCATCGTCCGTCGACGCACGAGGAGCTCGTCAACAAGTACGGCGAGGAGATCGTTGCCAACGAGGAAATCGTTATGCACGTCGCGACCGATGACAGCATGATGAAAAAGATCGGCACCCTGCCTTCTGGCGGCGAGTGCATCATCAACAAGATTGCTGCCGATTGCGATCTGCTGCTTGCCGAGGGCTTTATTGAGCCGCACTTCTTTGCCGGTTTCTCTGGTAGCCGCAAGTCCGTCCTGCCTGGTATCGCCAGCTACAAGACCATCATGTACAACCACAACGGTCAGTTTGTGAACGATTCCCATTCGCGTGCCGGCAACCTGTGCCACAACCACGTGAGCGAGGACATGTTTGCCGCTGCCGAGATGGCTCACCTTGCCTTTGTGCTCAACGTGGTGCTCAACGGCAAGCACGAGGTCATCGGCTCCTTTGCCGGCGACATCCACAAGGCGCACGAGGCTGGCTGCGAGTTCGTGAAGAGCCTTGCCGGCGTTGAGCCCGTCGAGTGCGAGATTGCCATTACCACCAACGGCGGCTACCCGCTCGACCAGAACATCTATCAGGCCGTGAAGGGCATGTGCTCTGCCGAGGCTACGCTTTCCGAGGGCGGCGTGATCATCGATGTCGCCGGTTGTGCCGACGGTCACGGTGGCGAGGGCTTCTATCACAACATCGCCGACAATGATCCGGCAGAGTTTGAGCGCGCCTGCATCGACCGTCCTAAGGACGAGACCCTGCCCGACCAGTGGACGAGCCAGATCTTTGCCCGCATCCTGGCGCATCACCCTGTGATCATGGTTACCGACCTGTGCGATCACCAGATGATCAAGGATATGCACATGACGCCGGTTAACACCCTCGATGAGGCGCTCAAGCTCGCCTTTGAGATGAAGGGTGCCGATGCCAAGGTGGCCGTCATTCCCGATGGCCTGGGCGTTGTCGTCGCACAGCACTAGTACGCGGCCTAAACGAATCGTTTATAACCGACAAGAAAGATAAGGTTTTATGCTTACCAAACTCCTCTGCGAATTCGGCGCAACGGCCCTCATGATCATCTTTGGCGTGGGCGTGCACTGCGATACCGTGCTTAAGGGCACCAAGTATCAGGGCTCCGGCCACATGTTTGCCATCACCACCTGGTCTTTTGGCATCTCGGTTGCTCTGTTTATCTTTGGCGGCGCCGTGTGCATGAACCCCGCCATGGTGCTTGCCCAGTGCATCGTGGGCCTGGTGCCGTGGAGCAGCTGCATCCCCTTCATGATTGCCGATATGCTCGGCGGCTTTGCGGGTGCCGTGATCGCGTGGTTGATGTATGCCGATGAGTTCAAGGCTTCCGATGGCGTCATCGATCCCATTGCTCAGCGCAACATCTTCTCGACCAACCCCACCACCGAGGGCACCAACTATGCTCGCAACTTCTTCTGCGAGGCTATCTGCACCTTCGTGTTCATCAGCGCCATCCTTGCTGCTGCTAACCGTGCTGGCGAGAACGTTCTGATGCTCGCCATCTGCGTCGGTCTGATCGTTTGGGCTGTTGGCATGGGCATGGGCGGCATCACCGGATTCGCCATGAACCAGGCTCGTGACCTTGGTCCTCGCATGGCCTATCAGGTGTTGCCGATCAAGAACAAGGCTGACAACAACTGGAAGTACGGCCTGCTCGTTCCTGGCATCGCGCCGTTTGTCGGTGCCGCTCTGGCCGCGCTGTTTGTGCACGGTTTCTTGGGCATGTTCTAGTCCAAGGCTACATTGTTGTCCGCTGTCCGCATGGGGTAACTTCCCAGCGCGTCCTCGGACATGAAAGAACCCCCGCTGCGCACTTCGTGCGGCGGGGGTTCTTTCGTCCTGCGGAATGCGCTGGGAAGTTACCCCATGCGGACAGCTGCGGGATCTTGGCCGCGTTGGAACAAGCAACCCAACATATAAATCTGAATTTGGATTTGGATGGGAGGGGCTTGTTGCTGTTGGGGGGTTGAAGCGCGGGTGACACTTTGGGATGCGTGGCGCCCTGGGTTGGGGCGATGCTTTGGGATGAGGTTCTTACTTAGCTGAAGAGGGGCTTTATGGCCGAGAGGTAGTCTTTGGCTACGTCGGCTTTGTCTGCTTGGAAGTTGTGCCAGGCCCACCATTGAACCATTCCTACGAAGCTTGAGGCTATGTGGTGTAGTAAGAAGCTGCGGTCCATGGTGCTGGCGGGGCCTGCGGGGTCGGCGGGGACGGTTTCGGCTGCGCGCGACATGATGGTCTTGCGGAGACAGTCGGCGAAGACGCGTGAGCCGGCGCCGGCTACGAGGGCTCGAACGCCCTGGCGGCGCTCCCAGAGGTTGTTGAGGATATGCTCGACCTGCACGAGTGGGTCGTCGAGCGGTGTGCCATCGTCGTCGAGGGCGTGGGTGCAGATGTCGCTCACGAGCTCGGACAGTAGGTCGTCCTTGCTCTTAAAGAGACCGTAGAATGTCGCACGGCCTACGTGAGCGCGCGCGATGATGTCGCCGATGGTAATCTTGCCGTAGTCCTCTTCGCGTAGCAGCTCGGAGAACGCCGCAACGATGGCGGCGCGGCTTTTTTCTTTGCGGGCATCCATGGCTATGCATCCACGTGAACGAGCAGACAGCGGAGCGTGCCGGAGCAACCCTCGTAGGGGCGCTTGCCGGCGCCGTAGCCGACGGCTTCGATGTGGTAGCGTGAGGGCAGTTGGTCGGACGTACGCAGCGCGGTGACGATGGCGGCGCCCGTGGGCGTCACGAGCTCGCCAGCGACTGGTGCAGGCATGAGGGCGATATTGCCCGCCTGGCACAGGTTGACGACAGCGGGGACGGGAATGGGCATAAGGCCGTGGGCACAGTGGATGGTTCCGTGGCCCTCGGAGAGCGACTCGACAACGATGTCCTCAATACCCAGGTCATCGAGGCAGATGGCGACAGAGCAGACGTCGACGATGGAATCGACGGCGCCTACCTCGTGGAACATGACGGTCTCGGGCGTTTTGCCGTGGGCCTTGGCCTCGGCGGCGGCGAGCGCGGTAAAGATGGCGAGCGCACGACGCTTAGCGCCATCGCTTAGCTGCGAGCCGTCGATGATGGCGGTGACGTCCGCCAAAGAACGATGGTGATGGTGGTGGGCGTGATGATGGTCCTCATGGCCATGACCGTGGACCTCGTGTTCGTGCTCGCCATGGTCATGATGGTGGTGCTCATGCTCGTGCGTGTGCTCGACGGCTGCTTCGTTGCCGTAGAGCCAGGCCATATCGTGATCGTGGTTCTCGAGCTCCTCTGCAAGCTGGACGTCGAAATCGCAGGCGTCGATGCCATGCTTGTTTACGCGCGTCACGGCGATCGAAAAGCCATCGACCGGCAGCGTGGCGAGCTGCTCGCGCAGATGCTCCTCGCTGGCGCCCAGGTCGAGCAGGGCCGCGACGGTCATGTCGCCGCTGATGCCCGAGGTGCCGTCGATGATAAGCGTGTGCTGATGGTTGGACATGGAATGCTCCTTAACGGGCGCAGGGCGTGCCAGCACTCAGATGATTGATAAGACTTGCCTGATAGGCGGCACCAAAGCCGTTGTCGATATTGACGACCGAAACGCCGCTGGCACAGGAGTTAAGCATGGCGAGCAGTGCGGCTACGCCACCAAAACTTGCGCCGTAGCCCACGCTGGTGGGAACGGCGATGACCGGACAGCTCACCAGACCGCCGATAACGCTCGCCAGCGCGCCCTCCATGCCGGCGATGGCGATGACCACCTGCGCCTGAGCAAGTTCCTCGGCATGCGCGAGCAGGCGGTGCAGGCCGGCGACGCCCACGTCGTAGAGGCGGTCGACCTCGTTGCCATAGAACTCGGCCGTCAATGCGGCTTCCTCGGCGACGGGCAAGTCGCTCGTGCCAGCGCAGGCGACGACGATGCGTCCGTTGCCGGTAGGGGAGGGCTTGCCGCCCACGAGGGCGAGCTGTGCGTCTGGGACATATCCCAGGTCGATGCCGTTGTCGAGGAGCTCCGAGGTGCGGGCTGCCTTTTCGGCGTCCAGGCGCGTGACCAGGATGCGCTCCTGGCCGGCATCGCGCAGCGTTTTGATAATGGCGGCAATCTGCTCGACGGTTTTACCGGCACCGTAGACAACCTCGCCGGCCCCCTGGCGCACCCCGCGCGAAAGATCGAGCTGCGCAAAGCCCAGATCGGCGGTTGGCGCCGTCTGGATGCGCGTGAGGGCGTCGGCTGGCGCAACACTTCCGTCTGCTACGCCGCGCAGCAACTGCTCAAGATCTCGCTTATCCATATATGTTCCCTTCGACGGCGCAAAGTCTAGCACTCAAAGGGTATGTTTCCGAACACTAAGACAAAATTGTTCGGAAACTATAGGACAGACTGATTCAATTGTTAGACGGATTGGCTAGTCGCGCAGGATGATGTCCATGGCGAGCATCAGGTTGCGCTCGTCGATGGTAAACGGGGCTGCCTCGCGCGTCTTGGGCTTGGCGCAAAACGCGATGCCCGTGCCCGCGGCCTGAATCATGGGGATGTCGTTGGCGCCGTCACCGATCGCGACGGTGTGGGCCATATCGACGCCGCACTCAACTGCCCAATCCAGCAGCTGGATGAGCTTGGACTCCTTGGTCACAATGTCTGCCGCCAGCTTACCGGTGAGCTTGTCGTCCACGACCTCCAGACGATTGGCCAGGCAAAAGTCGATGCCCGCGGCAGCCACGATCTTGTCGGCGACCTCGTGGAAGCCACCGCTTACCACGCCGACCTTCCAGCCCTTGCTGTGTGCCGAGCGCACAAGCTCCAACGCGCCGGGGGTAAATGTCACGCGCTCAAAGGTGCGCTCGAACACGCTCTCATCCAAGCCGGCAAGCAGCCCCACGCGCTCCTCGAGCGCCTGCTTAAAGTCGAGCTCGCCGCGCATGGCGCGCTCAGTGATCTGCGCCACTTGCTCGCCTACGCCGGCCTCCTCGCCCAACAGGTCGATAACTTCCTGGTTGATGAGCGTGGAGTCGATATCCATAACGATGAGGCGTGCAGTCATGGCGGGCCTTTCCGAGTGCAGTTGTATTGGGGCACATTGTCGCACGTCGCAAGCCTGGGCGACGGCCACGGTGCGTCAATTGTTTCGTCTCCGTCAAGTCTTTGGGCAGGAGCTACTTTTTCGCGGCACATCGACGCGGGTGCGATAAGATAGAACGCCATGTCCGGCTGCGCGGTTTACGCAGGCTGGGCAAATCTGTACGACGCCGCCCGGAACGACACGGGGCGGCACAGATCCATAAAGGAGGATCACTGGTATGAGCCAGACCCGTCCCATTGACGAGCATTCCATGCACACCCGTACCTGCGGCGAGCTTCGCTTCGAGAACGTGGGCGAAGAGGTCACCCTCACCGGTTGGGTGAGCCGTCGCCGCGACCACGGCGGCCTTATCTTCTGCGACCTTCGCGACCGCGAGGGCATCACGCAGCTCACCTTCGACCCCGAGCACTCCGACGGCGATGCCTTTAAGATCGCCGAGACCATGCGTCCCGAGTGGCCCATCAAGATTCACGGCGTCGTGCGCGCTCGTGGCGAGGAGACCACCAACACCAAGCTCGCGACCGGCGAGATCGAGGTCCTGACCGACCACGCCGAGGTGCTCAACACGTCCGTCACCCCGCCGTTCCAGATCGAGGACGGCATCGAGACCAGCGAGGACACCCGTCTACGCTATCGCTATCTTGACCTCCGTCGTCCCGAGATGATGGCCAACCTCAAGCTGCGCTCCGACTTTACCTTTGCCATTCGCGAGGCGCTGCACAACCGTGAGTTCATGGAGGTCGAGACGCCCTCCCTGTTCAAGTCCACGCCCGAGGGCGCCCGCGACTTCATCGTCCCCAGCCGCATCCAGCCGGGCAACTTCTACGCCCTGCCGCAGTCCCCGCAGCTTCTGAAGCAGCTGCTCATGGTCGGTGGCGTCGAGCGCTACTACCAGGTTGCCAAGTGCTTCCGCGACGAGGACCTGCGTGCCGACCGTCAGCCCGAGTTCACCCAGGTCGATATCGAGATGTCCTTCGTGGACCAGAACGATGTCATGAGCGCGCTCGAAGAGGTTCTTGCCGATGCCTTCGGTCGCATGGGTGTCGAGATGCCCACGCCGCTGCGTCGCATGAACTACTGGGATGCCATGGACACCTATGGCTCCGACAAGCCCGATACCCGCTATGGCATGCACCTGGTCGACCTGACCGACATCTTTGCCAACTCCAAGTTCAAGGTCTTTGCGACCGCCGCAAATGAGGAGGGCTCTGTCGTCAAGGCCATCAACGCCAAGGGCGCCGGTGCCTGGGCACGTGCCAAGATCGATAAGCTTGCCGGCGTGGCCTCCACGTTTGGCGCCAAGGGTCTGGCGTGGATCGCTTTCCGCGAGGACGGCTCCATCAACAGCCCCATCGTCAAGTTCTTCTCGGACGAGGAGATGGCGGCTCTGCGCGAGCGCATGGATGTCGAGCCCGGCGACCTTGTGATGTTCGCCGCCGGCCCGCGCCTGCTTTCCGACGAGATCCTGGGCGGCATGCGTTCCCACATGGCCAACGCGCTTGAGATCAAGCGCGAGGGCCACGACTTCCTGTGGGTCGTCAACTTCCCGCTGTTCCACTGGGATGAGGACCGCAAGGCCTATGCCGCCGAGCATCAGCCCTTCACCCTGCCGACCGAGACCGACATCGCTAAGATCGAGGCCGACCCGTTGGCAGCCGGTTCTTGCACCTACGACTTTGTCATGGACGGCTTTGAGGCCGGCGGCGGCGGTATGCGTATCCACAACGCCGAGATGCAGATGTCCATGCTCAAGCTCCTGGGCTTTACCGAGGAGCGTGCCGAGTCTCAGTTCGGCTTCCTCATGGAGGCCCTCAAGTTTGGTGCGCCCCCGATGGGCGGTTTCGCTCTGGGCCTGGACCGCGTGTGCATGCTGCTCACCGGTTCCGACTCCATCCGCGACGTCATGGCGTTCCCCAAGACGGCCAGCGGCTCCGACCTTATGTCGGGCGCCCCGAGTGCCGTTTCCGGCGCCCAGCTCAAGGACGTCAGCCTGCGCCTGATGTAGGCGAGCGGCTACATAATGCCCACAACGAGGGAAGGACGCGTGCCTTCCCTCGTTTTTTATGTCGTGACGTCATGGTTTGGAGGCTTGCCGTCGTGCGCCGGGAAACTACAACCCGGAATCTGCGTCCAGAAGGGGTCGCGCTTTCCCAAAGGGGGTCCTCTGGGAAAGCGCGACCCAGAATTCGGCAAAATAATGGGGCAGGCTTTCCGCAACAACTGTCTGGCGGAAAGCCTGCCCCCAGTTTCTTATAGCGAGTCTCTCTGGATCAGCTGCATGTGCATCACGGAGGTGGTGGGCTCGGCACCCTTGATCATGTCGAGCGCAATGTTGGCGGCCATGTGTCCTTCTTCGCGCAGGGGCTGGCGGACGGTCGTGAGCGCGGGGACGCAGCGCGCCGCAATCTCGTGATCGTCGAAGCCGACGACAGAAACGTCCGCAGGAACGGATAGGCCTGCCTCGTTGAGTGCGGTGATGACGCCAGCTGCGATACGGTCCGATCCGCAGAGCACGCCATCGAAAGCAATCTCGCGCGCGAGGATCTGGTGCATGGCCTGATAGCCGTCTCCGCTGTTCCAGCCGGTATAGATAACGTTTGCGTCTGGGAGGTCTTCGCCCAAGACGGCACGGTAGCCGCGCAGGCGGTCGACAACAGCGGGGTTGTCTTGCGGTCCCAACACGGCGACGATATCTTTGCGCCCGCGATCCTTCATGGCGAGTGCCGCAAAATGTCCGCCCTCTTCGTCGTCAGAGTAGACCGTCGAGAACACATCGCGATAGGGGTGGCCCTCGAGCTGGCCACACAACACGGTGGGTACGCCCAGCTCGCGCAGCACCTCGAGCAGCTCGCTGCCTTTGTAGGGAGAGACGTCGATCACGGCGTCGAACGAGCGGCGCTCAAAGTGCTCGCGTGCGCGGTTGCGCTCATGCGTAGAAGACGCCTGCAAGATAACGGGCAGATAGGACGACTCCGACAGTTCCTCGGTAATGCCGCTCAAAAACTCGCTATAGGTGGGGTCGCTGAAGAGTTCACTCAGAGGCTCGGTCACGAGCACGGCGATGATTTCCGTGCGCCCGACAGCGAGCGCTCGGCCACGAGCGTTGGGGACAAAATTGACTTCCTTGGCCGCCGCGCGGACGCGCTTTTTGGTTTCCTCGCTAATGCGGGGCGAATCGTTGAGGGCGCGCGATGCCGTGGAGCGCGACACGCCGGCAGCTGCGGCAACCTCGGCAAGCGTAGGTGCGGTGCGAACTGGTTGTGTCATGGCGTCTCCTGGAAAATGCGGTCGATGTTGTCACTGATACGGGCTAGTGCGGATACAGCTTACTATAGTGCGCCTGAACAGCGTTCATGATATCCGGTGACCGGTGTCGTTTTGCAACCAAGCCGAAATCGAATACGTCTCGTGTGGGTGAGATATCAGCGGGCGTGGAGGTTGCCTACGAGCTTAAGAACGATGTCTTGTGCTGAGTTTCGATACTCAGGGTGACATAAGTGTTGCGATTGTACAACCGGTTGCACCGTTAACCCTGCCAAATCGACCGTTCAGCGGACAACCGGTTGCACAGTTTTTTACATCGCCCGTAAGATAAGGACAACCGGTTGCACAAGAATCACTACGATGATGAAGGAGCATCACCATGGACGCCATTAACGATTGGGAAAACCAAGCGCTCACCCACAGGAACCGTCTGGCACCCCATGCGTACTTTATGGGTTACGAGACCGCCGATCTCGCTGCAACGTACAGCCGCGAGCTGTCGCGCGGGTTTGTCCAGCTGTCCGGCTCGTGGCAGTTCCGCCTCTTTGAGGGCCCCGCTGCCGTCTCCAACGAGGAACTCTCCACGTACAAGCCCGAGTGGGATCACGTGGAGGTTCCGCACCTGTGGCAGGTGGACGGCTATGGCAACCTTGCCTACACCGACGAGGGTTTCCCGTTCCCGGTTGATCAGCCGTTCGTTCCCTCCGACGACCCCACGGGCGTCTACCAGCGCATCGTCAACCTTCCCGCCGTTCCTGCCGGCGCTCGCGAGATCATTCGCTTCGACGGCATCGAGAGCTATGGCGAGCTGTACGTCAACGGTCAGTATATCGGCATGACCAAGGGTTCGCGCCTGTCTGCCGAGTTCGACGTGACCGACGCGCTCGTCGAGGGCGACAACCTGTTTGCGGTCAAGGTCCTGCAGTACAGCGATGGCAGCTACATCGAGGATCAGGACATGTGGTGGGCCTCGGGCATCTTCCGCGATGTGTACCTTATGCAGCGTCCCGCCGCGCACCTGGTCGACTTTAGGTTCCGCACGCACCGCGAGGGCGATGTCGCTCTGATCACGCTCGATACGGTTGCCGAGGGCGCTTCCCGCGTTGTGTTTACGCTCAGCGATGGCGAGAACGTGGTGGCTACGGGTGAGTGCGTCGACGGCCATGCCGAGTGCAGCGTGACCGATGCCCACTTCTGGAATCCCGAGGACCCCTTCCTCTACGATCTTACGTTTGAGGTCTACGACGGCGACAAGGTGAGCGAGTACGTCCCGCATCGCCAGGGTCTTGCCGAGGTGACGGTCGAGGGCAATCATATCTACCTCAACGGCACTTACTTTAAGATGCATGGCGTCAACCGCCACGATCACGACGATCACAAGGGCCGCGCCGTGGGCCTCGATCGCATGCGCCGCGACCTGGAGCTCATGAAGCAGCACAACATCAACGCAGTGCGCACCTCTCACTATGCCAATGACCCGCGCTTCTACGAGCTGTGTGATGAGTATGGCATCATGCTGGTCGCCGAGACCGATATGGAGAGCCACGGCTTCGAGAATATCGGCAACATCGCCCTGGTTACCGACGACCCGGCATGGGAGCCGGCCTACGTCGACCGTATTGAGCGCCTGGTGATGCAGGAGCGCAACCACGCGTGCATCATCATGTGGTCGCTGGGCAACGAGAGCGGCTATGGCTGCAACATCCGCGCGATGTACGCCAAGGCTCACGAGCTCGATGGTCGTCCGGTCCACTACGAGGAGGACCGCAACGCCGATACTGTCGACGTCATTTCCACGATGTACTCCCGTGTGTCGCAGATGAACGACTTTGGTGAGCATCCGTTCCCCAAGCCGCGCATCAACTGCGAGTACGGTCACTCCATGGGCAACGGCCCCGGAGGCCTGTCCGAGTATCAGGAGGTCTTCGATCGCTGGGATTGCATCCAAGGCCAGTTTATCTGGGAATGGTGCGACCACGGTCTGGCTGCTGTGACCGAGGACGGCATTGCCTACGATATGTATGGCGGCGACAACGGCGATTACCCCAACAACAGCAACTTCTGCATCGATGGCATGGTGTTCCCCTGGCAGCAGCCGAGCCCGGGCCTTACCGAGTACGGCCAGGTCATCTGCCCGGTTCGCATGGCTTATGACGCCGAGGCGGGCGAGCTGACTGTCACCAACAAGCGCTGGTTTACCACCCTCGAGGATGTTTGCCTGTCGGCGGAGACCCTGGTGGACGGCGACGTGGTCTGCCGCAAGACGCTCATGCCCGGTGCGGTTGCCCCCGGTGAGTCCGTCCAGCTTCCGCTGGTGATTCACGAGGCCGCGGTAGGCGAGACCCTGCTGACTGTGCGCGCCTACACCATGGCCGCTCACGTCTGGTGCGAGCCGATGTTCCAACTGGGCGCAAACCAGTTTGCCATCGCAAACCATCCGGCGCCGGCCATTGCGGCTCCCACTCGTCCTGAGCTTACGGTCGAGGAGACCGAGCAGGAGATTCGCATTCACTCCCTCAACGGCGAGCTGACCTTCAGCAAGGTAAACGGCACCGTGAGCGAGTGGAAGGCATCCGGCCGTGACGTCATGGCCTCTGGTCCCCAGGTTGGTTTTTGGCATCCGCTCGTCGACAACCACGCCCAGGAGTACGACTCCCTGTGGAAGGACAACTTCATTGATGTAATGCAGACGTCCACCCGCAAGGTTTTTTGGAGGCAGGACGGCAATGCGGTCGTCGTTACCGTGAGCCAACGTATTGCTCCTCCCGTCCGCGCGTTCGGCATGCGCGTCGAGCTTGTCTACACCGTGCTTCCGAGCGGTCGCGTCGACCTCAAGGTTTCCGGCGAGCCCTACGGCGACTATTCGGACATTATCCCGCGCATCGGCATCTCCTTTGAGGTTCCCGGTTGCGATCGTGCCGTCGAGTGGTATGGCCACGGCCCGGGCGAGAACTATCCGGACTCGCTGCGTGCCAACCCGGTCGGTCATTACCGCACTACGGTCGACGACATGTTCACGCCCTACGTTATGCCTCAGGACTGTGCCAACCGCGAGGGTACCCGCTGGGTTGCCCTGCGCTCTAGCCACGGTGATGGCGTGCTGGTGACTCGTCCGGCCGACGCCGCTTCCAACCCGTTCTCGTTCTCGGCATGGCCCTATAGCTGCGAGGCTATTGATAATGCCAAGCACGTCTACGACCTTGTTCCGGGCGACACGGTCACGGTTAACATCAACGACCAGCTGCTCGGCCTTGGCTCGAACTCTTGGGGTTCCGAGGTGCTCGATTCCTATCGCACCCGTTTTGAGAGCTTCAGCTTTGAGGTGTCCCTGCGACCGCTGACGTCTGCCGATTTGGCTCAGGCGCTGGCACCCATTAAGGAGGCATAAGCCATGCATGTCTTTAACTCGCGCGCCGATTTCGACGCTCAGATGAAGTCCGTCAAGAAGTGGATGCGTACCGGCCAGGCGCTCGACGGCGTTTCTGAACTGCAGCACGATGTGGCGTACTCCATCGGCGACTCGCTGGTGTACTGGTGGGTCTATGCCCGCGAGGCCGCAACCGCCGACCTGGTCGGTCACCGTCGCTACCATGCCGTGCTCGCTCCGCTCGACGGCGACCTGACCGTCGAGGTTGCCCCCAAGGCAGGCCTCACCTGCACCCGCGCTTACAGCGATATCGATGATCGCGAGCGCTTTGAGGGGGCGGGGGAGACCGTGACGATTCCCGCCGGCGGCGTTGCCGTCGTCGAAATTGACGAGGCCTACCGTGTCGTGGCCGATGCCGCGGATCCCCGCGTCGTGGTACTGCACGTGACGGTCGAAGGTTATTCCTTCCCCAACAAGTAGTATTCGTCCGCCTGGACGTTTGCTTCGCGCCGTTAAGGGGGATGGCTTTGTTGACTCCCTTTTCCCCATTCCCCTTAGCAGGTGCGCCGTCCGTGTTTGCACTTGCAGCTCGGACGGGTTTAGATGACATTTAATAGATGATTGGGAGGGCTTATGAGCTCTGAAAAACGAGGAACGATTGGTTCGTTCGCTCTGCTGGGCATGACGGTCGCCGCCGTGTTCGGTATCAAGAACATCATCAACAACAACGCGGCCATCGGCTTAGCAGCCGCGCCGTCGTTCTTCTTCGCCACGCTTTTGTACTTTGTCCCCTATACTCTGGTTACCGCCGAGTTCGTCGGCCTTAACAAGGACTCCGAGTCGGGCGTGTACGCATGGGTTAAGACCTCGATGGGTGGTCGCTGGGCGTTCCTGACGGCATTTAGCTACTGGTTCGTTAACCTGTTCTTCTTTGCGTCCGTCCTGCCCAACGTCATCATCTACGCGAGCTACGTGTTCTTTGGTGCCAACGCCGAGCTTTCGCAGCTGTGGATCACCATTATCGAGATCGTTGTCTTTGCTATCGCCACGTGGGTTTCGACCAAGGGCGCTAAGTGGATCGGCTCCATTTCCTCCTTCGGTTCGACCGCGGCTCTCGGCCTGACCGCCGTGTTCATCCTGCTGTCCCTGGCTGCTGCCTTTGGCGGCGTTGAGTTCGCTACGGCTCCTACTCCCGCTAACATGGCTCCCGACATGAGCAACTTCGCAACTGCGTGGGGCTTCTTCGGTACGCTTGCCTGGATCATCCAGGGCGTTGGCGGCGCTGAGTCTGTCGGCGTGTTCCTTAACGACCTTAAGGGTGGCGTCAAGGCCTTCGTGCGCACCGTCGTTATCGCCGGTCTGACCATCGGCCTTCTGTATGCAGGCGCTTCGCTGCTGGTTAACCTGTTCATCCCCGAGGGCGGCGTTGCCATCTCCACCGGTATCTTCGACGTATTCGGCGCTGTCTTTGCCCACTTTGGCATTCCCATGGAAGTGTCTACGCGCGCCATCGGCTTGATCCTTCTCGCCGCCACGCTGGGCTCCCTCATGATGTGGACCTCTGCTCCCATCAAGGTTTTCTTCACCGAGATCCCCAAGGGCGTCTTTGGTAGCAAGATCGTCGAGCTCAACGAGCATGGCATTCCTGCCCGCGCTGCTTGGCTGCAGTTCGCCATCGTCGTCCCCATCCTGATCATTCCGGCCCTGGGCTCCGGTAACCTCGACGACCTGCTCATGATCGTTACCAACATGACTGCTGCCACCGCTCTGCTCCCACCGCTGCTGATTTTGCTTGCCTACTTTATGCTGCGCAAGAACTTTGACGCCGCTCCCCGTGGCTTCCGCATGGGTTCGCGCAGCTTTGGCCTGGTCGTTGCCGCATTCCTGCTTGTGGTCTTCTGCTTCGTGCTTATCTGCGGCACCATTCCGCTCGATCAGCCGCTGTGGCTGACGCTGGTCTACAACGTTGGCGGCGTGGTTGTCTTCTTGGGCCTTGCCGTGACGTGGTACAACCGCTACATCAACCGCCTGCGCGAGACCGATCCCGAGGCCGCCGAGAACGAGCTTCGCCCTTCCGTCCTCGATATGATGGAGTAGCGGCTAGGATTAATCTACGGCTGTGGAATAAATCGATTCCCTTTCCTAAGGAGGGGCCTTACGAGGCCCCTCCTTTTGTGTTTTGGAGCATGGTTTTGGACCCTGTGGTCAAAAAATACCAAATATGAGTACTGTTGCAAAAGAGGCGTCATATTTTTCGGCCTGTTCTGAGCGAAAATGGGCTCAAAATCAATTTATCTAACCCCCTATAGACGCGATTCGATGGCTTCCAAAACATTAAAATCGGCCAAATCGGCCAATTTGCTCTCAATTCTGCTGCTACTAAATTTGTGACAGTACTCATATTTGCCACTTTTTGTCCACGGGGTGTCCGAAAGGGTCCTCGACAAGCATCTAACGCTACAATAACTACCACATGGCTGGGTTTGCCAGCCGAATGTACGATGTCGTGGGAGGGGACATGGTCGAGTTTACAAAGACGATTAAAGATCCGTTGGGATTACATGCCCGCCCGGTTGCGCTGCTCTATGACATCATTGCCAAGCATCGTTGCGACGTGTCAGTCAGTATCGGCGATCGCCACACGGATGGCCGCGATGTCATGGGACTCATGGCTCTCTACGGCGAGTGCGGCGAGGACATCATCTTCCGCGTTTCGGGCGTAGACGAGGCTTCCTGCGTTACGTCGATCAGAAATCTCTCACTCTAAGCATGATAGGGCGTGGTAAAGGATGGTCCTTTGCCGTGCCCTTTTGTTCAAGACTTTAGTCTGCTGGCCGCGCAGCGGCCAGCTTTAAACCACCCGCTACGCGGGTGGAGACAAACGGCTTTACAAAGCCACCCCTCCGACCGATATTGACGATTGTTCAGGCCGTCAAGAATTCGAGTCGAAGGGGTGGTCGCCATGGCCCAGAAGGCCTACAGCCTTTCCCACACGAAGTGGATGTGCAAGTACCACGTCGTGTTCACGCCGAAGTATAGGCGCAAAGTGATCTACAACCAAATCAGGAGCGACATAGGGGAGATCCTCAGGAAGCTGTGCGAGTACAAGGGGATCGAGATAATCGAGGGGCACCTGATGCCCGACCACGTGCACGTGCTGCTGGCGATCCCGCCGAAGTACAGCGTCGCGAGCGTCATGGGCTACCTGAAGGGGAAGAGCTCGCTGATGATATTCGACAGGCACGCCAACCTCAAGTACAAGTTCGGCAACAGGAAGTTCTGGGCGGAGGGCTACTACGTGTCCACCGTCGGCCTGAACGAGGCGACGATCGCCAAGTACATCAGGGAGCAGGAGTCCCACGACATCGCGCTGGACAAGCTGAGCGTGAAGGAGTACGAGGACCCCTTCAAGAGGAGGTGATCCCGCCGGTTCGACCGGCGCGCCACGGGTCAAGATGCACTAGGCCTGGACGAAGTCCGGGCCCGCGCCTTTAGACGCGAGCCCGGGGCCCGTGGGTTATACCCTAAGAGCAAACCACCCTTTTTAAGGGTGGTTCTGATTTTGTTTCGTATAGGAAACTTTTTCGAAAAACTGAACAGGACCCTTTCCAAAAAGTTAACCACGTGCTAGTTTACTAAAGCGAACATAGACGTGGTTAACTTTTATCGCGTCGATGTTGAGGACGAACTGACGTTAGGAGCCACTCATGTCTTGCGGACCGCAGATGCCGGCCATGCCGCTTTCGATGGTAAAAGCGGGCGAAACCGTGCGCGTGTCTCGTGTAAAGGGCAATGAGGACATGAAGCACCACCTCAAGGACCTCGGCTTTGTCGAGGGCAACGAAATCCACGTGGTGAGCTCGAGTGGCGCCAATATCATCGTCACGGTGCTGGGCGCACGCTTTGGCATCGATTCCAAAGTTGCCATGCACATCATGACCGTCGGTTAGTCGTCGGTATTTCTGTACGCACTGAAAGGGGGACAAGTAAATGAAGACGTTGGGTGACGTTAAGGTGGGCGAGAGCTCCACCATCGTCAAGCTTCACGGTGAGGGTGCGCTTCGCCGCCACCTTATGGACCTGGGGCTCATCAAGGGCACTTCGTTCAAGGTCGTGAAGGTCGCGCCGCTCGGTGATCCGGTCGAGATCAACGTGCGCGGCTACGAGCTTTCCATCCGCAAGGAGGAGGCGGCCGTCGTCGAGGTCCAGTAAGGGCTTGCGACGTATGTTTCTGCAGATAAAGTTAGGTTCTTCTAACTTAATGCAGCATCTTTGAAGCACATTATCCAGCCTGCGCGGAGAAAGCAGCGCAGGCACACAAGGAAGAAGGATTGAATGGCGGATTCTCAGATCCATGTCGCGCTGGCGGGTAACCCCAACTGCGGCAAGACCACGCTTTTCAACCTGATCACCGGCGCCAACGGCTACGTTGGCAACTGGCCCGGCGTCACGGTTGAGAAAAAGGAGGCCAAGCTCCTAAGCGACAAGAACGTTACCATCACGGACCTCCCTGGCATCTACTCGCTTTCCCCCTACAGCCCCGAGGAGCAATGCTCGCGCGATTACCTCATGAGCGGCGAGCCCGATGTCGTCGTCCAGGTTGTCGACGCCACCAACCTCGAGCGCAACCTGTATCTGGCGCTTCAGGTTATCGAGACCGGCCTGCCCGTGGTCGTCGCCCTCAACATGGCCGACTTGGTCGAGAAGAACGGCGACAAGATCGACACGGACAAGCTCTCCAAGAAGCTCGGTTGTCCGGTCATGATGATCTCGGCTCTTAAGAACAAGGGCATCAAGGAGCTTTTCGAGCAAGTCAAGAAGTCCGCTGCTTCTAAGGGCCAGGTGCCGGAGCACAAGTTCGATTCCTCCATCGAGGACGTTCTAGGCCACATCGAGAACAATCTGCCTGCGAGCGTTCCCGCCAACAAGCGCCGCTATTACGCCGTCAAGCTGTTCGAGCGTGATGTAGACGCCTGCAAACTCATCAACCTCACCAAGGAGAAGGCCGCTCGCGTGGAGGAGCTGGTCGTCCAGTGCGAGCAGGACTGCGACGACGATGCCGAGTCCATCATCACCGGTGAGCGCTACGGCGTGATCGCTCACATCATCGACGAGTGCCTCACCAAAGCCCCGGCCAAGATGAGCACCTCCGAGAAGATCGACCGCGTGGTTACCAACCGTATCCTGGGCCTGCCGATTTTTGTCGTCATCATGTTCTGCGTGTACTACATCGCCGTTTCCACCTTGGGTGGCACGGTGACGGACTTCACCAACGACCAGCTCTTCGGCACCGACGGCTGGTACGTGCTCGGTCAGGGCCGCGACGCTTACGACGCGGCTGTCGAGGCCGCGGGTGACGACGCCGACTCGGTCGACCCGGCACAGTACGGCCCCTATGTCCCGGGTATCACCACCATGGTGCACGATGCCCTCGTGGCGGGTGGCACCGAGGACGGCGGCCTGGTCGATTCGCTGGTCTGCGACGGTATCGTTGGCGGCCTGGGCGCCATCTTCGGCTTTGTGCCGCAGATGTTCCTGCTGTTCGTGATGCTGTCCTTCCTGGAGGACTGCGGCTACATGGCCCGCGTTGCCTTCATCATGGACCGCGTGTTCCGCCGCTTTGGCCTGTCCGGTAAGTCGTTCATCCCCATGCTCGTGTCTTCGGGCTGCGGCGTTCCCGGCGTCATGGCTACCAAGACCATCGAGAACGAGAAGGACCGCCGCATGACGGTCATGACTACCACGTTCATCCCCTGCGGCGCTAAGCTGCCGATCATCGCCCTGCTCATGGGTTCCATCATCGGCGATTCTTCCACCACCGCGGCGTGGATCAGCCCGCTCTTCTACTTCCTGGGCGTCTTTGCCGTCATCGCTTCGGGCCTCATGCTCAAGAAGACCAAGCTCTTCGCCGGTCGCCCGACGCCGTTCGTTATGGAGCTTCCCGCCTACCACTTCCCGGCGATCCGCTCTTGGGCGCTGCACGTGTGGGAGCGCTGCTGGGCCTTTATCAAGAAGGCCGGCACGGTCATCTTCGCGTCCACTGTCGTGGTTTGGTTCCTGTCCAACTTTGGTAGCTACAACGGTTCCTTTGGCTTCCTGCCTGCGATGGACGGCATCCCCGAGGAGTTCATGGACTACTCCGTGCTCGCCATGCTGGGCAACCTGGTCGCTTGGATCTTCGCCCCGCTCGGCTTTAGCACCTGGCAGGCAACCGCACTGACCGTCTCTGGCCTCGTCGCCAAGGAGAACGTCGTCGCCACCGCCGGCTCGCTGCTGTCCGTCGCCGACGCGGGCGAGACCGACCCGAGCCTGTGGACCGCGTTTGCCGGCATGTTCCCCACCATGGGCGCTTGCGTGGCCTTCGGCGCCTTCAACCTGCTGTGCGCTCCGTGCTTTGCCGCCATTGGCACCATCCGCAACCAGATGGACTCTGGCAAGTGGACCGCGATTGCCATCGGCTACGAGTGCGCCTTCGCTTGGGTGATCGGCCTGTTCATCAACCAGTTCTACAACCTGCTTGTCCTTGGGCAGTTTGGTATCTGGACGGTTGTGGCCATTGTGCTGCTGGTTGCGATGCTCTTCCAGATTTTCCGACCCATGCCCAAGCATGCATGGACCGACGAGGACGAGACCAACACTGCTTCCGCCGCAGTTTCCGCTTAAGTCCGAATAAGGATTAACCCCTTTCCACGAGCCCGGGTGTCCCAGCGACACTCGGGCTTTTTGGTGGGGGAGATATGGCGTTTCCGCAGATAAAACCGACCAAAATAAACCTTTCCCCTTTTGGTAGGTGGAGAATAGGGTAAAGTAAGTGGTGGTTAACTAGAGGAGGCTTGCTATGGCACCTATCGATATTGTTGTACTGGCTGTTATCGGTATTGCGTTTGTCGCGGTATGCGTGCGCATCTACCGCAAGGGCACTTGCAGCGACTGCGCTCAGGGCGGCGTTTGCACCGGGCATTGCTCCAACAAAAAGACGTGCGCCGCACTTAAGGGCGTGGACAAAATCGCCGAAGACTTGGGTCGCGGTATCAAATAAGGTCCGGACATCCAAGCGCTCCGCGGGCATCCGTTCGCGGGGCGCTTTGTGCATTTGAGGGAGAGCACGGCGAGTCGAAGAGTATTTTTGGGGTATCGTTAAATCAGTTGCGGTGAAATACGGACTGTTTTGGCTGTCAAAGGCCTTATCTACTCCGTATTCCACCGCAACTTTTTGTGGGGTAGGCTAGAGACGCTGCATGCGGTACCCGACACCCATGTGTGTCTGAATCATCTTGGGGTGAGAGGGGTCTGCCTCGATCTTCTTGCGCAGGGTGCGCATGAACACGCGCAGGCTCGCCAGATCGCTGTCCCAGCTCGTGCCCCATATCTCGTGGGTGATGAAAGTGTGGGTGAGCACCTTGTCGACGTTTTTCGCCAGAAGGACGAGCAATTTGTACTCAGTTGGGGTGAGCGAGAGCTCGCGTCCGTCTTTTGTCGCGTATCCCGCGGCGTAGTCGATATGCAGCGGACCGTTGTCAAACGTGCTCGCTTCTGTCGACTCGCTCGACGCCATCGAGGAGCGCCTCAAATTCGCACGGACGCGCGCGAGCAACTCATCCACAGAAAAGGGCTTGGTGAGGTAGTCGTCTGCCCCTGCGTCAAGTGCTGCAATCTTGTCGGAATCTTCGGTGCGCGCCGAAATGACGATAATGGGGACTGCCGACCAGCTTCGGATCTTCGTGATGACCTCGATACCGTCAATGTCGGGAAGGCCGAGGTCGAGCATGATGAGGCTGGGGCCGTGCGACACCGCATCCATGATGGCGGCCTGGCCGTTGCAAACCTTGCTCACGACATAGCCGTGGAGGTCAAGCGCGGTCGAAACGAGGTTTTGAACGGTCAGGTCGTCTTCTACCAGGAGGATGCGTGGCTTAGCGGCATTATTCATGAATCTCGATCTCCTCGGCGGGCAGGGTAAAACGGAAGACGGCCCCATGGGGGTGGTTGTCGCGAACTTCGATGACGCCGCCATGCGCCTCCACGATGGAGCGGCAGAGCGACAGCCCAAGGCCGATGCTTCGACGCGAATCCACGGGCCGCGTATTGCTTGAGGTGAAGAAGCGCTCAAAGATATGAGGTTTGTCGCAGTCTGCCACACCCGGCCCATCGTCTGCGACGTCCACCACGACGAACGCACCCTCGCGACGTGCGCTGATGGTGACAGTCGAGTCCTCGGGCGTGTATTTGAAGGCGTTCATGATGAGATTCGTAAGCACCTGCATGATGAGATGGACGTCGATGCGTACCAGCAGGATGTCGTCAGTGTGCTCGATGGTGACGGCACGTCCATGCGATGCTTGGGCGACATGGCTGAGGGCGGCCTCGATGACCTCGTCGATGAGCTCGGATGTTAAGTTGAGGCGAATGGTGCCGTCCTCGACGCGTGTGATGGCGAGGAGGTTTTCCACGGTATCGATAAGCCAGAGGGAGTCGTCGTAGATGGCATCGGCAAGATCGCAGCGTTGTTCGAGGCTGAGCTTCTCGTCGCTCTTCCGAAGGATTGCCGCAGATCCGGATATAGCCGTGAGGGGTGTCCTCAAATCGTGGCCGATGGAGCGCAAAAGGTTGGCGCGCAGCTGCTCGTTTTTCGCCAAGACCGCAGCCTCTTCGCGCTCTTGCGCCGCCCGGTCGCTTTCGAGCGCCAAGGCGCATTCACCTACGATAGATAGGACGATCGAATGCTCGAAGGCTTCGATCTCGCGCCCCTCCAGGGCGATGCCGATGACACCGAATACCTTGTCGCCGGTGCGAACCGCGAGGTAGAGACAGCGCGCCTCAGGCAGGGTCCGCGTGCTTGCGCCCGCGCGCTTGTTGTTGGTGTAGGTCCAGGTTGCAACGGCGCGCTCGTAGTCGGTGAGCAGCGACGCGGATCGGTTTTCGGTGCCAGCGGACTCATAGAGCGCCTTGCCGAGCGTGCCGTGTTCGGCGGGGTAGAAGACCACGTCGAGTTTTAGCAGTTTGACGAGTTGGTTCATGGCGACGCGGGCGCACTCCTCCGCGCTATGGGCTTGCTGCAAGAGCTGGTTCGTTTCGAGGAGTACGCGCGTTTTGAATGCGTTCTCGGCGGATGTACGGGCGTTGTCGGCGATGCGCGCAGTTAACTCGCCGGCGACCATAGCGGTGGCGAACATGATGCCGAACGTGACCAGATAGCTTCGGTCGTAGCTGGCGAGCGAAAACAGAGGCGTGACGAAGCAGAAGTTGTAAAGCACTACAGAGAGCACGCTCGATACGATCGTGCAGATACGCCCCGTCGTGGTGACGGCGGTCAGCAGGGCCGTGAAGATATAGAGGGATATGATGCTGGAATCGGCAAATCCCAGATGGCGGAAAGCCGTGCCGATCGCCGTGGCGGCAAGAGAGAGAGCCAGCGTGCGAAGCACGTTTCGGCTGCTGGGCGGCTGCAGGGCGAGCGCATGGCGGCGTCCTTTGGGTCGGGAGGGCGGAGTCGACTGTTCTGGAATGATGTAAATGTCGAGGTTCGGAGCGAATGTTATGAGCTGTTCTACGAGAGATTTGCGGCCGAAGAGGGCCTGACGGACGCTGCTGCGCTCGCCCGTGCGCCCCATGACGATCTTCGAAATACCCGACAGGCGCGCGAACTCGGAGATCTGAAACGCGATGTCGTCGCCATAGACGGTTTCCATATGTGCTCCGAGCTGCTCGGCTAGGGCGATATTGGCTGCAAGCTTGGCGCGCTCATCATCGCTCATGGCTTGCGTGCGCGGGCTCTCTACGAACAGGGCGACGAGCTCGCTGCGAAACGCTTTCGCCATGCGTGCGGCGGCACGGACGATGCGGGGATTGGTCGGCGCCGGGGAGACACAGACTAAGATACGCTCCCTGGTGTAGTAGTCACGGTTTCCCAGCACGCGTGCGGCGTCTGTGAGGTGACCGGTGCGATCGGCGCAGCGGCGCAGCGCGATTTCTCGGAGTGCGGTGAGGTTCTCGACGGTAAAAAAAATGCTGTTGCGCTCGGTCGGCTTGTGCGGGACGGTAGACGAGGCCGGCGCGAAGGCGCTCAAGTAGGTCTTCGGGCTCTATGTCGACGAGCTCGACCTGGTCGGCATCATCGAAGATACGGTCGGGGATTCGTTCGCTCACGACAACGCCGGTGATGGATGCAACCATGTCGTTTAGGCTCTCGATATGCTGAACGTTCACGGTCGTATAGACGTCGATGCCCGCATGTAGAAGTTCCTCGACGTCTTGATAGCGTTTGTCGTGGCGAGACCCCGGCGCATTCGTATGGGCGAGCTCGTCGACAAGGATGAGCTGAGGGGCGCGTTCGATAGCCGCATCTAGATCGAACTCGCTGAGCGCAATGCCGTTGTGCTCGATGAGTTTACAGGGCACGTTCTCAAGCCCTTGTGCAAGATGGGCAGTTGCCGGACGTTCGTGCGGCTCGATGTATCCCGCGACGACGTCGACACCTCGCCGCTTGGCGGCGTGGGCGGCTTGAAGCATCGCATAGGTTTTGCCTGTGCCAGCAGCGTAGCCAAAGAAAATTTTGAGGTGTCCCCGGCTGGTTCGAGTGTCATCGGCGACCCCGTCTTTCTCAATTGCCTTGAGGATGAGGTCTGGATTGACGCGAGTGTCCGATGCGTCGCGCTGCATAGCGTAGCCTTTCTGAAGCGTTGTCCATGCGTGCATACGCGGTGAAGACACCACTGTATGCTCGCGAGGTCGAGTATAGGCGCACTGCAGCTGCAATAGTGCTTTCTACCTGCATCTTTACGGCATCTTAAGGACGTGAGCCCCGGCCCTCACGCCTCTTTAATCCCTAGAAGCGTTTACTGTCCCCAGACGCTTGCGAGGGCAGGCGTCCGAGACATCGGACCGCGTGTGAAAGGGGCGGTAAATGGACATCCTCATTCCCATCATCGGAGTCGTCTGCATTGGACTTCTTATCTATTACATCTACATTCTGATGAGTAGTGATTCGTAAACTATGGACGCTGCGATTCAGTACATCTTGTACTTTGCCGTACTCGTCGTCCTGGCCGTTCCGCTCGGTCGGTTCATGGCCCATATCATGGATGGTGAGCATACGTTCCTGTCGCCTGTGATTGCTCCTGTGGAGCGTGGCGTCTATCGTCTGCTTCGCATCGACGCGGCAGAACAGATGGGGCGTAGGCGCTATCTGGCGAGCGTGCTGGTCTTTTCGGGGATCGGCCTCGTGATTCTTGTGGCACTCCAGGCGCTTCAGTCCTTCTTGCCAGGCAATCCCCAGCACCTGCCGGGTGTGTCATGGGACCTGTCGTTCAATACGGCTGCTTCCTTCATAACCAACACCAACTGGCAGTCCTACTCCGGTGAGACCACCCTGTCCTACCTTGTGCAGTTCATGGGTCTCACTGTGCAGAACTTCGTTTCCGCTGGCACCGGTATCGCGGTCATGTTCGCGCTGATCCGCGGCTTCCGTCAGGTCAAGGAGCAGAGTCTGGGTTCCTTCTGGGTCGACCTCACCCGCACCGTCCTGTATGTGCTCATCCCGCTGAACCTCGTGTTCGGCATCTGCCTGGCTGCCGGTGGCGTCATCTCCAACTTCCAGCCGGCTCAGAAGGCTGAGCTCGTAGAACCCGTCGCTGTTCAGCCTAATGCAGACGGCGGCTGGAGCGTCATCGACGGCGCCCAGATTGAGGGCGACACGGTCAAGGTCGACGGCAAGGTTGTCGAGGGCGCGCGCGTGGTCACCGAGCAGTTCCTGCCCCAGGGTCCCGCGGCTCCTCAGGTCGCCATCAAGCAGTCCGGCACCAACGGCGGCGGCTTCTTCGGCGTGAACTCCGCCCATCCGTATGAGAACCCCAGTGCCTTCACCAACATCATCGAGATGACCAGCCTGCTGCTGATCCCGGCCGCCTGTTGCTTCGCCTTCGGTATCGGCGTCAAGAACACCAAGCAGGGCAAGGCCATCTTTGCCGCCATGTTCATCCTGCTGGTGATCTTCACCGGCATCATCGCCGTCAACGAGCATGCGGGCACCCCGCAGCTGGCCGATGGCGGAGCGGTCAATATCGAGATGACCGACGGCCAGGCCGGCGGCAACATGGGGGGCAAGGAGAGCCGTTTCGGTATCGCCTCCTCTTCTACCTGGTCCGCTTTCACGACGGCTGCTTCCAACGGCTCGGTTAACTCCATGCACGACTCCTACACCCCGCTGGGCGGTTTTGTCCAGATGCTCCAGATTGCTCTGGGCGAGGTCGTCTTCGGCGGCGTGGGCTGCGGCCTGTACGGCATGATCGGCTTCGCCATCCTCACAGTGTTCATCGCCGGCCTCATGGTCGGACGCACGCCTGAGTTCCTGGGCAAGAAGATCGAGCCGGGCGAGATGCGCTGGGCAGTTGTCCTGTGCTTGGCAACTCCGTTTGCCATTCTGGTGTGCTCGGCCATCGCCTGCATGGTGCCCGGTCTTGCCGACCAGCTCAACAATGGTGGCGCGCACGGCTTCTCCGAGGCGCTGTATGCCTTCACCTCATGCGGCGGCAACAACGGCTCGGCGTTTGCAGGCATGAACTGCAACATTCCCTGGATCAACGTCATGCTCGGCCTCGAGATGCTGTTCGCCCGCTTCATGCCTATCATCGGTACGCTGGCTATCGCCGGCTCGCTGGCCAAGAAGGGCAAGGTCGCCGAGAGCGCCGGTACCCTGTCTACCACTAACGGCATGTTCGTATTCCTGCTCGTGTTCATCGTTCTGCTGATCGGTGCCCTGAGCTTCTTCCCGGCCCTGGCGCTTGGCCCCGTTGCCGAGTTCTTCCAGATGATTGCGTAAAGGAGGGCGCAGATTTATGGCTATGCAAAAAGACATGATGAGCCGCGCGGTCCGCGACTCGTTTGCCAAGTTGGATCCTCGCGTCCAGATTCAAAACCCGGTCATGTTCCTGGTGTGGCTTTCCGCCGTCATGACCTCTGTCCTGGCCGTCGCTTCCATCTTCGGTGTGCAGGACGCGGGTGTGCCCACCTACTATGTGGTCGCCATCGCGGTCATCCTGTGGCTCACCGACCTGTTCTCGAACTTCGCCGAGGCGCTTGCCGAGGGCCGCGGTAAGGCTCAGGCCGATTCCCTGCGTGCGGCCAAGAAGGATGTCGAGGCCCATCGCATCGAGTCCGTTGAGGACAAGGAGCACTTCACCGTCGTTCCCGGCACCGAGCTCACGCGCGGCGACCTGGTGATCGTACGCGCCGGCGAGCAGATTCCCGGCGACGGCGACGTCATCGAGGGCGCTGCCTCCGTTGACGAGTCCGCCATCACCGGCGAGTCCGCCCCCGTGGTCCGTGAGGCCGGCGGCGACCGCTCTGCCGTTACCGGCGGTACCACGGTGCTGTCCGACTGGATTGTCGTCAAGATCTCCAGTGAGCCCGGCCAGAGCTTCCTGGACAAGATGATCGCGATGGTCGAGGGTGCCGCGCGCAAGAAGACCCCTAACGAGATCGCTCTGGAGATCTTCCTGGTGGCCCTCTCCATCGTCTTTATCCTGGTCACGCTGGCCCTGTATTGTTACTCCTGCTTCTCGGTCGGTCTTAACGACATGGACAACCCCACGGCCGTGACCACGCTCGTGGCGCTGCTCGTGTGCCTGGCTCCCACTACCATCGGCGCCCTTCTGTCCGCCATCGGCATCGCCGGCATGAGCCGTCTGAACGAGGCTAACGTGCTGGCCATGTCCGGCCGCGCCATCGAGGCCGCCGGCGACGTCGACATCCTCATGCTCGACAAGACCGGCACCATCACCCTGGGTAACCGCCAAGCCGCCGAGTTCATCCCGGTCGACGGCATCGATCCCGCGGAGCTGGCCGATGCCGCCCAGCTTTCCTCGCTGGCCGACGAGACCCCCGAAGGCCGTTCCATCGTCGTGCTCGCCAAGGAGCAGTTCGCTCTGCGCGGCCGCACGCTCGAGGATAAGGGTATGGAGTTCATCCCCTTTACCGCGGCGACCCGCATGTCCGGTGTGAACTACGAGGGCAATGAGATCCGCAAGGGCGCTGCCGATTCCGTGCGCACCTATGTGGAGGCAGCCGGCGGCGTGTTCTCCCAGGAGTGCGACGAGGCCGTCGAGCGCATCGCCAAGGCCGGCGGCACCCCGCTGGTCGTGACCAAGAACTGCCGCGTGCTGGGCGTTGTGTACCTCAAGGACATCATCAAGTCCGGCGTTAAGGAAAAGTTCGCCGACCTGCGCAAGATGGGCATCAAGACCATCATGGTGACGGGCGACAACCCGCTCACCGCCGCGGCAATCGCCGCCGAGGCCGGCGTTGACGACTTCCTGGCCGAGGCCACCCCTGAAGGCAAGCTCGAGAAGATTCGCGAGTTCCAGCGTGAGGGGCACCTGGTCGCCATGACCGGCGACGGCACCAACGACGCGCCCGCTCTGGCCCAGGCCGACGTCGCCGTGGCCATGAACACGGGCACCCAGGCTGCCAAGGAGGCCGGCAACATGGTCGACCTCGACTCCAGCCCCACCAAACTCATCGATATCGTGCGTATCGGCAAGCAACTGCTCATGACCCGCGGCTCGCTCACGACCTTCTCGGTCGCCAACGACGTCGCCAAGTATTTCGCCATCATCCCGGCGCTATTCTCGCCGATCTACCCCGGGTTGGACGCCCTCAACATCCTGGGGCTCACCAGCCCGTTGACTGCCGTGCTGTCCGCCATTATCTACAACGCGCTGGTCATCGTCGCGCTGATTCCTGCCGCCCTGAAAGGCGTGAAGTACCGCGAGCTTTCGTCCGGCCAGCTGCTGACCCACAACCTGCTGGTGTGGGGCCTGGGCGGTATTGTGGCGCCGTTCGTATTCATCAAGATTATCGACATGCTGCTGGCCTTGTTCGGCATTGGCATGATGTAGACGGAGGTATGTATGTTCAAAGGTATCGCATCGCGCGCACTTGGCGTGTTCGCGCTGTTTACCGTTGTCTGCGGTCTGGGCTATACGCTCGTCGTGACCGGCATCGCCCAGGTTGCGTTCCCGTATCAGGCGAACGGTTCGCTCATTACGGTCGACGGCAAGGTTGTGGGTTCCGAGCTCATCGGCCAGAACTTCGAGGATGAGGACCACATGTGGGGCCGCATCCAGAACGTGTCAATTATCGAAGGCGAAGATGGCGAGCTCATGGCGTATGGTGCCCCATCCAACCTGTCCCCGGCGAGTGAGGAGTATCGGCAGCTTGTGGATGCGCGCGTGAAGAAGATCCGCGCCGCCAACCCCGATGCCGATATGGATGCTGTGCCCGTCGACCTGGTGACGTGTTCTGGCTCAGGGCTCGACCCCGAGATCTCCCCCGATGCCGCCGAGTACCAGGTACCGCGCCTGGCGAAGGCCACGGGCAAGAGCGAAGGCGAGGTTCGCGAGATCATCGCCCAGTGCACCAAGGGCCGATTCCTGGGCGTCTTCGGCGAGCCTACGGTCAACGTGCTCAAGGTGAACCTTATGCTGGACGGCGCGCTGTAGGTGAGGGAGTGGCGGATGAGGGCATGACTGACTATCTGAGCCCTTAATTCCACCCCGCCCATCAGTTGCAGTGGAATACGGACTGTTTTGGCTGTCAAAGGCCTTATCTACTCCGTATTCCACCGCAACTTTTTTGTGAGGGTCGGGATTGAAGGTGGGGAGTGCGAGCGAGTGCGAATGCGGCGGATACTGATACGATAGGTACGTTAGCAACTGCCGCCGAGCGGCTCAAACGAAAGGAACCCTGTATGGAGTCTTCCGCCTATCCAATGCTCTTTAGCCCGATCAAAGTCGGTACGACCGAGGTCAAGAACCGCGTCTTTATGCCGCCGGTATCTACCAACCTGGCCGATCATGGCTATGTGACCGACGACCTGGTCGACCACTACCGCGCTCGTGCCAAGGGCGGCGTGGGTCTGATCATTACCGAGGTCGTGACGGTTGAGCCCACCTATACCTACCTGCCGGGCGACATGTGCTGCTACGACGACACGTTCATTCCCGGTTGGGAAAAGCTCGCCGCCGCCGTGCACGAGTATGGCTGCAAGATCATGCCGCAGCTCTTCCATCCCGCCTATATGGCCTTCAACATTCCGGGCACGCCGCGTCTGATCGCCCCGTCCTTCGTGGGCCCGTCCTATGCCCGCGAGGCGCCGCGTCCCATCACGGTTGACGAGATTCACGAGCTCACGCACCAGTTTGGCGACGCTGCCGTGCGCATGCAGAAGGCCGGCGTCGATGGCGTCGAGGTCCATGCGGCCCACGCCCACGGCATGCTCGGTGGCTTCTTGACCCCGCTCTACAACAAGCGTACCGACGAGTACGGCGGCTCGCTCGATGCTCGCATGCGCTTTTTGCTCGAGGTCATCGCCGAGATTCGCGAGCGCTGCGGCAAGGACTTCATCATCGACGTCCGCATCTCGGGCGACGAGTACACCGATGGCGGTCTGACCCTCAACGACATGATTTATGTCTCGCGTCGCTTGGAGAAGGCCGGCGTCGACATGATCCACGTGTCGGGCGGCACCACCATCAAGCGCGGCTCCGCGATTCCCGCTGCCGGCACGCAGCAGGCCTCGCACGCCGCCTGCTCGCGTGAGATTAAAAAGCACGTCAACATTCCCGTCGCCACGGTCGGCCGCATCAACGAGGCATGGATTGCCGAGGAGCTGATCGAGGACGGCGCCGCCGACATCTGCATGATGGGCCGCGCCAACCTGTGCGATGCCGAGTTCTGCAACAAGGCGGCTGCCGGCAACGCCGACGAGATTCGCCCCTGCATCGGCTGCCTGCGCTGCCTGAACGGCATCATGTTTGGCAAGCGCATCTCCTGCACTGTCAACCCGGACGTGGAGCGCGACGAGGCCGGTTACGAGCCTGCCGCCGAGGCTAAGAACGTACTGGTTGTGGGCGCTGGTCCTGCGGGCATGGAGGCAGCCTACATTGCCGCCAAGCGCGGTCATAACGTGGTGCTCGTGGATAAGCAGGACGAGCCGGGCGGCGAGATGCGCATCGCTGCCGTTCCGCCGGCAAAGCAGGAGCTCACCCGCGTGATCAAGTACCAGTATCGTCGTCTTGCCGAGGCTGGTGTGAAGTGTGTCTTTGGTACCGAGCTTTCGGCCGAGGACATCCAACGCGACTACGCCGGCTACGAGGTTGTCCTGGCCTATGGCGCCGAGCCTATCGCTCCTGCCTTTATGCAGGGCTTTAAGCAAGTCATGACGGCTGACGACCTGCTGGGCGGCAACGCCTTTCCGGGCAAGAAGATCGTCATCGTGGGCGGCGGCACCGTCGGCTGCGAGACGGCCGACTATCTGGCTCCGCTGGTCAACGACCTGTCGCCGGCCAACCGCGACGTCACCGTCATCGAGATGACCAAGACGCTCGCCGCCAACGAGGGCGGCGCTGGCCGCGCAGTGCTCATCACGCGCATGCTCTCCAAGGGCGTCCACGTGCTGACCGAGGCAAAGGTGACCGAGATCACCGAGGACACTATCAGCTACGAGAAGGACGGCGAGATCCATACCATCACCGGTGCCGATACGCTGGTGCTTGCCATGGGCTATCGTCCCAATACCAAGCTGGCCGACGATCTGGCTGCAGCCGGTGTTGCCACCCACGTGCTGGGCGATGCCAACAAGTGCGGCAACATCCGCGATGCCATCGGCGATGGCTACAAGGTTGCCTGCGAGCTCTAGTCAACCCCTTGTTGCGTGGGGGCAGGTTACTTTGCACCAACTTGGCGCATGTAAACCTGGCCCCATTGACGAGGTTTCCGCCATCCCAGGGCGGCTACATGGAGTAGCGCCCGTGCGCATCGATTCCCTCTCATAGATGTGCGGCACAAAGAACCCCGAGCTCACACGAGCTCGGGGCCTTTTTCGTCTGGATTGGGGACGCATAGCCGGACGAAAGCGTGTTGCGTTTGGCGTAAAACCATACGAAAGTGCAATTTGCGTCTTATTTCCGAACGTAAAACAGACGAAAACCGTTTACGTCTGCTTTAAATCCGTACGAAAACGGTTTTCGTCTTGCAGGGCAGTTGCCGTTTCTACAGTTCAACTTCCAGTTCGGCTTTGTGTTCGCAGAGGTAGTCGCGCATGTAGGGGATGGCAAATGAGACCTTGCCGTACGAAGGAGCCTCGATAATCGATTCTCTTAACAGGCGGCTGCGGACGGAGCTCACCTGTTGAGGCGTTTTGTTTAGGGCATCGGCAACCATGCTGGTCGAGCTCGTCTGCCCCAAAGACGCCATGCTCAGCAGATAAGCGATGCACGTGGGCGGAATGCGCTGCAGCGCGGGCTCAATCACCATGGCGCAGAAGCGTTCGCGTGCCGTTGCAATGCCACGCTCGGCTTCTTCTTCTCCAATAATCGCTGTATGTGCGCGTCTTGCCAACTGCCATGCGTAGTATCCAACGAGTTGGATCATGAAAGGATAGCCTTGCGTTGCCTCGGCAAGTTGGCCGGCAATACCTGGCTGCAACTCCATGCCAGACGCTTCAATGGTTTCCTCGAGGGAGTACGACACTTCGGTTACTGCCACAGCCTTCAGATCAAAGGGGAGGGCACGGCGCAAAAACGTAAGTGTCTTTCCGTTGATGATGCTTTCAATCATCGAAGGCAGCCCAGCAAAAACAAAGGCGATATCAAGGTCTTCGCCGATAACCTGCTGAATCGCAATGGAGAGCGTTCGGACCTCATCGAGCTCTGCGTCTTGAACCTCGTCGAGAGTGATGAGCAGGCCATTTCCATTCTTGGATATTGTCTGTCTCATGGCGTCGCGTAGCGATGGGCCGATTCGCTCAATATCTATGCTGCCGATGGATATGCCAGCTACGGTGGGCTCAAATCTGGCGTGTTTGGCCTGGAATTTGGGCTGCAGCTGTTCGAGAATGCGCTGGCAAAGTCCCTCGGTTGCGACCTCTTTTATGACCGTCCAGCCATGGCTTTGCGCCAAACGTGAGCACTCGTCAAGGAGGACCGTCTTGCCCGTTCCACGGACGCCGGCTATGCGCATTAGGCGCCCCGGGGCACCAGGCCCGTTGACGAGGCCCTCATTGAATTCTTCGAGCACATCTTCGCGGCCGATAATCGTGGGAGGTGTTTTACCTGCTGTGGGCTTAAAAGGGTTTGTTTGCATGTGAGCCACCTTTGCTCAAGATATAGCAAGATATAGCAAAGTATAGCAAGATATAGCAAAGTATAGTGAGATATAGCAAAGTAAGCGCTACTTGCGGGTTTTGCGGTGGTGCTATTTTCCAAATGCCGCGCGGATAAAGCGCTGGGCGAACAGCTTGTTGGCAACTCACGAGGGCTCGGGGTGCCAATTTGGGATGGAGTAGTGCTGTGCCACGAATAGGGCCTATCTACTACGTTTAAGCCGCAGGGGTCAACCATAGTCGGCTTTTTCGAAAATCGACAAGCTGTCTACCTGCGGTTTTGTTTTCACGGTTTTCGGTATGGTCGAGGCTATCCGTGTTAACGTAGTAGATAGGCCACTTTTGTGGCAAGGGGGCCGATCTGCGGGTCAGGGTAGCCAAAAGAACCCCGTCCCAAAAAGACTGACTGGGAGCTGGGGCGTGTCGATGCGATAGTATTACGTGGTGATATTCGACAAACCGTGAGCTTCATCCGAGGGCTTTATGGAACAACACCAGCATTATCAGAGCTTGCAAGATCAGGCGTACAACGCATTGCGCTCCAAGATTATCTATGCCGAGCTCAAGCCCGGCACGCGCCTTTCGGCGATTGGTCTGGAAAGGGAGACGGGAATCGGGCGCACGCCCATTCGCGAATCCTTTGTGCGCCTGCGTGAGCAGGAGCTGGTGGAAACGCGTCCCAAAAGCGGCACCTACGTCTCTAAGATCAGCATGGAACGCGCCGAAAACGCCTGCTTTTTGCGCGAGAAGCTCGAGAGAAGCGTGCTTATTAAATGCTGTTCGGCCGCCTCGCCCGAGCAAAAGCAGCGGCTTGAGCAGATTCTTACCGAGTCCGAGTCGCTCGACCATGGCGAAACGCGCCGTTTCTTTGACCTGGATAACCTGTTCCATGAGACATGTTTTGAAATTGCCGGTCGTCACATGTTGTGGGATTGGATGAAGAGCATCAACACGCATTTTGAGCGATACAACTGGTTGCGTATGGTGTCGCAGGATCTGGATTGGGAGCCGATTCGTCGGCAGCATCGCCGGATTCTCGAGGCCATTAAGAGGGGCGATACCGATGCGGCGAGTTATCTGGCAGAGACGCACTTGCACCTGATGCCCGAGGAGCAGGGCCCGGTTATCGCCTTGCATCCCGACTATTTTGAGCTGCCTAAAGACTCGTCTATCTAGCCCATCATCGCATCTGCTCGAGACGCAAAAAACGACGCTGCTCACCTACAGCGTTTTGCAAGCGAGATTATTAAAAAAATGCCTAAAATGGCTCAGGCTGCCGACAATGGGGAAACGGGGTGCGCCATGGCGCAGATGAGAATCAAGGACATTGCCGCCGAGGCGGGCGTGAGCCCGGCCACGGTCTCGCGCTATCTCAACAACCGCCCCGGGCAGATGACCGAGGAAACCCGCGCTCGCATCGCGGCGGTTATCGAGCGCACCGGCTATCGCCCACGTGCTGCCGCGCGCAATCTGCGCAGCTCGCGCACCAACCTCATCGGTGTGATCCTGGCCGACATCGCCAACCCGTTCTCGAGCGCCATGCTCGAGGGCCTTTCCGCCAGTGCCGCCGCGCGCGGCTGCTCGCTCATGACGGCCATTAGCGGCAACGATCCCGCCAAGGAGGCCGAGTCGCTCACCAGACTTATCGATGCCGGCGTGGACGGCCTGGTCGTCAACACCTGCGGAGGCAACGACAAGGCGATCGCCGCGGCCGCGGGGCGCCTGCCCGTTGTGCTGCTCGACCGCGACGTTGCCGACGGCGGTGTCGATCTGGTGACATCTAACAACCGTGAGCTGGTCGCCGGCCTGGTAGACGCCTTGACCGCCGCTGGCAGCGAGCGCCTGTGCCTGCTCACCGAGGCGAGCGACGACAGCCCCGTGCGTCGCGAGCGCGCCGAGGCCTTTACCGACGAGCTGTCGCGACGCGGCCTTGCCGGCGAGGTTGTCACCTTGGCCGATGGCGGTGCCACGGGCGTTGGTCGCTTGGACGAGACCATCCGCGGCTATGCAGGCAAAAAGCTCGGCCTCATTGCCGTCAACGGCCTAGTTTTCCTGCGTCTGACCGAGGCGCTGGCGCAGCTTGGTCCCTCGCTGCCGGCGGGGCTCAAGATCGCGACGTTTGACGACTACCCTTGGAACCATGTGCTCTTTGGCGGCGTCACCACGGCCGCGCAGGATACCCTCACCATTGCCGAGCGCGTGGTCGAGCGCCTGTCCGAGCGCATCGACGTCGTTACCACCACCGTGGGCGAGGCCGCAAAGCTGGCGCCCAAACGCATCGAGATCCCCGGCCACATCGAACACCGCGCCTCGACCTCGCGCTAGTCTGTGTGATAATATATAGACAATGTCATACAGGAGGTATCCATGGCTGCGTCTGTGCTGAGTGTGCGAGTGGACTCGTCAATTAAAGACTCATTTGCCGAGCTGTGCGAAGAACTTGGCATGACTTCGTCTGTTGCGGTCAACATGTTTATGAGACAGATGCTGCGCGAGCGTTCGCTGCCGTTTGTTCCTTCACTTGGTAAAAGCTCTGCGAGCGAAAGCGCCGCGGCGGGCATTTTGGATACTGCCCAGATTGAGTCCGCCGTCTGCGAGGCGGCCAGCTCGATTCCCGCCATCAAAACCGTGATTCTTTTTGGTTCGTATGCCCGGGGCGAGGCGCATGTCGATAGTGATATTGACTTGCGTCTCGAAGTCGATCGCGAGCAGGGCTTTGGTCTTTTCGCGCTGTCGGCATTTGGCGAGGCGGTGCGCAAAGAAACCGGGAGGCAGGTTGATCTCGTCTCTAGTGATCATCTTGATGACGATCTTGCCGCGGTAATCGAGCGCGAAGGAGTGATCCTTTATGATCGCGCGTAAGTCAGACAGCCTGTTCGCGAACGTTTTTTGAGCGCTTGATACGCTTTAACCCTGCGGAAACATTTTTCTGCGATAGTATCTGCGATATAGACCAGTCGAAACCCGCCCGAAAGAAAGGGGAGCGACATGAACCAGCAGAACATCGATTACGTACTCCGCTCCGTAGAGCAGCGTGACATCCGCTTTGTGCGTCTGTGGTTTGTCGACATTCTCGGCCGCCTCAAGAACTTTGCCATTAGCCCCGAGGACCTCGAGGTCGCTTTTGAGGAGGGCATTGGCTTTGACGGCTCGGCCATCGAGGGCTTTGCTACGCCCGAGGAAGCCGACATGCTCGCATTCCCCGATGCTTCGACCTTCCAGATTCTGCCGTGGCGCCCGAGCCACAACGGCGTCGCCCGCGTGTTCTGCGATGTGTGCACCCCCGACCGCAAGCCCTTCGCCGGCGATCCGCGCGATGCCCTGCGCCGCATGTTCCGCAAGGCCGAGAAGGCTGGCTACCTGCTCAACGTGGGCGCCGAGCTGGAGTATTACTACTTCCCCGACGAGCACACCCCCGAGCCGCTCGACAACGTGGGCTACTTCGATCTTTCGGTGAGCGATGCCGCCCGCGACCTGCGTCGCAACACGGTTCTCACGCTCGAGAAGATGTCCGTGCCCGTGGAGTACACCTTCCACGCCGCCGGCCGCTCGCAGCACGGCATGAGCCTGCGTCACGCCGAGGCCCTGAGCATGTCCGACGCCATCACCACGGCCAAACTCATCATTAAGCAGCAGGCCTACGAGAGCGGTTGCCACGCCTCCTTTATGCCCAAGCCGTTGGCGGGCGAGGACGGCAGCGCTATGTTCCTGTGCCAGTCGCTGTTCGACCACGACGGCAACAACGTCTTTTGGGGCGAGGACGACGAGAAGTACCATCTCTCCGATATTGCCAAGCACTACATGGCCGGCATCCTGGCGCATGCCCGCGAGATCAGTGCCATCACCAACCCCACGGTCAACTCGTACAAGCGCATCACCACGGGTGGCGACTCCGTACCGCAGTACGCCACGTGGGGCCTGCGCAACCGCGCGAGCATGGTCCGCATCCCGGTCTACAAGCCCGGCAAGCAGCTGTCCACGCGCATCGAGCTTCGCAGCCCCGACCCCATGGCCAACCCGTACCTGGTCAACGCCGTCACGCTGGCGGCTGGTCTGGACGGCATCGAGCGCAAGCTGGAGCTCCCTCCCGAGGCCACGGCCGAGACGCTCAAGCTCACCGACCGACAGATGCTCGAGGCCGGCTACACGCCGCTGCCGCGCTCGCTTAAAGAGGCGCTCGACGTGTTTGAGGACTCGCAGTTTATGAAGGATGCCCTCGGCGAGCACATCCACAGCTTCTTCCTCAAAAAGAAGCGCGACGAGTGGCATAAGTTTGAGTCTACGATCACCGAGTGGGAGATCAAGCACTACCTGGCGAACTCCTAATCGCGCTGGCTTGTTCCAGTACGATGGAGCTCATTTCTTTGGAGGCCGATATGTCTGAAAAGAGTGCCCTGTTCATGGCGCGCACGACGCGCTTCCACGAGTTTGCCCGCAGCTTGACGACCACCCTGGGTGTCGAGGTGAGCCTGGCTACCCCCGATTCGCCGACTGCGGCGCACGACTTTGACCTGCTGATTCTCGATTCCGACGGCATCCGCAGCGACCGCATCGATCAGATTGCCAAATGGCTCGACGACCGCGGCGGCGTCCCCATGCTGGTGATCGTCGACGACGAGGCGCTCGGCACCCTGCGCCTGCCGAATCACGCGCATGCCGACTTTGTATGCCCCACGGCGACGCCCAACGAGCTCAAGGCTCGCGCGCAGCGCCTGATGGGCGAGGAGGAGACTGTCACCGCCGACGATGTGCTCAACATCGATAACCTCGAGATTAACCTGGCTACCTACCAGGTGACACTCGATAACGAGCCCATCGACCTGACGCTGATGGAGTACTCGCTGCTGAGCTTTTTGGCGACGCATCCCAACCGTGCCTACAGCCGCGAGGTGCTGCTGCACCGCGTGTGGGGCTTTGAGTACTGCGGCGGCACGCGTACCGTCGACGTACACATTCGACGCATCCGCTCCAAGGTGGGCCCGCAGATCGCGGCGCACATCACCACCGTCCGCGGCGTGGGCTATCTGTTTAAGGACTAGCTTTTCACCACAAAGGGGACAGGCACCTTTGTGGTGGTTTTGCCGCAGGCCGGGTCCTTTTGGGCCTGCAACAGAACTTAAGCCTTCCTAAAAGATTGCGTTCTCATACACGTGCACCCGCATATTGGGGTACAACTCAACGTGAACAATGATGGCCCGCCACATGTTTGGCGGGCCTTTGGTTATTTGACGAAAGGATCGCAGCTATGAGCGAGAACGATTCCCAGCGTCCCCAGGATGCGGGCCACGCCGGCGAGACCCAGCAACCGCGCGTGCAGGTGGAGTCGACGCCTGCCGACGGCAACATTCCCTACGTGCAGGCCTACGACACGCAGACCGGCAAGCCGCTGAGCGGCCAGCAGGTTGTAAACAAGCACACAGTGGTCAAGACCAAGACCAAAAAGCTGCCGATCTTCATTACGGCGCTTGCCGGCTGTGCCTGCGGCGCCCTGCTGGTCATCGCGCTCATTATGAGTGGCACGCTCGATATCGGCGGCGGCAGGAACGCCGTGACGGCGGGTGCTTCGGGTTCATCGACGCAAAAGATCACCATCGACTCCGAGGACACCACGCTGGCCGAGGCCGTTTCTGCCAAGGCCCTGCCCTCCGTGGTTTCTATTACCGCCACTTCGAGCGGCAGCCAGAATGGCTCGCTTTCGCAGTCTGCCGACGAGTCGGACGGCTCGGGCAGCGTCGGTTCGGGCGTTGTGCTCGATACCGAGGGTCACATCCTCACCAACAACCACGTGGTCGATGGCTACGACCAGTACGTGGTGACCATGGACGACGGCACCACCTACGAGGCCGAGTTCGTGGGCAACGATGCTTCGAGCGACCTAGCCGTCATCAAGCTCAAGGATGCAGACGCCTCCAAGCTTACGCCGATCGAGATTGGCGACTCCTCCAAGCTCAACGTGGGCGAGTGGGTTATGGCCATCGGTTCGCCGTTTGGCAACGAACAGTCTGTCTCCACGGGCATCGTCTCGGCGCTCTATCGCTCCACGGCCATGAGCTCTACCAGCGGCAACACCATTTATGCCAACATGATCCAGACCGATGCCGCCATCAACCCGGGCAACTCCGGCGGCGCGCTCGTCAACGACAACGGCGAGCTCGTGGGTATCAACTCGCTCATCGAGAGCTACTCGGGCTCCAGCTCGGGCGTGGGTTTTGCCATTCCGGTTAACTACGCCAAGAACATTGCCGACCAGATCATCGACGGTAAGACGCCGGTTCATCCGTACCTGGGCGCCACGCTTTCGAGCGTCAATGCGCTCAACGCCCGCACCAACAAGCTAAGCACTGATAGCGGCGCATATGTGGCAAGCGTCGTCGAGGACGGTCCTGCCGCCAAGGCTGGCATCCAAGAGGGCGACGTCATCACCAAGTTGGGCGACGACGAGATCACGAGCGCCGATGGCCTGATCATCGCACTGCGCAGCCACGAGGTGGGCGAGAAAGTCGAGATCACGCTCATGCGCGGCAAGGACGAGAAGAAGGTCACGGTTGAGCTGGGCTCTGACGAGGAGTTGCAGAACCAGCAGCAGGACGACAGTTCGACCGACACCGGCAACGGCGGTATTACCGACGAGCAGCTGCGCCAGTACCTGGAGGAGCTACTAGGCCAGCAGGGCCAGGGTCAGGGCTACGGCCAGGGTTACTAACGAGCCGTATCGCACATACCGATGCCAGAGGGGCTGTCCCATCAACGCGGGACAGCCCCTCTCTACTTATTGATCCGTTGGGGACGGAAGAAAACGGATCATTTGGAGCTGATAAGAGCATGGTTTGATCGCCGGATCCGCCCCGGTCCGTCGGCTGCCGATTCGGTGCGGTTCGAAAGGGCTATTCGGCGCCATGGTGACCGGTGGTACTCTAGTATCCGTTTGAAATCGAGCGAAGGAGTGCCGCTATGGAGCAATCGAGCCTGTTTGGTGACGGCGTGGATATCGATACCGAAACGCCCGCGAACACGGATGCCGCTGCACCGGCCGATGCCCGTGCCCAGGCGGCAGCGCGTGCGGCCGAGCTGCGTCACGAGCTCGATTACCACGCCTATCGCTACTACATGCTCGATGCGCCCGAGATCACGGATGCCGCCTTTGACAAAATGCTCGTTGAGCTGCAGGAGATCGAGGCGACCTACCCCGACCTGGTGACGCCCGACAGCTATACCCAGCGCGTGGGCGGCTATGTGAGCGAGCAGTTTACGCCGGTCACGCACATGGCACGCATGTATTCTATGGACGATGCCATGGACCTGGACGAGCTCGACGCTTGGCTCCAGCGCACCGAGGATGCGCTCGGTGCCGGTAGCGTCACCTATACCTGTGAGCTTAAGATCGACGGTCTGGGCGTGGCGCTTACCTACCAAAACGGCACCTTTGTGCGCGCCGCCACGCGCGGCGACGGCACCACGGGCGAGGACGTATCGCTCAACGTGCGCACCATCAAGGATGTGCCCATGCATCTGTCCGAGCCGGCGCTCGCCCACATGGCCGCCGATCGCGAGCGCACCATCGAAGTACGCGGCGAGGTCTATATGCCCAAGGGCAGCTTTGTTCGTCTGAACGACGAGGCCGATGCCGAGGGTCGCGACCCCTTCGCCAACCCGCGCAACGCCGCCGCCGGCAGCCTGCGCCAAAAGGATCCCAAGGTCACGGCACGCCGTGACCTGGCCACCTTTATCTATGCCATTGCCGATACCGACCCGTTGCACGTCCACAGCCAGCGCGAGTTTCTGGACTGGCTGCGTAGCGCCGGCTTTAGCGTCAACCCCAACGTGGCTCGTTGCGCCACGCCGGCCGAGGTCCACGAGTTCTGTGCCCAGGCGCTCGAGCATCGCGGTGACCTGGATTACGACATCGACGGCGTGGTTGTAAAGGTCGATAGCTTCCAGCAGCAGCTCGACTTGGGCTTTACCGCCCGCGCGCCGCGCTGGGCCATCGCCTTTAAGTTCCCGCCCGAGGAAAAGCAGACCGTCCTGCGCGAGATACGCATCCAGGTGGGTCGCACCGGCGTGCTCACGCCGGTCGCCGAGTTCGACCCGGTGACGGTTGCCGGCTCCACCATCGCGCGCGCCACGCTGCACAACATCGACGAGATCCGCCGCAAAAACGTGCGCGAGGGCGACACTATCATCGTGCACAAGGCAGGCGACGTAATTCCCGAGGTCGTGGGCCCGGTGCTCGATAAGCGCCCGGCCGATTCGGTCGACTGGCACATGCCCGAGGTCTGCCCCGTGTGCGGCAGCCCCGTGGTCCACGAGGACGGCGAGGTCGCCTACCGTTGCGTTTCCATCGACTGCCCCGCGCAGCTCAAGGAGCGCCTGCTCCATTGGGTGAGCCGCGGCTGCATGGACGTCGACGGCCTGGGCGACGAGATCGTCGACAAGATGATCGCCGCCGGCCTGATTCACGACGTCGCGGACTTCTATCAGCTCACGGTCGACGACATCGCCGGCCTGGACACGGGGCGCACTTATGCCAGCTCCAACAGCAAAAAGGGCGTCAAGAAGGGCGATCCCATTCCGGTGGGCCTCAAGACGGCCGGGAAAATCATCGCCGAGCTCAACAAGTCCAAGAGCCAGCCGCTCGGTCGCGTACTGTTTGCCCTGGGCATCCGCCACGTGGGCAAGAGCGTGGGCGAGGTCATCGCCGAGCGATTCCTGTCGATCGACAAGCTCATCTTGGCGAGCGAAGAGGACATCGCCGAGTGCGAGGGCATTGGTCCCAAGATTGCGGCGAGCGTCAAACAGTTCCTGGCCGTGCCCGAAAACCTTGCCGTGCTGGAGCGCCTGCGCCAGGCGGGCCTGTCGCTCGAGGTCGACTTGGGCGCCGCGCATGCACAAGCCGCAGCCGATGCTGGCGTGGCGGGCGAGCTTGCCGACGCACAGCCGCTCGCGGGTCTGACCTTTGTGCTCACGGGCACGCTCGTCAACCGCACACGCGACGAGGCGGGCGCGGCACTCAAGGTGCTCGGCGCCAAGGTCTCGGGCAGCGTGTCCAAGAAGACGAGCTATCTGGTCGCCGGCCCCAAAGCGGGCTCCAAGCTCACCAAGGCCGAACAGCTGGGTGTACCTGTGCTGGACGAGGACGCGCTCGAGCAGATTCTCGCTACCGGTGAGGTGCCAGAGGCGTAATGGATATCGAGAATCACAATTACTCGCAGGCGGAAGGGCATACGACGCGCTCCCAAACGCAGGCAAAAGAGCACCTGATGGCGCGAATTCGCGTTGCCGAGCGCGAGCGCGCGGCGGGCATGTCTTGCGATGCATTTGAGGCTTTGGCCGAGCTGGAAGCGATGTTCGGTCTAGCCTAGCGACACAGGCACCGTGATCTGCGTTACGTAGGTCGCTGGGTCGTCGCTGATGATGTCGTCGATGAGAGCGATTTCGCGTGAGGGACCGGCAGGGGACAGGTCGCGCTCGTGCATGTAGTCGAGCAGGCGCTCGTAGCGCGGGGCCGCCTGCCCGTGCGTGCCGCGGAAGCTTACGGTCAGGCAGCGTGCGGCGGGCCGAACTTCGAGATCCCCCAGGTAATCGTCCGTGTCATCGAGCAGCAGAAAGACCTCGTCGTAGCCATCGAAGTCGCCGACGGAAAGGCGCTCGGGCGCGATGCCCACGCCCAAGTTGCCGGGAAAGACGAAGGTCTCGTGCTGCCCTTTTTGCAGCTGACGGATCTGCCACTCCAGCGCATAGGCGTCGGTAGGGTTGACGCGTTCACGCAGTACGGCGCATCGAAGCTCGGGTGCCTCGGTCTCGCGGATGGTGTCGAGCTCGGCATTCAAAGCGTCTCGCAACAAGACAAGCCGGTCATCGATCTTGCGCGACACGCGTTCGAGTTCGCGGCGCTTGCGCTCGATGAGCTCCTGCTGCTGGGCCAGTTGCCGCTGCATCAGATTCACGTCGCGCGTGGCGACAAACTCGCGTATCTGCGCCAATGGCAAGTCAAGAACGCGCAGGTTGCTGATGGTGTTGAGGGTGGAGAGCTGTCGCGCTCCATAGTATCGATAGCCGCTTGCGGGGTCGATATGCGCCGGCTCCAGCAAGCCCATCTGCTCGTAATGGCGCAGCGTGCCCACACTCAGGTTAAACAGGCGCGCCACCTCGCCAATGCGGAGCAGGCCGTCGGTATGTTCGCTGGACGTGTCAGTCACGGGATCGCTCCTTTCGGCAGAAAGCGGGACAGGGTTGCTAGGCTTGCGTCGCCCCGCTACGCCACCAGCTTGTCAAAAGTGCCACGTCGGTTGAGCACCGTAAACGCCACCACGCAAATGGCTGCCGACAGAATCGACCCGCACGGCGAGGCGATGCCCATGGGAAACAGCGTGTCGGAATAGGCGTTCGACAGCAGCCATGCGCCAGGCACGCGAATGAGCGCTACGGCCAGCACGTTGTGCGCAAAGCCGATGTAGCTCTTGCCGTACGCAGCGAAAAAGCCGCTAAAGCAAATGTGAATGCCGGCAAAGATCGCGTCGAAAATATAGCTCCGCATATAGCCGGTGCCGGCTGCGACCACCGCGGCGTCCTTGGCAAAAAAGCCGAGAAACGCCGGTGCCACCAGCCACATGAGCGCCGTGATCAGGCAACCGTACACCACCGAGATGGTCATGGCGTCCTTGAGCACCTGACGTGCGCGGTCGCCCTTGCCCGCGCCGGCGTTTTGCGCCGTGAGCGCGCTGACGGTGGCGCCCATGGAGCTCGGCACGATGAACAAAAAGCTGATCATCTTCTCGACCAGGCCCACGGCGGCGGCGTCGACCAGCCCGCGGTGGTTGGCGATAACAGTGATGAACATAAACGCCACCTGGATGCAGCCGTCCTGCACGGCCACGGGCACGCCAATCTTAAGGATGCTGCCGAGTACCTGGGGCTGCGGACGCAGGTCGCTGCGCTTGACGTGGATGTTTGTGCGGCGGCTCTTGAGCCAGACGAGTGCGAGGGCAACACTTGCCGTCTGCGCGATCACCGTGCCAAGCGCCGCGCCCACGGGGCCGAGCCCCATGTGGCCAATGAGCAGAAAGTCGAGCGCGATGTTGATGACGCACGCCACGCCGATCACATACATGGGCGAGCGCGAATCGCCCAGGCCGCGAAAGATGGCCGAGAGGATGTTGTATGCGGCGATACACGGAATGCCGATAAAACAGATGCGCAGGTAGGCGGCAGTGCCCTCGACGGCTTCGGTCGGCGTGCCGATGAGTGCCACGATCTGCGGGCACAGCGCGAGCAAGAGCACGGCCAACACCACCGAGACGCCCATAAAGAGCGTGATGGTGTTGCCGATGGCGGCCTCGGCGCGGTCGAAGCGGCGCGAGCCCACGGCGTGGCCGACGATGACGGTCGTTCCCATGGCCAGACCCACGAGCGTCACGGTAATGATATAGAGCGTCTGCGCGCCATTGCCCACGGCGGTGATGCCGGCGGCGCCGCTAAACTGTCCGATAAAGTACAGGTCGGCCATGCCGTAGAGCATCTGCAAAAAGTACGAGAGCATATAAGGCAGGGCGAAGACCGCGATGGTCTTGAGGACGTTGCCGCGTGTGAGGTCGTGTTCCATGGGCGGGCACTTTCTGGCTTGGTTCGTTTACGTACCAGTGTAGTGAAAACCCTACAACGATTGTAGAGTCAAGGTCTATGTTGCCGGTGGGGCGAAAAATCGCGCCTTCAATCATTTCCATTTGAATACGGTCACGCGCCGCGCGGACTTAGCGCCTGCGCCGGCCTTGTAGAAATCGATTTCGGAACACTTGACACGCCCGCTCGGCGCGCAATAATACGTGCGTTTGCGAACAACGTTTGATGGGGGATGAACCTGCGTGCGCAATCTCAAAATCTTGTTTTCCCACTTGGGGGCATACCGCCGCGATGCCATTCTCGGCGTGATTTTCGTCTCGGTCGAGACCGCGCTCGAGCTGTTTATCCCGGTCATCATGGCCAACATCATCGACGTGGGCGTGCCCACGGGCGACGTCAACTACATGCTGCTACAAGGCGCGTGCATGCTGGTGTGTGCGGCGTTTTCGCTGGTATTGGGCCTGGGCTATGCCCGCACATCCGCCCGCGTTGCCTCGGGTCTGGGCGCCAATCTGCGCGAGACCGAGTATCGCAAGATCCAGACGCTCGCCTTTGGCAACCTGGACAACTACGACGCCAGCTCGCTTGTCACCCGCATGACCACCGACATCACCGTCATCCAAAACGCCATCGGCAACGGCTTTCGCCCCATGGTGCGCGGCCCTGTGACCCTTATCGTCGGCCTTATCTATGCGCTAATGCTGTCGCGCCCGCTCGCCACGGTCTTTGCGATCATCCTGCCCGTGCTGGCGATCGTGCTCGGCGTTATCACCTGGCGAGTGAGTCCGCTCTACCGCCAGCTCCAAACTTCGATGGACCACCTCAACGGCGTGGTGCAGGAAGACCTCACCGCCGTGCGTGCCGTCAAAGCCTACGTGCGCGCCGAGCACGAGCAGGCCAAGTTCGACACCGTCAATGCTGAGCTTGCGCACACCGCCACAAAGACCTTTGGCAACGCCGTGCTCAACCTGCCGGTGTTTCAACTGTCAATGTACGTTGCCGCGCTTTCCATTCTGTGGATCGGCGGCCGCATGATCCTTGCCGGCGAGCTGGGCGTGGGCTCGCTCACGGGCTTTATGAGCTACGTGCTGCTGATCATGAACTCGCTCATGATGATATCCAACGTGTTTTTGCTGCTCACGCGCGCACTTGCCAGTGTGGAGCGCATCTCGCGGGTGATTGACGAGCGGTCGCTTATCCAAGCGCCCGCTGCCGATGCGGCTGTATGCGAGGTGGCCGACGGGAGTGTCGAGTTTCGCGACGTGTCGTTTAAGTACCGCGCGGATGCTGCCGAGGACGTGCTCGAGCATATCGACCTTCGCATCGAGCCCGGCTCCACGGTGGGTGTGCTCGGCGGCACGGGCTCGGGCAAGAGCTCGCTCGTGCAGCTCATCGCGCGCCTGTACGACGCCACCGAGGGCGCCGTGCTGGTGGGCGGACGAGACGTACGCGACTACGACCTTGTTGCCCTGCGCGATGCCGTGGGCATCGTGTTGCAAAAGAACGTGCTGTTTACGGGCACCGTGCGCGAGAACCTGCAGTGGGGCGCGCCCGATGCCACCGACGAGGAGCTGCTGCGTGCCTGCCGTGCGGCGTGTGTGGACGAGTTCCTGGACCGCATCGGCGGGCTCGATGGCGAGCTGGGCCAGGGTGGCGCCGGCGTCTCGGGCGGGCAGAAGCAGCGCCTGTGCATCGCGCGCACGCTGCTCAAGCATCCGCGTGTGCTCATTTTTGATGACTCGACGAGCGCGGTCGATATGGCGACCGACGCCAAGATCCGCGAGCATATCGCTCAGATTCCCGATACGACCGTGATTATCATTGCCCAGCGTATCGCGAGTGTCATGGATGCCGATCGCATTGTGGTCCTGGACGACGGGCGCATCCACGGCGTGGGCACGCACGAGGAGCTGCTGGCGGACGACAACATCTACCAGGAGATTTACGCCTCGCAGATGGAGTTCGCGGGGGATGCGGACGACGGTGACGACGGTGCGGATGGTCCGTTTTCCTCCGTCCCCAGCGGATCAATTCGAGCCATGGAAGAAGGTGAGCGCCATGCCTAAGACATCCGCTCAGGCCCGTCCAGCCAATCTGGGACAGACGCTCCGCCGCCTGCTCAGCTACATGGGCCACGCCAAGTTCTCGCTGCTCGCGGTGGGCGTGCTCGCCTCTATCGCCGCCATCGCGAGTCTTGCCGGCACATACATGGTGCGCCCCATCGTCAACGGCCTGACTACGGGCGGGGAGGAGCTGCTCACCAAGCAGGTTCTCTTTACGGCCGCCATCTACGCCGCGGGCGTGCTGTCGGCCCTGGGCTATTCGCAAATCATGGTGCGCGCAGCCCAGCGCGTGGTGTCCGACATTCGCCGCGACCTGTTCGCGCACATTCAGACGTTGCCGCTCAGCTATTTCGACAGCACGCGCTCGGGCGACATCATGAGCTTTTTCACCAACGATGTCGACACGGTCTCCGAGGCGCTCAACAACAGCTTTGCCAACGTGATTCAGGCGACAATCCAGGTGATCGGCACGACGGCCATGCTCGTCATCCTTAACTGGCGGCTTACGATCATCACGCTTGTGTGCGACGCGGCCATCGTGCTGTACGCGCGCTACTCGGGCATGCGCTCCAAGCGCTTCTTTGCTGCCCAGCAGGCATCACTCGGCGATCTGGACGGATACGTCGAGGAGATGGTCTCGGGCCAAAAGGTCATCAAGGTTTTTAACCATGAGCAGGCCAATGTTGCCGGTTTCGATGCGCGCAACCAAGAGCTGCGCCGTACCAGTGGCGCTGCGCAGGCCTACGCCAACTCCATGGTGCCCATGACCGTCGCAATCGGCTACGCAAACTACGCCATCGTTGCCGTCGCGGGTGGCATGCTCTGCATTAACGGCCTAGCCGATGTGGGCGCGCTCGCGAGCTATCTGGTCTTTGTGCGCCAGGCGGCCATGCCCATCAACCAGATGACCCAGCTCGGCAACTTTTTGCTTAATGCGCTGGCCGGTGCCGAGCGCCTTTTTGCCGCCATGGACCTGCAGCCCGAGGTGGATGAGGGCTGCGTTGAGCTGGTACAGACGGGCGACGCCGCGTGGGCGTGGAAGATTCCCGAAGGTCAGGGCGTGGGCGCATACGGGCACCTGCATGATGTTGCCGCCGTTGACGAGTCGGGCCGCGCGGTGAGCGCCGACGGTACCGAGCTTGTCACGGGCCTGGTGCCACTTGCCGGCGACGTGCGCTTCCATGCCGTGGACTTTTCCTACGTGCCCGGCACCCGTGTGCTCGCGGACCTCAACCTGTTTGCCAAGCCGGGGCAGAAGATCGCGTTTGTTGGCTCCACGGGTGCCGGAAAGACGACCATTACCAACCTCATCAACCGCTTCTACGAGGTCGATGGCGGTGAGATCACGTACGACGGCATCGACGTCAAGCATATCGCCAAGGCTAGTCTGCGCGGCTCGCTGGGCATTGTGCTGCAGGATACGCACCTGTTTAGCGGCACCATTGCGCAGAACATCCGCTTTGGCAAGCTCGACGCGACCGACGAGGAGGTGCGCGCCGCTGCCGAGGCCGCCTGCGCCGACTCGTTTATCCGCCGCCTGCCTAGAGGCTACGACACGCCGGTCACGGCCGATGGTGCCAACCTGTCGCAGGGCCAGCGCCAGCTGCTCGCCATTGCGCGCGTGGCCGTGGCCGACCCGCCGGTGCTCATCTTGGACGAGGCAACTTCGAGCATCGACACACGTACCGAAAAGCTCATCGAACGTGGCATGGACCGCATCATGCGCGGCCGCACCACGTTTATGATCGCGCACCGCCTGTCCACCGTCCGCGATGCCGATGCCATCATGGTCCTAGAGCACGGCCGCATCATCGAGCGCGGTACCCACGAGGAACTGCTCGCCCAGCACGGCGAGTACTGGCAGTTAGCACATGGCTTGAAAGAGTTGGATTAACCCGCCGGGGCGCAGTTGAACCTGGCCCTCCGCGTCCCTCACCCCGCCTCAAACCGTCCCAACATTCGACGTTTTTTGCCAATATCGGGAAAAGCATCGAATGTTGGGACGGTTTTTCTGTCATCCGATCGGGTGGAATCACTAACTTGCATGCGAAGGTGTGCGAATCCGCGAGCAGGGGAATAAGGTTGGTTATCCGACCCATTGGAGGGCTCATGGACCTGCCGATTGTCCTGTCCCATAAGACTGCCTGGCTGTACCACAACGTGGCGCGCCTGTCCGAGCCGCTCTCGCGAGCAAGCAGCCTATACGATGAGGACTCGATTGCCGACGAGGCGGAGCCGACTGCGGGCTTGCCCAAATTGGGACTAGATGCCAAGGGGCTGAGAATATCTGCGGCGGTCGAGATTGTTACCGACTATCTGGCCTCACTTGGCATCCCACATGAGGAGCTCGACCGTATTGACACGCTGGTTAGCTTCGATTTCGAGCGCTCTCGGCCGGCGGGTCTCCGACGCCATGTGTTTGGGGCGCCCATTCCTTCGGACCATCTTATCGAGGTAGCAGAAGGCCTTCTGGTGGTTGATGAGGCCATGTGCTTCGTACAGGCGGGTTCGTGGATGAGCGAGCCCGAGCAGCTGGAATATGGGTATGAAATCTGCGCCCGATACCATTTGAATCATCTGGCGACAGACGATTATATCGAGATGGGGCAGAGGTACACCGTTGCCGACCTGATCGCTTATTGCGATGAAAATCGATCTCGTCAGGGGGCTACACGTGCGGCTGCCGTGCTCAAGCGCGTGCATGATGGCGCGCGGTCGCCCATGGAGACGGCCACTGCAATCATGGTCGTCGCGAAGCGTTCCCAGGGTGGGCTCGGGTACACCAGGGTTGAGCTCAACCATCGGGTCGATGTTCCCAACGAGTTCAAATATCTCGCTAAGGCCGGGTATTTCGAGATCGATGTATATGCACCTGCGAGCGGTACGGGGATTGAATACAACGGCTCGGACCATCTTGATAAACAGCGCAGCGCGTCGGACGCGGAGCGTATGACCGTTCTGAGCGCGCTGGGCTTTAGGATGATCGTCCTCACTGGGACTCAGTTTGCCCATCAGCTGCAATTGCACCGGGCGATGAATGCCATTGCGCTCGCTATGGGTCTCAAATGCGACCGAAGCGAGGTGTTTCAGAAACGGCAGAATGACCTGCGGGAATTCGTGATTCGGCACTGGAATGGCGGCCTCTAGGGGCGTCTAGCTCGTCTTTCGAGCTCTGCGAACACCTAAACCGTCCCAACATTTGACGTTTTTTGCCAATATCGGGAAAAACATCGAATGTTGGGACGGTTTGAATGCTGAAGATGGGCTCGGGAAGCCCTTCTTGCTCGAATGGCCTGTCCTGTCGTACGCGTGTCGGCACGATTCTCTTGTGGGGTATTATGTTTCCCGAAGAATAAATTGCCGTGCGAGGGGAGGGCTGCGTGGACGGGCACGTGCAACATGATGGTTTTGGCCGCGACATCAACTACCTGCGCATTGCCGTAACTGACAAGTGCAATTTCCGTTGCATTTACTGCATGCCCGCCGACGGCGTGGCCCCTCGTGCGCACGATGAGCTCCTCAGTGCCGAGGAAATTGCCCGCTTTGTGCGCCTGGTGGCGGGGGAGGGCATTCGCCGCGTGCGCCTGACGGGTGGCGAGCCGCTGGTCAGCCGCCGCATCATCCCGCTCATTCGCGACATCCGCGCGATTCCGCAGATCGAGGACATTTCGCTCACCACCAATGGCGCCCTGCTGCCCAAGCTGGCGCCGCAGCTCAAAGACGCGGGGCTTAACCGCGTCAACATCTCGCTCGACACGCTCGACCCTACGCTCTTTGGAAAGATCACGCGTCTGGGTCGACTCGAGCAGACCATGGCGGGCATCGACGCGGCGCTGGCTTGGGGCTTTGAGCCCGTTAAGGTCAACTGCGTTGTTGTGCGCCGGCTCAACCAGGATGTGGAGGCCCTTGCGCAGCTCACGCTCGACCGTCCCATTCACCTGCGCTTTATCGAATACATGCCCATCGGCGACGAACACACGAGTTCGCATTGCGCTGTGGACCCGCATGCGCCCGCGCTCAATCCCGAGCTGTGGGACGCGAGCGATACCGTGCCGAGCGACGAGCTGCGGGCGCGCATCAATGCCGGGGTTGCCGCGACGGGGCTGGGCGAGCTCGAGCCGCTCGACATCAACGACGCTCCTGCCGGCGCGGGCCCTGCGCGCTATTGGCACTTTCCGGGCGCGGCGGGAACGGTCGGCTTCATTAGCGCCATGTCCAACCATTTTTGTGCGAATTGCAACCGTCTGCGCCTGACGGCCGATGGCAACGTGCGTCCGTGCCTGTTCAGCGATGCCGAGTATTCGGTGCGTGAGGCGCTGCGCCGTGGTGATGATATGCAGGTACTTTCGATTTGGCGCGATGCCGTGGCCCACAAACCGCAGGAACACGCGATAATTGAGGGCACGCAACGATTTATGTCCCAAATCGGAGGATGATCATATGGCCAAGAGCAGGTACGCCGATGCCACCAAGGCCGCTCGCAGGGCCGCGATGTCTGCCCACAAAGCCACGGCTACTGACAGCGACGCCGACGCGTCCGCGCAGCCGACTGCCAGTGCTGCCACCGAGCCCGCCCGTGACGCCCGTCGCGACGAGCTGACGCACGTGGACGCCAAGGGCGAGGTGCGCATGGTCGACGTGTCCGACAAGGCCGAGACCCATCGCATCGCCATCGCCGAGGGCACGATTCTCATGCATCCCGAGACGCAGGCCATGGTGCTGCAGGACCGCGCCAAGAAGGGCGATGTGCTCGCCTGCGCGCGCGTCGCGGGCATCATGGCCATCAAGCGCACGAGCGACATCATCCCCATGTGCCATCCGCTGCTTATCACCAAAAGCAAGTGCGATATCGAGCCCATCGCTCCGGCGGGAACGCCGGCCGACGAGACGCCCGAGGGCTGGGCGCCGGCGCGTCCGGACGGGCAGGTCGGCTTTCACGTACTGGTCACGGCAGGTGTGACGGGCAAGACCGGCATTGAGATGGAGACACTGACCGGTGCGAGTGCCGCATGCCTGACCATCTACGACATGTGCAAGGCCGTTGATCGTGGTATGGAGATCGTCGATGTGCGCCTGCTGCACAAGGAGGGCGGACGCTCGGGCGTATGGGACCGTGCAGAGCGCCAGGCCGCTGCTGCCGAAGCCGCCGCTGCCGATGGTGCCGCGCCCGCGAGCGCATCCGCCCCGGCCGTGCCCGCAGCTCCCACCCCGGCTGCCCCAGCAATCGCGTTTATCGGCTACCAGAACTCGGGCAAGACCACGCTCGTCGAGAAGGTCATCGCCGAGCTTACCCGCCGTGGCTTGCGCGTGGGTTCGCTCAAGCATCATGGACATCACGGCTTCGATATCGACGTGCCTGCCAAGGATACCTGGCGCCATCACCAGGCAGGATCCAAACACGTGGGCCTCATTTGCGCCACGCGCTGGGCGGAGTACGCCGACACGCGCGAGGAGGACGAGATGCCCGCCCGCGAGCTGCTGTCACGCTACAGCGACGTCGACGTGGTGATCATCGAGGGCTACAAGACCGAGGGTTTTGACAATATCGTGGTTGCGCGCTCCGGTGTCGATCGCCTGCGCGGCAAGAGCTCGCTCGATCTGGTCGACGGCCGCACACTGGCCCTAGCTTGCAACGAGGCCCTGGCACGCCAGGCCTTCGACGCCGGCTTTGCGACTCGAGCTATCAACATCAACGACGCCCGAGCCATCTGCGATTTGATTCAAGACCACCTTCAGGCTTGACGCTGCGCCGGCCCCAAGCACCCCATCTCGCCCCTCAAGCCGTCGCTCGCGTACCAAAGTACGCGTCGCTCCTCTTTCGGGGCGACCTGGGGCACTTGGAACCGGCTCGCTACGCTGCCATATCATTGGGCCACCACAGGCAGGCACCTTTGTGGTGGCCTTTGCTTTGGTAGATTTTTGGGACATGCCTTAAAATCTACCAAGTAGTTCATCCGGGCGAAGACGGAGAGAAGGGGCCCGATGCGTCCTTAACGTTACATACAGAAAGATTGAGTCGATGGTCGGCGGTCAATGCCTGCGGCCCGTATTCGTATGCAACAAGGAGCCCACATGTCTACATCTCCATTTCCTAAATCCCAACCATCGCTGTCCGCGCGGGCCAAGCGCCTGGTGGCAATGCGATTTCTCATCTACACCGGCTTCCAGACCAGCTACTTTATCGGCGTTATCGGAACGCTCACCTATGCGGACGGCGCTTCGGTCGTCGCGACGTCGCTGGCCGTCATGTTTATGAACGTCTTCGTGATCCTGGGGTCCTTTGCGGGTGGCGCGGCGCTCGACGCCTGGGGTCCGCGCCGCCATTTCTGGCTGAGCATCGTCGGCACACTGGCAACGGGCGCGGCGATCATCGCCTTTGGCGACGCGACCGAGACGGTCCTTGCCGGCGCGGTACTCTTGGGCTTTGTAATGGGATTCGCCCAGCCCATCGCCACGTCCTATCCGGCCTATCTCACCGACGACCCTGTCGAGCTCAAAGACATCAACTCCACCATCACCATGTTCTCCAACGTGAGCATCATCGTTGGCCCCACGCTGGGCGGCTTTGCCGCGGCGGCTGCATCGTCGCGCGCGGTGTTCGTGCTCATGATGCTCTTTACCGTGCTGGCGCTTATCGCCGGCTGGGGGTTTAAGCCGAGGGAAGGCCGCATCGCCGGGCGCGCGGGCCAAAGCTCCAGCCCCAACACGCCCGCCCGCGCCACCTTCGCGACCAGCATCAAGACGGTCTTCACCAACAGCGTCCTCGCCCTGCTCTTCTGCATCATCTTCCTTTCGAACTTTGGCTATGGCGCCTTCGATCCGCTGGAGTCGTTCTTCTATCGCGACGTCCTGCACGTCGGCGTCGAATGGATGGGCTGGCTTTCGTCGGCCTGCGGCGTGGGCGCGGTGCTGGGCGCCGTGGTCGCGCTTCGCATGCCGCCGCGCTTCGTCAGCCTTAAAACGTTGCTCGTGGCGCTTATGACCGTAGGCCTGGGAAGCCTGCTCTACGTGGGCACGCCGTACGTGGGAGTGGCCCTTATCGGCCAGATCGCCCTGGGCGTGGCCTGGGGCGTCGTCAACCCGCTCCACAACACCATTGTGCAAACGACGGCCCCGCTCGAGCAGCTCGGCCGCGTCAACTCGGTCATGGGCTTTGGAAACATGTTCGCCGGCGTGGCTCCGCTGGCGATTGCCCCGTGGCTGGCGGCGACATTTGGCGTGCAGCAGACGCTCGTAGGAGCGGGCATAGTCGTAACGGCGGTCCCCGCGGCGCTGCTGCTGTTTGGACGTAGGCATTTGGATCGCTAACCTGCCAAAAAGGGACAGGTTTATTTTGGCAGGTTTTATCTGGGCAAACGTCATTTCCACCACAAAGGGGACAGGCACCTTTGTGGTGGTTTTTGCTTTGGCGAGCCGTGCTCGTGCCTTGGTATACCATGTACTCCATTTCCGATTGCATCCAACATCGCCACACTACCCAGAAAGGCCCCCATGGACGCCACATTCAGCAACATCAAAGCCGTGTTCTGCGATATCGACGGCACGCTGCTCACGAGCGAGCACACGGTGTCCCCGCGCACTGCGGCGGCGATCCGCGCTCTGCGCGAGCGTGGTGTGCTCTTTGGCCTGTGCACCGGGCGCGACGCCCACGCGACCGAGGCCATGTATGAGCTTTGGGGCATCGACGGTCTGGTAGACGTGATGGTGGGCTGTGGCGGCGCCGAGGTCATCGACCGCGCGCACGGCATCAACGAGCTGAGCTACCCGCTGCCGGGCGAAACCATCGCGCGCATCTGCAAACACATGGCGGACCTTCCGGCAACGCCCGTTTGCCCCCGAGACGGCGTGTTCTACGTTCCCGAGACCAACGCGTGCGTGGAGCACCTGTCGCAGGTCGACGGTGTGCCCTATATGGTGGTCGATTTTGCCGAGTTCTTGCGCGAACCGCAGCCCAAGGTGATGTTTACCATGACGCCCGAGGTGATGCCGCAGGTCATCGAGCGAGCATCGACGTTCGTCGACGACACCGTTAAGGCAGCCGCCCTGCAAACCACGCAGCGCCTCTACGAGTTCATGGACCCGCGCGTGTCCAAGACGCGCGGCCTTGTGCGCGTGGCGGAGCTCAATGACATGGAGCTCCAGAACATCTGCGTGTTTGGCGATGCCGATAACGACACCTGCATGGTGGCCGACGCCGGCGTGGGCGTGGCCATGGCAAACGGCAGCGACGCCACCCGTGCCGCCGCCGACTTTGTAACCGCGAGTAACGACGAAGACGGTATCGCGATCTTTATCGAGGAGCATCTGCTGTAGCGATCGAGCGAGAGCCATCGCAAGGGGGACAGACACCTTTGCGGTGGCCTCAGGCGATTTGGGCGAATTGATACCTAAAATCTGTGGGAAAATTCAAATATTGTTGTCTGAACATCATACTTCTAACCACCGATGGGTTTAAGATATTCTCATCAATTTGGTAGGATATTCATCCCGGTTGATGACCTACCGCTCACGGTCGATTTTTGACCGTTCACAGGATGTTTGCTCTTGAGCAAAATGTTGTGCAAATAAATCTAATGCCATTAAAAAATAATACGCAACTAAATTACCAGCAGAAACAAAAAATAGATAGCGAATAAACGAAGGTAAATCTGAGCAAATGTCAAGAGAATTGAGAACTCGCTACAAAAATGTCGGTTTTGTTGCTCAGATGTTTAAACAATCGTTATAATTGCATTATTAAACGAGCGCAATTACAGATTGCGCAGATACGTTTGATGGTGAAAGAGCAAGATCGCGGTCTCTTGGGGAGGAGACATCGATGAAAGCGAATTCAGAAAAAACTAAGCAGAGTAAAAAAGCGACGCGCCGTGTACTGGCAGGCGTTTTGTGCGGAGCCTCCGTGTTGAGCCTGGTACTGTCGCTCGTCATGCCCCCGATCTCGCAGGCCATTGCCAACGATGCCCAGACGGTTCCTACCGAGGAAACTGTGATGGGGGGGGGTTCCTCAAGTGAGTCTACTGATGTAGACAACAGTACTAACGGGGATGCCGGCACAGACGCCGAAAACCAGAACAGCGACGATGCTGCGAGCGACGACGATGCTCTGCCGGAGGAGCAGTCCAAGGACGAGTCGCAGGCGGAAGATAATGATGCGATGGATGTTAACGCTGTTGCGTCAGCCGAGGAGGCTGCAGAGAGCGAAGAGACAACCACAGCTATTACTAACATTGCTAACGCCGATGATTTGTCAGCTAAGCTTCAAGGCGTTGGGGAAAACCAAACTGCCTGCTTCGAGCTTACAGCTGATATTGACTATGCTGGTGAAATCAAACTTGAGAAGAGCGGCAGCAATATAACGCTGAACTTAAACGGTCATAAGATCAAGTGCTTGAACACCGATAAGCCGTTATTTGATGTTGCTAATGGCGCAACACTTACAATTAAGGACGAAATTAAGGACTCCGCGCCGGTGACTGAGACGGTCAACGATGTCCAACAGCTGACTGATCAGGGGCAGAAGCTGGATCCCGATAATTATGGCAAGAAAGCCGCGCTAAATTACGTTGATGGCATTCCGTCTAATCTTACCTACTACGTGACCAAATCGACCCCGAGTGGTACAGGGACAATCGAGACGCTTGTCAGTCATAGCGTCGATATTAAGGGTGCCATCGTGGCGTGCGGCGGCAACGCAAATCTAAAGCTCATCAATCTGTATAACAACAACGGCAAGGGCGGCACGTTTAACCTTGTGAGCGGCGTGATCACGCAAAAACAAGGTGGCAGCGTTAGCAGCTTGGTCTATGCCGAGAACGGCTCTACTGTCAACATGAGCGGCGGCTATGTGTGTGGCGCTTCTGGCTCGCCCGCGGGCGCGGGCATTATGGTTTCCAACGAAAAAGGTAGTGCCTCGACCCTTAATTTGACCGGTGGCGTAATTGCCGGCAACAGCGCTTATAGTGGCGGTGGTGTGTATGCCCGTTATTCCAAGGTCACCATAACTAATGGCATAATCTCCGGTAATAGCACACTCAACGTGGGACTCGGTGGCGGCATTATGGCCGAGGGCGGCATCGTGACCGTTTCTGGTGGCTATATCACGAATAATAGAATGGCTCAATTCTGTGGCATGGATGGCAATGGTTGTCATGGCGGCGCTGGGCTTGCTGCCAATAACGGTGTCCATGTCACCATTTCCGGTGGCCAGATTACTGGCAACTATTCCGAGGAAGCTGGCGGCGGCGTTTACGTTACCAGTATGTTTCACTCAGATATGGCATGGCTCAACATTACGGGAGGAAATATTGCCTCTAACGTGAGCTACCGATCTGAGGGTGCTGGCATTCGAGTGGGCCAGAAGGTTGACGCGATGATAAGTGGAGCGTCAAAAGATAGCCCAGTCTACATCACTAATAACCACTGCATGTCTCGCTATGACTGGGGCGGAGGCGGCATCTTCGTCCAGGGCAGTAATGAGACCGCATCTAATGCGGGTAGGCTATTTGTCTATAGCTCCTATATAAGTACCAATACCGCTGGTGGCTATGGTGGTGGCGTTGCAGTCTGCCCGACGGGCAAGACGTTGGTAACGAACACCGATGGCACGGCGATCTTTGGCAACACTGACGCTGGAGCCGCCGAATCTTACGATAGTAAAAACAAAAACAATGATGGTAACCCCCATCTTTCTGGCGGTGGCAACGGTAAGACAGAAGACAAGGACGCCTATAACTCGGTCAATAGCAACGGCGAACATGTTTTTCGTACCAGTGGTCATGCCGATTTCTTCCTCGCGGCGAAAGGTCACACAACGCCGGTCGCAGTGGTAAGCGGCAAGATGCTTGGCGATATAGACGCCAAGTATTCGGGAAGCATTGAGCTAACGAATCGCATTACCATCCCCGCCAACGGTGCTGCTCAGGTAAAAAATAGCATCGGTCTGACTTCGGGTGTTGATACCACGGATAAAACGATGATTGATGCAGTACGGAATAAAGCGACAACTTTCATCACGGGCAACTATTCTTGGGACCATGGTGGCGGCATCATGTCGAATGGCAATCTGTACTTGGGTCAGCCTGCGGATACGTATGTCTACCCGAGCCTTAAGCTGAAGGCGACCAAGAAGCTAATCGATTCGCAGGCTGATGAGAACAAAACGCTCACCGGGAATGAGTTCACCTTTGCGGTCTACCGCAAGGATTCGAAAAATCCTTTCGTTAATGGGAAATTCAATCGCGACGCTTGCACTGAGGTAGGAACTGCAAAAAATGACGCAAGCGGTAACATCACGTTTGATCTTGATGAACAGTTCGCAACGAGTGGTACAGCTGACACAACCACTATCACATACTACTTGGTCGAAGATTCCGGCGCTGAACCCGGTATCACGTACGACTCCGCTGTGTATGAGATTGAGGTAAGCGCCAAGGATAACCCGACCGAGCTCATGACTGTTCCGAAAAAGGACGAGCCGAACGTACAGATAGCTCTCAAAATCCATAACTACACGATTGAAAAGGTCAAAGTGACCAAGCATGAACTCGACAAGTCATCTGGGATGTGGAGTGTCACAAAATCATGGGACAACTTGCAGAAGAGCGATGACTATTATCCAATTACCTGCAAAGATAGCTCAACGACTTTCACCAACGAGTACACTCCGTACACCTCCAGCGGCTCCTGGACTCCTAAGGCGACTAAGGTCGTTGAGGGCGGCGAGATGAAGGAGTTTACGCTTCAGCTTGCGACCGACAAAGAGTTCACGAAGAACGTTCAGAATAAGTCGACCAAGACCGACGCTGGTAAGTCCCAGACCTTAAGCTTCGACGAGATTAAGTACGAACTAAAAGACCTCGAAAAACTCGCGTCCGACTCCACGGGTCGCGGTGCGAGCAAAACCTTTACTTATTACGTTCGCGAACAGCAGCCGACCACGCCGTTTACGAACTACAAGTACGACGAGTCGGTCTATCGATTTGATGTCACAATGACGGACCAAAAAGACGGAACAATCAAGGCCACCACGGTAACCTACACCAAGATCCAGGACGCTGGCGGCAATCCTATCGACGACCAGAAGCCCATTGTCTTTAACAGTAACAATCCCAATGAGCATGGCCCCACCTTCACCAACACCTACTCCACCTCTTTACCCCTTTCTGGTATGTCGGGCGTCACTCTGACGTACCTTGCCGGCGCGGCGGTGCTTTGCGCTGCTGCGGCCTGGATGCACATTCGTCGCAAGGCGAATGCGAAGGGAGGTGAGCGTCGTGAATAAGAAAGTTTGCTCCTTCCCGATCTTGTTTGCGCTGCTTGCCCTCCTGATCGGCACCTGCGCGGTTGTGTTCCCCGCTTCCGCGCAGGCCGCGCCGACCTCGACCGGGTCCATCACGGTGAGCGGCACCGTGGCGAGCAGCTACGACGCCTACCAGATCTTTAGCGCCAAAGTCGTCGACGGCGACAACGACGCCAAGATCGCCACCGACCTCACCTGGGCAAGCGACGCCGCGCGCGACGCCGCACTGCCTGTGCTGCACAGCGCCGGCATGCCCAATTCCCAGACCACCGCGCAGGAAGCTGCCGAGTGGCTCAACACCGATTCCCACCTTACGAGCGCGCTGAGCGCACAGCTCGCTCGTTCCCTCCAGAGCTCTGGCGCCGTGTTCGTGGCCCTTAACGCGGGTACGGCGGCCGAGCTGCACTGCGGCTACTGGCTCATCGTCGCCGACGACGACGCCATCGCCCAGGGCGAGGCCGGCACCGCGCCGATCATGGCCCTGGTCGGCGGCAGCGCCGTCACCGTCAAGCCCAAGGCGGCGACGCCCAAGGTTGCCAAGCACGTGCTGGAGGACAGCACCGCCGCATGGCAGAAGGCCGCCGACGCCACGGTCGCCGACGACCTGTACTGGCGCCTCTCTGCCACGGTGCCGGCGGGCCTTTCCGCCTATGACACCTACGCGGTGCAGTTCGTCGACACCATGAGCGCGGGGCTCGACCCCTCCAAGGTGGCCGCGAGCATGCGCGTGTGCGTGGCGGCGGGCGCGGACGGGGGCTTTGACGCAGTCCAGACCGGCAAGGACGGCCGCGTCGGCACCGAGCCTGCGAAGGGCTGGACCGATATCACGGGCCAGTGCAGGGTCTCGGCCGACGGCAAGACCTTCACCGTGCGCACCGGCGACCTCATCGCCGCGCTCGGCGGGGCCGACGCCTTCGCCGCGGGCGCCCGCGTGGTCGCCGTGTACAATGCGCCGCTCAACAGCGCGTGCAACCACGGCATCGCGAAGGGCAACCCCAACGAGGTCTACCTGCGCTACCCGCGTTCTCCCTTTGCCGACCAGTCCGGCGATGCCGGCTTCACCCGCACGCCGAGCGATGACGCGTGCGCCTACACCTGGGATCTCGCGCTCACCAAGCGCGGCAGCGACGGTGACAAGCCGCTTGCCGGGGCGGTCCTGAGCATCGCCGACGACCGTGGTCGCACGCTGGCCGCCGACGGCGCGTGGGATGCGGAGGGCAAGGCCACCGTCACCACGGGCGAGGACGGCCGCGTGACCGTCTCGGGCGTGGACTCGGGCAAGCTGGAGGTCCGCGAGCTCAAGGCGCCCAAGGGCTACACCGCCTTTGAGGGCGCGCACTCCGTGACGGTCAAGTCCGAGGGCCTGGACGTCGACCAGGTGGCCGCCGCCAAGCCCAAGCTCACCATCACGGCGGAGTCGCCCCTGCGCGCCGACAACGCGGACGGGTCGACGGGCAGCCTGGAGGCGTCGCTCATCAACACGCCCACCGGCACGCCCCCTAGCACTATCACCGGAGGCTTTATGCCCTCGACAGGCGATATGGCAATGTACGCCGCGGCCGCCGCAGCGGTCGCCGGAGCCGCACTCCTCGTGGTCGCGCTCCTGATCAAGCGGGGAGGCGGCAGCCATAAAGAGTAGCTGGCAGCCCCACAGAGAGCGGGGCGAGACATAGCGAAGCAGATGCTAAGACACAGACAGACAGATTTAGATCAAGCGGAATTCAAGCAGAAAGCAGAGGAAAAGAAGATGAGTATGAGCAAAAACATCGCCCGCCTGGCAGTGACGGCAGGTCTTACCGCAGCGTTGAGCTTCGGTGGAGTCATGGCCCCGGTGACCATGGCGTTTGCAGCTGAGGGCGGCTCGACTGTGACGTTCGAATACGGTGACTACGCTGGATCAACGACTTATAAGGGCATTCAGATCTTTACGGCTAATGTGAACGGCTCCACTGTCACGAATATTCAATGGGCGGGTTCTGGCGAGCAGCAAGCGGCAATTCGGAATGCCGTCGTGAAAGCAATCAATGAATGGAGCGAAGCCCACAATAAGTACTTATGACAGCACGAATGCTCAGGAAGCTGCCGATTGGCTGAATAAGAATTCCGGTGTGACCGTAAACAATGAGCAAGTGGCAAATAACAACGTTCTGAGCATGATCGCCGCTAATCTGAACGGCACTGGTTTTGATTGGAAGACGACGAACGCGGAAACCCCTGAGCTCAAGGGCTCGATGCCGGCTACTGGTTGTTCCTCACTAACGCGGTGGATACCACGGCTACCGATAAGTCGACCGATGCTTTCTCGGCACCCGTGTACGCTTTGATCGACGGCAAGAACAACATGGACGTCACCCCCAAGAAGGATGTGCCCACCGTCGATAAGAAGATTCTTGATGATGCTGCTGCTGACGTTGCTGGTGCAGATATCAAGACCTCTGAAGAGTGGAAAGACTTCGCCGATTCCCAGATTGGCCAGGAGGTCAATTACAAGCTCACCGGCACGATCGCCAGCAACTACGCCACTTACGATAACTATGCCTACAAGTTTACCGACAATCTTTCCAGCGGTCTCGACTATGTCAATGACTCTGTTAAGGTATATGCGTTCGACGGTAGTGGCTACACCGAGATCCAAGCGAATAAGTACGAAGCGAGCTGTGTTGACAACAAATTGATGGTGGAGTTTAAGGTCGGCGAGGGTAAGAAGGGCCTCAAGGACGTTGAGGGCGTAGACGCCCGCACCAAGATTGTCGTCTTCTACAAGGCCAAGCTCAATAGCAATGCTGTAATTGGCAACGCTAAGGATGAGTCTGGTAACCTCAAGAA
>JBKWEB010000008.1:53446-64108 GCA_046976245.1 Collinsella sp. | reverse complement strand
ACGACGGAGGCCACATTAAGTGGCCTCCTGTTCGTGCGGAACTCGCGATAAACTTAACCCCCACACCCCTCACGCGGCGGGCAACCGTCGTTGGGCTTATCACTGACACGAATAAACCGCTTGTATATCGTCTGCTGGCTTGGCACGGTACAATGCTTGTGGCTTTAAATTTATAAATTAGTGGGGTTAATTCATGGCAGAATCTCGTGCGGAGCGTAGGGCTCGTCGTGCTTTGGTGGAGGCGGCTGAGGGGTTGAAGGAGGAGAAATCTTCCAAGAATTCAAAGTCGTCTCAGGACGCGAGGGGTAAGTCGGCTAAGGGCAAGGCTAAGGCCAAGCGTCCCGGCTCTCGTCGGAGCGGGGATAAGGCGTCCCAGGCTCACTCCAAGCGCCCGCATAATGATCCGGTTTCGTCTGCACGTAAGGCTGTGGACCCCAAGTCTCCCTGTTCGATCATGAAATCTTGCGGTGGGTGCACGGCTCTCAATCGTCCTTATAAGAAGCAGTTGGCAGCCAAGCAGGCTGCTATGGAGGAGCTGTTTGCTGAGCTCTGTGAGCGCGAGGGTATTGCCGTTGATCCTATTCGCGGTATGGGCGTCACCCTGGGCGACCCGGGCAAATATCCTGCGCCGCGCGGTTTTCGCCATAAGGCCGCCACTCCCTTTGCTCCCGGTAAGGAGGGTGCTGTCCGTTGCGGTTTCTTTGAGCGCGGCACGCACAAGATCGTTGCCGTACCCGAGTGTCCTGTCGAGGCACCGGGTGCCCGTCAGATTCTCAACGGCATCGCACGCGAAGCTGAGCGGCTGCATATTCCCGCCTTTAATGAGGACAAGCATCTTGGTTTGCTTCGCTATGCCGTCGTCCGCTGCGGCTGGCGTACCGACCAGGTCATGGTCACGCTCGTGACCGCTCAGCGCGACTTGCCGCATGCGCAGGAGTTCTTTGAGGCTGTCGCCGCACTCAATCCGCACATCGTCACCGTCGCCCAAAACATCAACGGACGTCCCGGCAACGCCATCCTCGGCGAGGAAACCCGCATTGTATATGGCGCCGAGTGCATGCGCGACCAGCTGCTCGGCTGCGAGTTCGATATCTCCCCCACCGCGTTCTACCAGACCAACCCGCAGCAGACCGAGCTGCTCTATCAGCTCGCGATTGACGGCATGGACCTGCAGCAGGGCGATGTGCTCATGGATGCCTACTGTGGCAGCGGTACCATCGGTCTTTGCGCAGCTAAAGATGCCCAGAACAAGGGCGTCGGTATTATGCTGCTTGGCGTGGAGCGCAACCACGCCGGCATTGCCGACGCACGTCGTAATGCCGAGCTCAACGGCCTCACCCGCAGCGCTTGGTTTATGGCCGACGATGCCACCGACTACATCCTAGATGCCGCCGACAACAACGAGCGGGTCGATGTCCTTTCCATCGATCCGCCGCGCGCCGGCTCTACCCCCGAGTTCCTCGAAGCTGCCTGCGCGCTTAAGCCGCGCCGCATCACCTATATCAGCTGCAACCCCGTGACTCAAGAGCGCGACCTGCATCAGCTCCTCGACGGAGGCTATCGCCTGCTCAAGATCACGCCCGTCGACATGTTCCCTCACACCGACCACACCGAAACCGTAGCGGTCCTCGAACGCCGCTAACCAACCTCAGTAGATTTTTGGGACAAGAAAGGGGGCGACCCGCCTGGGCCGCCCCCTTCGCTTGGTTTATAAACTCCGCTACATCCCATTGCGCAGATCGCACACGCCGGCTGCCGCCATCTCGCGCAGCAGCGTCTCGCGGTCGCGCGTCACGATCAAATCCAGCGGGAAGTGAATCTCGTCGAGCATCTTGCGCGCGTGATCGAGCTTGCCAATGGCCATGCCAATGTGGGCATCGGTCGACACGCCAATGCCCACGCCCAGCTCGGCGCAGCGCTCGGCAATCTTGCGGCATACGGCCCAATGCTCAGTGTCGACACCGTGTTCAAGACTATGGTTGTTGATCTCAATAATCTTGTGCTTGGCCTTAGCTGCCAACAGCACCTCGTCGATATCGAACGGCACGCCCGAACGCCCCGTGTGGCCCAGCATGAACACCTTGGGGTGCTCCAGGGCATTGATATACATCTCGGTCGTCTGGGCCAGCGTCGCGCCCTCAGCAATCTGCGGATTATGCACGCTTGCAACCAAATAATCCAAATTACGCGTAACCAAATCGAACAGTGAATGCTGACGGCTGTACGAATCGCCGGCGATATCGAGCGTGACAGGAGTGTCCTCGCCAAACAGGCTTCCGTCCAGCGAAACGATATCGGCCTCGGCACCACGCAGCACCAGCACGCCGCTCCAAATGCGCGGCCAGATATCCTGGTTGATAAAGAACTGGTAACTGCGCAGGTCATTGGGGCAAGCCGTAACCATAGAGCTCAAATGGTCGGCAGATCCGAGCACCTGCAGACCACGCTCTGCCGCCCAGTACACATTCTCCTCAATGGTCGAATATGCATGCGCAGAGAACATCGTATGGGTATGAATGTCACAAGAAAGCAGGTAGGGCATCAGGTCTCCTTATCTGGCACGGCCGTCGCTTATATTCATTGTACGCATAGCCTTCGATAGTCGTAAAACCACTCCATCCCAAAGACACAACGTCCATGACAACGGGGTCCGGCTTAACACCAAACCCCGTTTCACGTAAAACATTGTAGGCAGAGCGCTTTACTTTTAACGATACTCGTCCGCCAACTGTTTCCAAGCGGGTAGCGAATTGACAATCGTTTCGTAGCTCACGCAATAGCCCAGGCGGAACCAACCTGGCATACCAAAGCTGTCCGAGGGAACCGCAAGCAACTCATACTTCTTTGCGCGCTCGCAAAACGCATTCGCATCGGACTCCAACGCTTTCACCCATAGGTAGAACGCGCCATCCGGCTCAACATAGGTGTAGCCATACTCCGCTAGTGCGTCGGTAAGCGCGGTGCGGTTACGTGCATAGGCCTCAACGTCACTCGGCTCATCGATGCAGTCGATAATTACGCGCTGAAAGAGCGCCGGCGCGCACACGAAGCCCAGCGTACGGGCAGCACCCGCAACAGCCGGCATCAGACGGGCAGCTTGCGGATTGGTGTTGGGAACCAAGATCCAACCCACGCGCTCACCAGGCAGCGACAGCGACTTGGAATACGAGTAGCACACGATGGTGTGCTCGTAGATCGAGGGCACCCAAGGCACCTCGGCACCGTACACGATCTCGCGGTACGGCTCATCCGAGATGAGCATAATCGGATTCTCGGAATCGCGCTGAGCGTTGGCCTCGCGCAGAACATTGGCCAGTCGCGTCAACGTGTCGCATGTATATACGGCACCGGTCGGATTGTTGGGAGAGTCGATGATGACGGCCGCCGTCTTATCGCTGATCGCCTTGAGCACGTTGTCCACGCTCAGCTGGAACGTATCTTCATCGGCGAGCGCCTCAACACACGTACAGCCGGCCTTCTCAATCCAAACGCGATACTCCGGAAAGTACGGGGCGATAACAATAACCTCGTCGCCCGGATTCGTAACGGCGTTGAGCGCGCAGGTGAGCGAAGCCGCGGCACCCACCGTCATAAAGACGTCTTTGCCCTCATAGCTCGTGCCAAAGCGGCGGTTGAGCGATTCGGCGACGGCTGCTCGACATTGCGGCAGGCCCGGAGCGGGGGTGTAGCCGTGCAACTGGTCACTCGGCAGCTCCAGGGCCTTCTTAATCGACTCAGCCACAGCAGCGGGCGCCGGAACGCTCGGATTGCCCAGCGAAAAATCGAATACGTTTTCCGCACCGATCTGCACCTTGCGCTCAAGGCCATAGCTAAAAATCTCACGGATGATGGAGCTTTCCGCACCGCGAGCATACATAGTTTCGTTGATCATCTGTTCCCCTTTCGCATAGGCGCTATTGTACGCTTTAGCCGAGCAAAGTGCCGCAGCAATGTTGATTGGGGACAGACTTAAATGCGTGAAAACGCTCATTTAAGTCTGTTCCCAATCAACAAAAAGAAAAAGCCTCCGCAGGTTTCCCCGCAGAGGCTTTCGCCACAAAGGCTATTTGTCGGCGTCGGTGTCGGCACCGGCATTGACGGCACAGTCATCGCCGGCATCATCGGATGCGGCTTCGGCATCCTCCTGCATGGCCGCCTGCGCAAATGCCGCGGCATCGGCCGCCAGCTCCTCCTCGCTCATACGAGGCGCACGCTTCTTGGTCGGCATGCCGGCCGCCTTGGCATTGCGCTCCTCCTTGGCCGCCAGGATATCGCCCTCGCGCTCAAGGTAGGCGTCCCACTCGTTGTCGAGCAGGGCATTCACGGCGTCGCCTTCGACGGTCTCGCGCTCAAGCAGCACCTTGGCCATCAAATCGAGCTGGTCGCGACGGGCATCCAAAATCTCGACCGCACGACGATGGGCCTCACGCATAATGCGCTGGACCTCGATGTCGATGCGGCGCGCCGTCTCCTCGGAGTAATCCTGGTGATCGGCGTAGTCGCGGCCCAGGAATACCTGATGCTGCGCCTCACCAAACACCTGCGTTCCAAGCTCCTCGCTCATGCCCAGGCGCGTGACCATCTCGCGCGCCATCTTGGTCGCGCGCTCCAGATCGTTGCTCGCGCCCGACGTGATGTCGTCGCACATGAGTTCCTCGGCAACGCGACCGCCCAAGAACACGGCAAGCTCGTCGAGCATCTCGTTCTTGGTCTTGAGGAAGTGGTCCTCCTGCGGAAGCTGCAGCGTGTAGCCCAGCGCCTGGCCGCGGCTGACGATCGAGATCTTGTGAACCGGATCGGAGTGCTCCAAGATGTGACCCACCAGGGCATGGCCGCTCTCGTGGTAGGCGATCGTGGTGCGCTCGGCCTCGGTCATCACGCGACCCTTGCGCTGCGGACCGGCAATCACGCGCTCCATCGATTCCTCGACCTCGTCCATCGAGATCACGGAACGATGGCGGCGGGCAGCCAGCAGCGCAGACTCGTTGAGCAGATTTGCCAGATCGGCGCCGGTGAAGCCAACGGTCATCTGGGCGAGCTTCTCAAACTTCACGTCCTCGTCCATCGGCTTGTTCTCGGCATGCACGCGCAAGATCTGCTCGCGGCCCTTCACATCCGGACGGTCAACCGTAACCTGACGGTCAAAACGACCGGGGCGCAGCAACGCCGGATCCAGGATGTCAGGACGGTTGGTTGCAGCGATCAGGATGACCGACTCGCTCTCCTCAAAACCGTCCATCTCGACCAGCAGCTGGTTGAGCGTCTGCTCGCGCTCGTCGTGACCGCCGCCCAAGCCAGCTCCGCGCTGACGTCCCACAGCATCGATCTCATCGATGAAGATGATCGACGGAGCCTGGGACTTGGCCTCCTTAAAGAGGTCACGCACGCGGCTGGCGCCGACACCCACGAACATCTCGACAAAGTCGGAACCCGAGATGCTAAAGAACGGCACGCCCGCCTCGCCGGCAACGGCCTTGGCCAGCAGCGTTTTACCGGTGCCCGGAGGGCCAACCAGCAACACGCCACGCGGGATCTTGGCGCCCAGCTTGCGATAGCGATCCGGATCGCTCAAAAAGTCACGGATCTCCTCGAGCTCCTCGACTGCCTCGTCCACGCCGGCAACGTCTTCAAACTTGACCTTGGGGCGTGTGGCCTCGTTGGTCTTGGCGTTGGTCTTGCCAAACTGCATGTTCCTGTTGTTGGCGCCCATCATCTGGCGCATAAAGTAGAACATGATGGCGATAAGGGCGATCGTCGGAAGCACACTCATCGCCAAGTCGCCCCAAAAATCGGGATCGTTGGTGTTGACGATGTACTTGGTATCGGGGTGCTCCGCCATGAGCTCGGCAAGCGAATCGGAGCCGACATAGGTCGAGGAGAAGCTCTTGAGCTCGCTCGTATCGCCCTTGTCCTTCTTCGTCTTCCAGTAATGACCCGTCACGCTTCCGTCTTGAACCGTATAGGTCAGATCTTCGACGCGATCCTGCTTGATGGCGCTCACCATCTCGCTCGTCGCGAGCTTAACGGTATTGCTGGAATTGGCAAAGCCGGAGCCCATGTTAAAGAAGGCGTAGCCCAGAAGCGCGCAAGCCAAAATAAAATACAGCCAGCCCGTACGCGTGGGCTTCTTGCCTCCGGGCATCCCCGGGATCTTAGGCTCCCGGGGAGTCTGGGAATTGTTATCGTTATGGTCGTCGGGCATCTTACGAATAAACCTCCGGTTTCAAAATGCCCAGATACGGAAGGTTACGATAGCGCTCGGCATAGTCGAGGCCGTAGCCCACCACAAAGGCATCGGGGCAATGGGTTCCAACATACTTGGGCGTGATGGCCGAGACGCGGTCCTCAACGTCCTTCCACAGGAAGGCGGCGACCTCCAGAGAAGCGGGCTTGCGGCTCTCGAGGTTCTTCATCAGATACTTGAGCGTCAGGCCCGAGTCCAGAATGTCCTCGACGATCAGCACGTCGCGACCGCGGATGTCGATATCCAGGTCCTTAATGATACGCACGATACCCGAGGACTTCACACCGTCGCCATAGCTCGAAACAGCCATGAAATCGATGTTGGTCGGTAGCTCAATCTTGCGCATCAGGTCGCCCATAAAGACAACGGCACCGCGCAGAACCGCGATCAGCACCAGATCCTTACCCGCGTAGTCGCGAGTGATCTCCTCGCCCAGGCGAGAAACGATGCCGTCGATATCCTCCTGCGTAAACAGAACCTTCTCGATATCCGGATGTTGAGAAGCCATGACAACCCTTTCTTGTGCTTAATCGCCCACACACCGCCGTATGGACGCGAACTACACATTCTAGCAGCGCACGGGGTATATTTTCCAGCCCGCGCACCATCAGCGCGGGAATACCGTCAACGCCGCACAGAACAGCTGGTGCGAGGGGCTAATCCGCGTCAACCACGCGAAGCAGATAAGCCACACGCGTCGCCGCCGTGCATTTAAAACGTTCGTCCGCGCGAACTCCGGCGACCCACACCACGGCACCTCCCGGCGCCGTCCTCACCACGGGCACGCCGGCGCGCTCGGAAACGGGAATGCGAGCCTCGCCTAGCAAGTCGGATACCTTCTTGCTTCGGCCACTCATTCCTAACGGGCACATCACGTCTCCCGGTGCGGGACCGTCCACCCACAGGCGCGCCAATCGCGCCTCTGCAGGGATCTCGCCACGTGAGCCCGCCAGGATCCGCTCACTATCGCTGTCGGCAAAACCCAGGGCAGCCGCGTCTACCAAAGCTGTCACTTCCCCGGCAGCCGCAAGCTCACGGGCGCGGCGCACGATATCGCAGCCCGGCTCAACGGCCATCGGCTCTGCGACCAGCATGCGCCCCCCGCCCAACGGCAAACGACCGGGTATGGTAATCCAGTCCGCAACCAGCCCCTCACGAGCCGCCGGCGCCTTAAACGCTAGCATGCCAAACTCGACGCGCGCGTCAATTCCCGCCGGAAGCGTGACCGAGCCTGTGCCTTCGGCAACGCAGGAAAGGACTCGCTCCACATGTCGCATCTCTGGACGAGCGCCCGGATCGATGCGTTTGATCGCCAGTCGCACGATGCGCCGCGCGATTACCACCTCGGCCGCAGCAAGGCGTCTGGCATCGAGCACTAGCGCGCCCGCCGCCTCCTTGCGCAGGCAGCTTCGAAACGCCTGTGCCGACAGCTGGGATAGAAACGCATCTTCGTCACCCAAGATCTCACAGGCGGCGCCAATCGTCTTGCACACGCTCGCATTACGCTGTGCCACCACTGGCATTACCCGATGGCGCACGTAGTTTCGCAGATACGAGATATCCTCATTGCTCTCGTCTTCACGCCACGGCTGACCATGTACCTGTAGATAGCCCACGAGCTCGCCATGAGTTAGGTCGAGCAAGGGACGCACCACGATATTCCTCCGGCGAGGAATGCTCGATAGACCAGCGGGCCCCGAACCCTTAATCGCGTTCATCAAAAACGTTTCCGCGCGATCCGAAGACGTGTGCGCGGTGCAGATACGAGCCGCCGTTCGCGGTGCCCCCGTCTGGGCGCAGAGTTCGCGAACATACCTCCGCGCCGCGGCATAGCGCACCTCGCGGGCCGCGGCCTCAATATTGCCCGACTCCCCATCAAAATAAGCGTGCTCCACACACAGCGGTAAACCATATTGCGCGCAGAGCTCACGCACAAAGGCCTCGTCGCCATCGGACGCCTTGCCGCGCAGATGATGGTTTACATGCAGCACATGCAGGCGCTCGCGAGCAATGGGGGCAACACCGCGTCCGTCTTGGATATCCAGCTTTGATGTGCACGCCATAAGAAGCAGTGCCGTCGAGTCCGCGCCGCCTGATACCATGAGCACGACAGGAGCTGCCTGCTGCCTCGTCCGGGTCTCATCGACTGCCCCAGGCACGGCATGGTGTCCGTAATGCTGTGATACCGTTGGCATTCGCTTCCTCCTTTATTCGTCCGCACCCATTGTATCCTTTGGAATCTTATGTCTTGCCTGCACCTTCATATCCTCGGCAGTGGCTCTAAAGGCAACTGCGCACTCATCGAGGGCCCGCAGGGGCTCATTATGGTCGATGACGGACTGTCTCGCCGCGAGACATTAAAGCGCATGGCAGAACTGGGGTTCTCGGCAGACAACGTCTCGGCTCTTCTCATTACTCATGAGCATAGCGATCACATCAAGGGCCTCGATGTCTGGTGCAAGCACTGGCACGGCCCCCTCTTTGCCAGCAGGGGCACTCTTTCGAGCAAAGAAAATCTTTCGCATCTGCCTGTCGAGGAATTCGATCCCGGTGACACCCTATCCATTGCCGGCATCCACGTGCAAACCTACTCAACGTCACACGATGTCATCAATCCAGTCGGCTATCGATTCGACACCCTCGATGATTCCATCGGTTTTGCCACCGACACCGGAGAGCTATCGAGCCAAGCCATGAACACCCTCGAAGATTGTCGAGTCCTCGCACTCGAAAGCAACCACGATGTGACCATGCTGCGCGAGGGAGAATATCCCCGCTTTCTTCAGGAGCGCATCCTGTCTGCAAGGGGACACCTCTCCAATGGCCAAGCCGCCGAAGCCGCGCGCGAACTTGTTACCGAACGCACCGAACAGCTCATTGCCATGCATATCAGCCAAGATAACAATCGTCCGAGCCTTACCGTCAAAAGCTATGCCAAAGCTCTGACCGCAACCCTGGATGACGAGGTCGGCAGCTCCGCAACCCTTCTCCAAGGATCGCGAAAACTCTCGATACGCCCCGCAAGCCAGCATCGGCCAGTAACCATTCAATAGACTGTCCTAGACAGCAAAAGGGGCCGAGAATCGCTTCCCAGCCCCTTTTACTGTCTTTTAATAGCGCAGAACACCAACGAAGTTAGTCGATGGAGATCTTCGTAACGTTCTTCTTCTCGACGATCTTGGGGACCGTAACGGTCAGGATGCCGTCAGCGTACTTAGCCGAGAGGCCCTCGCTCGAAGCGTCCTTTAGATACACGCCACGCGTCGCGCTGTACGAGCTGAACTCCTTCTGCAGGAAGTTCTTGCCCTCGTTCTCCTCGTCTTCCTCGACATTCACGCTAATGGACAGACGACCCTCGTTAAGCTCGACATCGATATCGTCCTTGGCGACGCCGGTCAGATAAGCCTTGACCTCATAGCCGTCGCCCTTATCCTCAACGTCAACGGGAAACGCCTTGGAAGCAATCGAGTTGTTTGCAAGGTCAGTCATATCATCAAACAGATCGAACAGCGAGCTAGCAGAAGGACGAACGCCAAAAACCGAACGATAAGGAACCATGCTTGCCATGTTTACCACTCCTTTTAAGGACTGCCGAGTCATCTTCTAGGTGACTGGGACTTCTTTTGACGCTCTTATATATGCCCACCCAGTGCTCATATATACATCGACTATAAAGTTTTTTGAGTCTAGTACTATAAGCATATCTAAGTGTGTTTGACTCAGGTTTTAATAAGGTTAAGGTTCTTTGAACCAGAGCTTAAATAACAAGTATGTTCACAGCTACAAATAGCAAGGGGCTTACAATGAGCGCGTACACGTTGTTGGTAACGAGCTAAAGGGCATCATGGACGACCAAAACCAGAACAAAATGTTTATGCCGACGCAGGGGGAAGATACTTCCACGCAGCCGCCGCGGTTCCATCGCCCCCACATCTCGCAAGAGCCCATTAATGATCCGGAGCCCGAGTATGTGACGAGAAATCGATATCAAACGCTCGAGGATGCCCAAACGGGACGTAAACATATGGGCGTCGCCTCGGGAGACCCTGTATATCTGAAAGACGCACCATTATCTAAAAACAGCGCAGCTAGTGATGAGCCGATGAAAGCATCCGCCACTCATCGACAAAGAGGTCCTCGACCAAAGCAAACCTTGACGCATTCGGCTCGCTATCTCGAAACGCCAAAACAGGGAAAATCAATCTTCGTTTCGACAAGTAAACGACGCAAGCAGCATCGACTGACAATCCTGCTTTTGATCATTGCGGTCATAGCAGTTGCCCTTGTTATTCGATTTATTTTCTTTAAATAAAAGCTCAATACCAAAAACGATAAGATCGTCTGGTGTAAATGAGTCATTTACGCCCGGTAAACGCAAAAAAGGGGGAGGCCGCGAGGCCTCCCCCTTCTCAGTTCAA
>JBKWEB010000008.1:46211-49632 GCA_046976245.1 Collinsella sp. | reverse complement strand
GGGTTGCGCTCGTTGCGGGACTTAACCCAACATCTCACGACACGAGCTGACGACAGCCATGCACCACCTGTATGGGCTCCTCTCGGCCACGGGGTCTCCCCCGCTTCACCCATATGTCAAGCCCTGGTAAGGTTCTTCGCGTTGCTTCGAATTAAGCCACATGCTCCGCTGCTTGTGCGGGCCCCCGTCAATTCCTTTGAGTTTTAGCCTTGCGGCCGTACTCCCCAGGCGGGACGCTTAATGCGTTGGCTGCGGCACGGGGGGATCGTCCCCCCACACCTAGCGTCCATCGTTTACGGCTGGGACTACCAGGGTATCTAATCCTGTTCGCTCCCCCAGCTTTCGCGCCTCAGCGTCGGTCTCGGCCCAGAGGGCCGCCTTCGCCACCGGTGTTCCACCCGATATCTGCGCATTCCACCGCTACACCGGGTGTTCCACCCTCCCCTACCGGACCCAAGCCGCGGAGGTTCCGGGGGCTTCGGGGGGTTGAGCCCCCCGCTTCGACCCCCGGCCTGCCGGGCCGCCTACGCGCGCTTTACGCCCAATGAATCCGGATAACGCTCGCCCCCTACGTATTACCGCGGCTGCTGGCACGTAGTTAGCCGGGGCTTCTTCTGCAGGTACAGTCTTGACTCTTCCCTGCTGAAAGCGGTTTACGACCCGAAGGCCTCCGTCCCGCACGCGGCGTCGCTGCGTCAGGGTTCCCCCCATTGCGCAAGATTCCCCACTGCTGCCTCCCGTAGGAGTCTGGGCCGTGTCTCAGTCCCAATCTGGCCGGTCGGTCTCTCAACCCGGCTACCCGTTGTCGGCACGGTGGGCCGTCACCCCGCCGTCTACCTGATGGGCCGCGGAGCCATCCCCTCCCGTCGGGGCTTTAGCCGGGGTGCCATGCGGCACCCCGGGGTATCCGGTATTACCCGTCCTTTCGGGCGGCTATCCCGGGGGAGGGGGCAGGTTCTCCACGTGTTACTCAGCCGTTCGCCACTCGCTTCTATCCGAAGATAGGTGCCGTTCGACTTGCATGTGTTAGGCGCGCCGCCAGCGTTCATCCTGAGCCAGGATCGAACTCTCCGTCCAAATATGTTGGGCTTCGAGCCCGTCCGGTCCTCACAACTATTAGCTGATCGGTTCCGTTCGATTCATATGGTTCTAGTATAGGAAAAGGAATTTCTCGGGGCCGCCTCTCGGCGGCCTTGCGAAAAACAAATCCAAGTTAGACCATTTCAAATGGTTCGATGTCTGCCCGGATGCGACACATCTGGTGTGTCCATCCTCGCAGTATCCGGTTCTCAAGGTGCACGCCTGCGCTGGTTCCCGGTTCGACCGGGCCGCGCGGCAAGGAGATATATTGCCAGACCGGAGGGGCGCCGGGGGCGGGAATCTGGGCGTACACATTTCCTACACATCTTGTGATCCTCAGCTATATTTGCCAGTAATAAAGAGGGGACCTCGTTTCCGAGATCCCCTCCTCCGTCTAACTATAGAAATAGGCTTTCAAAGCCTTAGGCCAACAACTTGCGACCAGACTCCTCAATCGCGTCAAGTGCGGCATCAGCCTCGGCTGCATCCGCGCCCTTAGCGAAGATGTACAGCTTAATCTTGGGTTCAGTGCCGGAAGGACGAACAATACCCTTGTTGCCGCCCTCAAGATCGAACTCAATGACGTTAGCCTTCGGCAGGCCGTTCACGCAGGTGTTGTAATCCACGACAGCCTCAATCTTGGAACCGGCGAGCTCCGCGGGCGGGTTCTCGCGCAGACCGGCCATGATGCCGGCCATCTTTGCCGCACCCTCAGCGCCCGGATAGCTCAGCGAAATCGTCTTGTTGTGATAGTAGCCATACTTCTCGTACAGCTCGTGCATCGCATCTGCAAGGTTCTTGCCCTGGAGCTTGTAATACTGCGCCATCTGGCAAATCAGGAGAGAAGTGCTCACGGCGTCCTTGTCGCGCACGTGGTCACCGGCCAGATAGCCGTAGCTCTCCTCAAAACCGAAGATAAAGCGATCGACCTCGCCGGCATCGGAAAGAGAAGTAATGATGTCGCCGATGTACTTGAAGCCCGTCAGGCAGCGGCGGAGCTCAAAACCGTACTCGTCGGCCAGAGCGTCGACCATGGCGGAAGAAACGATAGTAGTAACGGCAACCTTCTTAGTGAGGTCCTCACCGCGGGCAGCACGGGTCTTGCAGATATAGTCGAGCAACAGAACGCCCATCTCATTGCCGGTCAGCAGCAGATAGTCATCGCCATTCTTAACGGCAACGCCAACACGGTCGGCGTCGGGATCGGTTGCAAGCAGCAAATCAGGGTGAACCTGCTCGCACAGGTCAATGCCCTTCTGCATGGCCTGACGAATCTCGGGGTTAGGATACGGGCAGGTCGGGAAATCGCCGTTAGGCTCCCTCTGCTCGGGAACAACCGTGACATCGGTGATGCTAGCGCGCTCGAGCACCGTCGTGACGGGAATGAGGCCGGTGCCGTTGAGCGGAGTGTAGACGAGCTTAAGCGGAGCGCCAGCGATCTCCTCGGCAGAAAGGTTGGTCACGCCGCGGGCGAGAACGGCGTCATAATAACGCTCGAGGCACGAGTCATCGATCCATTTGACCAGACCCTGCTCAAGAGCCTCATCGAAGTCCATGGACTTCACACCGGTAAACGTATCGGTCTCGGCGATAGCCTTAGAAATTGCATCGGCAGCCTCGCTGGTGATCTGGCAACCGTCGGGGCCATAGGCCTTATAGCCGTTATACGGCGCCGGGTTATGGCTAGCGGTCATGCAAATTCCACCGGAGCACTTAAGGTCGCGGACGGCCCAGGAGAGCGTCGGCACGGGAGAAATCTTGGGATACACGAGGGCAGTCACGCCGTTTGCTGCAAGAATGGCAGCCGTCGTCTTAACGAACAGCTCACCTTTATTGCGGCTATCGCGAGCGATGGCGACCGTCGGATGCTCGAAGGTCGCATTGAGGTAGTCAGCGAATCCCTGGGTCGCACGACCGACCGTATAGATATTCATACGGTTAGTGCCCGCACCGATAGTGCCGCGAAGGCCGGCAGTACCGAAGGCGAGATCCTGGAAGAAAGCGTCGGTGATGGCGTCCTCATCACCCTGCTCCTTCATCGTGTTAAGCTCAGCGAGGAGCTCCTCGTCCTTGACATTGGCAATCCAAGTATCAAGCAGCTCATGAACATCTGCCATGTGAGTCCTTCCGTCACAATCAATAAAACGACCCGTGTAAAACAGGACAAGCGCAGCAGTGCGCTAAAGCAAATATTAGTCCATTGAGAACAAAGAACCGGCCACAGAACGGTGAACGTCTATATTCAGCGGTGGATGATTAAATTGATTTAATTGCAGAAGGAATGCTGCCCGGTAAACGCAAAAAAGGGGGAGGCCGCGAGGCCTCCCCCTTCTCAGTTCAA
>JBKWEB010000008.1:0-42127 GCA_046976245.1 Collinsella sp. | reverse complement strand
GGGGTTGCGCTCGTTGCGGGACTTAACCCAACATCTCACGACACGAGCTGACGACAGCCATGCACCACCTGTATGGGCTCCTCTCGGCCACGGGGTCTCCCCCGCTTCACCCATATGTCAAGCCCTGGTAAGGTTCTTCGCGTTGCTTCGAATTAAGCCACATGCTCCGCTGCTTGTGCGGGCCCCCGTCAATTCCTTTGAGTTTTAGCCTTGCGGCCGTACTCCCCAGGCGGGACGCTTAATGCGTTGGCTGCGGCACGGGGGGATCGTCCCCCCACACCTAGCGTCCATCGTTTACGGCTGGGACTACCAGGGTATCTAATCCTGTTCGCTCCCCCAGCTTTCGCGCCTCAGCGTCGGTCTCGGCCCAGAGGGCCGCCTTCGCCACCGGTGTTCCACCCGATATCTGCGCATTCCACCGCTACACCGGGTGTTCCACCCTCCCCTACCGGACCCAAGCCGCGGAGGTTCCGGGGGCTTCGGGGGGTTGAGCCCCCCGCTTCGACCCCCGGCCTGCCGGGCCGCCTACGCGCGCTTTACGCCCAATGAATCCGGATAACGCTCGCCCCCTACGTATTACCGCGGCTGCTGGCACGTAGTTAGCCGGGGCTTCTTCTGCAGGTACAGTCTTGACTCTTCCCTGCTGAAAGCGGTTTACGACCCGAAGGCCTCCGTCCCGCACGCGGCGTCGCTGCGTCAGGGTTCCCCCCATTGCGCAAGATTCCCCACTGCTGCCTCCCGTAGGAGTCTGGGCCGTGTCTCAGTCCCAATCTGGCCGGTCGGTCTCTCAACCCGGCTACCCGTTGTCGGCACGGTGGGCCGTCACCCCGCCGTCTACCTGATGGGCCGCGGAGCCATCCCCTCCCGTCGGGGCTTTAGCCGGGGTGCCATGCGGCACCCCGGGGTATCCGGTATTACCCGTCCTTTCGGGCGGCTATCCCGGGGGAGGGGGCAGGTTCTCCACGTGTTACTCAGCCGTTCGCCACTCGCTTCTATCCGAAGATAGGTGCCGTTCGACTTGCATGTGTTAGGCGCGCCGCCAGCGTTCATCCTGAGCCAGGATCGAACTCTCCGTCCAAATATGTTGGGCTTCGAGCCCGTCCGGTCCTCACAACTATTAGCTGATCGGTTCCGTTCGATTCATATGGTTCTAGTATAGGAAAAGGAATTTCTCGGGGCCGCCTCTCGGCGGCCTTGCGAAAAACAAATCCAAGTTAGACCATTTCAAATGGTTCGATGTCTGCCCGGATGCGACACATCTGGTGTGTCCATCCTCGCAGTATCCGGTTCTCAAGGTGCACGCCTGCGCTGGTTCCCGGTTCGACCGGGCCGCGCGGCAAGGAGATATATTGCCAGACCGGAGGGGCCCCGGGGGCGGGAATCTGGCACTCCATATTTTGTTCACAAATGAATATGTCCCTCAGTCGCGTCCCTGAGGTTATAACTGAAGCATTGGCTTCTGATATTGGCGATGACCAGCTGGTTTATAGGTGTTAAGGCATCGGTCATCTCTGGAGCGCCACTTTACTCCAAAAGCATCAGCTATTTGTTTCCCGTCGGTAAAAGGCAGGTTTTGTTCGCCAAGCGTTCTTATATAAGATAGATACGGGTTCGAACCCGTGCACCGGCAACAAAAAAGACGGCCAACCGAAGTTGACCGTCTCAACAATCTTTGGGTGGGCCGTCAGGGGTTCAGCCTGCTTCGCAGGCGGCCGCTGCGGCGCTTTCGCGCCTTGCGCGCTGCGCTGGCAAACGCTCATGCGTTTCCTCAGCTCCGCGCCCTTTCGGGTTCGAACCCGTGCCGCGGTAACAAAAAAGCGGCCGGCATCCGCCAGTCGCTTTTCTATTCTATGGTGGGCCGTCAGGGGTTCGAACCCTGGACCTTGGGATTAAAAGTCCCCTGCTCTGCCAGCTGAGCTAACGGCCCGCGGGTGGCATTGTACCACGGTCTGGGACTATTCCCAACTCCATTGGCCGTTCTGGAAAATCACAACTTCACGTCCATCAGGCGTAATGCCCGTAATATCGATGTCGTCCGTGCCGATCATAAAATCGACGTGCGTGCTCGAGACGTTAACACCATGCTCCAGGAGCTCCTCCTTGGACATGTCGTACCCACCCTCGATGCATTCGGGGAAACCGACACCTAGCGCGAGATGGCAGCTAGCGTTCTCGTCATAGAGCGTATCGTAGAACAGAACACCACTTTCGCGGATCGGCGTGTTCTTGGAAATGAGCGCGACCTCTCCCAGGTGAGCAGCGCCCTCGTCAGTATCGATGATACTTGCGAGCGTTGCCTTGCCCACGCGGGCGTCGTAGTCCACCACGCGGCCGCCCTCGAACTTAATCCAAAAATCGTCGATTTTATTGCCGTGGTGGATGAGCGGCATGGCCGAGTACACGATACCGTCGGCGCGCATGCGATCGGGCGAAGTGAAGACTTCCTCGGTGGGAATGTTGGGGAAGAAGGGGTGCCCATCGGGCGTCTTGCCCTTGCCGCCGGCCCACTCGTGACCCTTCGTCATGCCAATCGTCAGATCGGTTCCATTTGCCGCGGTGTAATGCAGGCAGTCGAAACGATTGTCGTTCAGGAAACGCAGGTTCTTTTCGAATGCGGCGTCATGGAGCTCCCAGTCGCTCTCTGGGTCCTGGCCATCGGCGCGAGCGGTGTGCAGAATCGCATTCCACAGCTTATAGATTGCAACCTCGTCGGCGTCTCCCGGGAACACCTCGCGCGCCCAAGCCACGACCGGAGCGCCGGCGATGCACCACGGATTGATGTTGTAATCCAGTCCACGGCGGAAAACTTTGCACTGCGTGTTCTTTGCCTTAGAAGCTGCAGCGGGCTTAGCGGGATCGATGCCCTTAAGGGCGGCGGGGTCCGCACCCTCGATAAAGACAAAGCAGGCACCATCCTGGGCCAAGGAATCCAGCTGCATGCGCTTCCACTCGGACGTCTGCTCAAAATAGCTTTTCTCGACATGCTCGTACGTGAGCCTCGTCACGGCATCATCGGCCCAAATGACCGTCACGTGGCCGGCGCCGGCAGCATAGGCCTCCGCGACCACCACGCGCGCAAACGGCGCGCACTCGACCGGAGACTGAACGACGACCTCCTGGCCGGGCTTGACGTTTACGCCCTTGCGGACGACCAGGCGCGCGTAGTTTTTAATCTTGGGCTCCAGGGCCTTCATGCCCTCCAGAGCCTCTTCGACCGTCAGGGCAGCTCGAATCATGTGCCACTCCATCTATCTATAGAACAGTAAAAAGGCGCGCCGCAAAAACGACGCGCCTTATATCTTAGCGATAAGTATGTATGCAAACGCTACTTCTTCTTGGAGTCCTTCTTGTCCTCCTCGGCAGCCGCGCGCTCAATAAGAGCGTTGAGCTTGTTCTCGGACATGCCCTCGGCCTGCGCGCGGTACATGTTGCGCAAGGGACGAATACGAGCGAAGTCATAGATAAAGTCGCCCAAAATGATGACGTAGGACAAAACAATGCCGACCATCTGGACAGGGCTGGACACCATGCCAGCGGGAGCGAAGTACAGCGAGGCCCAAATTGCCACGACGAGCACCATGCCAATGGCGAGCACAATCCACCAGATGCGACGGCGCTTGGTGTAGTCCTCGTCCTGCTTGAGGAGGATATTCGACACCGTATAGATGCGGTCCTCCTTGGCGCGCTGCTTAGCCTTGCGGGCGCGCTTCTCCTCTTTAGAGAGGCCCTCGAGGTTCTCGCCCTTCTCGAGCTCTTTGCGGCGTGCCTTAGACGAAGCCGGCACGACGCGAACGGAGCTCGCTGCTTGGCGGGCGGGCTTAGCAGATGCGGCAGACTTGCGCGCAACCCCGGTAACTTCGTGGGATTGCGTGCGCTTGTTCGTGGCGCTACGGGTACTCACTTATGCGTTCTCCTTCATGCTTGTGAACTGGGAGCCCGTGATGATCTGGAAGGCCTCGCGATAGCGCTCGGACGTGCCATCGATGACCTCGGCGGGCAGGTGCGGGGTCTCCCCCGTCATATCCCAGTTGGCCTTGAGCCAATTGCGGACGAATTGCTTGTCGTAGCTAGGCTGGATCTTGCCCTCCTCGTAGCTGGCAGCAGGCCAGAAACGGCTGGAGTCGGGCGTGAGGCACTCGTCGATCAGCGTGACCTTGCCATCGATGACACCAAACTCGAACTTGGTGTCGGCAATGATGATGCCACGGGTCGCGGCGTACTCGGCAGCGGCCTTGTAGATCTTGAGGGAAAGGTCACGAATCTGCGTGGCGATGTCCTCGCCCACGATCTCGCAGCAACGCTCGAACGAGATGTTCTCGTCGTGGTCACCGATCTCGGCCTTCGTGGACGGCGTGAACAACGGCTCGGGAAGCTTGGAAGCCTCGGTCAGGCCCTCAGGCAGCTGGATGCCGCAGACGGTGCCGTTCTCGTCGTAGGTCTTCTTGCCCGAACCGGTCAGATAGCCGCGGACGATGCACTCGATAGGAATCGTCTGGGCCTTCTTAACCAGCATGGCGCGGCCAGCGAGGTAGTCACGATACTCAGCAAACTCCTCGGGGAAATCCGCCGGGTCGATGGAAACGAGATGGTTGGGAACGATGTCGGCAAACTTATCGAACCAGAATGCCGAGATGCGATTGAGCACCTCTCCCTTAAACGGAATCTCGTCGGGAAGAATGAAGTCGAACGCAGAAATGCGGTCGGTGGCGACCATCAGCAGGTTTTCACCGGCATCGTAAATATCACGAACCTTGCCACGGGAATCCGGACGACGCTCCATCGTTGTCACGTGAGTCACTCCTTACCTAAATACGACAGAAATGCGGGTTCTTTCCCGCATGTTTTCGCAAACTCGGAGCGGCAGGGACGCGGCCCCTCCTTCACCGAATAGCGAAAAGCTAGTGCTCCATTGTAGTAGATGCCGCGTCCGCCGTGTGCTCGCGGGGCAGATGAATTGTAAAAGTCGTACCCTTTCCAAGCTCCGACTCCACGGATATGTAGCCATGGTGACGCTCGACGATCTGCTTGGTCACGGCGAGGCCGACGCCCAGGCCGCCAGCTTCGCGGGCGCGGCTGGCATCGGCGCGCCAAAACCGCCCGAAAATGCGCGACAGATCGTCCTTGGCAATACCGATGCCGGTATCAGAAACGGCAATGCTGACGTGCCTGCGGTCACTGAGCACCGACACCACAACCCAACCGCCCTCGGGGGTGTAGCGCATGGCGTTGCTCATGAGGTTGATAACACATTGCGTGATCATGTCGGGATCGGCCTCGACGACATCGTCGTGCCCTTGGGTTTCATCTGCAAAGCGAAGACGAAGGTCACGGTCGGCAAACAGACGCTCCTGGCCGTTCACAATCGATCGCACGAACGGAACCATGTCCACCGGTTCTAGATTGAGCGGAGCCGTGCTGTTTTCCATACGCGATAGGTCGAGCATCTGCTGCACCAGACGAGCCAGGCGACGCGTCTCGGAAGCAACGGTCTCCAAATGCTCATCGTCGGTGGGATACACGCCATCCTGCATGGCCTCGACCGTTGCGAGCATGGCCATAAGCGGCGTGCGAAGCTCGTGTGCAACGTCTGAGGTCAGGCGCTTCTCGTGTTTCATATCCTTCTCGAGCGAGGTGGCCATCTCATCGAAGGTCTCACCCAGCTGATCGATCTCGTCATCACCGCGCAGCCCCGTGCGAGCCGACAGGTCGCCGTCACGGATTTGCTTTGCGGTACTGGTGATGCGATGAATCGGTTTGGTGAGCATGCGCGACACGAGCGATCCGATAACGACCGAAATGCAGATTGCAACAACCGCGGCGAGGGCCATGGCGTTAAAGGTCTTCTCCCTAAACGCAGAGTCCGCCTTGGTGAGCAGAGCGTCGGAGCCGATGGCCCACAGCTTTACCTGTCCGACATGCTCGCCGGAAGACGTTACAATCTCGACGTTAGCAACGCTATCGGAGTCGGTTGGAGCAGACGAGACCGGGCTATGCGATGCCCTCTTGCCGCTCGTGTCGTCGGTCGTAGCCTGGTTTTCGCGTACATCGGCGGTGGCGCTTGCCGAGGGCCAGGAATCGTCATAAACGATCACACCCTTTTTATTGACGACCTGCATGCCCAGATCGTCGGAAACCAAACTCGACGTTGCGACCGTGCGCAGTTCTCCCGCGGTCCAAGAGCCGTTTTCCTCATATGAGGTCGCCAACTTCTCGGCAGCGGAATTTGCGATTTCGACGATATTGGAGCGTGTGTAATCCGAAAAGACCGTGCCCCACACAACAGAGACAACGCCCACCAGCACCAATACCGTCATGAGCGATGTCAGAGCAAAAGCAAGTGCCATGCGCGAGGGATAGCTCATCGTTGGCCGTGAATCGGAACGAGGCGTGTTCCAACTAGCCTTGGAACCCGCCTCGCTCTCCTGCTTGTGCTTTTGTCCGATTTCAAAGCGCGCAGGTGTCATATGTGATTTCCCTATTTCTCGTCCGACTTATCGGTCTTGGCCGGAGCCTCGAAGCGATAGCCGACACCATGGACGGTGTAGAGCCACTTGGGCTTCTTGGGATCATCGCCCAGCTTGGCGCGAAGATTCTTCACGTGGCTATCGATGGTGCGCTCATAGCCCTCAAAGTCATACCCGAGCACTTTCTCGACCAGCTCCATGCGGTTATACACACGGCCGGGATGGCGGGCAAGCGTGGTGAGCAGCTTGAACTCGGAAGCCGTCAGATCGACTTCCTTGCCCTCGACCAAGATCTTGTGGCCCGAGATATCGATGACCAGATCGCCGAAGTCGAGTACCTCGACGGCGGGCTCGTCGGCCTGATGGGCACGGCGGAACAGAGCGCGAACGCGGGCGACGAGCTCGCGCGGCGAGAACGGCTTAATCAGATAGTCGTCGGCGCCGAGCTCAAGACCGATAATACGGTCCTCGATCTCGCCCTTAGCCGTCAGCATGATGATGGGGACATCCGAGGTATCGCGAATGGTGCGGCAAACGCGCTCGCCGGGGATCTTGGGGAGCATAAGGTCGAGCACGACCAGGTCGAACTGATGCTTCTCGAACTCCTCGATCGCGGACTGGCCATCGCCGACGCCCACAACCCAGTAGCCTTCGCGCTCGAGATAGGCAGCGACGGCGTCACGGATTGCCTTCTCATCCTCGACCAGCAGAATCTTTTTTGCATCTGAAGCCATAACACGGCCCCCCTGTCTCAATTAGCTAAGAACAAGCCCATTTTAACGCACCTGAGCCCGCCAGATGCCGCTATGACGCGGCAGCTCGGCGGGCGGTACTCACAATTACAACGCGTTTATTCCCCTGTTGGCGCCTTTTTAACCCCTCTAAGCTTAAAGAGAGAATAGGCGTGCAGTGACCGTCTCTGGTATACCCTGGCTGTTGCGCACCGTGGCGTACGTAAGGAATGAGTCCGATTTTCCCGCCGTAGCTGGATAATCGCCATACTCCAAAGCGCGGTCGGGCGACAGCAGCGAGCCATAGGTCTTGGCAGAGGTGTCGATCAGGAAATGCGACGCCTGTACCTTAACAAGGTATTTATTCTTCTTGCCAGCCGCACATGCGAGCGGCTCGCGTGACAGAAAGAGGTACGGCCCTCCCTCATTACCGATATACGTGCCCATATTGCCCAGGCTGCCCACGCCGCTATAGGCCGCCTCGATAGAAAACACGAAGGTATCGCCCATATACACGGCCTCGAAAGGCGAGACTGACGAGGGAAGGACTAGCTGGGCACGCTTGGTGTTGTTGCCGTCGGTCAGATCGATTGCCGTTATGCCGTAGTAGACGCCCTCGTCGTTGCGGACACGCGGCGAGATGGTCAAAATGCCGTCGCTCGCGCGCGGGGCCGATGCAAAGCGGCCCGTCGATTTCCAAATTGTCTCGGCCTTGGATTCATCAAGTGAGCGACGATAGCAAAACGAATCACTACTCGTTTTATTGCCGCCTGCCGAAGGCATTTTATACCAGATGACTGATGACCCGAACGCCGTAAACAGGGGCGGATCATAGTCCTTGCCACCTCGATCGAGCTCAACCACATCGCCAGAGAGCGAAGCGCCCGACAGATTTTGAGCGTAGAGCTTCCACGATGAATTGGCAAAGTTCATCTCAACCCACGCGAATACGCCGTCGCCGGCGCGGACATCGTAGAATGCATATCCCGTGCCCTCGACAGGATCCTCGATTAATGTGGTAAGCGAGCCATCGCCCAGGTTGAGCACACCGAGCGTGTTGGCGTGCAATGCCGATGCGGGCGCCATCATCGCCGCGGCGTAATCGCCGTCGCAGTAGTACAGCAGCGTACCCAGAGGCAGCGTCCACGACGCCGCCGGCTCAAGATCGATGTCGACAGCCTCATACTCATCCGTAATCGAGATAATTTTGGAATCGTCCTTGATAACCTGCGGCTCGCCGGCGGCATCATCGCTGGTACCCGTTTTTTTCGAGCATCCGGCAAGCACCGTGGCAGCGCCCGCGGCAGCCCCACCGAGTACAAAGCCGCGACGCGATATTCCGTTCTTGATGTGATCGGCGATACCCATTAGGCGATCTCGGCGCGAGCGGCCTCGATGGCGCGCGTAAGCTGGTCGGCGCAGGAGGTCTTTTTCATACCGCAGGTATTACCGGCGAGAACCTCGATTACGCGATCGGCAGGAGCGCCCTCGACCAGCTTGGAGATTGCCTTGAGATTGCCGTCGCAGCCACCGGTAAACTCAACGCCTATCACCTTGTTGCCGTCATCGGAAAGGTCAAGGTGAATATTGCGAGCACACACGCCCTGAGGCTTGTAATCAAACGAAATCATGCGATCCCCTCTCAGAATGTTATTCGAGACGACTATTATCCCCGTCTTTCCCTAAATGCAACGAGGCGCTTTGCCGGCAACACACATTACCAGCAAAGCGCCCTAAAAAGCTAACGTTATGCCCGAACCTACTCGAAGCTCAGCTGCTCCAGACGATCAAAGACCGTGTCGATACGGGTGAGGAAGTCCCATGGATCAAAGATCTCGTCGAGCTTCTCCTGGCTGACGGTGCAGCGCGGGTCGGCCTCGAGACGCTCCTTAAAGGTGGGGCCGGAGACACAATCCTGTACCTCGTGCCAGGTTGCCATGGCGTTCTCCTGCACAATGGCGTACGCGTCCTCGCGGGTGATGCCCGTATCGACGAGGGCGAGCAGCACCTTGGAGGAGAAGATGAGGCCGCGGGTCTTATTGAGGTTGGCCATCATGCGGGCAGGGTACAGCTGCAGGCCGTCGATAACGCGGATGAGGCACTGGAACATGTGGTCGAGTGCGATGAAGCTATCGGCCTGGGCGACACGCTCGGCAGAGGAGTGCGAAATGTCACGCTCGTGCCACAGGGCGACGTTATCGAAGGCGACCTGGGCGTTGGACTTCACGACGCGCGACAGACCGCAGACCTTCTCCATGGTGATGGGATTGCGCTTGTGCGGCATGGCTGAGCTGCCCTTTTGACCCTTACGGAACGGTTCCTCGGCCTCGAGTGTATCGGTCTTCTGCAGATTGCGAACCTCGGTAGCGATGCGCTCACAGGTGGCCGCGGTGGTGGCAAGAACGCCGGCGAGGTAGGCGTGATGATCGCGGCTAATAACCTGCGTGGACAGCGGGTCGTGAACCAGGCCCAGGTGCTCGCAGACATATTCCTCGACAAACGGCTCGATGGAGCTGTACGTGCCGACAGCGCCCGAGATGGCACCAAAGGCAACGTTCTTGCGAGCATCCTCAAGACGGTCCAGATCGCGCTTGAGCTCCCAGGCCCAAGAGCCAAACTTCATGCCGAAGGTCATCGGCTCGGCGTGGATGCCATGAGTGCGGCCGGCACAGAGCGTGTTGCGCTCCTCAAAGGCGCGACGCTTGCAGATCTCGCCGAGTTTTTTGACGTCCTCGATGATCAGGTCGCAGGCCTGGGTGAGCTGGTAGCACAGGGCCGTGTCGCCCAGATCGGAGCTGGTCATGCCATAGTGAACCCAGCGGCTGGGCTTGGGGTCGTCCTCGGGAACATCGGCATCGATGTATTCCTTCATGTTGGTCAGGAAGGCAATGACGTCGTGGCGCGTGACTTCCTCGATCTCATCGACCTTCGCCTTCTCAAAGTTGGCATGGTCGCGGATCCACTGGGCCTCGTCTTTGGAAATACCGATCTTGCCGAGCTCCGCCTGGGCCTCGCAGGCCAGAACCTCGATTTCCTGCCAAATGGCGTACTTGTTCTCGAGGGAGAAGATGTGTCCCATCTCCGGGCGGGTATAGCGATCGATCATAGCGGCTCCTTTTTGGTTATTGGCACGTTGGTCGTAACCCAACCATTGTACCGTGCGCAGGTGCAAGTATGGGCAGTAGGCATTAACCTAACATTTTGGAATTGGAGCGACCATGAGGACGTCTGCGCATTTGCTTCGCAAATACGCACCGGCTGCGGTCGGCAGACCCGGTCCGCGCACACGCACGGGCACAGCGGGTTGGACCCGACGTTCCCGAGGTCCCCCGTACTCGATGGAGCGGGCAACGGGACGTCCGCGCGCCCGCGTCGCGGACGCGCACCGGCTGCGGCGATCTCCTCGGATTCACGGAGACGATGGGGAAAACTTTGTTGAATTGGCCGTCCCGAGTTCTCCCGCGCTCGGTGGAGCGGGCAACGGGACGTCCGCGTATTTGCTTCGCAAATCCGCACCGGCTGCGGCCGCCTATCGGCGACCTTGCCTGCTCGCTATAAACGCTTCGCGTTTATTTAACGCTCGCACCCTGTCGGGTTCGAGTCCCGGCACTTTATTGAAAAAGGCACGGTAACGAAACGTTACCGTGCCTGAAATTCGAATGGAGCGGGCAACGGGACTCGAACCCGCGAGTGTCAGCTTGGGAAGCTGATGCCTTACCACTTGGCGATGCCCGCATATGTGGGGGATAGTATAACGCGGTTGTCTTGTTCGATACAAGGGTGGCGATGCTTGTTTTAGCTGTGGAGATTCGTTTGAAAATCGCGTCAATTGTGGAGACGAGGACCTTTGGCTTCCTGTTCCCCTTATCTTCTACCTGCGCTTTTGCTTGATTGTTGTATTTGAGCTCAATTTGTCAGGAATTGGGCAAGCTTTTGGTCAGGCTCCGGTACTTACCCGCATGAACCTCGGGGGTAGCCTCATCCTACGCGTCGCAGCCTCCCCGTGCGGCGCACGAGGGATAAGGAGCAGCCATGTCCAACGCACCCACGCACTCTGTCCACAGCGCAATCGCAACAGGTCCGCTGCTCCTGCTCCTCTTCCTGCTTTTCGGCTGCCTGGCACCGGGAGCCGCATTTGCCGTCGATGGCTACGACCAGCTCGGCTTCCGCACTATTAGCGATGATTGTGGGCCCTTCTTCGTCGGCAAGTATGAAGCTCAAGACGCCTCGATTGCCTACTGCATGAACCAGGAGCGCCCCGGCCCCACCAAGCCGGGCGGCCCATGGCTCAACTTTGATCAAGGCTGGGTGTGGCTCGACGACGAGTTCGCGGCAATCGTTTGTCACGGATATCCTACCGCCACGTCGTTTGGCGGTTACCATCTTTCACCCGATCGCGCCCGCGCCGCAACCCAGCTTGCCGTATGGATGCTCAACGGCACTACCCATGTCGACGGTACTTACTCTTACACGACCGCTCAGGGCAAAACCAAGAGTGGGCACTTTACCACTGACAATGAAGTCGTGGCGGCGGCGCGGTGGCTCCACGACAGCGCAAAATCAGGAAGCATCAAAGCCGCTCCGCACCGCGCGCGACGCTATCTAGGAGCCGTATCGGGCGGCAGCAAACGTCAAGACATGCTCTATGTACTGCCGGCGGTCTCTGTTTCCTTCAAAAAACAGTCTGCAAACGCCGCCATTACCAGCGGAAACAATACTTATCAGTTTGACGGGGCAACATTCGATATTTTTGAGAGCGCCAGCGGCGCGCATGTCGGCACCATCCAGATGGACAGCAACGGTCGGGCGCAAGCAACACTTCTGCCCAACACGGCATACTACCTAGTTGAAACGAAGGCGCCGGCCGGCTATGTCCCCCGTCGTGATCGCATCGCCTTTACCACGGGGAATGACGGTGGACAGGTCGCCATTGATGAACAGCCCGGCACCATTACCTTGCGCATCGCAAAGCTCGATGCCGCGACGAATGCAGGCCCCCAAGTTGGAGCTTCGCTCGCAGGAGCAAAGTTCACGTGTGTGTCGCAATCAACCCCTGGATGGGCACAAATCCTCACGACCGACGAAAGCGGTCGGGCCACCCTCGCCGATGTCCCCTTAGGAACCTTTACCATCTACGAATCAAAAGCCCCCGAGGGCTACCTGCCATCCAACGACAGCTGGACCTATACCGTTGGAGCCGACCAACTCGGCGATTCAGGCGTGGTCGAGATCGAATCTCGCGTTTCCGATATCCCCATTGCGTTTAACCTTGAGATTTCCAAATTCAAGGATTACGGCAATAGCGACCAATCCGGCCTGGAGCAGCCGGCGGGTGGTGTTGTCTTTGAGGTTGTCAGCAACAGCTCTCAGCAGGTTGTTGGCACACTGACCACAAACATCTATGGCTTTGCCTCCACCAAAGATCAGCCCGAAGCATGGTTCGGCACAGGCAAGCGACCCGCCGGTGTCCACGGAGCCGTCCCATACGACCGTGCCGGCTACACGGTTCGCGAGGTTCCGGAAACCGTCCCCGAGGGTTTTAAACGTGCAGGGGAATGGACCGTCGGGGCCAATCAGATTTCCGACGGCGCCGAGCTTCAATATATCGTAGACAACCACGCTCTGTCGACGCATCTCCAGATTGTAAAACGCGATGCCCAAACAGGCGCTTCTGTTCCCCTAGCCGGATTCACCTTCCAACTCCTCGACAGCAATCACGAACCTGTCTCACAAACTTGCTGGTATCCAGCACATAACGTAATGGACACCTTTACGACTGACGCGACCGGGACCGTCACACTGCCCGAATCGCTCGTGCCGGGCACCTATTATGTACGCGAAACCTCGGCCAAAGAGCCCTATCTTGTCGGCGAAGAGATCGAGGTAAACATACCCACCGACATGAACCTAACGCCCGTTGCAATCGCCTCGTATTATGACCACGCCGCGACCGGAAACATCAGGATCGTTAAAACCGATGCCATAGACGGGAGCAGCCTCGCGGGCGCCGTCTTTGAGATCCGTGCCTCGGGTGATATCGTGCGCCCCGACGGTAGCATTGCCGCGCTCGACGGTGAGACTGTCGCGACCGTCACGACGGATGAAACTGGAGAAGCACGCGCGGACAACCTCCCACTGGGATCTGACACCGCACGCTACGAGGTTGTCGAGACTCAAGCGCCGGCAGGCTTCTTGCTCGATCAGACAACCCATATTGTCGACCTTACTTATGCCGACCAGAAAACACCCGTTGTAGAAGCACGGCTTAACGTATCCGACGATTACACCAAGGTTGATATCTCCAAGGTCGATGCAAGCGGTGAGCAGGAAGTGGAAGGCGCACAGCTCGCCTTATATGGTCCCGATAAAACCGAAATAGACTCCTGGACCTCATCCGACAAGCCACACCGCGTCGAACATCTTGCACCCGGCACCTACTCGTTGCGCGAAATGATGTCTCCGCGGACCTATGACCTTGCCGAGGAGATAACGTTTGAAATAAAGGATACGGGAGAAGTCCAATCCGTCGCGATGAAGGATGCGCCCATCGAGATCAAGGGGCAGGTCGACAAGCGTCAGGAACTTGTCCAACCTATCGAAAAGGGCCTGTTGGCTAACGGCGATGGTAAAAACCGTGCCGCGATGCAAACCAATACGGATGGGCTTTTCTCCTATACCATCGACGCTCGAAACGATTCAACTACCTGGGTTGATGAGTTCACAATTACCGATGATCTTGAGTGTGCCGAGGACGATACGGCGAGATTCGTCTCAATCGAAACCCCCGTCGCCATCGGCGACCTCAACGGTCTGTGCAACGTATGGTATCGCACGACGCCGTTGGACTCGACAGACGTCGATGAGCCGGCAAACGCGACACTTGACGATGGGCACGAAAATCCTTGGCTTGAGTCCGACGAAGTAAAAGAGAGCCTTGGTGAGGACTGTCGCCTCGTCGATTACGACGGCTGGCGCCTCTGGAAGGCGGATGTCTCGACCACGGGATCCACCACACTCGAGGCGGAAGAGCTCGACCTTGCATCCAATACCGTCGTAACGGGCATTCGAATTGAATACGGTGCGGTAGCCGCCGACTTTACGACTCGAAGCGATGCGGATTCTTGGACCCGCGATGATCTCAAAGATGAGCACGACGATCTTGACGATGCCAAAGCAATCCTTGGCACAGACGCTCGGGGCGCAATCGTGCACATGCAGGCGACGTCGGCTTATACGCCCCAAACCGCACTCACCAACAGCGCACACGTCGATCTTTGCCGCAACGGCGGCGGCGATAAACTTGAGTCACATGACGATGACCGTGTCATTCAACGCTGTACCCTACCGCAGGACCTACCGGCAACAGGATCAGCTCCCATCGCCGCTTGCATCACCGCGCTCCTGACCTCGGGTGCCGCAGCCCTATGGTTCGCTCGCCTTAGGTCGATCCCAAAGAAGCGCTAGCGCGATGAAAAAGCGGGCGAGCCAGTCCCCCTGGCTCGCCCGCTTTCAATCATGTAAATCGCCGTATCTACTCTGCAGACGAAGATCCACCATCAACGATTGCCTGCTCGGACTCAGGAATCCCATCGGCACCCGTACTCTGTTCTTGCTCCACCTCTTCGCTGATTGCGGAGGCGGGGGTCGAGCCCTTTGCACCCACGATGTAGGCAGCCCCAAATCCTAACGCAATGGCAATCAAGGTCAAAATCACGTAGACAGGCCAATGGCGCTTAATATACGAAAACACGTTGACTCCTTAGAGCTCCGTCTACGAACGGCGGATAACCTCGGTCACGACCTCGGATACCGTGGCAATGTTCGTCGGGTTGACATTGTGGGGCAGGTCGTCCTCGGTACGAGCGCAAGCCAGACGCGTGCCGTCCACGCCGGCGATGGTGAGGGCTCGGCGGCTCGCCTCGAGCGCGGCATAGGCATCGGTCTTGGCATAGGGCATCTCGAGCGCGCCACAATCGACATGGAACGACTTGCACACCTTGCTGACCAGGTTCATGATGCGGCGATCGCCCTTGAGCAGCTGCTGTTCGCCCTCGACCGTCACCACCGAAAGCTTACCGGCGCCGACGGATTCAAGATTGATGAAGAATACGCCGCGGAGCTTATCGCGATGCGAAGCCAAGAAGGCCTTCATGCCGGCGCCATCACAATCCGAGGCGCCCGTTGCCACAAACCAGATATCGTGACCGAGCAGCTCATCATCGCCCATAGAGGCGACAGCCGAGAGCATATCTTCGGAAGAAGCGCCATCGGAAGACGTAGCGCCACCCTTCCAGCCATCGTTATCGTCCTCGAAGTTATCCCACGAACCGATACCGCGACCGGACTTCTTGGCATCGTAATCGTCTTCGACGCCCAGCCAGTCACTCATGCTGTCCTGCTCGTTTTTCTTTTTACGACCGAACAGGCCACCCAGGCCGCGCTTACGAGACTTGGGTGCCGCCGGGGCGGGAGCCGAAATGGTCTCGATCGGCTGCGCGCCCGACGCAACGGGCACAGGAGGCGCAACGGGTGCCGATGTGGGTTCGGGACCTTGGGCGGTAGCAAAGGGGTCGTTGACCTGGGCAGAGGGATCGGGAAGGTCGAACAGCGACGTGCGAGACGCAACGTTTGCCTGCTTCATAGACGGCAGCGGCGGATCGGGGACCGAAGCCAGCGGAGACGAGGAAGGTGCAGGCGACGGTGCCGACGACGGATCGGGAACATTCATCTGCGGACGCGGCGATGCTTGGGAGGAAATCTGGGCCATAAGGGAATCGACCGTTTCGTCCTGGGTGGGAGCGACATTGGCAACCGTGGCACCGGAACCACTCGGGGTCGGCATGGTGAAAATCTGCGTGGAGTAAGGCCTCGACTCATCCGTTTCGAGAGTCTCGGAAACCGCAGGCACTTCCTCCTGCTCGGCCTCGGTCGAATCAGCTTGCTCGGCTGCCGCGTATTGCTCTTCGCCAGAGTTGGCCTCGACGGGCTCGTCCTCGGCAGCATCAATGGGCTCGTCATCGTCCACCGCGTCGCCCTGTTCATCGGAAACAGGAAGGGACTCGGCAATCGCGGTGCCCTGCTTTTCAAACGTTATCGTGGAATCGAACTTCGCGGCATCAAACGACATGGTGCTATCGACGTGCTGCTGAGCCTCGAAAGACGTTGTTGCCTCAACAACATCCGCGGACGTCGGTTGCTGGGACTCAAAGGACGTTGTAGCTTCGGCGGCGTCGACGGGCACGGACTGCACAGCCTCGTTCTGCTCGAACTCTTGCGCCGCGCGCTCACGTGCCGCCTCGGCTGCCTGCTGCTGAGCGATAGCCTCCTGCTCGGCAGCCTCGCGTGCGGCAGCGCGCTTCTCCTCGAAATCGTCGACAAATTTCCTGCCCTTTGCAAGCGCACCCTTAAAGAAGCTGGAAGCGCTGGCGCCAATCGAAGAGAACGCGGATGCAATATCGGCATGGGGCGTTGCCGCGGGAATCTCGGCAGAGAAATCAGTATCGCTCTCGTAAGACACGCGCCTCGGCTGTTCAACGTAATCGTCGTCAGACTCGTCCGCAACGTCTTGCGCCGGCGCGGCGGGAGCCAAAATGTCCAGTCCTGCCGCGGGATCGATCGCGGACACCGCCTCGGGCTCGGCAACGGCAGCGGTAACCGCGGCAGACTCATCATCCGCAGTGACAACGGGCGCAGGCTCGGGCTCAAACGTCGGCTCCTCGCCCTCCTCGTAATCGAGCGTGCAGGACTCGGGAAGCATTCCGAGTGCACGGATGGCATCCGAACCAAAGCGAATGTTGCCGGCGGCGTTGCGATAGAGCTTGGGCTCGGGCTCGGCCGCGGCAGGCTCCTCCGCCGGCTCAGCAGCGGGAACCTCGTCATTGAACTCTTCGGCCTGGACAGCCTGATTCTGATCCTCGGGCACGATGGCGCCAATCAGCGTCTCGTCGGCAGACGCACCCTCAAAGCCCTCAATCTGCTCGTCAAAAGCCTCGCCCTGTTCGGGCTCGGTTTGAGCGTCGGGAGCAATCGGCTGACCGAACTCGTCCTCGGCGTAGGTAGGCTCTTCGTACTCGATGGTGTTGCCGTAGTCGTTTTGCTGCTGGGCCGCGGCATACTCCGCCGCCGCGCGCGCCATTTCCTCGGCACGACGTTTCTGCTCCCCAAAATAGGTATCGAACGGAACATCGTCGGGAAACTCGTTCTCGCCCTGGAAGGGAGCAACGTTGTCCATAACGCCGAGCATAGCGGCGACAGAAGACTTGTTGCACACCGCGCCGGACGTATAGGGAAGAACGTGGCGGTTAGAGATGATGTTTGCCGCGTTGGCAAGTGCAACGAGGGAAGCGAGGATCGCGACAATCCACAGCAGAACCTTGAGCGCGCCGGGGAGCGGCAGGATACGCAGGATGGCAACGGCAGCAGGGGCAATCGTGGCAACGGGCAACAGCTTGGCGATGAGCGCACGATACGAAGCATAGGGCTCGCGGGCGAGCAGCTCAGCACGGGGAGAGTCGTAGTGTGCGACAACGACCACCGGGCGGTTGCGCGGAGACGCGAGCGGGCCCGAGGCCTTGTGGTAGGCGATGACATTTTGGCTCACGCCCGTCTTGCCCAGGCGCGAAACCACGGGGTGGCCCGTGCGCTCGAGCACGTAAAGAACGGCGCCGACAATGGCCAGCAAGGTGCCGACCAAGCCGATACCGCCGCCGATGCCCATCAGCAGGGCGCCGGCAAACGCAAGAATACCGGTAACGGCAAATGCCAATCTACTGGGCGCCGGGGCATTGAACTCCTGAACCTCGGGGTCAAAGCCGTGGTTGCGGAAGATCTGAGCGATATCCTCGGCAGCCAAGCGCTCTTCTTCGCTGCATGCCGGCGTAATGCCGGTGTTCTGCAGCAGGTGGTTAATATAGTTCTGGGTGTTCGCCATGTGCGCTCCACATCCATAATCCGACAAATAGGCCCAATGCATGCACATTAGAACCGTATATAGTCGAAAGTATACCCCGAGCGAGCGCAAACGACCGAATTCGGGCCATCTTAACGCCTCGAGCGGACAAGGATATAGCCTAATCTCCATATCGGACTAAAATCATGGCAGCAAACCACCTTCTCATGCGAGGACTCTATGACGGCAAGCGACGCGACCGCGACAATTAAAAAGGGGAATTCGGAGCCCGGTTTCGATAAAACGGCTCAGCGCATCCTCAATCTTTTCTTTGTGCTCAACAGCTCCCCCGAACCGCTGACGACCGAGCAGATCGTCTTGGATTCTGACCTGGGATATGGCTCGGGCAATATCGACTCGGATAAGCGCAAGTTTCGGCGCGATCGTGACAAACTGCTCGAGCGTGGCATCTTAATCAAGGAGGTTCGCCCCGCCGGTGCGCAGGAGACCGAGGAAAGCTCGTGGACAATCGACCGCGAGCACACGTTTGCTGCAGGCGGCCTCATCACCGCAGACGACGCCGATATCCTACTCAACGCCATCGACCAGACGCTAGCGGCCGGCTCTTCCACCTTTGCCGCGCCGCTTGCCGATATTCGCTCCAAAATTGCCTACCTCACCGGCAGGACGACGGTGGACGAAGTACCGATCCGCCGCTCTCCCACCGTCGATGCGGTATGGAGCGCCTTTGCCGAGCGATGCGCGCTGCGATTTTTATATCAGAACGGACGCGGCGAGCAGAAAGAACGTACCGTCTGTGTCTACGGCATGTTCGAACGCGAGGGCGTGGCGTACTTCTGCGGCCTCGACAATGTCACCGACGACATCAGGACATTCCGCTGCGACCGTATCGTTCGCGCATGGCGTCCTTCGAAGGCCTACGCCATCCCTGCGGACTTCAATCTCAACGACTATCTGTTCTTTGAATTCGATTTCGCCGACCGACCGCCCGTTGCAGCCACGTTCTCGTTCGCCCCTCAGACGCAGATCGATATGATCAACGGCCTCACGCGCGGGCGAGGTGAGCTCGCACACACCGATGCGGGATGGACCTGGACCGTTGACGTGCGTGACCTTGAAGCCGCCGCCTCATTTTGCATGGCCCACGCCATGGACGGCATGAGGCCCATGGCCCCCAAATCGCTCAAGCAGGCGTGGAACCACCTCATAGAAAGGACGGTGCACGAGCATGCCCGTGCGTAAACTCACCAGCGAGCAGAGACTCTCGCGCGCCATCGACATCATGGAGGCCCTCTACGCCGCCGGCGATGGCGGCATGACACGAACCGAGATTTGCAGCCGCTTTGACATCACGGGGGCGTCGCTCGACGAGATTCTCGAGATCGTCTCGACGCTCGCGGACCGAGAATCGGGCGCGCGCATCATCTGCGAATGCCGCGGCGAGCGCGTGGCCCTCACTGGTGACGCCGGGCGCGTGCTACCGTTGCGCCTGAGTGCCGCCGAGGGCGCTGTGCTCAACCATGAACTTGAATCGTTGGGGATCGAGCCGCAGACGGCAGCTCGGATTCGACATGCCCTTCTGCCCGAAGAGCTCGGCTATAACCAGCGCGTCTTTGACACCGTCAACCACGGGTCGCACTGGCAGCAGCTGAGCTGCGCCATTCAGGACGGTGTTCGTTGCCGCATCTCGTATCGCTCGATGGACGATGCGCGGCCACGCGAGCGTCTGGTCGACCCCTTGCGCATTACGGCAAACGGCGACCAAACATACCTGATTGCCTGGGACATCGCGATCGATGAGCAGCGCACCTATCGCATGGATAAAATCGAGGGACTCACCTTGACGGAAGACTCCGTCGTGCCTCACACACCGGGCGTCGCATCCCTCCACGATTCCCTTGCCCGGACGCAGCGTAGCGCAAAGCTCTTGATGCCATTCGATATGGCGGAGCATCTGGACTGGGCCGGCATCACCCTAATCGAGCGCAGCGGGGCAGACATGGCAACGGTAACCGTGCATTACGGCTCCGAGCGTTGGCTACTGAGCCAGGTAATCGCAGCGGGCGGAGCCATCCGCATCTTGGATGACCCCGCCCTGTCAAAGCGTCTGTGCGATATGGCAAAAACCCTCGTCTGTCCGCTTTAGCGCCGCCGCTCGTGACGTGCGCGCCACAGTTGCAGATAGTGACCGATCTGCGCCGATTCGATGCGCTGGTAGGAGCTCGTGGGCAGCGACGTTAAGAACTTCTTTCCGTAGCCCTTCGTCACCAGGCGCGGGTCGGCCAGAATCAGCACGCCGCAATCGGTCGACGAGCGGATAAGGCGGCCAGCTGCCTGCTTGACCTCGAGCACCGCCTCGGGCAGCGAATAGCGCGCCCAAGCGCGGTCTTCGCGCAGGTTGCGCTCGCACGAGAGCGGGTCCGTGGGGCTCGAGAACGGCAGCTTGGGAATGATGACGCAGCGCAGCGTCTCGCCGCTGGCGTCGAATCCCTCCCAGAAGGCCTTAAGCGCAAAAAGCGATGAAGTCGGCTCGCTGATAAACCGGTCGCGCAGGCGACGGGGAGATGAGTTGCGCTGCTGGCAGTTGAGTTCCAGACCCGCACGGGCCATCTTGGGCTCAACGCGGGTGTACAGGTCTTCCATGTCGCGCCGATTGGTGAACAGCGTGAGCACCGATCCGCCCATGGCAAGATGGGCGTCGACCAGCACGCGCTCGAGCGCCGTAAGATAGCTCTCACGATCGCGCGGATCGGGTATATCGCCCGCAACGACTACAGCCATGTTCGAATCAAAGTCGTAGCTCGAGTCCAAGTGCAGCGATGAGGATGTCGAAGCACCGATGCGATCGAGGCCGACCGCGTGGTTAAAGTGTTCAAAGCTTTTGGACACCGTCATGGTCGCCGAGGCAAAGATAGCCGTGTGAACCTCGGGCAGCCACTCGGTTGCCAAGGCCTCGCCAATGTCGATGCGCTCTGCGGTCATTGACTCTCCGCCGGCACGCAACCTGCGATTGACCTGCAGCGAATACACGTAGTGTTCATCGGTGCCGTCGATGATGAGTTTGAGGTTCTCGGCCAGCTCGTGCAGGCGGCGCGAGATATCGCCCAGGTCGACAACAACCTCGGGCTTGTCGGCGGCGACAGCCTGCACCAGCGCGTCGACGCTCTTGTCAGCTTGTTCCAATGTATCGATGGCAGCGTAGGCCGACGGTAAGAAATCATGCCAGTCGTCAGATTCGCGCAGCTCGGGGCCAATCCATAGATTGGCATTGTCATAACCCCCACGGGCACGGCGACCGAGCTCGCGAACGCCATCGAACACGTCGGCGATTGCCATGCTCGCGCGCGCAACCGTCGACGTTGCCTTGGCAGTAAGGCCCAGATAGAGCGTAGAGCCCTCGGAGGTTGCCAAATCACGGGAAACCTGGCTTAGCGCGCCGGTGCTCGAGCCACCCAGGCGCTCAAACAGAACGCGTGATTCGTCCGCCGACACCACGCGCGCCCACTGACGGCGCGCTTCGCGCTCGATAGAATGGGCCTCGTCGATTACCCAATGACGAATCGGAGGCAAAATCCTGCCCTCGGCCGCGACATTGCGGAACAGCAGGGAATGGTTGGTGACCACCACATCGGCATGCGCCGCACGGCGACGAGCGCCGTGGACCAAACATTTATCAGGGAAAAACGGGCAGAGGCGACGAGCACACTCGCGCGAGGCCGTCGTAAAGTCGGGGCGGTTGACGCTGCGCCACCGAATGCCAAGTGAGTCGAGGTCGCCATCGGCTGATTGGCAGACGTACGCCATAATGACCGCGACCGCCGTGAGCGTGTCCGCCGGATCGCGCTTGGTGGTAATCTCGACCTGGCCGCGACTCATGCGCTCAAGCTTGCGCAGGCACGGATAGTGGTCATAGCCCTTGAGAGCGCAAAATGACAGGCCACCGTCCAGTTGCTCGGCAAGTTTTGGCAGCTCATGGTACATGAGCTGGTCGGCAAGATTGTTCGATTTGGTCGCAATACCAACCGTAATGTTGTTACGGCGTGCTGCCTCGGCAAAAGGCACCAGATAGGCCATCGATTTACCGACGCCTGTGCCCGCCTCAATTACACGATGAGTGCCCGTGACCAGCGCATCACGGACCTCGAGCGCCATCGCGATCTGCTCATCACGCGGCTCGTAGGTGGGGTACATGCGATTGACCAGGCCACCTGGCGCATAGTCTGCCTCAATCTCCTCACGACTCGGCATCTTGAGTACCGGCAGTTCGTCGGCGTCCACCCGATCGTCGGCGCGATCGGCCTTGAGAACGTCAGCACGAGCGGCGCTGAGAGAGAAGATATAACCAGGGTTCTGCCCCGCCAAGAATGAGAAGATTGGACGATAGGACCAAGGCACGTCCGGATGCATGTCGGCTAGGCGCGCCATGAGGCCCTGGGGCAAGTCGGTGAGTGCCACGAGCAACACGCGCCATACGCCACACAGGGCGTCGACGTCGGCATTGGCACGGTGTGATACCGAGTCACAGCCAAACAGATCGGCCATAAAAGACAGCTTGTGCGAGGCCAGGCGCGGAAACGCGATGCGCGACAGCGCCAGCGAATCGATCCAAATATCGCTCACGTTGACGCCGCCTTTGACCGACTCGATAAACGAGCGGTCGAACGTGGCGTTATGTGCGATTACCGGGCAACCACCGACAAAATCGGCGAGAGCGGCTACGGCCTCAACGGCCGACGGGGCATCTGCCACATCGGCATTTGTAATGCTCGTGAGCTCGGTAATCTCGGCGGGAATCAGCTGTTTGGGATGCACGAAGGTATCGAAGCGGTCGACGACCTCGCGGCCCGAAAGACGGGCCGCCGAGATCTCGATCAGCTCATTGTCCTGCACCGAAAGACCTGTGGTCTCGGTATCGAGGACGATCACATCTTCCTCGATAAGGCCGAAGGACTGCGTTTTGGCGCGTTCGGCAAGCGTGGCATAGGAGTCGATGACAAACTGCGGCGTTCCTGACGAAACCGCGTCCTCGATTAGCATGCAATGCCCGCTCGACGAAGGCCCATACGGATCAGGCTGTCACAGACCTGCGGGAACGTCATGTCGTCGGTGTGGCGGATCTCGTCCGGATACAGCGACGTATCGGTCATGCCGGGAATGGTATTGGTCTCGAGGATAACGGGGCCGTCCTCACTCACGATAAAGTCGCTGCGCGAGATACCCAGGCAACCGAGGGCCTTGTGAGCAGCACAGGCAAGCTCCTGAGCGCGAGCGTAATTCTCGGGTGAAATCTGCGCCGGAATGCGATGGATGTCCGTAGGGTCGACATACTTCACGTCCAGATCGTAGAACTCACAGTCCTCGGGCTTGCGAATCTCGACAATCGGCAGGGCGCGCACGTCGTCCTCGCCGTACACGCCGACGGTGATCTCGGTACCCTCGATGCACTTCTCGACCAGCACTTTGTCGCCGTACTCAAACGCCTTGGCAATTGCCGCGGGCAGCTCGGAGGGCTCATGGACCAGGGAAATGCCATAGCTGGAACCGTTGACGGCCGGCTTCACAAAGCTGCGCTCGCCACAAACCTCGACGATATGATCGATATCGACTTCATCGCCCACCTCGAGCGCAAGGCCGGGGGCAATGGGAATGCCCGCCTTGGCGTACAGGAGCTTAGAGACCTCTTTGTCGGCACCGCAGGCGCTAGCAAGCACGCCCGAGGCCGTGTAGGGGATACCCAGGGTCTCCATGGCGCCCTGCATGGCACCATCCTCACCGCCGGCACCGTGCATGGCGATAAACGCCACGTCAAAGCCGCCGGTTGCCATGGTTACCATAAAGTCATCAGCGGCCGTATCGAGCAGCTCCACCGAGGTGTAGCCGGCTTCCTTCAGTGCCACCACAACGTTCTTTCCCGAATTGAGCGAGATCTCGCGCTCAGCGGAATGACCGCCCGCCAAGACCGCTACGTGCATGTTCTCTAGGCTTTTACCCGGCATGGGCAGACTCCTCCTCTATAATTTCTGCAGCTGATACCATATTGTAGCGATACCCTCTACGTTTCCCCAAAATCGAAAGGCTTCCATGAATCCCAGGACTAAATCTCAGGACATTCGCGACTTGAGCCAAAACGATATTCGCGAGCTCGTGGCCGAACTTGGCCAGCCCGCGTTCCGCGCGAAGCAGCTCATTGAATGGGTCTTCGAGAAGAACGTTTGTTCGTTTGACGATATGACCAACATTCCCAAGGCTTTCCGCGAGCAGCTTAAAGAGGCTTTTGCCTTTGACACGCCCACTGAACTCACCAAGCAGGTTTCCAAAGATGGCTCGCGCAAGTATCTGCTCGAATACCACGACGGCGTTTCCGTCGAGACTGTCGGCATGCCCCGTCGTAACAAGCTTTCCGTCTGCGTTTCCACCCAGGCAGGCTGCGGCATGGGCTGTGCCTTTTGCGCTACCGGTCTCAACGGCCTCAAGCGCTCTCTGACCGCTCAAGAGATCGTCGACCAGGTACTTCATGTATCCAACGACTTTGGCGAGCGCGCCACGAGCGTTGTCTTCATGGGCCAGGGCGAGCCGTTTGCCAACTACGACGAGGTTCTCAAGGCGCTGCGAATCCTCAACGACCCCGATGGCATCGGTATCGGCGCTCGTCACCTCACCGTCTCTACCAGTGGCGTTATTCCCGGTATTCGCAAATTTGCCGACATCCCCGAGCAGTTCACGCTTGCTGTTTCACTGCATTCCGCCATCCAGTCGACGCGCAATAAGCTCATGCCCGGTGTTAAGAAGTACACGCTGCTTCGCCTTCACGAAGCGCTTCAGCTCTACACCGAGAAGACCGGCCGCCGCCCAACCTATGAGTATGCCATGATCGAAGGCGTCAACGATACGAATCCGGAAATGCAGGCGCTCTGCGACTTCTGCGAGGGAACGCTGTGCCACGTTAACCTCATTCAGCTTAACGACATCGAGGGTAGCCCGCTCAAGCCGTCGCCGATTCATAAGGTTGAGGATCTTCAGCGTCGCCTTGAGTCCCGTGGCATCGAGACAACGATTCGTAACTCCCGTGGTAACGATATTGACGCCGCTTGCGGACAGCTGAAGCAGCGCTTCAAAGTTCAGAAGAACGCATAGGGGAGTCGCACCCAAAACGTTTCATGTGAAACATCGAACGACCCCGGTTGCAGGATATGCAACCGGGGTCGTTTCATTTATTGACCTTAATTTTGAATCAGCTGCTACTGGTCCCATTTTTACGGCCAAAATAAGGGGTCCTTGTCTCGTGAATCAGACAAGGACCCATCACAATATGCTAAGTAATTGTTAGGTACCTAATAGCCTACATTTTCCCATTGGTTGCTGACCCAACCCTGATTAATCTTGGGATTCTTCGTTACCTGAGCAGTACGCATTGCAACATCTTCTGTCATAACATCCATTTTCTTCTTGGATGTATCGATAATATCTTGCGCACTACGAAGCAAACGACCTCGAAGTTCATCATCTGTCGCGATCTTATAGCCAACAAAGGCACCAGCCGCGACAGTCGTCGCCAATGCAATCGCAGTTAAAATTCTATTCCTCATCTTGGCCTCCTTGATCAAACTGAATCATTTCGCCAAGAATACGAGAGAGCTCTTCCTCGTCTTTAAACTCAATCTCAATCTTATTCTTTCCACGCGAGCTCTTCACACGCACGTTGGTATTAAAAACCTGACGAAGCACGCGGGCTGCCTTTTTAAAAGACTGAGGGGTTGCAGGCCTCGGCGTCTTAGGTGTCTCTCCGGCAGAAAACAACGGAGCAAGATTTTCTGTCGCTCTTACGGAAAGGCCCTCTGCAACAACCTTCTCTGCAAGTCGAATTCGAGCATCCTCATAGGGAACTGCAAGAATCGCACGTGCATGACCAGCAGTAAGTTTACCCTCAAAAATCATCTGCTGAACTACTTCGGGGAGATCGAGAAGACGCAGTGAGTTTGTAATTGCAGAGCGTGACTTGCTTACTGCCTTCGACAATGCCTCCTGGGTCATACCGCTGGCATCGATGAGCTGTCGATAGCCCTTAGCCTCTTCGACGGGATTCAGATCTGAACGTTGAAGGTTTTCGATAAGAGCAAGAGCCAGCATCTCTTCATCATTTACCTCTTTAATGATGACTGGCAATTCTTCAAGGCCAGCAAGCTTTGACGCCTGGTAACGACGCTCACCAGCGATGATCTCATAGCCGTTTCCATGCTTGCGAACCAAAAGCGGCTGCAAAACGCCATGTTCTTGGATTGACTCGCTCAACTCGCGAAGTTCAGTTTCGTTAAAGTGAATTCGCGGCTGATTAGGGTTGGGAACGATATCCTCAATAGGTAGTTTTGTTTCAGATGCAGCATTAGAAGCCGATACAGCCGAACCGCCGGTCTCATACTCGGCCTCTGAAACCAAAGCATTCAGTCCACGTCCCAATCCGCCACGTTTCTTTACACTAGGCACGCTTGATCACCTCTTTTGCAAGGTTCATATATGCTTTTGCACCCTTATTTTGAGGTGCATAGGTAATTACTGGTTCTCCAAAAGACGGAGCTTCGGAGATTTTAACCGTACGGGGGACTAGCGTCTTAAACGCCTTATCACCAAAGTACGATTGAACCTCCTCAACAACCTGATTCGATAGTGAAGTACGCGAGTCATACATGGTCATAAGCACACCATAGGTGTCTAAGCCCTTGTTCAGCCGTGATTTGACCATCTTCATTGACTCAAGCAGCTTCGTAACGCCCTCGAGTGCGTAATATTCGCACTGGATCGGAATCAAAACGCTGTCTGCTGCGGTCAAAGCGTTGATAGTAAGCAGGCCGAGCGAAGGAGGACAGTCAATGAAAATAAAGTCAAACTCGTCCTGAATCGGCTCAAGCAAATCTTTGAGGCGGGTTTCACGAGCAATTGCGCTTACGAGCTCAATTTCCGCGCCTGCAAGTTGAATTGTAGCCGGAATAACGAATACCTTTTTACAATTTGTATCAAGAACAAGCGATTCTGCCGGTACATCATTCAACAATGCATCATAGATGCAGTGATCAAGGTCTTCTTTTTCAATTCCGAATCCACTGGTGCTGTTTCCCTGCGGATCAAAATCGACAATCAGTGTCTTACGACCCTGCTCACCCAGTGCTGCTGCAAGGTTTACAGCCGTCGTTGACTTACCGACGCCGCCTTTTTGATTGATGATTGCAATGATACGCGTGTCTTTTGCGCTCTTAGAACGCTTAACGTCACGAAATCCCACGGTCCCTCCTGGTGTGTATTAAAGCTGTCAAACGGAGGATGTTTCACGTGAAACATTCCGAATCGATATCAACCGCCATGTTTCACGTGAAACACTGCAAGTTGTTAGTATCCATTATGTTTCACGTGAAACATCTAGGCAAGCGGATTCTTCTTTGCCACGCCATTTGCACGAGGCAATGAGACGGATGCTGGATGACTCTTCTTAAGAACAATGAACTCCCTGTGACCCAAGCCTTCAGGCAAATCAATTGCGTTATTCAGAAGCAAAGTGAAGCCACAAATCTTAGCTGCTGACATGCCGGAAGCAAGCTCCTCATCCGAAGGATTGCCCTTGGTTATAACAAATAGCCCTCCATCCTTGAGGTACGGAGCCGCATACTCAACAAGAATCGGTAGAGGGGCCAGTGCGCGGGCGGTTACAACAGAGAACTGCTTCTTATGGCTTCGAGCATATTCTTCAAGACGATCATGAACCGCATGAGCATGTTTCAATCCAAGAGCATGGACAAAGGAATTAACCGCATCAACCTTCTTGCCAACAGAGTCAATATAAGTAGCTTTACGATGCGTGGTTATGGTTAATGGAATACCAGGGAAGCCCGCACCTGTTCCCATATCGAGCAAAGCTCCCTCAGGAGCCTTGTTGATATAGGGGAGCAAAACAAGTGAGTCGAGAATATGAAGTACTGCAGCATCTTCTACGTTAAGAATACGGGTGAGATTGGTTGTCCTATTTGTTTCTAGAACCAAATCCAAATGCTGAATACATTTCCTCAGCTCAACATCAGTTACGCTCAAGGAATACTCTTTGCAATAGAAAGCTAGACGACTCAACATCTCGTCAGCTTGCTGATCAGTAAGTACTAACAACGAAAGCTCCTTTCTGACAAAAATCAGCGTATCGAGAACTTTTGACAAAAAAAGGGGACGTGGAAACCACGTCCCCTTAGCATAAACTCGAGTAGATTATCGAGCAACAATCACCACATGGCGATCAGGGTCAGAACCCTCAGAATGAGTATCGACGGCATCATTGCCACGAAGTGCAATGTGAACCAGTCGACGCTCGTAGGCATTCATGGGCGGAAGCGAAACACTCTTATGAGTGCGAATGGCACGCTCGGCAGCAGACTGAGCCATGGAGGCAACCTTGTCCTGACGGCGGCTCTTGTATCCCTCGACGTCCACTACAACCGGATACCTAAAGCCAAGTTTGCGGCTCACCAGCAAAGAGAACATAACCTGAAGGGCATCAAGGGTGCGACCATGACGGCCAATGAGAACAGCAAGGTCGGGAGCCGTTACATCCAAAATCAGCTCACCTTCGTCGCCCTCATACTCATCGATAGGAGAGTTGGCGGCATCGAAGTGCGAAAGGATGGAACGCAGGATGGAAATAGCAACATCGGCAATGGTGTCGAGCTCCTCATCGGTCAGCTCTTCACCAGCCTTGTAGCGCTGTGCAATCTCGGGATAATCGCCCGCGACCTGCGGGGCAACCTCCTCAAGCATATCCTCGATGATCTCTTCAGACATAACGTACTCCAAAAGTTAGGTACCTAAATAAGATTGATATCCTACTACTTCTTCTTGTGCGGGCGCGGCTTCTTCTCTCGACGAGTGACCTCAACCTGCAGCGGAGCGTTCTTAAGACGCTCCTCCTCATCGGCCTTCGCCTTGTCGATGACCTTCTGCGTCACAAAAATCTGCTGGATAACCTGCCAAGCAGACGAGACGTCGTAGTACAGCAGAACACCAACGGGAAGGCTCCAGCCCATCCAAAGCATCATGACCGTCATGACAACGGCCATCATACGCATGCTCTGAGCCTGCTGGCCGGTCTGGTTGCGCGACATATAGAGCTGCGGAATCAGGGTCAGGACGGCAAACAGGATCAGGCAAACCAGCGCAGGCAGTGCAACCATAAAGCCATCGGCAAAGGAAGCGCTCGGCGTGGTGGTCAGGTCGGGCAGGATGTTGAAGAACGAGAACGTGCCGTCGTTAAAGTACTGCGGCAGGTTGCGCAGCAATGTAAACAGGGCGAACAGGATAGGCATCTGAATCAGCAGCGGCAGACAGCCAGCCATGGGGTTGAACTTGTTCTCGCTGTAGAACTTCTGCATCTCCTCGGCCTGACGCTGGGGATCGTCGGCATAGCGCTCCTGGATCTCGAGCATCTTGGGCTGCAGCACCTGCATGCGAGCCGTCGACTTGGTCGACTTGAGCATAAGCGGCGTCAGCAGCAGACGGATGATGACCACCAGAATGATGATGGACAGGCCCCAGTCGACCGCAAAGGTCTGGATGAGCTTGAGCAGCTCGAAAAGGATGTTAACGATCCAATCCCACATGTAAGTTTTCCTCCGATAGCGAGTGCCCGCTAGGGCACAGGGTCATAACCGCCGACGTGCAGGGGATTGCAGCGAGCGATGCGCCTCACGGCAAGCCAGCAGCCTCTCAAAACACCGTGCTTCTCAATCGCCTGGATGGCGTATTGCGAGCACGTTGGGTAATAAATGCAGGCGTCAGGCAATAAGGGCGAAATAACCTGTTGATATATGCGAATAGGAGCGATGGCAACACGTCGCAAAACGTGATTGCTCATCGCTCCTCCCCGGCAACGCCGGCGCGCTTCATAAGCGAACGCAACGCCTTGTCCATCTCCTGCGGCGAGGAAACCCTCGTCTTGGGAGTTGCAAACAAGATGATGTCATAACCCGCAACGGGAAATCCGCAGCTGCGGGCGGCCTCGCGCATCACACGCTTAGATCGGTTGCGCACGACGGCACAACCGAGTCGCTTAGCACCAACGAAGGCGACCCTTCCGGAGTCGCCTTCGCCAACCGATTCACATATGGTCATTCGAATCAGAGGGTGATTGAAACGACGCCCCTGACTGAACACATGCTCGAAATCTTGCCGAGACTTAATAGTCTTCATGCGAGATGTGTGTATCGCTGCTAGACAGTGAGACGCTTGCGGCCCTTGGCGCGACGACGGGCGAGCACGGCACGACCACCCTTAGTGGCCATACGGGCACGGAAGCCATGGGTCTTGGCACGCTTACGCTTATTAGGCTGATACGTACGCTTCATCTTAAGTTCCTCCTGCTGCATTTCGAGTGTCCGCGGGGACGCGGACGCAGATATAGACACGTGAGCTTGAAGATTGTAGGGAAATCAATGTTCAAATGTCAAGAAATCAAAGGTAAAAGGTTGCGCAGTTCACACGGTTCCCCCATAAGCCAAGCTCGATTTAGCGGTGCATGGCAACTTTTCACGATATTTCATCGAGTTTTCAACAGGTCATGTTGGCAATGTTGAGAACTTTTCGCCCGTTTTCCAAAGTTTTCAACAGGTTTTGAAAAGTTGTCGAAAGATGAGAAACATTGCACGGTGAGCTACTATTTGTTCGAAACCTTTTGAAAGATTGCGAGCGGCATGTCTGACGACTTTTACACCATGGTCGATTCCGGAGACCCGGCACCCGACAACGAGCACATCACCGGCGTGCGCGAAGAGCATGCGGAAGGCGAGCAGACGACCACGCAGGCGCCAAAAGCCATGTACGCCGCGCGCATCGCCGTCTATGACGACATGCTGTCGACACCGCGTGTGATCGTCATTGATCCGCAAGATGTCCGCACGTATTTGGAAGAGACGACCAACACCGTCTACCAGTGCATGAAAGAACAAGGTGGCCATATCTCGCTCATGGTCATCCGCGAGATTGTCGAAAACTTTATCCACGCGCACTTTGCCGAGCCCATCATCTCGATTCTGGACGGCGGAGACACCATCCGCTTTGCTGATCAAGGACCCGGCATCGACGACAAGGAACGCGCTTTCGACTTTGGCGTTACCAGCGCAAACAGCAAGATGAAGCGCTATATCCGTGGAACCGGAGCAGGGTTTCCCATGGTGCAGGAGTATTTGGAAAACGCCGGCGGTGCCGTATCCATCGAGGACAACATGGGCAACGGCACCGTGGTTACGGTAAGCCTGAACCCTAAACGAGTGCAGGAAATCGAGCGTGCCGGCGGACGCGGTGCTGCCGTGCGGCCCGAGACGGAGCAGCCCACATATCCCCTGCCGGGAGCTTTTGCGCAGCAGCCCATGGCAACGCAGCAGATGCAGCCCCCCGTGAGGCAGATGCAGCAGCCCGGAATGCTTCCCACACAAGAGCCCCAGGCGACATCGATGTCGATGCCGCCAAACATGCCAGAGGCCGTGCCGCTGGCGGATCAGGATGCAGCAGCAATGCAGCAGGCGACGGGCGCACCGGGTGGCCAGCAAATGGGCTATCAGCCGTACCAACAGGGATATCCATATCAGCAGATGCCGCCGCTGGGGTACGGCCAGCAGTTCCCGCAGCAGTACCAGCAGGGATATCAGCAGCCGTACCAGCAGATGCCGCAGCAGCAGTACAACCCCTGGGCCCAGCAGATGCCTCCGCAGCCTTACCAACAGTGGCCTCAAAGTTTTCAACAGCAAATGCCGCCGATGCAGAGTTCTCAACAACCAGCAGCTCAAATGATGTATCCTAATGCAGCAAATCAGTATGCGCAGCCACAACCGGACGTGTTCGTAAGCGATCGCGGCAACGCCGCACTGGGCTATTTGGCGCAAAATCAAGCGTGCGGTGCAACCGATCTGGCGAGGGCGTTTGGAAACTCGGCCCCCACTTGGTCACGCACGCTCAATGACTTGGCGCAGGCTGGCTTGGTCATCAAGCATGGCCAGAAATACCATCTGACCGAACTCGGCGCCGCTCGCGTGCGAGCTCAGAGCTAAAGAACGGGAGAGACAGTGGACGAGGAAGCAAGCATCATCCTGGGGGACGCCATCGCCTTTTGCCAGCGCGACGGCCAAGATGCGCGCCTCATCAACATGCTGGGGCAATCGCGCGCCATAAGCCTGACCGAAGATACGCTCACGATCGAGGCCCCCTCGCGCTTTGCCATCGCGCAGCTCAAAAAGCATCAGCCGACTATTGAGGCCTATCTGGAAGAAATCGCCTTTGCACCGATCGCGCTCGACATCGTGGCACCGCAAGGCGCCGCAACGGAATCCGCTGCCGCGACGGCGCCCGCCACGGCTCCCGCCGCTTCCCCGGCGGTGCCGGCCTCCGCAGGCGACGCAGCGACAATCGAGCACCAGCACAGCGATGTTTCCCGTGAAACAATGGCACCGTTGACGAGCGCGGCGGCGACGTCAACGAACGCACCCGTCACGCACATGCCCATCGCTCACGACGCAGCGGCGGGCGCGGATTCGGGCATTGCAATCAAGAACACGCTCTCGGCCGACGATTTTCGTCGCATGATGAACCAGATGAAGGGCGGAGCGCCGACTAAATCCACGCAAGCTGCGGCCCCCGCTTCACCCATGCCAGCACCGACCGTGCCGGCCGAGCAGAATACGGATGGAGCCCCGCTCGCCGCGAACTCAAAATTTACCTTTGAGAACTTTGTCTACGGCCCCGAGAACAGCCATGCCTATCGCTCGGCACTCAAGTTTGCCGCCCTCGCGGACGAGCGCGGCACATGCACATCACTGTTCATCTACGGCAAATCGGGCCTGGGCAAGACGCACCTGCTGCTTGCCATCAAAAACGAGCTCGCCGAGAAGTCGCCCGAGATCAAGGTCAAGTATGCCAACTCCCAGGCATATCTGGACGACCTGATGACCGAGTTCGACCGTCAAAAGAAGAGCAACGCCCCCATCATGCAGGCGTACCACGGCGTGGACGTGCTCATCATCGATGACATACAAAACATCATCGGCAAGCGCGCGAGCGTGGACTACTTCTTCCAACTCATGGACGAGTTCATCCGCAACAACAAGAAGGTCGTCATCGCGGCAGACCGCGCCCCCAAGGACCTGAGCATGGACGAACGCCTGACCAGCCGCTTTAACGCCGGCATGCTCTGCCTGGTCGCAGAGCCCAGCTACGAGATGAAATACAAGATCTTGCAGCGCTATTACGAGAACACCATCGTCGCCGCTCCCGAGGCAGGCGACGACTCGCTGCTGGCGGCCTATGGGGGCGACGGCGGGCACCTGACCGACGAGCACTTTAAACACATGGCCGAGGTCTCGGGCACCAACATCCGCGAACTCGAGAGCTTCTGCGAGCGCTGTGCCGGCGAGGCGGGGGACCGCGAGCGCGAGGGCGGGGAGCTCACCTTTGACGATATCGACGCCATCGCCAGCCAGTACTTCGACACATCGGCCAAAAAGATCAACGTCCAGACGGTCCAGTCCGTCATCGAAGAGCAGTACGGCGTGACGCACGAGGAGCTCATCGGCCCGCGTCGCAATGCCAATATCGCCAAAGCACGCCATATCGCTATCTACCTGGCTATCGAGATGTGCGAAATGACGACCACGGCGGTGGGCGCCGAATTTGGCAACCGCAACCACTCGACCGTCAGCACGAGCTACAAAAAGGTCCAGAAGATGATCCAGGAAGATCGCACCGTCACCGAAGACCTCAAGTCGCTGCGCGATAAAATTACACTGCGCTCGTAGGGAAATAGAGACACCTGTTGAAAACTTGTCGAAACCACGGGCATAAGGTGTCTAAAACCCAACCCGCGGTGATGAAAAGTTTTGCGCAGGTTTTGAACGTGGAAAACCACCCCTGTTGCACACAGGTTGCTGTCGATTCTCTTTCTGGGTCTGACCTGCGTCTTTGGGAGTAATCAACAGTTTCGTCAGTGCTATTACTATTATTAAGATATTTATATCTATAGAAAGGTATTAAAAGATGAAGTTCACCGTCAGCCAGAGCTCGCTTACACAAGCCATCGGCGTCGTTATGAAGGGCGTCGCTTCGGCATCCACCCTTCCCATCCTGTCGGGCGTGCTCGTTAAGGCCCAAGACGGCATCTTGGAATTCCAGACCTCTAACTACACCATCTCGATCCGCCATCGTATCGCGGCGCATGTCGAAGAAGAGGGCGAGATGGTTATCCCCTGTAAGATGCTCTCCAATATCACCAAGACCCTCCCCGATGCCCCGGTCACCTTTGAGCTGTCCGAGCGCCAGGTGCTGATTGGTTGCGAGAAGAGCTCGTTCCGTCTGAACACGCTCGATGCCAATGACTTCCCCGAGTTTCCAGCCTATGCCATCGAGAGCGCCGTGGAACTGCCGACCGATATCTTGTCCGAAATGGTCGGCCGCGTGTGGCGCGTCACCTCGACTGACAAGGCCCGCCCCATCCTGGGTGGCGTGCACATGAAGGTCGAGAACAACACCGTTCGCCTGGTGGCGACCGATTCTTTCCGCTTGGCCGTGTGCGATACGCAGGTCGAGACCTCGACCCTCGAGGGCTCCTTTGAACTCAACGTTCCGGCCGACGCCTTTAACGACGCACTGAACATCATGGCCAGCCAGGCGACCATCATGATCGGGGCTACCGACACCCAGGTCGTCTTTGAGGCCGGCAACACCACCTACGTGTCGCGTCGTATCGAGGGCGTGTACCCCAACTACAAGCAGCTCATCCCCGATTCGTGCGTGACGAGCGTCAAGATTGACGTCGCCGCCTTTAACGCCGCCCTCAAGCGCGTGGCCGTTATCGCGAGCGCCAACCCCGCCGTCAAGTTCGAGATCGATGTCGAGAACGGGCAGATGGGCCTGTCCTCCATTTCCAATGACCAGGACCTTGCGCAGGAGACGATCGATGTCGAGGCCGAGGGCGAGTCGGGCACCATCGCCTTCAACTACCACTACATCTTCGGCTGCCTCAATGCCCTGTCCAAGGAGAAGGAGATTACGCTGGAGCTCAAGAGCTACTCGCAGGCGGGCATCTTCAAGTCCTACGACAAGATCAACTACCTGTACCTGGTCATGCCGGTTCGCATCTAGCGCTGCGCCATGACCATGTTCGCCCGCGATCTTTCCGTCGCGCACTACCGCAGTTTCGAGAGCTATCGTCTTGCCCTGGACGAGGGCGTGACGATACTTGCGGGACCCAACGCGGCGGGAAAGACCAATCTCATAGAGGCGCTGCAGCTGCTGACGAGCGGCGCCTCGTTTAGGCATCCGACCGCAGCCGAGCTCGTCCATGATGGCGTGGGCTCGTGCAAGATCGAGCTGAGGCTCGAGGGCGACGGCCGCGTACTTGATATGGGATTGAGCGCGGAGGACGGTAAACGCTCGTTTAGCCGCAACGGCAAGAGATGCTCTGCCGCCGGTGTGCGCGGGGTTCTGCCGAGCGTGCTGTTTTGCCCCGACCATCTGGACATGGTTAAGCGAGGCGCCAGTGTGCGCCGCGCCGCCCTCGACGACTTTGGCATGCAACTGAGCGCACGCTATGCCGATCTTGCGAGCACCTATGGTCGCTGCGTGACCCAGCGTAACGCCTTGCTCAAGGAGGCCTGGTGTTGCCGCGAGATGCTCGGCGCGTGGAACGATTCGATTGCCCGCGCGGGCGCGGCTCTGCTCGTGCACCGGTTGGCCCTGCTCGACCGGCTGGCGGGCCATGTGCGTGCTGCCTACGGGCAAGTGGCGTCCGGTGAAGCCGCCAACGTGTCCTATGCGTCCACGCTGGGGGATTTGCCCCAGGTCGAGGATCGCGAAGAGCTGAAGGGCTGGGCGTACGAGCGCATGCTGGCTGCCCTTGATGGGCACGCCGACGAGGAAATTCGCCGCGGCGTGACGCTGGTGGGACCGCATCGCGACGAGATTGAGTTTACCGTTGCGGGTCGCTCCGCCCGTTCATTTGCCAGCCAAGGACAGCAGCGAACGTTGGTACTGTCCTGGAAGGTGGCCGAGGTGGCCGTGGCTCGCGATGTCCTGGGCACCGCCCCGCTGCTGCTTTTAGACGACGTGATGAGCGAGCTCGACGGCGAGCGTCGCGGTGCTTTCCTGCGGCTGATCGGCGATGATATCCAAACGGTCATAACCACGACCAACCTGGGGTACTTTACCGATGACCTGCTTGATCGAGCCAAGGTGGTGAGCATGGGTGAGACGTGCTAATTACGAGCGCGAGAGCGAAACGGTCGCCTTCAGTGGCTTTTTGAACGCAGAGCGCCAGCGCATCCTGGCGGCTGCGACCCCTGAGCGCCGTGCGCAGATGGAGGCCGCCGAGGAGTCGCGCGCGGTCTATCGCGCGTGGAACGCGGTGTGCTCGGGCACGCGCGAGGGGCGGCATGTGACGGGCCTGCGCTACCTGCCCGAGTCCAATGAGCTGCTGGTATATCTCGACTCGCCCTCGTGGACGCAGGAAATGACGTTGTTGCGCGAGATCATCCGCGCGCGCATGGAGCGCGCCGGTGCGCATGTGGACGGCCTGGTGTTCAAAACCACCGCGCCCGGTCACACGCCGCCCGCCGCCAAGGAGCGCCTTCGCCCAGCGACGACCGAGCGCCCGCCGGCCCCACACGCCGACCTCAGCGATGCCGAGCGCACCGAGATTGAGCGCCAAGTGGCGCCCATCGAAGACCAAAAACTGCGCGAGGCCCTCGAGAACGCCATGAGAGCCAGTGCCGAGTGGGCCAAGGGCGTGCAAAGCAAAAAAGAGCCTTAAATCGCATCTGGTGGCCTTGTAGAGCCAAATACCCTCGTTCCCGAGGGTATTTTTTTACGATAGACTAGTAAGGCTGTACACATTTTCTTGACTGAAGGAGGACGTGTGGCAAACGAAAACGATTACGATGGCGGCGAGATTAAGATTCTCGAAGGTCTCGAGGCCGTTCGTAAGCGCCCGGGCATGTATATCGGCTCGACGAGCGCCAGCGGTCTACATCACCTGGTGTGGGAGATCGTTGACAACTCCGTCGACGAGGCCATGGCCGGTTTCTGCACCGAGATCCAGGTGACGGTCCACGCCGACAACTCCATCACGGTCGTCGACAACGGGCGCGGCATCCCCGTCGACGAGCACCCTGTTAAAAAGATCCCGACGCTCGAGGTCGTCATGACGATTTTGCACGCCGGCGGTAAGTTCGATAACTCGGCCTATAAGGTCTCGGGCGGCCTGCACGGCGTTGGCATCTCCGTCGTCAACGCACTGTCCAAGCGCGTGGTCGTTCAGGTTCGTCGCGACGGCAACGCCTACGAGATGGAGTTCTCGCGCGGCAAGACCGTCAAGAAGATGGAGGTCGTGGGCACCTCGGATTCGACGGGCACCACCGTCACCTTCTGGCCCGACGACGAGATCTTCGAGACCTGCATTTACGATTTCGATACGCTGCACAACCGTCTGCAGGAGACGGCGTTCCTCAATAAGAACCTCAAAATCGTGCTGACCGACGAGCGCGAAGCGACTCCCCACGTGGAGGAGTTTTGCTACGAGGGCGGCATCATCGACTTCGTCAAGTTCCTCAACGAGGGCAAGGACGTCCCCGAGGCCTTTAAGGAGCCCATCTACATCGAGGGCAAATCGGACCCGGACGCGCCTGTGGCCAAGATGGGCGAGGTCGAGGTTTCCCTGCAGTGGAATAGCGGCTACGGCGAGAACGTCATGTCGTTTGCCAACGACATCTACACCCCCGAGGGCGGCATGCACCTTGAGGGTTTCCGTACCGCGCTCACCCGCGTGATCAACGATTACGCGCGCAAGCAGAACCTGCTCAAGGAAAAAGACGCCAACCTGACCGGCGACGATGTGCGCGAGGGCCTTTCGGCCGTTATCTCGGTCAAGCTGCCCGATCCGCAGTTTGAGGGCCAGACCAAGGCAAAGCTCGGCAGCTCCTATATGCGAGCGCTCACGCTCAAGATTGTGACCGACGGCCTTGTCGATTACCTCGAGGAGCATCCCAAGCCCGCTCGCGAGATCGTCAAGAAGGCGCAACAGGCCTGCAAGGCGCGCAATGCCGCCCGCAAGGCGCGCGAGGCGACCCGCCGCAAGAGCCTGCTCGAGACGGCGTCCCTGCCCGGTAAGCTCGCCGACTGCTCGGTGCGCGATGCCGAGCTGACCGAGCTCTTCATCGTAGAGGGCGACTCGGCAGGCGGTTCGGCCAAGGACGGCCGTCGCCGAGACATCCAGGCGATTCTGCCCCTGCGCGGCAAGATTTTGAACGTCGAGCGCGTTGGTGACCATCGCGCGTTCTCGAGTGACACCATCCAGTCGCTGATTACCGCGATCGGCTGCGGCGTCACGACGAGTGCCGGCGACGGCGGCGATTTCGATATCACCAAGGCGCGCTACCACAAGATCATCATCATGACCGATGCAGACGTCGACGGCGCGCATATCCGCATCCTGCTGCTGACGTTCTTCTACAAGTACATGCGTCCGCTGATCGATGCCGGCTACGTCTATGTTGCCTGCCCGCCCATCTTTGGCATTAAGGTGCGCAACAAGATCCACTACGTGTATCCCAACGGCCGCCAGCCCGAAGACGAGATCCTGCGCGATACCATCCAGAGTCTGGGCCTGAACCCCGATGATAACGACGAGGACGGCAAGGCCAAGGACGGCAAGATCACCAAAAAGCGCAAGGGCTATACCGTCCAGCGCTACAAGGGCCTGGGCGAGATGGACCCCAAGCAGCTTGCCTCGACGACGATGGATCCCAAGACCCGCATCCTGCAGCGCGTGTCGATCGAGGACGCCGTGGTGGCGGACCGCGCCGTGCGCGAGCTGATGGGCTCCGAGGTCGGCTATCGCCGCGAGTACATCGAGAAGCATGCACATGACGCACGATTCTTAGACGCCTAATCCCTGCGGCTTTCCCAGCCACCGCACCTTCGCCCTCAATCGTCGGTCGCGTACCCAAGTACGCTTCCCTCCTCTTTCGGGCGAATCTGCGGCACCTGGAAAAGCCGTCTCCGTGGTTGGGAACTAATGGACCACGCAAACCATGAGGAGGTAACGTGGCAGACGATATCAACAATAACGAGGGTATGGACGAGGCCGGCGATGCCGGTATGCCCGATGATCTGAAGCGCCTGCTTGCCCGTGCTGAGCAGGGCGAGGACGGCGATCCGGACGCCTATAACCCCGATGCCGATGATGATGAGGAAGAAGACGACGACGCCGAGCTCGAGGAGAGCTTTGGCGAAGTCGATCGCGGCGCCTCGGCCGGCGAGGATATCAACGGCGGCCAGCTCCAGATTTCGGAGTTCGGTCGCGAGATGAAGCAGTCGTTCATCGAGTATTCGATGTCGGTTATCACGGCGCGCGCCCTGCCGGACGTGCGCGACGGCTTAAAGCCGGTGCACCGCCGCATCCTGTACGCGATGAACGAGAGCGGCATCTACCCCAACCGACCGCACAAGAAGTCGGCCTGGACGGTCGGCGAAGTTATCGGTAAGTACCACCCGCACGGCGATTCCGCGGTCTATGAGGCCATGGTCCGCCTGGCGCAGTGGTTCTCCATGCGCACGCCGCTCATCGACGGTCACGGCAACTTCGGCAACATCGACGGCGACGGCGCGGCGGCCATGCGTTACACCGAGAGCCGCCTGGCAAAGCCCGCCATGGAACTGCTGCGCGACCTGCAGAAGGATACCGTCGACTGGCAGCCCAACTACGACGAATCGCTTGCCGAGCCCGTGGCGCTGCCTGCGCGCTTCCCCAACCTGCTGGTCAACGGCAGCCAGGGCATCGCCGTCGGCATGGCCACCAACATCGCCCCGCATAACCTCACCGAGGCGATCGAGGCCACCTGCTACCTGATCGACAACCCCGACGCCACCGTCGACGAGCTCATGCAGATCATGCCCGGTCCGGACTTCCCCACCGGCGCCATCATCATGGGCAGCGCCGGCATTAAGCAGAGCTACGAGACCGGCCGCGGCTCCATTACCGTGCGTGCTAAGGCACATGTGGAGTCCACCAAGACCGGCCGCAACCGCCTGGTCTTTACCGAGATTCCCTACATGGTCAACAAGGGCACCCTGCAGGAGAAGATCGCCCAGCTCGTCAACGACAAACGCATCGAGGGCATCTCGGATATGCGCGATGAGTCCAACCAGAAGGGCATCCGTCTGGTCATCGAGCTCAAGAAGGGCGTCATTCCGCAGGTCGTGCTCAACAACCTGTATAAGTACACCTCGCTGCAGACGACCTTTGGTGCCAACAACCTGGCGCTCGTCAACGGCGTCCCCAAATGTCTGAGTCTGCGCGAGATGCTGCAGCACTACATCGACCACCAGGTCGATGTCGTCACCCGCCGCACCCGCTTTGACCTTAAGAAGGCCCAGGCGCGCGCCCATATCCTCGAGGGCTACTTGATGGCTCTCGACCATATCGACGAGGTCATCAGCATTATCCGCTCCTCGCAGACCGACTCCGAGGCAAGCCGCCGCCTGATCGAGCGCTTTGGCTTTACGCCCGAGCAGACCACGGCCATCCTCGAGATGAAGCTGCGTCGTCTGACTGGCCTGGAGCGCGACAAGATCCAAGAAGAGTTGGACGGCCTGCGCCGTGCCATCGCCTACTACGAGGACCTGCTGGCGCATGAGGAAAAGATCCTGGGCGTCATCAAGGAGGAGATGCGCGAGATCTCGAAGAAGTTCGGCGACAAACGCCGCACCGAGATCAGCCATGTCGAAAAGGATCTGGATGTTGAGGACCTCATCGCCGACGAGGACATGGTTGTGACCATTACCCACACCGGCTACGTGAAGCGTATCCCGGTGGCTGCCTACCGCGCCCAGAAGCGCGGCGGCAAGGGCGTGTCGGGCGTCAACCTCAAAGAGGACGACGTCATCGACGAGATGTTTATCGCATCCACGCACGAGTATGTGCTGTTCTTCTCGAGCAAGGGCAAGGTCTACCGCCTGAAGGTGCACGAGCTGCCGGTGGGTACGCGCCAGGCGCGCGGCACCGCGATCGTCAACCTGCTGCCCTTTGAGGAAGGCGAGAAGATCGCGAGCGTCATCAGCTGCCGCGAGTTCCCTGCCGACGAGTACCTGATGTTTGCCACCAAGAGCGGCATGGTCAAGAAGACCGTGATGAGCGCTTACGACCGCAGCCGCCGTGATGGCCTGATCGCCATCAACCTGAGAGACGACGACGCGCTGCTCGCCGTGCGCCGTGTGCGCGAGGGCGACAAGATCATCCTGGCCACCACTGCGGGCAAGGCGATCATGTTCCCCGAGGACCAGGTTCGCGCCACGGGACGCGACACCAGTGGCGTTCGTGGCATCGGCATGAAAGACGGCGTGAGCGTTTTGGGTATGGAGGTTACCAACGGCAACGGTGACCTGTTCGTCATCACCGAGCGTGGCTATGGCAAGCGCACGCCGGTCGCGGATTACCCAGAGCAGAACCGCGGCGGTCAGGGCGTCTACACCATCCAGATGACCGAGCGTAAGGGCAACCTCGCGGCCATGAAGACGGTGGGCCCGCAGCACGAGCTGTTCATCGTGACGGAAGGCGCGACGGTCATTCGCGTCAAGACCGACGAGATCAGCCAGACCGGCCGCGCCACCCAGGGCGTCAAGATGATGACCGTCGACGACAACGACCGCGTATGCGCTGTCGCCCGTATGACGGCAGCCAAGGAAAAACCCGAAGGCGAAGGTGCAGAAGACGGCTCTGCCCCCGAAGAAGCCCCTGTCGATCTAGGCGACGACAACGAAATGCCAGAAGATCTCCTGGACGAGTAAGAGGAACTAGCTGGTAGAAAAATCAGACCCCATATATCGGCGGTCGGCGCACTGCGCGCCGACCGCTTTTTTGAAAACCTTGGGACTCGCGTTCGCCCCGGTCGCACGGCGGCATGTGAAGTCGATCGCGAGTTCCGCACGAGCCGGAGAGCACTTAATGTGCTCTCTGTGCG
>JBKWEB010000007.1:0-67984 GCA_046976245.1 Collinsella sp. | reverse complement strand
CCCACGCAGGTCACGGGCACCGTCACGCCATCCAGGTCAAACGCGTTGGCCTTGGAGCCCACGGCCATCACCACGTAATCGCAGGCGATCTTCACCGGCTCCTCGGCGCCGTCCTCGGCGGTGCGAACGGCCTCCACGCCCTCGTCAGTAATGGCGGTCAGGCGGGTCTTCACGTGCTGCTCCACGTTGTGCTCGGCAAAGTCGCTCATAATCAGCGGCAGAATGGTCTCAGACTCGCCCGCGGCAATCTTGTCGAGCATCTCCACGATCGCCACCTCGCAGCCGTGCTGCAGCAGATACTCGGCAGTCTCGGTGCCCACCAGGCCACCGCCAATGACGGCGACGCGGCCGCTGAGCTCCACCTTGCCGGCCAGCACGTCCCAGCTCGAGACGACCTTGTCCGAGTCGGCACCCGGAACGGGGATGACCACGTCGTGCGCGCCCACGGCCACAATCGCGGCGTCGGCGGCGTTGAGGTCCGCGGGGCTAGCGACGTGGTTGAGCTCAACCTTCACGCCCAGGCCAGGCAGAATCTTCTCGTAATACTCGACCGAGCGCATGATCTCGTCCTTGCGCGGGGGCGCGGCCGCCAGCACAATCTGGCCGCCCAGATGATCGCTCGCCTCGTAGACGGTCACGTTGTAGCCGCGCTTGGCTGCCACGCGCGCGGCCTCCAGGCCGGCAATACCGCCGCCCACCACGGCGATCTTCTTGTCGCCCTCGCCCGGCTTGATGGCGATGGTCGCCTCGTCGCCGTTCTCGGCATTGAGCACGCACGAGATGTACTTGCGGTTTTGAATCGCGTCGACGCAGCCCTTGTTGCAGTTGAGGCACTCGCGGATGGGCTCACCCGTGGCGGCCTTCAGCGCAATGTCGGGGTCGCACATGAGCGAGCGGCCATAGGCGATGATGTCGGCCGCGCCGTCTTCCAGAATCTTCTCGCCGGCCTCGACCGAGACAACACGGCCCACGGTTGCCACCGGCACGGAGACCAGGGCCTTGACGCGCTCGGCCACGGGCAGCGTCCAGTTGTAGGGCATGGCGCCCATGGGCGGAATGGTGTCGCCCATGTTGCCGGTGTGGTTGGCCTGTGCGACCTGAATCATGTCGATGCCCGCGCCCTCGAGCAACTTGGCGAACTCGCAGGCCTCGTCGGGCTGCAGACCACCCTTGCCGCGCGGCGTGCCGTCGGGGTTCTCCATGATCACGGGAAGCTTGTACTCCACCATCAGCTGCGGCGCGGCCTCCTTAATGGCGGCGACGACCTCCAGCGCGTAGCGAACGCGGTTCTGGAACGAGCCGCCGTACTCGTCGGTGCGCTGGTTGAGGATGGCCGAGCACAGCGAACCCACCAGGCGGTCGCCGTGGACCTCGATGGCGTCGATGCCGGCCTGCTGCGCGCGGGCGGCCGAGGCGGCGATGGCCTCCTTAATCTGGGTGAGCTGCTCAACGCTCGCCTCGTTCACAAAGTGCTGCATGTCGTGGTGCAGCTTGGCGTAGGCCTGCTTACGAATCTCGTTGGACTCGACCATCTTGGCGGCAAAGGTCTCCTCGTCGCCGGCGGCCTTGGCCTCCTGCGCTGCCTTGGCGGCGGCCATGGAACCCATGACCATGCGGCCGACGCCGGGCACATCGTACTCGGGGTGGAACAGCTGCAGCGCGACCTTGGCGCCGTGCTTGTGGACGGCGTCGGCCAGTGCCTTAAACGTAGGGATCTGAGCGTCGGTCGCCAACTTGGGCGTGGGGCTCGCGGTCATAACGGGAGCGACGTCGCCGATGACGATGTAGCTCACGCCGCCACGGGCCAGGCGCTCGTAAAAAGCCAGGCTGCGCTCGCCAATGGAGCCGTCGCGCTCCTCGTAGCCGGTGGTCAGCGGCGGGAACATAATGCGATTTTTGAGCTCAAGGGGGCCAACCGTAATGGGCTGGAGCAGCTTGGATGCAGGTGCGGTCATAGATATTCCTCTCTTGTAGGCGCGGCGGCGATGATGCCGCGTAGTTGTCTAGAGGATATGGCATGGGGATACAACAGCGCAACGGAAATCGGCGGACAGCAGGTAGCGGCAGGTGGATGGGGATGGGCGGGGCGGCCCGTCGGTTTATCTCAATCTGTAACAGCTAGGCCCACTTTTGACCCCTACCCGTTGCAGATCGAGACAAACCAAACCCGCCTGCTAGATAATCTCAATCTATAACAACAACTCGGCAAAATCCGTCCCTCGTGTTACAGATTTAGACAAACACGACCCAACCCACCGGTATATCTCGATCTGTAACACCTAGCCGCCCAAATCGGGTCTAGATGTTACAGATCGAGATTTTGTTTGAGAGGCCGAGAATTGGACCGAAAACACGGTCCCGGAATAACAAAAAAGCTCGCCGGCTAGGCCGACGAGCTGCAAGTTCTTGGTCGCGGGGGCAGGATTTGAACCTACGACCTCCGGGTTATGAGCCCGGCGAGCTACCAGACTGCTCCACCCCGCAATGTCTGGGCGCCTCATGTGCGCAAGTAAGAATATTACGCGGGAGTTCGGTAAACGGCAAGGAAAATCTCGTGGAGCATAATTCCTTCATATTTAAATCCCTCAGCCCCTATCACCGTAAACGAATCGCAGCCGAGCGCCGTCGGCGGCGCGTATACAATGGTGCGCGTCCTTTTATGCCAACACTGGGAGTAGACATGCTGCTCGCTATCGATATGGGAAACACGCAGACGGCCATGGGCCTGTTTGACGGAGACGAGCTGGTGCAGTCGTGGCGCATGCCCACCGACCGCTCCTATACCGCCGACGAGATACACGTGCGCCTGATGGGTTTCTTTAAGATGTACGGCCTTTCGCTCGATGCGGTCGACGCAATCGCCTTTGCGGGCGTGGTGCCGCAGCTCTCGCGCGAGTGGCACGCCGTGGCCGACCGCATTGCCGCGGACGCCATCGTCATCGGGCCGCAGACGGCCGCGGTGACCAAGCTGCGCGCGGCGCGTCCCCAGGCCGTAGGCGCCGATCGCGTCGCTAACGCCGTTGCGGCCGAAACTTTCTACGGCGCGCCGGCAATCGTGGTGGACTTTGGCACCGCGACCAATATCGACGTCATCGATGAGGACGGTTATTACATTGGTGGAGCGATTGCGCCGGGCATCCGCATTTCGATGGACGCGCTCGCCGCCCGAGCCGCCAAGCTCGCCAGCGTTCCGCTCGAGGCGCCCGAGCACGCCATCGGCCGCGACACCGAGGAATGCATCAAGGTCGGCGCCGTGGTGGGCGCCGCCGCCATGGCCGAGGGCCTGGTCGCGCGCATGAAGCGCGAGCTGGGTCGTGAGGACGCCACGGTTATCGCCACAGGCGGTCTCGCCGGCATCGTTGCCGATTCGACCGATGCCTTCGACGTGGTCGACGGACAGCTCACCATCAAGGGCATCTGCGAAATCTACCGCCGCATGCAAGAGGAGGGATAGGGCGGGGCTTAAGTCGAGCACGAACGCGAGCGGCGAACTAGGCAACGCATCGGTCCTATTCCTCAAAATCGAAAATTTATCAGTTTTGAGGAATAGGCTTTCTGCTACGCCTCGCCGCATAGCCACCTCGCCAGGTCCACGATCTGCACCCCATTGCGGTCCGTGGCCTCGTGATGCGTTCGGGCGAGAATCATCTTGGGGTACGCGTCGCCAATGCTCAGCAGTGGCGAAATCTCGCGTTCAAATGTCTTATCCGAGCTGATGTCGTCGCTCACCTGAATGTAGAGCTTCTCGCTTCGCTTGATTGCTATAAAGTCAATTTCCTTTTTATAGAGCACACCGACGTATACCTCGTATCCGCGGCGCAGCAGCTCGATGGCCACCATGTTCTCGTATACGCGTCCCCAATCCATATCACGTGTACCGAGCAGTGCGTATTTGAACGCGTGGTCTGCCAGGTAATATTTCTCGCCGCTCTTAAGGTATTTTTTGCCGCGAATGTCGTACCGACGAACTTTATAGAAGGCAAACGCATCGCACAGGTACCCCATGTACGTGCCGACCGTCTTGTTCGTAATCTTTAGCCCATCCGCATTTAATGCATCAGTAATGTTGCGTGCCGACGTAATGTTGGAAACGTTGTCCATCATGTAATCGGCAATGCGCAGCAGCGCCGATTCGTTTCTCACGTTATGCCGCTGCACGATATCCCTCACGATGAGCGTTTTAAAGACATTGGAGAGATATTGATAGCGCTGCTCCTGCAGTGGATAAGGGTAAGAGCCGGACATACCGCCGGTTCTCGCGTACTCATCGAAGTCGCGGTCGACATCGCCCTCGTCGCCATAGAGACGATACTCCTCAAACGAGAATGGGAAAACCTCGATCTCGAACGTACGCCCCGTAAAGAGCGTCGACAGATCGCTCGACAGCAAAAAGGCGTTCGATCCGGTAATGAAAATGTCGTACTGCTCGGATGCATGGAGGCTGTTGATCGCGCGTTCAAAGCCGTCGCACATCTGAACCTCATCGATAAGCAGGAAGTTTTGCTTGTCGGACGCTCGATGCTCTTTTACATAGGCGAGCAGGGCATGATATTCGAGCAGGTCCTCGAACTCGTCGAGGTTGTAATTGATATGGATGACATTCGAATTGGACAGATTTGCCTCCACGTAATCGCGGAGGGCCTCGAGCAATTTTGACTTACCGCCACGGCGAATGCCCGTTATGACCTTGATGTCCGGCACGCCAATAAGGCTCGTCAACATGTCCATGTATGACGTTCTATTGATGAGTTTCATTGGCGCCTCCCTGCGGTCTTTTATCGCTATTCCTCAAAAACGAAAATATTTCAGTTTCGAGGAATAGGCTCTGCAACGAATATACCTCGCAAAAGCCCGAGCTGGCTTAATTCTATTCCTCAAAATCGAAAAATTTTCAGTTTTGAGGAATAGGTCCGAGGTGCTACCCCGCAGTCACGCAAAGCCCTCCCCGGCACAGGCCGAAGAGGGCTTCGTTGTCATCGTTGTCTTTGAGCGCGGGCGCCTCGCGTTACAGTCCGCGAATCCGTACGGCCTCAGGCGGAAACTCCTGCTCGCCGGCATCGGTCTTGATGGTCGCGCGACCCCAGATGTCCAGGCCCGCAAACACACCGACCGCAAGCGGCAAGCCGTTGGGCGACACCGCCGCAACTTGGCGACCGAGCAGCGGCACCATATCGAAGTACTCGCCCAACACGGGGGCCAACGGCCCTGCGGCGCCTTGCGGCGTGTTGGCAACAACCGCCCAGGCGTCCACGCGGGCCAGCACGGCGGCGGCCAGCGCCTCGACCAGCGCTTCGTCAGCCACGTCCACACCAAGCTCGCTCAACGCCGAACGCTCAATATCCACCGTCACGGCACCGAACATGCCCGCGGCACCGGCACCGCCGTTCACGGCAACACGCGCGAGCGACGTCTCAAACGCAGGCGCACCGCACACGATATCGCTCGGCCACCGGATACCCACCTTGCCGGCAAGGCCCAGGCCCGGCGTCGACACTGTGCCCACAAGCGCATCCATCATGCCCATCGCGGCCACAAACGGCAGGCCGTGGAAGGCGTGCATATTCACATCCGGACGCACGACCAGCGAAAACGTCAGCGAAGCATCGCCCGCGCTCCACGCGCACCAGCCCGCGGACACGCCCTCGCGGCCCGCGTTACGCGCCGCGTCGAGCTCGGTGCCGGCGGCAACAGCATTCATCTCAATCATCTACATACGCCCCAATTCGCCAACGATATGGCCCACGCGGTCCTCGGGCTCCTTGACCTCGACACCGTTGTAGCGGAAGAACCGCGCCGGGTCGTGCATCAGGTCCTCGAGCGGCACCAGCACAAAGTCGCGCTCGCCAATGAGAGGATGCGGCAGGCGCAGCTTTTTGCCGCCGTGGGTCTCGCCATCCATCCACAGCAGGTCCAGGTCGATGGTGCGCGGACCGTTGGCCTTGGCCTTCTTGGAGCGGTCGCGCCCCAGCTCGGCCTCGATCTTCATGAGCTCATCGAGCAGCACCAGCGGCGCCAGCTCGGTCTTGATCTCGATGACGGCGTTGGCAAACGCGTCCTGGCGCGTCTCGTAGGCCGGCTCGCTCTCGTAAATCTTGGAGGAGTTGGACACGCAGGTGAGTGGAATCTCGGCGATCATCTCGCGTGCGGCGCGGATGTTGTCGCAGCGATGCCCCAGGTTGGAGCCCACGGCCACAAACGCGCGGCGCGGCTGCGGCTTGGCAACCGCCCAGTAACCGTTCAGGAACTGCGCAAAACCCGCGGCGTCGTGCACGCGCACGATGTTGGCACCGGCCTGGATGGCGCCCAGGCACACGCCAAACGTATCGGCATCGCGCTCGGCGGCCTCGGTCACGCCCGAGACGGCGCCCACAAAGCGCTTGCGCGACACGGCGCACATGAGCGGGTAGCCCAGCGACGCCATCTTGGCAGTCTCGCGCTGGATGACGATGTCCTCGTTAGCCGACTTACCAAAGCCCGGGCCAGGATCGATGCAGATGCGGTCGCGCGACACGCCGGCATGGATGAGCGTGCGGGCCTGGTCGGACAGAAAGCCCATGACGCGGCGCATGATGGGCGCCGAATCGGGCAGGGTAAAGCGGCGGAGCTGCGAGGTGGGCACATAGGCCTCCTCACGGCGGGCGCTGCGGCGCATCATGGCGGCCAGGCGGTCATTGGACTCCGATGCGGCCTCGGTGGCTGCGGGCGCGGCCTCGGGCGCGGGCGCGACGGTCTCGGCGGCAGCAGCCTGCTCGGCGGCCGGCGTCTCCTGCTCGCTTGCAGGCTCGGACGTGGGCTCCGGTTCGCCAAACGGCAACGAGGGCTGCACCACGCCGCCCGGAAGCTTGGCCTCCGGCTTAGGCTCGCCCAGCAACTTGCCGCGACGGCGGCGAGCCGGCTTCTCGGCCTCACGCGCGGCCTCGGCAGCCGCCTCGCGCGCCTTCTCGGCAACAAACGCCGCTGCCGAGGTATCGAGCTGCACCGTTGCGTGCGTGCGGACGGGCGCGGCGACCTCGCCGGCATGCATCACGATGACGCCGCAAGTGCTCGTCTTAACGAACTCGACCATCTTGGGATCGGTGAAGCCGGTCACGTCGTTGACGATCGAGGCGCCGCAGCGCACGGCCGCCTTGGCAACCGCCACATGACGCGTGTCGATCGAGACGATGGCGCCCTCCTTGGCCAGCGCGCGCACCACGGGCAGCACGCGGCGAGCCTCCTCGTCGGGGTTGACCGGGGTAAAGCCGGGCGCGTGGACTCGCCGCCCACGTCGATGATGTCGGCGCCGGCGTCGAGCATCGCCAGGCCGTACTCGATGGCGGCATCGGGGTCGAAGTGCTCCCCGCCATCGCTAAACGAATCGGGCGTCACGTTGAGGACGCCCATGATGCGCGGACGGTCAAAGCTGAGCTCGTACTTTCCGCACCGCCATGTCTTGCTGTCGTTCGCCATGAACATCCTCCTAAAATGCCCACGCCGCCGAGCCTGGGGAGCTGGCGGCGGGGTCGCTTTGCACTCAGTCTTTCTATTGTATCCGCGCGCGCGGGCTAGAACGCAAACGCGGCCGCGATGTCGCAAGAAATCAGCAGGTCGGCATTTGCATCCTGATCGGTGGGAGCAAGGTTGCATATGGCCAGCGTATCGCCGGTAAAGTAACGCGTAAGGCCCGCCGCCGGATACACCACGAGCGAGGTCCCACCCACAATGAGGGCATCGGCCGCGGCAATGGCGGCAACGGCACCGGTCAGCACATGCTCATCGAGCGGCTCCTCGTAGAGCACCACATCGGGCTTGATGCGCCCGCCGCACGCAGGACACACAGGCACGCCCGCGGCGTCCTCGTGCTCGCGCGAGCAAATCCACTCGGCGCTATAGACCGCGCCGCACGACTGGCAAATGTTGCGATGGACCGATCCGTGCAGCTCGAACACGCGCTGCGAGCCGGCCGCCTGGTGCAGACCGTCGATATTTTGCGTCACCACGGCGTCGAGCTTGCCGGCGCGCTCCAGCTCGGCCAGCTTGGTGTGGCAGCGGTTGGGTTTAGCGTTAAGCGCGATCATCTTGGTGCGGTAAAAGTCGAAGAACTCCGCAGGATGTGCCTCGTAAAAGCTATGCGACAGCATGGTCTCGGGCGGATAGGCAAACTGCTGGTGATACAGGCCGTCCACGCTGCGGAAATCGGGGATGCCACTTGCCGTGGAAACACCAGCGCCGCCAAAGAAGACCACGCGCTTGTGGGTGTCAAACAGATCCGCCAGCGCGGCGGAGGCCTGCCTGGGGTCCGATATTGCCTGCGTCATATGAGTCCTCCGTCCTTGTTAGTCGGGCAGCGTTGAGCGACGTCCCAGCATGCGGCCTTTAAGTCAGCATGCACGGAGCCCACCCCGCCCCTGTTGCGCTAATCTTAAGCCTGCCAACCCCGTCGAAAGGACACCATGCCTCAGACTTACACTTTCGCCTCGTGGAACGTCAACGGCCTGCGCGCCGTGCTCAAAAAGGACCCGAGCTTTATCCAGATCGCGCAAGAACTCGACGTCGATATCCTGGCGCTGCAGGAGACCAAGCTGCAGGAGGGCCAGGTCGATATCGACCTGCCCGGCTATCACCAAACCTGGAGCTACGCCGAGCGCAAAGGCTATTCGGGCACCGCGGTCTTTAGCCGCCAGGAGCCGCTACGCGTGCTGCACGCCGACGCACTGCTACCCTACGCCGGCGAGAACGAGGCGGCCGAGCTCGTCGCCCAAGCCGCAACCGAGGGCCGCGTCTGTGCGCTCGAGTTCGACAAGTTTTGGTTTGTCGACGTCTATACGCCCAACGCACAAAATGAGCTCGCGCGCATCGACGTGCGTATGGCCTGGGACGATGCCTACCGCGGCTTTTTGAACGCACTCGAGCGCGAGACCGGCAAACCCGTCGTAACCTGCGGCGACTTTAACGTGGCGCATGAGGAGATCGACCTTAAGAACCCCAAGTCCAACCGCGGCAACGCAGGCTTTTCGGACGAGGAACGCGGCAAGTTTACCGAGCTGCTCAACGCCGGCTTTACCGATACCTGGCGCGCGGCAAACCCCGACGTCGAGGGCGTCTACAGCTGGTGGAGCTATCGCTTTAATGCCCGCAAGAACAACGCCGGCTGGCGCATCGATTACTTTCTGGTAAGCGATTCGATCGCCGCCAACGTTCGCGACACCGGCATCCGCGGCGACATCTTTGGCAGCGACCACTGCCCCGTCACCCTCACGCTAGAACTCTAGCCCCCAAATGATCCCCCGGGGACGAAGGAATACGGATCACTTTTGCCCGCGCAAGGGCGCCCGCGTGACCCCGTCCGCCACGAAACTGGCCCATCTACTACGTTTAAGCCACTACCCTCAACCGCAGCGAACAGCGCAAAAAGAAAACCGCAGGTAGAAAGCCTGCGGCTTTTCATAAAACGCGGTCATGGTCGGGGGTATCAAGCTAAACGTAGTAGATGGGCCAGTTTCGTGGCAAGCGCCGTCAACTGATTTCCTGGGGACATCTGGAGACGGAAGAAAATGGATCAATTTGGCTCTCTGGGGGCCACGATGCCCGTCGTATCAGCCGGCCATTCCAAAACTATGCCGGTTTACGGGGCTGAATCGCGAACCCCCAACCATACACAATTCCGAGATAATAAAACCGCAGGTGAACGGCTTGCTCTATTTCGGAAAAAACTGGTATGGTCTGCCTGTGCTAATCTAGCCCCGTAAACCGGCATAGTTTTAAAATGGCACTTTAGCAGTATTGATTCCCGCCTCGGCGCAACTAGCCCTACAGTCCGTATTTCACGACGACGCGGTTGATGCGACGGCACCAGGGCTTGTACAAGGCGGCCAAAAACACACAGGTCGCAAGGCCGTGCGTAATATCGAACGGCACCGCCGTAGCAAGACGCGCTACGGCGCCTGCCCAGGTGAGCGGCTGCACAAAACCGATGATGTCATACGCGTTGATCACGACGCCATACAGCAAGCCCGAGGCAAAGCCATACGCCAACAGCGCCGGCATTCGCACGGTTCCATCGGCGCGATCAAACGCGCCCGCATGCGCCAGTGCGCCACCGATATAGCCCACCAGACCCCAGGCATACATCTGCCACGGCGTCCACATGCCCTGTCCAAAAAAGAAATTACTGGTCAGCGCTGCCAACGCGCCGACCATAAAACCATTGCGACGGCCAAGTGTCGCACCCGCGATAATGGCGATAGCGCTCACGGGCTTAAAATCGGGAATGGGCCCAAACAGGATGCGCCCCGCCGCGGCCAGCGCCGCCAGCACCAGCGTGGGCATGATCTGGCGCAGGCCTGGACGTGATGTCTCATAGCCCGCAAAGAACAGTGCGAGCACGAATGCCACTACAACCAGCATGGCAAGCGCCGCCTGCTCAATGCCCACCAGTAACGCCGCAGTCATCGCTGCCGGCACCGCCAGGAGCAGCGGAATCTCCATTTTTGTGAGTAGGCGCGAGGCGCGATGATCCGTCATCCCATCACGCCCTGTAGAACACGTTGTCGGCAAAGAAATCTGCCGGGGGCTCCATGCAGGCGATCTCGCCGTCGAACATCATGGCGACGTCGTCGGACACCTGCTCGGCAAAGTCCAAGTCGTGCGTGGCCATGATGACGGTGCCGCCGGCCTGCGCATGCTCGCGCAGGGCCCGGGCGATAATGCAGCGACTTGCCAGATCAAGGCCCTTGGTGGGCTCATCAAGCAGCAGCAGCTCCGGACCAATCAACAGCAGCTTTGCCAACGCAAGCAGCTGGCGCTGACCGCCCGAAAGATCGTACGGGTGACGCGTCTCCAAGCCGTCCAGTCCCAGTTGCGCCGCACGCTCCCGCGCCAAGCTCTCGTCATATCCGCAGGTCGAAGCCCATTCCATCAGCTCGTCGCGCACCGTTTCGGCGACCAGCAATGCCTTGGGATTCTGTGGCAGCAGTGCCGCCGAGGCCGTCCCACGCACCATGCGGCCACGCTGCAGCTTAGCCGTCTTGGCCAGCACCGAGAGCATCGTCGACTTGCCGCAGCCGTTACCGCCCACAATCGCATGCACCGCGCCGGCCGAAAACGTCACATCGAGCCCGCGCAGCACCCAACCGCCCGCGCGATCGTAGCGAAACCAGCCTTCCGACAGGGTGGTAGCCGACCCGCCGTGCATTTTTTGGAGTATTCTGCTTCCATCCGTGCGCGGGAAGGCTTCCGAGCCGTTCTCGAGCGACGTTTGCGCCACAAATTCGGACGATTTGTCCAATTTCGAACTTTTTTTCGCGCTCGATACATCCCGGGGCGGCTCCAGAAAGCCCAAATTGTCCTCACGCCTGCTGAATACTCCGTTTTTTGCACATCGGATGGCACCCCACCCCAACATGTCATCGGAAAACAGCGATTCTCGGCGTCCCAAAGAAGCCATATCCGCCACGTCGCGCACGCGACCGTCCTCAATCCGGTACGCACACGTCGCATACTCGAGCATCGGCCGCGGTTGATGCGTAGCCACAACAACCGTGCAGCCCAGCTCACGGTTCACGCGAAACAGCGCGTGCAGAAAATTCTTCTCGGCAACGGGATCGAGCTGAGACGTGGGCTCGTCGAGTAGCAGCACACGCGGACGCAGCGCCAAGACGGCGGCAAGCGACAGCAGCTGCTTGCGGCCACCCGAAAGCGTATCGGTATCGCGATGAAGCCAGTCCTCCAGACCAAAGAAATAGCTGGTCTCGGCAACACGGCGGCGCATCTCGTCGCGCGACATGCCTAAGTTTTCCAGGCCAAACGCCATCTCGTGCCACACGGTCTCGCACACAATCTGGTTCTCGGGATCCTGGAACACGTAGCCCACGCGCTCCGCAGACGCGCGCACGTCCATGTCGGCAACGTTCTCGCCCAGCACGCGCGCATCGCCAGTGCGCTCGCCCGCCGGAGCAATCTCGGGCTTGAGCAGCGACAGCAGCGTCGACTTACCCGATCCGGTACCGCCAACAAGCAGCGCAAATGCACCTTGGGGAACAGACCAGTCGAGCCCCTCGAGCACCGTAGCATCAGCCCCGGGGTAGGCAAAGCTCAGGCTCCGCACCTCAATTGCCGGCACATCCGGGCCGCACGCCGCGCCCGACACCGGGCCACTATCCAACCGAGCCATCAGCCGAACCTCTTCTCATCGATCGTATGCAACACGCAGGGCAGCACCATCCAGGCAGCGTACACGGCATAGCCTAGCCACGGCGCGGGCACCAAAAGCTGCGGGTAAAACGAATACTGCGTTGTCGCGGTCCATGCCACCGCCACCGCGGCGGCACCAAACACCGCGAGCCCGACCAGCGCGGCAACGTCGCTGCGCCCCAGTCGATACCGCGCGTACGTCGTACGGCGCGACGCAGCACCCCACCCGCGCGAGCGCATGGCATCCGCGCGATCCAGCGAATCTTCCATGCCCCAGCCCATCAACACGCTTGACGCCCGCAGACGCGAGCGCACGGGATCGGCCGGCGCGCGCCCCGGCACGTCAATCGCATCCTGCACCGCCAGCACCGTACGACCGCGGCGCAAAAACTGCGGGATAAGCCTCATGCACATCGAGATCATGAGCGCGATCACCGGTGCGGCATTACCCAGCAGCGCGAGCACCTTGTCGTATTCGAGCATCGACGCCGCGGCCTCAAACCACAGCACGCTCGCCACAAACAGCCCACCCATGCACAGGCCATATACCATGCTCTCCAGATACACCGCGCGCATGCCAATGCGGAACAGCTCCGTCGAGCCCGAGGTGCCAAACAGTGGATTGACCAGCGCGATAATCAAAATCACCGGCAGCTGCCAGCGAAGCGCGCCCAGCGTGCGGGCAGCCCCACGCGTCGCAAATCCATACGCCAGCCCGCCCGCAAGTGACAGCGCAATCAGCACCGGCTGCATAGAGAACATGGTGAGCCCCAGCGTCAGCACTATATAGAGTGCCGGCACAGCCGGATGCGACATCGAGAACGCCGCGACGGGCTCGCCGCCAAACTCCTCTTGTATGTTGTCCACGGGCACCCCCGTCCCCTCGCTCAAACGACAGCTCCGCAGCACCGCCAACGCCGCACGCAAGCAGTGCAAACGCCACGCCGGCGGCGCAAGCCTCAACCGCCGCAAACCAATCGCTACGCGCTCAACATATGCCTGCGGTATCATATTGCGCCGTGTATCGTTTCCAAACGCACGTCTCTATAACGTAACAGGAGATCACATGGACGCAACCGCAATTATCCTCGCTGCCGGCGAGGGCACCCGCATGAAGTCGAACCACTGTAAGGTTTCGCACAAGATCCTGGGCAAGCCCATGGTCCAGTGGATCGTCGACGCTACCATCAAGGCCGGCTGCAGCCGCGTCGTGGTCGTCATCGGCAGCCACGCCGACGAGATGCGCGCCCTGATCGACGGCGCCTACGCCAACAGCGCCACCAAAGTCGAGTGCGTTGAGCAGACCGAGCGCCTGGGCACCGGTCACGCCGTGAAGATCGCGCTCGAGGCCTGCGGCATCACGCAAGGCCCCGTCGTCGTGCTCAACGGCGACCTGCCGCTCATCACCGCCGACACCGTCGCCAAGTTCGCGCAGACCGTCGCCACCGGCGAGCTCGCCTGCACCGTCATGACCATGACCCCGCCCGACCCCTTCGGCTACGGCCGCATCAAGCTGGGTGCCGACGGTCAGATCGAACGCATCATCGAGCAGAAGGACTGCACGCCCGAGCAGGCCGCCACGCTGCTGGAGTGCAACGCCGGCTGCTACGCCTTCGACGGCGCGCAGCTTGCCGCCCACATTAACGAGATCGGCAACGACAACGCGCAGTCCGAGTACTACCTACCCGACATGCTCGAAATCCTCAAGGGTCACGGCCAGGCGGTCTCCATCTTCCACTGTGACGACTACCGCGACGGCCTGGGCGTCAACAACCGCATCCAGCTCGCGCAGCTCACCGCCATCGCGCGCGACCGCATCAACGAACACTGGATGGCCGAGGGCGTCACATTCATCGATCCCACGCAGGCCTGGATCGGCCCCGATGCCGTCATCGGCCGAGACACCATCGTGTGGCCGCAGACGCATCTGATCGGTCACGTCACCGTGGGCGAAGAGTGCCAGCTCGGCCCCAACAGCCGCCTCACCGACACCACCGTCGGCAGCGGCTGCATCATCGATGAGACCATCGCCATCGAGGCCGTCATCGAGAACGGCGTCGACTGTGGCCCGCGCGCCTACCTGCGCCCGGGCACCCATATGCTCGACGGCTCCAAGGCCGGCACGCACGTGGAGATCAAGAAGTCCACGATCGGCGAGGGCTCCAAGGTGCCCCACCTGTCCTACATCGGCGATACCACCATGGGCTCCGGCGTCAACGTAGGCGCGGGCTCCATCACCTGCAACTACGACGGCGTCCACAAGCACAAAACCGTCATCGGCAAGGATGCCTTCATCGGTTCCGATACCATGATGGTCGCGCCCGCCCAGATTGGCGACGGCGCGCTCGTGGCCGCCGGCTCCGTCATCACTGAGCCGGTCCCGGCAGACGCACTCGGTCTGGGCCGCGCCCGTCAGGTAAATATTGAGGGCTGGGCCGCCGATTATCGCCGCCGCCTGCACGAGGACGACGAGGTATAACGTTTTATCAAGCATCTAAGGAGCTGTTCCCATGGGGGCGGCTCCTTTTTCTATCGTGACCTGCGCAACCGGATGAGTGGTCGGTTCGTGTCCGTTGACGGTAAAGACGTTATCAAGACCCGATTAACCCCGTCGCGCGGTTACAATGCAACAAGGCATCTATATGGCATTCGATATAAAGGAGAAGGGTAATGCCGATTAATGATCCCGAGAAGTCGGAGAATATGCGCAAGTCCATCCGCGTGTATTCCGGTTCCTCCAACCGTCCCCTCGCTCAGAAGATCGCTGAGTACCTTGGGGTCGAACTTTCGGGCCTTACGCTAAAGCAGTTCGCCAACGGTGAGATTTACGCCCGCTACGACGAGACCGTCCGCGGCGCCGACGTCTTCCTGATTCAGTCCGTGGCCGGCGGCAACGTCAACGACATGCTCATGGAGCTGCTCATCGCCACCGACGCTGCCAAGCGCGCATCCGCCCGCTCCATCACCGCCGTTATCACCCACTACGGCTATGCCCGCCAGGACCGCAAGGCCGGCCCGCGCGAGCCCATCACCGCCCGCCTCGTCGCCAACCTGCTCGAGCGCGCCGGCGTCGACCGCATTATCACCCTCGACCTGCACCAGGGTCAGATCCAGGGCTTCTTTGATATCCCGGTCAACCACCTGTCCGCACTGCCGCTGTTTGGTCAGTACTACAACGACATGCACTTCGACACCGACAACCTGGTTGTCGTCTCCCCCGACGTGGGCCGTGCCAAGGCCGCCAAGAAGCTGTCCGACATGCTCGGCTGCGACCTGGCCATCGCCCACAAGGGCCGTCCGCGCCACAACGCCGCCGAGGTCATGGGCATCATCGGTGACATCAAGGGCAAGACCTGCGTCATCAACGACGACATGATCGACACCGCTGGCACCCTGTGCGCCAACGTCAAGGAGCTCAAGGCTATGGGCGCTGGCGACATCTACGTCTGCGCCACCCACGGCATCTTCTCCGGTCCGGCCATCGAGCGCCTGAACGACGCCCCGATCGTCGAGTGCGTCGTCACCGACGCCATTCCCGTCGAGGTCGGCGGCAAGATCAAGACCATCTCGGTCGCCGAGGAGTTCGCTCAGGCCATCTCCGCCGTTTACCACGAGGAGCCCGTCTCCACGCTCGTCGGCGGCGACTTCGCGCTGTAGCCGCTCGACCCTCGCATCCCTCCGGAAGCCCCGGACGCGCCTGCGGGGTTATCACGCGAACGTCCTCGCCGCTTTGCGGCTGCGGGATGTTCGCTTTGATAACCCCTCCCGGCGTGTCCGGGGCTTCCTGCTGTCTCGGGGCAGCTATTTTCTGAAATGACTTTGCTGCAACCTTTCCTCGCCTTCGGCGGGCGTGGTAGCCTTTGTCGTTGATTAAACTCTTATGTGTAACGGAAGGACAAATATGGCAGCTGCACAGCCGCTTAAGATTCGCATGGTTGCCGGACTTGGCAACCCTGGCGATGAGTATGCCGAGACCCGCCACAACGCCGGTTTTAAGGCGATCGACGAGCTGGCCCGTCAGGCCGGCGTCACGTACTGGAAAAACCAAGCAGGCGCCGAGGTCGCGCTCATCAACATCAACGATGCCGAGGAAGAGAACGGCAAGCGCCAGATTGTACTGGTCAAGCCGCAGTCGTACATGAACACCTCGGGCGGGCCCATCTCCAAGCTCTGCCGCGAGTACAAGATCAAGGCCGAGGAGCTGCTCGTGATTCACGACGAGCTCGACATTCCCGCCGGCGACGTCCGCGTTAAGGTGGGCGGCGGCCACGCCGGTCACAACGGCCTGCGCTCCATCATCGACAAGATGGGCAGCCGCGACTTCAGCCGCATCCGCACCGGCATCGGCAACCCTCCCGGCAAGATGGCCGTCGCCGACTACGTTCTTAAGCAGCTGCGCGCCCGCGAGGCCGAGGATTTCCAGGACACCTGCGCCCGCGCCGCAGATGCCGCCGGTCTGGCAATCGTGCACGGCGTGATCTATGCCCGCGACCACGTCAACGGCGCCGCCTCCGCCAACGGCAAGCACTAAAACCTATCATTTAGGAACAGGTTTATTTCGGCAGGTTTTACCTGCGGAAACGCCCCAGTTGCGGCATCGCAATCAACCGCGCGCCGACATACATGCATAGCACCCCAAATGGGGCCGGCCTCATCGCAACCCGAGGCCGGCCCCATTTGCCGTTTTACCTGATAAAACCGACCAAAATAAACCTCTCCCCCTTTGGTAGGTCAAAGTGGATAAACCCTGCTCCCAACCGCCGAAGACACACGTAAGTGACATGTCCATGAGGGTATAATTTGCACCGTATGTCTGCACAACGCCTGTGCGCGTACGGTTTTATTCGGGCTACCGTCCATTTCCGTGGAGGCACGGTTCGGCGGCCCTAACAAGAGAGGGGTTCTATGTATAAGATCCTGGAGAAGACGCAGTTCTCGGAGAAGGTGTTCAAGTTCCGCATCGAGGCGCCCGCAATCGCCAAGCATGCGCACGCTGGACAGTTCCTCATGGTTCGCGCCAACGAGACGGGCGAGCGCGTCCCGTTTACCCTGGCCGGCTGGAACGGTGACGAGGGCTGGGTCGAGTTCATCTTCATGGTGATCGGCAAGACCACCGAGATGCTTTCCACCTACGAGGCCGGCGAGTCGCTGCGCGACGTCGTGGGCCCGCTGGGCGTTCCCACCGAGATGGCCGAGGGCCCCTGCGCCGTCATTGGCGGCGGCGTCGGCCTGGCAATTGCCTTCCCGGTCGCCAAGCACCTGGTCGAGACCGGCCACGAGGTGCACGCCATCATGGGCGCCCGCACCAAGGACCTCCTGCTCATGGAGGACCAGTTCCGCGAGCTCCTCGACGAGGACCACATCCACATCACCACCGACGACGGCTCCTACGGCGAGCAGGGCGTTGTCACCGCTCCGCTGGAGCGCCTGCTGCAGGACGAGGCCGTGAGCCAGGTCTTCTGCGTCGGCCCCGTTCCGATGATGAAGTTCTCGACCCTCACCGCCCAGAAGTACGACACCCCCATCACCGCGTCGCTCAACCCCATCATGGTTGACGGCACCGGTATGTGCGGCTGCTGCCGCGTCGAGGTGGGCGGCGTGACCAAGTTCGCTTGCGTCGACGGCCCCGACTTCGATGCCACCCTGGTCGACTGGGATGACCTTCGTGCCCGCCAGGCCGCTTACCGTTCCGAAGAGGGCGCGTCCCTCAAGGCCTATGAGGAAAAGAGCTGCGCATGCCACTAGTTAACGGTCGTTTCGTTGCCGATATGAAGTCGCCCCGCACCCCCGATAACGAGGAGCCGGCTGCCGAGCGCGCCTGCGACTTCCGCCCCGTCGACAAGGGCTTCACCGAGGAGATGGCGCTGGCCGAGGCCGAGCGCTGCCTCAACTGCAAGAAGCCGTTCTGTGTTGAGGGCTGCCCTGTCAACATCAACATCCCCCGCTTTATCGAGCAGATCCGCGAGAAAGACTTTGGCGGCGCTCTCGATACCATCCGCGAGGACTCCATGCTTCCCGCCATCTGCGGCCGCGTCTGCCCGCAGGAGAACCAGTGCGAGGGCAAGTGCATCCGTGGCAAGAAGTCCGAGCCCGTGGCCATCGGCCAGCTCGAGCGCTTCCTGGGTGACCGCCCCGAGCTCGCCTCCACGCCCAAGATGGCCCCCAAGAACGGCAAGAAGGTCGCCGTCGTCGGTTCCGGCCCGTCCGGCATCACCTGCGCCGGCGAGCTCGCCCGCAACGGCTTTGACGTCACCGTCTTCGAGGCTTTCTTCACCGGCGGCGGCGTGCTGGTCTACGGCATCCCCGAGTTCCGTCTGCCCAAGGCAGTCGTCAAGCGCGAGATTGACGGCCTGGAGGACATGGGCGTCAAGTTTGAGTACAACTCCGTCGTGGGTAACATGGCCACGGCCGAGGAGCTGTTCGAGCAGGGCTTCGACGCCATCTACGTGGCGACCGGCGCTGGCCTGCCCAAGTTCCTCAACGTCCCCGGCGAGAACCTGCCCAACGTCTTCTTCGCGAACGAGTACCTCACCCGCGTGAACCTGATGAAGGCCAACAAGGTCCCCGAGTACGACACCCCCACCAAGCACGGCAAGAACGTCGTTGTCATCGGCGGCGGCAACGTGGCCATGGACGCCGTCCGTACCGCCAAGCGCCTGGGCGCCGAGCACGCCATCATCGCCTACCGTCGTACCGAGGACGAGATGCCCTGCCGTCGCGCCGAGCTGCACCATGCTAAGGCCGAGGGCGTCGAGGTTCTGCCGCTCGTCTCCCCGCTCGAGTTTGTCGCTGGCGAGGACGGCTCCGTGTGCGCCGTCAAGGTCCAGAAGATGGAGCTCGGCGAGCCTGACGAGTCCGGCCGTCGTCGCCCAGTGCCCATCGAGGGCGCCATCGAGGAGATCCCCTGCGACGTCGCTATTTCGGCTATCGGCACCAACGCCAACCCCTTCGCTGCCAAGATCGGCGGCAAGATGGAGCTCAACAAGTGGGGCTACATCGTCGCTGACGAGGAGACCGGCCAGACCACCGATCCCCGCATCTGGGCCGGCGGCGACATCGTCACCGGTGCCGCTACGGTCATTCTGGCGATGGGCGCCGGCAAGAAGGCCGCCGCTTCCATCACCAAGAGCCTGCTGGGCGAGTAATCACCTACAGCGCTAGCCACCAAACGGCAAAGTCCCCGTCGAGCACACGCCCGGCGGGGACTTTTTCTATGCCAGTCGACCGACCACCACAAAGGTGCCTGTCCCCTTTGTGGTGGTTTTTGGTCGGTTAGTCTTCGAGCTGCGCTACTTTGTAGCGGTAGGCTGCGGCAATAACGTCTTTGCAACCCTCGCGGCCCAGCTTGGCGCGGTTGACGACGATGTCTTTACCGCTCGTCATCTTCCACTTTCCGGCACTGTAGCGCTTATAGAACGCCTCACGCGCCTTCTGTTGCTGCTTGACCAGCTTGGCGCCCTTCTTTTTATTAAGGCCACGCTTCTTGCGCACGATCTCGACGCGGTCCTCAAAGGGAGCGGTCACCAACACGGCAATGTGGTTGGGGTTATTACGCAACAGGTAATCGGACAGGCGGCCTTCGATAATGCAGCTCTCGGTCTCGCCCAGGTCCAAAATCACCTGGCTCATCTTTTGGAACAACTTGTCCGAGTACGAACGGGCATCGTAGCGGTCGGGCAGAAACGCCATGTTCTCCACGGCCAAACGCTCGTCATAGGCAGCCATCTTGTCGAGCGACTCGCCCGCGCGCAGCGACGCACGTACCAGCAGCTCGTTATCGTACAGCGGAATCCCCAACTCGTCGGCAAGCATGCGACCAATCTCGTGGCCCTCGGCGCCAAAGTCGCGCGCGATGGTAATGACCACAGGACTCTTCTTATTCTCCAGATCGCTCATCGCGATTCCTTTCTCTATGTGACAAAGGGACTGTCCCTTTGCCACATTCTACGCTGCCACCATTCGCCTCTGATATGCGCGAACCAGCAGCGAGATACCAAAGTTGAGCACAAAGTACATCGCAAACACCAGGCCGTAGAGCATAAGCACCTGCGACAGGTCGATCGCATGGGCCATCACGACGTTTGCCGTGTACATGAGCTCGGCCACGTTAATGCCCGAAAGATACGAGCTGTCCTTAATGACAGTCGTGCACTGGCTAAACAGCGCCGGAATGATCGTCTTAAATGTCTGCGGCAGAATGATGTAGCGCATGGTGGCAAAGAAGCCAAAGCCCTGGCTCTGCGCCGCCTCAAACTGGCCGCGCGGAATCGAGTTGAGGCCGCCGCGCACAATCTCGGCCATAACAGCGCTGGTGAACAGCGTAAAAGCGATGGTCGAAATCACAATGTCCAAACCCTGCACCGTAAAGTAGATAAACAGGATCCACAGCAGGTTTGGCGTGCAGCGGAACAGCTCGATATAGGCGCTCACCAAAATACGGAACGGGCGGGGCGCATAGCTTTTAACGAGCGCCAGTACCGTGCCAAAGATGAGCGAGAAAAAGATCGACAGCGCCGAGATCTCGATCGTCTTAACAAAGCCGCCCCAAATGTAGAGCAGGTTGGTCGCGTTGAAGATTTCCATGCGCTAGGCCTCCTCTACGTTGTCGAGCCCCAGCTCGGCCAGGCTCACACCGCGCGGACGCTCCTTGGAGCGGCGCTCGAGCCACTGCACCAGTATGGCGAGCGGAAAGCAGATGATGAAGTACATAAGGCAGCAGACGATGTATCCCTGCAGGTAACCGTACAGACTCACAAAGTTGTCGGAACGGTACATAAGGTCGCCGCCGGCCACAAGCGCCAGCACCGACGTATTCTTGACCAGGTTGAGCGCCTGGTTGCACAGCGGCGGCAGAATGATCTTGAATGTCTGGGGCAGTACGATGTACCAGTACGCCTGCGCACGGGTGAAGCCCTGGCTCTGGGCCGCCTCCATCTGACCGCGCGGAACCGCCTCGATACCAGTGCGGATGACCTCCGAAATGTAGGCCGCGTGATACAGACCCACGCCCAAGAAGCCCAGCACGAACGGCGCGATGCGCACCGGCTGGTCGGCACCGGTTATGGCCTGCAAAAACTGCGGACCGGCCATGTACATAAAGAGCACCTGCACGGGCAACGGGGTGTTCTGGTAAAACTCCACGTACACGCGGCTTATGGCGCGCAGCACGCGCGAACGAGTGGTAGAGAACACACCCAGCAGTGTGCCCAGCACCAGCGACAGCAGCAGACCGGCAACGACCACCTGCAGCGTCACGCCAAAGCCCTCCCAGAAGGGCCCCATGTTTTGAAATGTCGTCGACCAGCGGTCGGCGTCAAACAATCCTTCGAGCATTTGATTCCTTCCTTGGACGATGCGCCTATACAAGACCCCAGGTCTTGACCTCTTGGTCGAGCCAGCCGTCGGCTAGGCGATCGCAAATCACCTGGTCGACCACAGCCGAAAGGTCGCAGCCCTTCTTGGTCGCCACGCCGTAGCCCTGCTCGCCAAACTTGACCTCGGGCTGCAGCAGCTCAACGGTCTCGTTCATGTAACCGGCCAGCGTGGAGCGGTCCATGGCAAAGACGTCGATATTGCCGGCGTCGAGCGAGCTCTTGATGATGGGATAGCCGCTAAAGGCCCTAAACTCGGGCTTGCAGCTAAAGCCATTGTCCTTGATCATCTGCTCGATCAGGCCCTGCGTGGTAGCACCCTGACTCACGCCGATGACCTTGCCGTCCAGGTCCTCAATCGAGGTAAAGCCCGAACGCTTCTTGACCATGAGTCCCACGTAGTCGGTGCGGTACGGCGTCGAGAAATCCCAGCTCTTCTTGCGCTCGTCGGTGATGGTGTAGGTCGCCGCGACCACGTCGAGCTGGCCGTTATCGATCAGCGGGCCGCGCGTCTTGGGCGTTACGTCGGTAAACTCGACAAGCTCCTGGGCACGGGCCTCCTTGTAGCTCACGCCAAAGACGGCGGCCGCGATCTGGTAGCACAAATCGACTTCCATGCCCTCAAAGCGACCCTTGGCGGTGTCGTAATAGCCGTAGCCGGGAACGTCCTTCTTAACGCCGGCATTCAGATGGCCACGCGACTTGATGGCCGCAAGCTTAGACCCCTTGTCGGAGCCCTCGCCGCTGGTGGAGTTGCCGCAACCGGCAAGCGCGGTCCCCGTCAGCGCAAGCATGCCGGCGCCCGCCAGCTGCAAAAAGTGACGGCGCGACACGGCCGCCCTCGTCATATCCGTCATGTCCATCACCGCGCCTAGTGCAAAATCTTGGACAGGAACTCGCGGCAGCGCGGGTTCTCGGGGTTATCGAAGAAGTGCTCGGGCGTGCCCTCCTCCAGAATGCGGCCGTCCTCCATAAAGATGACGCGGTCGGCCACCTGGCGCGCAAAGCCCATCTCGTGCGTCACGCAGATCATGGTGATGTCCTCCTGCGCGAGCTCAATCATAACGTCCAAGACTTCCTGGACCATCTCGGGGTCGAGCGCCGAGGTCGGCTCGTCAAACAGGATGATGGGCTGCTTGGTGCACAGGGCACGGGCGATGGCGATGCGCTGCTGCTGACCGCCCGAGAGATTCTGCGGATACTCGCCGGCCTTATGCGCCATCCCAACACGCTTGAGCGCGGCAACAGCGATCTCGGTCGCCTCCTCCTTGCTCTTCTTTTGAAGCTTGATGGGCGCGAGCGTCAGGTTGCCGAGCACCGTCATGTTGGGATACAGGTTGAACTGCTGAAACACCATGGAACTATACTTGCGAGCCATCTCCAGGTGATTCTTTTTGGTGAGCGGCGTACCGTCGATGACGACCTCGCCCGACGTGGGCTCCTCCAGATAATCGACGCAACGGATGAGCGTCGACTTACCCGAGCCGGAAGGCCCGATCATTACGAGCTTCTCGCCGCGTTTGACGGTGAGGTTGATATCTTTGAGCACATGCAGGTCGCCAAAGTACTTGTTGAGATGCTTGATCTCGATCATGTCTGCCATGAATGTCCCTTCCCTGCGTTTACACGAGTTGAACTATTGTACGGAAAGAATCACGTTTCCGCAGCCCACACTACATTCCCGTAAAGAACCCGCAACCTTCCACCTAGTCATTGGGGACAGACTTAAATGAGTACCTGCTCATTGGGCACTCATTTAAGCCCGTCCCCAATGAGTGCCCAGCCCAGCAAAAAGGGGCGCGACCATGGCGGCCACGCCCCCTCAACATCAACTATGTACCGCTCGGCCCCTACGCAAGTTTGGCGCCGACGATCTTTGCTGCGGCCGGCTTATCGAAGTTGCCGCCGGTGGCCTTGCCGAGTGCACCCATAACCTGGCCCATCTGCTTCTTGGACGTGGCGCCCAGCTCGGCGATAACCTGCTCGATCAGGGCCTCGAGCTCCTCGCCCGAAACCTGCGCGGGCAGCAGGCTCTCCAGAATCTTGACCTGCTCGGTCAGGTTGTCGGTACGCTCTTGGTCGGTGCCGGCCTTGATGGACATCTCCAGCGTCTCGCTCGTCTGCTTGATCAGACGCTTGATCATGCTGTTGACGTCTTCCTCGGTCACATCGCGGCGCTCGTTGACCTCGATATTCTTCACCTCGGCCTTAACCTGGCGAATGATGGACAGGCGAACCTTGTCCTTGGCCTTCATGGCCGCGATCATTTCCTTCTGCAGTTCTTCGTTGGTCATCTGCAAATCCTCTCTAATAGCGTGGGCGGCACTCGCACGAGTACCGCCCCATGATTACTCAGTCGTCGACGAATCGTCGGTCGAACTCTTGGTGACGTCCTTCAGGCTGACGTTGTACGGCACGTCCTTGGGCATGGGGTTAACGGTGATGTCGGCGTCCTTCTTGTACTGCTCCAGCCACTCGCTGTATGCAGTACTGGCCGCCTGCGTCTTCACCACGTTGGAAACATACTTCTTGATGTCCTTGGGCACCTGCTTAATGTCATCAACCTGATTATCGACATGGAAGTAGTCGGTGCACTTGATGATGTGGTAGCCATAGGTCGACTCGACGACTTCGCTCACGTCGCCCTTGTTGAGTCCCTCGAGCGCCGTCTGGTAGCTGTCGACAAAGGTGGTGAGCTTATCCCAGCCCACATCGCCCTTCTTCTCCTTGGAACCGGTGTCCTCGGAGTACTGCTCAACGGCGTCCTCAAAGCTCAGCTCACCGGAGTTGATCTTGTCCAGGCACTCCTGCGCCTTGGCCTTGGCGGCAGCCTTGTCCTCGTCGGAAGCGTCGGAATCAACCTTGATCAGGATGTTCGACGAGCGGCGGGCGTCGTTGTAGCTGGACAGATTTTCGTTGATGTAATCGACAATCTCGCTGTCCTTGGGCTTGCTCGTGGGCGCGACGGCATCCTTGAGTTTCTGTTGCGCCAGACTCTCCTTGAGCGAGTCCTTGTAGGTGTCCTCGGTATAGCCGTAGGTCTTGAGGGTCTTCTTAAAGGCCTTGGCTCCGCCCGCGCTCTTGCACGCGTCCTTCCAAGCCTTCTCGACCTCCTCGTCCGACACCGTCACGCCGTTCTCCTTCTGTGCCTGTTGAAGCAGAATCTGCTGCGTGTAGGAGTCGATGAGTTGCTTGCGGTACTTCTTGGGCGTGAGGTCGTTGTCAACCAGATACTGCGCCCAATCCTCATCCTTGGTGTAGCCGTAGGACGTGCGCATGCTCATGATCTGCTTGGTCACGGTGTCCTCGGTAAGGTTGGTGCCGTTGATAGTGGCAGCAACACCGCCGGTCAGCTTGTAGCTCGAGGTGTCCTCAGCCTGCGACATAAGGCCGGAGCACGCCATCGCCGAGACGGAAAGCAGCATCGCCAGCACGCCGATGGCCACCAGAACGATCTTGACGGTCTTAGACACGTACGTCTTGCGCTGCTTCTTGCGAGAGCTGGAGGCAGCGCGGGCCTGCTGCTCGGGCGTCGGCGCGGCCTCGGAGTTCTTTTTCTTATTTGCCATAGTTGGCCTTTCGCATAACGAATCGAACAAACGCCATTGTGTCACAACGCAGCCCCCGCGGCACGCTTGGTGCATTGGGGACAGATTAATCTGCACCATTTTGGTGCAAAGGGGACAGCTCTGGCAGCCGGCAGTTAGGGACAGTCCCCAAGTGCCGACTCAGCCCCACCTTAGAAGTGGCGGCGGATGGCGTCGACCATGCCCTGGGGCGTGGTCTGGCCGAGCACGTCGGCTGCGGCATCGGCGCCCATAAAGATGTTCATGAGTGCCTGCAGGGCCTCGACCTGGCCGCCCGGCTCGGCGATGCCCAGATTGATGACGATCTGCGCCGGCACCGGAGCGCCCATGCCAGCCATAGCGTTAAATGTCACGGGCGCGGCGGGCTTCACCACCGCGATATAGGGCTTGGCCACAAACCCCGGATCGGTATGCGGAATGGCAATGTTTGCCGCCGGCATAGCGAGACCCGTGGGATAGGCATCCTCGCGCGTGCGGACGGCATCGAGCCAACCGGATGCAATGTAGCCATGTGGTGCAAGCTCGCCCTCAAGCCGCGCGAACACCTCATCCGGCGTCGCACACTCCCAATCAAAAAACACCAGCTCAGGCGTAAACAGCGCTTCGTTATCCGCCATGCGCTCACCTCTCTCACCTAGCCACCTGCGACGTTCTTGAATGACTAGTCGTTAAAGAACGTCGCAGGTGACTACCCAAAACAAAAGGTGGCCACGCGCGTCTTGGCGCCAATGACCACCCTGACTACTCGGCTAAATTGTACTGTGCGCCGCTAGCCGCGAGGCGCGTCAATTGCGACCTTGCCGCTCTCCAGCACGTGAACGCGGCCGTCGGCGAGCATCTGCACGACCTCGGGATACAGCACGTGCTCGATCGCGTGGATGTGCTCCTCGAGCGTGTCGACGTCCCAGCCCTCCTCAACAGTCAGCGCACGCTGGGCAATGATGGGACCGTTGTCGTAGATCTCGTTGGCAAAGTGCACGGTCACGCCGGTCACCTTGACGCCGCGCGCAAAGGCATCGTCGATCGCATGGGCACCGGTGAAACTCGGCAGCAGCGCCGGGTGTAGGTTGACCACGCGATTGGGGAACGCCGCCAGCAGCGGCGTGTGCACCATGCGCATGTAACCGGCCATCACCACGTACTCGCAGCCGCGCTCGAGCAGCTCATGCGCGATGATCTCGTCGGCGGCGATGGGGTCGGCATAGACGTCCTTAGACAGTGTGAGTGTCTGAATGCCCGCACGCTCGGCACGCTGCAGGCCCTTAGCCGAAGGACGGCTCGACACCACAAGCTCAATCGAAGCGTTGAGCTTGCCGACGGCGATCAGGTCGATCAGCGCCTGCAGGTTGGTACCAGAACCGCTGATAAGCACGCCGATCTTGAGCGGCTCGGCCTCGTCGGTGCCGGTCGGACGGGTGTAGGGCACAAAACCCAGATCCTCGGCAGCAGCCATCTGCTCGTTAGCGCTCATCGGAGTACACGACCTTACCGGAACCCTCGACGCACTCGCCCACGCGGAACGGCTTCTCGCCCAGAGCGACTAGGGCCTCGGTCACGGCAGCCTCGTCCTCGGGGGCGACAATCAGGCACAGGCCGACACCCATGTTGAAGGTCTTGCATGCCTCGTTGGGCGCGAGCTCGGCCTGGCGCGACACGTAGGTGATGACGGGCGGAACATCCCAGCCCATCTCGGCGCCGTTGCGGGTGACCACGGCGTCGACGTCGTCGGCGAGCGCGCGGTTGAGGTTCTCGGTGATGCCGCCGCCGGTGATGTGGGCGATCGCGTGAACGTTGGCACCGCCACGGAGCAGCTCAAGAATCGGCTTCACGTAAATACGCGTGGGAGCCAGCAGAGCGTCGGCCAGCGAAGCGCCGCCGAGCTCCTCGAGCGGACGGCTCAGCTCCTCGGCCTTAGCGGCGGCCTCGGGCGTACCCGGCTTGATGCCGTCGACGCCGATGACCTTGCGCACGAGCGAGTAGCCGTTGGAGTGCACGCCGGTGGAAGGCAGGCCCAGGATCACATCGCCGGGGCGAACGTTCGCGGGGTCGAGCATCTTGGGACGGTCGACGACACCCACGGTAAAGCCGGCGAGGTCGTAATCGGCGGGGGCCATGACGCCCGGGTGCTCGGCCATCTCGCCGCCCACGAGCGCGCAGCCCGCAAGCTTGCAGCCGTCGGCCACGCCCTTGATGATCTTTGCCATGTGCTCGGCCTCAATGTGACCGATGGCAACGTAATCCAGGAAGAACAGCGGCTCGGCGCCCGAAGCCAAAATGTCATTGACGCACATGGCGACCAGGTCCTGACCCACCGTCTCGTGACGATCCATAATCTGGGCGAGCACGAGCTTGGTACCCACGCCGTCGGTGCCGCTGATCAGGATCGGATCTTCCATATCCTTGAGCGCGGCGGCCGAGAACAGGCCACCAAAGCCACCGATGCCGCCGATAACCTCGGGGCGGTTGGTGTCCTTGACCATCTGCTTAATAGCGTCGACGGCGCGGCCGCCCTCGGCGGTATCGACGCCGGCGTCCTCGTACGTCACATGCTTGCTGTCGCTCATCTGAGCCTTCCTCTCCCACTACCGTGGCGCCGCGCGGGCGCCAAACGGTGCTCATAGTTGCGTTCATTTCGACGCGCGCCATAACAGCACGCGCCGTCATATCAACGAAACAGCAGGTAAAACCTACCAAAATAAACCTGTCCCCACATGGCAGGTTTTAGGCCTCGCCGTGCTCCTCTTCCCAGCTGCGGTCGTCGTATTTCTCGACCACGGCGTCGTCGTCAAAGTGCAGTGGCTTGTCCAGGTTGCGGGGCTTAAAGCCCTCCATAAACTTGTCACGGCCAAAGCTCTCAGGAATCGCCACGGGATAGCGGCCGGTGAAGCACGCGTCGCAATAACCGCCCTTGGGCATGACCTTCAGCAGGCCCTCGACCGAAAGGAAGGCCAGCGAATCGGCGCCGATATACTCGCAGATCTCATCGACCGTCTTGTTGGCACTGATGAGCTGCGACTGCACGTCGGTATCGATGCCGTAGAAGCACGGCCAGATGACCTCGGGCGAGTTGATGCGGATATGAATCTCCTTGGCGCCGGCGTTGCGCAGCATCTTGACGAGCTGCACCATGGTGGTGCCGCGGACGATGGAGTCGTCGATGACGACTAGGCGCTTGCCTTCGATGTTGTCGCGCAGCGGGTTGAGCTTCATACGCACGCCCATGGCACGCAGCTCCTGCGTAGGCTCGATAAACGTACGGCCCACGTAACGGTTCTTGATGAGGCCCTCGCCAAAGGGAATACCGCTCTCGTGCGAATACCCCTCCGCGGGCGGCAGGCCGGAGTCGGGCACGCCGATGACCAGGTCGGCCTCGACGGGCTCCTCATGTGCCAGCTGACGACCCATGTCATAACGGCAAGCGTAGACACTCTTGCCGTTCATGATGGAGTCGGGGCGAGCGAAGTAGACCTGCTCAAAGATGCAGTTAGCAGGCTCTTCGGCGGCAGGCACGCCCTGCTCGGACACAAGGCCCTCGGCGCTGATGCGCAAAATCTCACCGGGACGGACGTCGCGGACGTACTCGGCGCCCACAATGTCGAGCGCACAAGTCTCGGAGGCGACGACCCAGCCGCCGGCGCGGGTGACATGGGTGGTGGCGTCGACCGTCGCGGCACCGTCCTGCGACGGCAGCTGCGAAACGGATGCGGCATCGGCCTGGTCCAGGCCCTCGTCCACCAGCTTGCCCAGCACGAGCGGGCGAATGCCGTGCGGATCGCGGAATGCGTAGAGCGCCTGCTCGTTGATGAGCGTCATGGCGTAGCCGCCGCGCACGAGCTCCATGGTCTTGCGAATGCCCTCGCGCAGATGGCCTGTACGCTGAGTAAAGTAGCCGATGAGTTTGGTCGCGACCTCGGAATCCGAGTTGGAGAGGAACGGCACGCCCAGCTCGATCAGCTGGCGGCGCAGCTCGTCGGTGTTGACGAGGGTGCCGTTGTGCGCGAGCGCGATAATGACGCTATTGATGGTAGAGAGGTGCGGCTGAGAGGCTTCCCAGCTCTTGGCGCCGGCGGTGCCGTAGCGCACATGACCCACGGCCAGCTGACCGGAGAGCGTCGACAAGTCAGCGTTGGAGAACACGCGGTCGAGCAGGCCCAGATCTTTGCGGACCATAACCGTACCGCCGTCACCAACAGCGATTCCCGCCGATTCTTGGCCACGGTGCTGCAGTGCACGCAGGCCAAAGTACGTCAGTCGAGCCACGTCGCGATCGGGCGCCCAGACACCAAAAACGCCGCATTCCTCATGCAGCTGGTCAGAGTCCGGATCATACGTCGACATGGCGTTCACCTGTCCCGCGGCACGCTCGGCCGCGCGGATGGTTTCTTGAGACATGGCATCCCCTCAGAGCCTCGTATTTTGGCGTTACCCGCCTTATTATACGCACGGCGCGACGCGCTCCCCAGCGCATGAGCAGCGCTTTTTAAAAGCCCACCGAGCTAATAATCCGTTTTGCGGCCAAACATTTTATCGGTCTGTCCAGTGCCAGCGCCCACGCCCCCATATGGCCGCCGCGCCCACCGTTGGGGATTACAAGGTTGATTTCCGATCTCAGCCGAACACATTGAGCAAATAGGCCATTCCCGCAGTTAGCCGAACGCCCCCGCGGCCCCTCCTGGGGTCCGGGGGCGCCGTTTTCCCAGTTGAAGGAACGGTGGAGATGTGTTTCGATGGGTCCGGTGGCCATGCTCCGCCCGCCGCCCGGCACCTCTTCCCAGACTCAGCCGGACGGTCGGCCCGTCTATTCCGTTTTCGCCCTTAGGCTAGGCCAGCGGGGCATCGCCCCTCTCGGTGCGCGCCCTCTCGATGAGCCCCGGCGTCAGGTCGAGCTCGCCGATGGGCACGTCCTCCACGCCGTAGGCGTCCAGTAGCGCCGCCGCGTCCTCCCCGAGCATCGCCCTGAAGGCGCGCGCGGGCGTCGCGAAGCCGAGCGCGCCGCGGGGCTCGGAGTTCACGTGCGACATGGCCAGCGCCAGGTCGGCCGGGGCGAGCCGGTCGAACCTGATTCCGGCGCCCTTGGGCAGCAGCTTCCTGATCTCGACGTGGTTGCGCTCGCAGGCGCCCTTCTGGTCGCTGCGGCGCGGGTCGCAGTAGAACAGCCTCGTCTCGCCGGGCCCCTCGCCGAGGAGCGCCGCGATCGCGCCCTCGTCGGAGAACTCGGCGCCGTTGTCGGTGAGCACGGCGCGGAACACGCGGCGGGTCCCGTCGGCGCCGAGGACCGCCCGGACGCCCTCAAGGGCGTCCGCGACGCGCCCGGCGGTCTTCTCCGCCAGCGGCAGCGCGAGCTGGAGCCTGCTGGGGCGGTGCAGCAGCGTGAGCAGGCAGGCGGAGTCCTCCCGGGCCCCCTCGACGGTGTCCATCTCCCAGGCCGCGGCGCACGCGTCCTCCCCGAGGGCGAGGAACGCGGCGTACGACCTGCGGGCGGAGTGGCGCGTGGCCGCCCGGCCGGCGGCGCTCTTCCTCGGCCTGTAGCCGACCTTGCGCCTGAGCTCCATGTTGGTCATGCCGTCGTAGCCCGCCGAGACCCAGCGGTAGATGGTCGACGGCGACAGGTCCACCGGGCCGCCGTTGCGCGCCGCCATCTGCTCGGGCGAGAGCCCCCGGCGCAGGCAGTCCCTTATCGCCTCCAGCCTGGCCGCCGCGGCGGGCTCGTCGGCGTCTATCCCGCGCCTGGACGAGACGAGGACCGAGTCGGCGCACAGCTGCGCGGCCCGGGCCTCGTAGAAGACGTGCGGGCGGCGCTTGCAGCCCATCGCGCGGTAGCGGCCGCAGCCGTTGCAGCATCGCGGCCACGCGGCCAGGCGCGGGCAGGCCGCCGACAGGTCGGCGGAGGCGTCCACGCGCTCGCCGCGCCTGGGCTTCGGCGCCGTCACGAACCTGTGCGACGCCACCTCGGCGCTCACCGTCGAGGGCGACCTGCCCAGCTCCCTCGCGATCTCCCTGCACGACGCCCCGCGCTCCAGCATCCTCTGGACCGTGTCCCGCTCGTGCCTCGTGAGCCTTCCGTAGGCCCTCGGGACCGCCCTCGCGGAGCCCCTATTCTTCTTTCCGGACATGCCGTCCTCCGATCTCCCGGGGCCGGCCGGTCCGGCCCTCAGGGTATCGGGTTCCCACATTCATCCGCACATGTGCGGATGAATGTGGGAAGTGTTCGGATGAAGTTGATAATCAAGGTTGGGGATTACAAAGCTGCAATTGGGACGTTCGTCCTGTCTTTTGGCAGGTCGGCGGCGTATCCTAGTAACCTAGGACAAAGCGAGAAAGGTTCTGTATGGATCGAAACGAACTCGACCCCAGCGTCCCCAGCGCCACGGAGGTCAAGAAGATTCCCCTCATCATTAAGGTGTACGCCGTCCTGTGCATCCTGTCCGGCGTGGGCACGCTCCCGTCGGTCGCCGCCTTTATGTGGCAGGTCATCACCGCGCTCATCAACGGCAACGCCGCCGAAAAGCTCGGCGACAATATGCTGGTCTCGGTTGGACTCATCGTCGCCGGCATCATGCTCTCTGCGGCAAGTGCCGTCATCCTGATCATCTTTGGCCTGGACCTTATCAAAAACCAGCGCCGCAACGCCGCCCGCCTGTCCTACATCCTTATTGCATTCACCGTCGTCGAGCTTTTGGTCGACGTGATGCTCCAAGGTATCGGGCTCTTCTTGCTTCGTCCCGCTATTCAGCTCGGTATCCTCATCGCGCTTTCAGCCACAGTCGATCCTACGCTTCGCCAGGAGCGCGAACTGCAGCGCCGCCTGCAGGAGATGCTCGACCGCGACGCCGCCGCCGAGGGCATGCTCGGCCGCGATGAAACCGGCGAGGGCTATATCAAGCTCAACTACTTCAACCTGTTCTGGGTATTCCTCGTCTGCTGCGTGCTCGGCCTGATCGCCGAGGACATCTGGCACATGACGGTCGACGACCCAGGCGTCTACCAGGACCGCGCCGGCATGCTGTTTGGTCCCTTCAGCCCCATCTATGGCTTTGGTGCCGTACTCATGACCATGGTGCTCAACCGCTTCTATAAAAAGAACCCCATCATCATTTTCCTGGTAAGCGCTGTGCTCGGCGCGAGCTTTGAGGTGTTCGTGGGCTGGTTTATGCAGACCTCATTTGGCGTGGTCTCGTGGAGCTACTCGCACATGAAGCTGTTTGGCATGCCCGACCCACTCGCCGTCCTTACGGGCGGACGCACCTGCACGGGCTTTGCCTGCCTGTGGGGCCTGGGCGGACTCATCTGGATCAAGCTGCTGCTGCCGAGGCTGCTCAAGCTCATCAACATGATTCCGTGGAAAAGCCGCTACTCGGCTACCGTCATCTTTACCGTCATTATGCTGGTCGACGGCGTCATGACGCTGCAGTCGCTCGACTACTGGTACCAGCGCGTCAACGGCACGGAGCCGGATATTCCCGTCGCGCAGTTCTACGGCAAATATTTCGATAACGATTACATGGAGAACCGCTTCCAGAGCATGACCATGAGCCCCAAGGATGCGACGCGCGTGTAGCGTCACGCAATGCCGAGATTATCCAACGCACAGAAAAGCCCGCTGGCAGACTGATGAACTGCCAGTGGGCTTTTTGTTGGCGAGTGCCGCTGCCGGCCTTATGCCTCGCGCTCGACCTCGCTCACACACTCATTTTTGATGGTACCGACGAGCGCCTGCAGCGCATCGACGACATGCGGGCGAATGTCTCCGCCAATAAGTACGAGCATGATGTCGTCGCCCACGGTAAGCTCGCCACTCGCCAGCCACACGCGCACATAGCCGATACCCGGCATCGCGCGCGTTGCCTCGATAGCGGCCTGCACCTTTTCGGCATCGAAGCCAAACACCATGCCGCCCACCTTATGCCCAGGCGCCACACCATCTGTCTCGACCCCACGCACCTCGGCCTTGGGCGTCGCACGCACCACGCCGTTGTGTGTCAGGTACATCCCACAATCAGCCGCCGAAACATCGGCCTTGGCTTCGCGCAGCCAAGCATCAACCGAAGGCATCGATTTGCCGCTTTCAAGCATCATTTCTCCTTTTGATTTCCAGGGTAGTCTTTTTGGGACGGGGCTCTTTTAGCTACTCTCGAACCACTTATTCCTCGACCGGCGTGAGCACCATGACGGCGCGCGTATTGCTAAATGACAGCGAACGGCAAGTCACAAGCGTTACGATCTTGGTTGCCGAAGCGGCACGATCGGTGGCATCGCTCGCCACGGCCGAGGCGCCGTCGAGCATCTCGGACAGGTAATTCTTCAGTCCGTCATCGCCCTCAAAGTTGGGCGTGCGCGCCTTGGCATACGTGTCCTCGACCACCTTGGTCGCCAGCGGGCGCAACTTATACGTCGCATCACGCGTGATGTAGTACACGTATTCCATGCTGTCGAACGTCGCCTGATCGGTCGTATCCGAAATCACGTTGAACATCGAACCGTCGTTCATATGATGACCGTAAATCGTGGTCTGCTGATCCACCATGCCCGGCGCGGTGTCGTCGCTATCCAGGAAGATGGCTCCCGAGTCATTGGCCGTACCGTCGAACAGCGTGTTGAGGTACTTGGAGTTGTTGTTGGTCTGCACCACGGGGTAGTTGATGTTGGTGCCGGGCGCGTAAATCCAACCCACAACCTCGGGATTTGTCTGGGCCAGCGCATTGAAGTCGACAATTGGCACGCCACTGGCGTCCTTGTCGCTCACATATTGCTTTTCGATTTTTTGATACGACTCGCTCGCCTGCTTGTAGCCAATCTGCGCGTTGATAAAGATGGCGGCCGCAGCAACGATCAGGCCAATGCCGATGATGATGAGCAGAATGGGAATGACGGAGCGGCGCTTTTTGCGCGGCGGCTCGGTATAGCTCGATGGCGCGGCATGCGCCGAAGAGCGAGGTGACTTCTTGGCCGTACTGTATGACGAAGGGCGATATGCAGCAGGCGTATCCTGACGGCGATGCTTCGCCGGCGTCACGGGGCGCGGCGCGCGCGGCTGTTGAGGAGAGGATGTCCGACCCTGCTGCGGCGCGCGGGCTGCTCCCGACTTGGCTGGATCGGAAATCCGAGAAGCCGAAAAACGCTTTCCCTGATAGTCGGACATGGCTCTCCTTATGCTGCAAATGGACTGGCAGAGCGCTTAGGCGTCAGCCATCTCCTGCTTCATCTTCTCGATAACCTTGCGGTACTCGGGGTCGCAGGCGCCCAGGATCTGCGTGGCGTAAATGGCAGCGTTCTTGGCACCGTTGATGGCCACACAGGCAACGGGCACGCCCGAAGGCATCTGCACCATCGACAGCAGCGAGTCCATACCACCCAGATCGCTCGTCTTCATAGGCACGCCGATGACCGGCAGCGGCGTAAACGCAGCCACGACGCCGCCCAGGTGAGCAGCCTTGCCGGCAGCAGCGATAACCACCTTGATGCCGCGGTCGGCAGCAGTCGAGGCCCACTCATGGACCTTCGCCGGCGTGCGGTGCGCACTTGCAATCACGAGCTCATAAGGCACGCCCAGCGCCTCGAGCTCGGCGGTGCAACCTTCCATAACGCCCAGATCGGACTTGGAGCCCATGATGATCCCGACAACCGGCTTCTGATCTGCCATAAACAAAGACCTCCTGTTGAGAGCGGTGACGCGGCGAATCCGCGACCCTTAACTACTGAGAGTAGTATAGCCGCTCCCGTCCCTGCGGTCTGCGTGGTGCTTTGCGGGCGGGCCAGGCTTTATCTTCACTCCGGTTGCTTCGCAAAGTCGTTCAGATAAAGCCTGGCCCGCCCGCAAAGCACCCCTCGACCTACCGGGGATTGCCATGACGTACGTTAGCTGAAATAAAAAAGCGTGCCCACCGTCCTTGGGTGGGACGGCGGGCACGTTTGCTTAGTTGTCGCTGGGACTACTCAGCCTTATTGCGACGGTGGAAGAAGGCACCGATCGCAGCGATGATGGCTCCAAGGCCACCGACAGTCGCGACAGTTGCCGCCGTTTGATCGCCAGTAACGGGGATCGCCGAACCGTTCTTCTTGCCGCCCTGGGCCTTGTCGCCTGCGGGCTTGCCCGCCTGGCTGCCGCCGTTCGAGCCATTGCCGGAACCCTGGTTGCCCGAACCGCCCTGGTTGCCGGAGTCGGCATCCTTAAGGCCCTCGATGGCCAGCTTGAGCTGGTCATAAGCCGCCTGGAGCTGGGTGTCGGAAGCATTCTCATCACCCAAGACATCCTCGGCGTAGGTAATGGCATCCGTCAGGGCCTTGACGGACTCGGCCGTCTTTCCCTTGGTGTCAGTCTCCTTCGCCTGCTTGACCAGGGCCTTGAGCTGTTTCTTGGTCGGGTTCTCAACTGGGGTCACCGGGGTCTTCTCGAGCGCGTCACGGGCATCCTCGAGCGCCTTGAGTGCCTGGTCGACCTCGTCCTGCGTGGCGTTCTCGTCGCTCAGGATGGCGCGGGCGCTCGCCAAGGCGTTCTGGAACGCGGTCCAGGAAGCCTCGGTGTAGTCACTGGCCTTAAGGTCGCCGGCTGCAACCTCGGCATCAACCTTTTCAATCGCGGCAGTGAGGTCGTCCTTCGCCACCGGATCGGGAACGGCCGCACCGTAGAACTTGAGTTCCGCCATGCTGCAGTAGGCGTCAACGCTGCCACCGCCGGCGTGGAGCACCTTGACGGTCACGTAGCGACCGCGCGCGGCACCAAAGCTCATCTGCTTCCAGTCGCCACGGTCGGTGAGCACGCGGCCGTCGTTGTCGAAGGTAAACGTACCCATCGACGCGGCGGTGCCCATCTCATAACCGTCGGCGGTGTCGGAGACCAGCACCTCGGCCTCAAAGATATCGCCGTTCGTGCCGCCGTCCTGGCGCGGCAGGAACGTGACGTCGGTGAGATCGTAGTCGCGGCCCAGGTCGACGGTCAGGTGCTGGGGCATACCGGTCTTATAAGCATAGTCGCTGTGCCAGAGCGTCTGCTCATCGCCGTCAAGAGCGTTGACGGCGTTGCTGCCCTCATAGTCGGCCTCGCTCGAGAAGCCGGTCACCTTGACGTTCTCGCGGTTCTCGGGCGTGTTGATGAGCTTCTTCTCATCAACGGGGCGCATCTTGAGGCCGTCGATTGCCTTTTCGATCTTGGTCGTAGCGTCTGCGACATCCTTCTTGCTATAGCTGCCCTGGCCGCCGTCGAGAAGCTTCTGAGCCGCCTCGACCGCAGCGGTGAGAGCTGCATAAGAATCCTTGGTGTAGACGGACTCGCTGTAGCCCGCGGCCTTGGAAAGCGCCGCCATGAGCGCAGAGGTGTCGACACCAGCCTTGACCTCGACCTCATAGGATGCGGTCTTGGAGGGGTCGAGCACTGACGCCACCGTGATCGTTGCCTTGCCGGCCTTGTTGGCACGCAAGTAGTAGTTCACGCTATCGCCGGCCTGAACAGCGGAGACGCTCACCACAGAGGAGTCGGAGCTCTCGACCGTCACATAGGGGTAGCCGGCGCTCTCGGGCGTGGCCTTAGCGTCGACGAGCGTAACGTCGCCCTCAAAGAACTCGGTCTGGTTCTTGCCCAGCTCGATACCCTCGATGGCCTCGACACCCTGCGTGTAGTTGAAGTTGATCTCGCGCAGTGTGAGCATCTGGTCACCCGATGCCTCAAGCGGCGTGATCTCGACCTTAGTCGCCTTCTTGCCCTTGTTCTCGGCGGAGAGGCCAAAGGCGTAGCGAGCCTGGAAGGAATCGTACTCCCCACCCGCGAACTCCTGGGTCGAGCCATCCTCGAACGTCACGACGGCCTTGATCTTCTGCACGGTGCCGTTACCGCCGTCGCGGTTGACGACCTCAACGGCATCGAGCTTCGATGGTGTCTTAAAGGCAAATGTCATCGTGGTGGGGAGCTTCACGTAACTCGGAAGCTTGCCCTCGCTGTCCCAGTTGCCGCTCCAGTTCCACAGGAACTCAAAGCCGTTGTCGCCCTCATCGTTATCGAACAGCGCGTTATAGCTCTTCTGCTGAATAAGCTTCTCGACGTTGGAACCGTCGTCGGTCGTGAGCTCGTCGTTGGTCATCGTGATGTTGAAGGCATCCTGACCGTACTCGGCAACCGTGGGCTGCGGAACGTCCGGCATCGTCACGGTACCGTCACTCGTAAACTCGAGCGCATCGCACGCCGGACCGATGAGCCAAGACGTCGAGGGCAGTTCAACCTTGCCGGCCGTCTTGGCCTTGAGTTTGAAGCTCGCCACCGCGCCAGTGCCGTTGTAGAGCTTGCCGTCGCCGCGGTTGGCAAAGGCGAGGTTGATGGTCTGTGTGCCGTCCGCGAACTGGACCTTCTCGCGCGACAGGTTCTCCATGCCGGCGGTCGAACCATCCTGCGAGATGCTCTCGGACACAAACTCAAACTGGTCACTCTTAAAGTTGACGAGCGCGCCCAGGGCGTTGACGTTCTTGGCGTCGGCCGCATAGACATCGACGGTGATCTCATCGCCGGCATCGACCTCGGTCTTGCTCGGAATCACCGCGAGCTTGCCGGCGACCTTGCCTTTCTGCTTGGTGCCGCCATCAAGCCCCGCCATGGTAAACGAGTAGTCATAGACATCATAGACCCCGTTGCCGTTGAGATCGGCAAAGTGGTCGCGAATCTGCGAGTCGAACGTCGAGGTATCGGGCTCGCGGTTCTCGAGACCCAGATAATTCTTCATGTTGGAAAAGTCGCCATCGGAGATCGTTGCCTTGTTGAGGTTGGAACCCACAGCAAAGCCGTCCGTACCATCGGCCTTGTAGATGGCGATCTCGGACGCGGAGAAGAAGTTACCAACCGAAGCGAGCGGCGTCATACGCACGTAGCGTGCGGCCACGGCGCCGTCGAACGTCACCGTTTTGCAGGCGGCGGAGCGCTCCCAATCGACCTCCTGGCTCGTCCAATGGACACCGTCGAGACTCGTCTCGATGCGCATCTTGGTCACAGTGCCGTTGCCGGCGTCGGTACGCGGATAGTACTCGAGCTTGTCGAGCTTGTAGGCGCGGCCGTAGTCGACGGTGAGCGCCTTGCCCAGGTCGTTGCCGCCGGAGTGGAAGCCGCCGTCGCTCGTCTGGAACTCATGGTCGAAGGCGAGATCGGCCTTATGGCTGCCGTAGATCGAGCCCTCCCAGGTGATCTTCTCGGCCTCGGGCACGTTCCGCCATGGGTCGAGGGCGGAGTTCGCCGCGAGCACATCGCTCCAACGGGAGTAGCCCTCGGCGTTGCGCGAACGGATCTGGTAGGTGTGCTTGCTATTGTAGGCAAGATCGGTATGCGTGAATTCCGCTGCATCGCCCACGGCGAACACGGTGCCATCGACCTTAAGGTCGTAGGAGGTAGCACCATCGACCTTTCCCCAGGTGAGCTTAATGCTCGTGGGAGTCGTGGCGTCCTCGGGGGCAGCAAGGTTCGCTGGTGCGGAGAGGTTCTCGTTGAGGCGGTCGGCCGCGAGCGTGGCGTCGGCGTTCACGAAACCGCCCAGCTCGAGCGTCTGCTCCGCTGCAGCGACATCGGTCTTCGCAAACTTGACGTAGACCTTGGGGTTCGTGGTGATCTTAGTGTCGTTGAAGCTCTCGCCCTTCTCGGCCTCGGTGCTGTCCGCATCGCTGCCGTAGTGGTTGAGGTTGGGGCTTTCGTTGTAGAAGTAGACCGCTTGGCCAGCCTCGGGGGTCGCGGCGTCGAAAGCCTCCTGTGAGTCGACCTCGGTCACGTTGAGCGCAGTGCCGCCATTCTTGGCGATGACGCTCGCAGGCTTGGCGGACACGTTGGCCACAAAGGTCGTGGTACGGTTGGAATCGTAACCACTATAGCTGCCCTGGGACGCCGCAGCGGTAAAGGTTGCGGTGCCGCCCGTGGCCTTGGAGCTAAAGACGGTACTCACATGGTCACCGTAAGAGATATTGTCGATCGTGCCGTAGGCATTGTCCTCAGTCGTTTTGTTCTCGATGGAGGAGCCGTCGTCCTCGTACTGCGTGAAGCTGCCCTCACCCTCGGTGGCGAAGAACTCGACGATACGCTGGCTGCGGTCAGTGCCCTTGGTGTTGGTCTCGGTCACAGCCTCGGGGTTGTTGTTCTCGGCATACATCGGCACGATGGAATTGGCCTTTACAAAGAGCGGCAGCTTCCAGAGCGGAGCATCGTAGTTGTTGAGGACCTGGCCGCCGCGGTACTGCTTACCCGAGAAGTAGTCGATCCAGATGGTGGGATTATCATCGGTGCCGTAGTTGGGAAGGTAGATGCCGTTGCGAACGTCATTGCCGTTCTCATCTGCCTGGGTATCCTGATACACCGGCGCAACCAGGAAATTCTCACCGAACATATACTGGTACTGCGTCGAAGTGCTCGCGGCGTACTCGGAGTTGTCGGAGAGCAGCATGGCGCGGATCATGGGCAGGCCGGTATCGCCGTTACCCGTATCGATGTTGGCCGCCGAAGCCGCACTCGTGTAGATATAGGGCATGAGCTGCGCTTTGAGCTTGAGGTAGAAGCGCGAGATGCCCGTGTAGGGATCGCCGTGCGTCATGGGCGACTTGCGGTAGGTGCCCCAACCGTCCATGTCGAGCATAGAGGGCGTGAACGTCTTCCACTGGTAGTCGCGTGCCGAGATGATGGGGGCGCCGCCAAAGATGCCGTCCATGTCGGAGCCGATGTTGGGGTTGCCCGAAAGACTCTGACCGATATACGTGGGGATATGGAAGCGGATGTACTCCCAGTTGCCGCCGTACTGGTCGCCGGTCCAGATGCCGCCAAAGCGCTGCGTGCCGGCCCAACCATCGAGCGTAATGATGTTGGGGCGCTTGTTGGCGCCGGTCGTCACCGTGTCATAAGCCGTCTTGATGCCGTTAAGACCAAAAGAGTAGCCAGAGCCAACCCAGGCGACGTCGGTCTTGAGGGTAGTGATGCCTCCCGTCTTGACCTCGGCGTCGAAGTCGCGAAGCAGGTGCCACGGAGTCTCGGAGTTGCTATCGGGCTCAAGGTTGGACTGGGTCCACAGGCCCGTGCTCACGCCCTTGGAGTTAGCGTACTCGGTGAACTTCTTAAGGTTGTCGACGTTGGCGCGCACGGCGTTGAGGCGCTCGGCAGAACTCGTTCCGTCGGAGTTGACGCCGCCGGTCTTGTAGTAACCGTTCTGGCCATAGCCGGCACCGTAGCCGTCGTTCGGCAGGAACCAGCCGAGCGGCATGTCGTTGTCCTCGTAGTCATCGATAACCTGCCGGGCAGAGAACTGGCGGTCGAAATCGGTCGCCTTCATGTTCTCGGTATCGACCGTAGGACCTTCACCGTTGAGCGTCGACGCAAGCGTGCCGTCGAGCTTGTAGCCCGTCGCCATGCCAGACTCGTACTTAACGTCGCCCTTCTCGCTCGAGGACTTGCTGCCCTTGGTCTCCCACTTCTTCTGACCCGAAGTCGTTGACCAGCCATCACGGTTATAGGCATTCAGATGACCCAGGTAGAAACCGTATTCGGGCAGCAGCACCGGATTACCGGTTACCTTGTAGTAGTCCTGCAGCATCTCGGTTGCCACGTTCGAGGCGCCCTCATTGGTCGCCACGAAGTAGTAGGCATCGAACTCATTCTCGCTGTGCGAAGTCGTGACCGTCGATGCATCCGTAGAACCGAAGTCGTAGGAACCTTCTGCGAACGTGTTTCGGAGCACGCCGTAGCCGTCACTCGTCCAATAGAACGGGTTGGGCGAAGCAACGCCGCCATCGGTCCAGTTGTTGGTGTTGGAGATGGCGATGGTCTGGTTGGTGTGCAGGAAGCGGCCGTTCTGAGTACCGCCGCCAAAGAAGTTCTCGGACTTCGCCTTGGCGAGCGTCTGGACGGTGCCCTTCTTATCAAGGTCGAGGGACGCGGACTCGGAGACCACGACACGGTCGCCCGACTTGATGCTCATCTTGCCAGTCGCCTTGTCCAGAATCACGGTCGCCTTTCCACCGGTGATCTCGATAGTGTCACCCTTGTCGACAACCGTCGCGCTCGGCTTGCTGTAGGTATCCGAGGTGTCGGGCTGGGCCTGAATCTTAGCCGTGTGGGACTTGCTACGCGGCGTGGCATACTCAGAGAACTCGCCTTTGGGGTCGACATTGTAACGGAAAATGCCGTCCTCTAGAAATGTGATACGGCCCTTGATGCCGTCGGCGAAATCGATGTCGACGACGTTCGAGGCGGACTGAGACACGGTCGCCGAGTCGACGCCCTTAAGCGGCGTGGCAATCGCCTGCTGGGGGCTAGCGAACACGAGAGTCGCCGCTGTTGCGACGAGGACCGCGCTTCCCTTCACCCACCGTTTCGTAAAAATGGAATTCCTACGCACCTGGACTCCTTCCCTCCGACATGCGGAAGTGTCGCGGACGCGCGCCCCGCAGCATGGGCGAACGCATCAACGGGGGGGGTGTTCGGTACATTCCGTACAATTGGCCCACCCGTTACCAAGGGGTCAACTGGTAGTAACCAGATAGCCACCTATAAGGTTGAATCAGCATACATGAGCAGTTGCGCAAATTAAGTTTGGAATTCTCCCAGCGGTATAAAAATGAACGTAGATGGCGAAGTGGGTCTAACCAACCATACCAATTGATTCTCCAGCCAGATACCACTTAAGCATAGTTTTACTTGTTTAACTGGTATTACATAACCAATACCTTTCCTCGGAAAACGGGCTTCGCGAATTATCCTGAGGGAAAGTCGTATCCGCCACCCCGCGACCCACCGGGAATTACCATGACGTACTTTGGCTGTTTTTGGTTGGAATGGAAGGTTGACGGAGGGTGGTGGGGTCGCGCGCGCAGACGTGGTGTAAGAGCGTCCTGAGGTCCGTCGCTGCAAGTCCCGATGTTACTCCTTCTTGAGACCGCGCTTCTCGACTATCTCGTCCACTATCTCCCTGGCGCGCCGCCCGAGCGCGCGGCGCCTCCCCTCCGTCGGGGCCGGCCTGCCCGCGGGCTCGGCGAAGCCCCCGGCGGCCGAGGCCTCGGAGAACACGCGCTGCTGGGACCACTGCCCCTCGGTCTCCATGAGGCTCGCGCACGTCAGGCGCAGCATCGACTCCCTCGAGGGGAAGGACTGCACGACCCTGTAGCGGCGCTTGATCTCGCGGTTGGCGCGCTCCTGGACGTTGTTGGTGCGGAGCTTGGCCCAGTGCGCCCTGGGGAAGGCCGTGAACGCCAGCGCGGAGTCCTCGGCCCGCTCGAAGACCTCGCCGGCCCTGGCGGACACCGACGCCACCCAGGGCGCCGCCTCGGCCCACACGCAGCGCGCGAGGTCGGGGTCGTCCTGGTAGACCGCGGCGTGCACGAGGTCCCTGACGGCCGCCTTGGAGTCCTCGGGCCTGCCCGAGCAGGCGCTCTGGAGGTTGCGCTGCAGGTGCGTCACGCAGCGCTGCCAGGCGCAGCCCTGGAACAGGCGCGAGACGGCGGCCACGAGCCCGGCGTGGCTGTCGGAGACCACGAGGCGAACGCCGGCCAGCCCGCGCTCGCGCAGCCCGCCGAGGAATGCCGCCCAGGAGTCCTCGCTCTCGGTGTCGACCACGTCGCAGCCCGGGAAGTGCTTGCGCCCGTCGGCGCCCAGCCCGATCGCGGTCACGACGCCCTGCGAGACGACCGACGAGCCGACCCTGCAGCTCATGTAGGTGGCGTCGAGCCACAGGTAGCGGCACGGCGTGCCCGACAGGTCGCGGCTGCGGAACTCCGCCACCTCGGCGTCGAGGTCGGAGCAGAGGCTCGAGACCTCCGAGCTCGACAGCGAGGATATGCCCAGCTTGGACGCCACGCGCTCGACCTTGCGGGTGGACACGCCGCACACGTACATCTCCTGCACGATGGCGGCCACCGAGGTGTCGACGCGCGACCATCGCGCGAGCATGCCCTCGGGGTAGTAGGTGCCGTGCCTGAGCTTGGGTATCTCGAGCTCCACGTCGCCCACGGCGGTCTTGAGCGACCTGGGGCGGTAGCCGTTGCGGCTGTTCCCCCTGCCGTCGCTGCGCTCGTTGCGGCTCGCGCCGCACATCTGCTGGGCCTCGGAGTCCATCAGCGCGTTCATCACGCCGCCCAGCACCCTGCACGCGAACTCGCGCGCGTCGCCGCACTCCTGCCAGAGCCTCGCCGCCTCGAGGGCCTCGTCGCGGCCGAGGCGCAGTACACTCTCTTCTTGGGGCATCGCCTTTCCTTCCATTCGTCACCTTCATTACTCCAACGACGAATTCTAGGCGGTGTCCCCTCCCTTTCAAGAAAGGGAAGAGGCGGGGCATGCCCCGCCTCTTACACCACATCTCTGCGCGCTACCGGTGGTGGACAGTTAGTTCAGATACGTATTATTTGGCCGTGCCAATTGGCATTAATGGATTGGTTTGGAGCCACTTTGGACCCAATAATGGGCTATTCTCGCCCTTGAGCGAGCGCCTCTGTCGGCCCAGAAGGCCAAAAACGGCTCATTTGACCCCAAATCGACCTCCAAATCGACCTTCGTCAGCCTTTAAAAAAATACGTATCTGAACTAACTGTCCAGGGACATGTCTCCCCCATAGCAAAAAGTCTCTTGGCGAATGAAAATTCGCCAAGAGACCCCATACAAAACGTGGGCTCTGTCGTTCGAATGAACGACAGAGCCCACGCTCACTTTTTATTCAGCCCTAGTCATCGCGCAAAGCCCCTTCGGCAGCACACGGTGCAGCCGAGTCACCGCAGACCGGGGCGGGAGGCGGACCTTTCTCTCGGAAAACTTCGCGAAGCCCAGTTTCCGAGAGAAAGCGTCCGATCCCGCCCCGGGCGACGGGATGAGTCTTACACCGTGTACTGCGGCAGGTCCTGCAGGGCGATGACGTCCATGCCCATGTCGTTGGCGCTGCCGTGACCCTGCTGGTCCTCGCGCACCGCCTCGATGGCACTCACGTACGTGTTGGCGGCAGACATCGCGGTCACGCAGGTCACACCGCGTCGCACTGCCTCGGTGCGCAGCAGATAGCCGTCGCCGCGCGAGCCCGGACCGTACGGCGTGTTGATGATCACCGCGATCTTGCCATCGGCGATGAGGTCGCCGATGTTGGGGCGCTCGCCGTCGTGCGGGCCGCTAATCTTCTCCACGATCTCGCACGTCACGTTGCCTCCACGCAGCACGCGCGCCGTACCCTCGGTGGAGCAGATGTCAAAGCCCAGGTAACGCAGGATACGCGCGACCGAAAGGATGTGACGCTTGTCGCGGTCGCACACGCTGATGAACACCTTGCCGCAGCTTGGATCGGGCAACTTGTAGTCAATCGCCAGCTGCGTCTTGGCGTATGCCTCGGGGTAGCTCTTGGCGATACCCATGACCTCGCCCGTCGACTTCATCTCGGGCCCCAGGATAACGTCGGCTCCCGGGAAACGGCCCCAGGGCATAACGGCTTCCTTCATGCAGAACCAGTCCAGCTGACGCTCGTCACTCGGCAGGCCCAGGCTCGCGATGGAATCGCCGGCCATGATGCGCGCCGCGCACTTGGCCAGCGGCACGCCGGTGGCCTTGGAGATGAACGGCACGGTACGGCTGGCACGCGGGTTGGCTTCGATCACGTAGACGGTCTCGCCCTTAATGGCATACTGCACGTTAACCAGGCCGCGAACCCCCAGCGCCATCGCGATGCGGCGCGTGGTCTCGCGGAGCTTGGCCTGCAGGCTCTCGCTAAAGCTGAACGGCGGAATGCAGGTCGCGGAGTCGCCGGAGTGAATACCGGCCTCCTCGATATGCTCCAGAATGCCGCCGATGTAGACCTCTTCGCCATCGCACAGGGCGTCGACATCGGACTCGATCGCACCCTCCAGGAAGCGATCGAGGTACACCGGGTAGTCGGGGCTAATGCGCGCGGCCTCGGCCATGTAATCGCGCAGATGCTCGGCATCGTAGGCGATCATCATGCCGCGGCCGCCCAGCACGTAGCTCGGACGCACCAGCAGTGGGTAGCCGATGTGCGCGGCCACGGCCTCGGCCTCCTCAAACGAGGTGGCCTGGCCCGCCGGCGGGTACATGATACCCAGCTTGTCGAGCAGAGCGGCGAAGCGCTCGCGGTCCTCGGCAAAGTCGATGGCATCGGGCTTGGTGCCCATGATGTTCACGCCGCTCTCCTCGAGCATGCGCGCCAGCTTAAGCGGGGTCTGGCCGCCGAGCGTCACCACGACGCCATCGGGGCGCTCAACGTCGATAACGTCCATGACGTCCTCGTAGGTGAGCGGCTCAAAGTACAGACGGTCGGACGTGTCATAGTCGGTCGAGACGGTCTCGGGATTGCAGTTGACCATGATGGTCTCAAAGCCGCGGGCCGCCAGCGCGTAGCTCGCGTGCACACAGCAGTAATCGAACTCGATACCCTGGCCAATGCGGTTGGGGCCGGCGCCCAGGATCATCGCCTTGGGCTTGTCCGCCGGCGTGGTCTCGTCGGGAGCCACGCACTTCTTGGCATCCGGGCTCGTGCGGTAGATGTTCTCGTACGTCTTGTAGTGGTACTCCGTGGCGCTCGAGAACTCCGCAGCGCAGGTATCAACCGTCTTCATGCTGGGAACCACGCCCAGGCCCTTGCGATAGGCGCGCACAAAGCGCTCGTCCGAGCCGGTCAGCGCGGCAATCTCGGCGTCGCTCGTGCCGTACTGCTTGAGCAGGCGCATCGCGTCGGCGTCGATATCCTCCACACGCAGGCCGCGGATGCTCTCCTGAACCTGCACCATGTCGTTGATGCGGTTGAGGTACCACGGGTCGATGCCGCAGGTGGCATGGATGCGAGCGATGTCCCAGCCACGGCGCAGGGCCTCGACCACAAAGAAGATGCGGTGCTCGGTCGGGGTTGCCACAGCCTGAGCAAGCTCATCGTCGCTCATCTTATCGGCACCCTCTTTGCCACCGGCGCAAATGCCCTGGTGGCCATCCTCCAGCGAACGCATGGCCTTGCCAAAGGCCTCCTCAAAGGTGCGGCCGATCGCCATGATCTCGCCCACGGCCTTCATGCGCGTGGTGAGCGTGGGATCGGTACCCTTGAACTTCTCGAAGGCAAAGCGCGGCACCTTGACCACGCAGTAGTCAATCGTGGGCTCAAAGCAGGCAGGCGTTGCCTTGGTAATGTCGTTGACGATCTCGTCGAGCGTGTAGCCCACGGCAAGGCGCGCGGCGGCCTTGGCGATGGGGAAACCCGTGGCCTTGGAGGCCAGCGCGGACGAACGGCTCACGCGCGGGTTCATCTCGATGACGATCAGGCGGCCGGTGTTGGGGTTCACGGCAAACTGCACGTTGGAGCCGCCGGTCTCGACGCCGATCTTCTCCAAGATGGCGAGCGAGGCGACACGCATGCGCTGGTACTCAAGGTCGGAGAGCGTCTGCGCCGGCGCCACGGTGATGGAGTCGCCGGTATGCACGCCCATGGGGTCGAGGTTCTCGATGGAGCACACGATGATGCCGTTGCCGGCGTGATCACGCATGACCTCCATCTCATACTCTTTCCAGCCCTCGATGGACTCCTCGACCAGCACCTCGTGGGCAGGCGAGAGCTCCAAGCCCTGGCTCACGATGGAGACGAGCTCCTCGTGGGTGTGAGCGATGCCGCCGCCGGCGCCGCCGAGGGTAAAGCTCGGGCGCAGTACGCAGGGATAACCCACGCGCTCGGCGATAGCCTCGGCGTCGGCCACGCTGTAGGCATAGCCCGAGCGCGCGACCTCCAGGCCAATCTCGGCCATGGCCTCGTTAAAGAGCTTGCGGTCCTCGCCGCGCTCGATAGCGGCCAGGTCGCAGCCGATCATCTCGACGCCGTACTTGTCGAGCGTACCGTCCTTTGCCAGCTCGACGGCGGCGTTCAGACCGGTCTGGCCGCCCAGCGTGGGCAGCAGCGCGTCCGGGCGCTCTTTCTTGATTACGCGCTCGATAAATTCGGCGGTGATGGGCTCGACATAGGTGCGGTCGGCAAGACCCGGGTCGGTCATGATGGTCGCCGGGTTGGAGTTGACCAGGATGACCTCAAAGCCATCCTCCTTGAGCACCTTGCAGGCCTGGGCGCCGGAGTAGTCAAACTCACAGGCCTGGCCAATGACGATGGGGCCCGAGCCAATGACGAGGATGCGCTTAATGTCAGTACGTTTAGGCATGTTTAAAACCTCCTAGAGAGGCTGACTCAATGTTTTGGAAAAGTCAGCGAGGGTGCAGCTGGTGCATCAGGTTGCCGTGATGCGAGGGCGCGCTGGGCTTATGCCCGCGCGTCCGAAGCAGAGCGGCAAGATGATGTGCCAGCTGCAGCCGCAGCGTCGACCGGTCCGCCGTTCGGTAGAACGGCGGAACCATCGTCGGCAAAGTTCCAGCCGGCAAGGCGGTCCTTCGCGGTGTCGATGTCCAGGTAGTTCTCCTCGCCGTCCATGAGTCGCGTAAAGGCGGTAAAGAGATAGTGGGCATCGGTGGGGCCAGGCGAGGCCTCGGGGTGGTACTGGACCGAGAAGCACGGGGCGTCGAGCAGCTGGATGCCCTCGGCGGTGCCGTCGTTGAGGTTCACATGTGTTAGGCGAATGCGGCCAAAGCGCTCGTTCATCACGACCGGCGCGATTCCGCAGCGCACCCAGACGCGCAGATCTCCATCGGCCGCATGCTCGGTCTCGCCGCCGGAAAGCTCGGGGACAAGCTTGCCCAGGCTGGGGAACAGCAGGCCAAAGCCATGGTTTTGCGCGGTAATCTCCACGCGACGGCTTACCAGGTTCATGACCGGCTGGTTGCCACCGCGGTGACCGAATTTAAGCTTTTCCATCTGGGCGCCGCAGGCCAGGCTGATCATCTGATGGCCCAGGCAAATGCCAAAGACCGGCACCTTGCCGATCAGCTGCTGCACCTGCTCGTAGGTCTCCACCACGGCGTCGGGGTCGCCGGGGCCATTGGACAAAAAGACGCCGTCGGGATTCATGTCGAGCACCTCACTCGCGGGCGTGTCCCACGGCACGACGGTAAGGTCGCAGCCGGCGCGGACCAGCCCCTCCAGAATGCCGCGCTTCACACCGCAGTCGTAGGCGACCACTTTGTGACGGGCAGGAGCGGCAGTCGAAAGCGCAAAGTCATGCGTGGCAGGCAGGTCGACGGCGGCAAACTCGTGAGGCGCGGGGCAACTTACGGTCTTGACCAGGTTCTCGCCTACCAGCGCGGGCGCTGCGGCCAGACGCTCGGCAAGCTCGTCGACATCGAAGATCTCGGTCGAGATAATGCCCATCTTGGAGCCGTTGTCGCGCAGGTGGCGCACCAGGGCGCGGGTGTCGACGCCCTCGATAGCGACGATGCCGTGTGCACGCAGGTACTCCGGAACGCTGACGGCCGAGCGCCAGTTAGAAGGCGTGGCGCACATGTCGCGAACGATCATGCCGCGCATAGCCGGAGCGCTCGCAGGGCGCACGGCGTCGCCGGGGAAGGCCGACTGGACGTCGGTCTCGTCGATACCGTAGTTGCCGATCTGCGGATAGGTCATGGTTACGATTTGGCCGGCATAACTCGGGTCGGTCATGACCTCAAAGTAGCCCTCGAGCGAGGTGTTGAAGCAGACTTCGCCGGTCGCGGTGCCCTCGGCGCCGCATGCACGTCCATAAAAAATGGTCCCATCCTCAAGATACAGGATGCAGGGACCGCAGGTGCCCTTGCTGGTTTTGGCCAGCATGCGCTGGCAAAGCTCGCTGGGCGCGAAGGTGCGGGCGGCAGCGCCCGCGGTATGGTTGTTCGCCATAATTCTCCTTCCCGGTCTCACAGGACCGGCTTAAAGGTGTGTAGTTAGGCCTCGCGGTATTGTAACCGCAAGCATGCCTCATGGCGTTAATTTCATAGAAATGTTTACAAAGTGATAATTATGACTTTCTATGCATAATGATTTTTCTGGGACGGGGATTAAAATCATCCCGCGGGGCTTGTGGCTCACGCGGGATGATGGCGTCTTACTTTTTCTTGTCCTGTTCCAGCAGATCGGACGGTGAGCGATCGGACTTGCCGCCGCGGAAAATCTCGCGGCCATGCAGACGATGCTCCAGGTCACGTTCGGCCTTTTCCTCGTCAATCTTGGTCTGGCTCACCACCGGGTCCTCAATCAACGACGACACCGAGTTCACCTGCTTCTGAATGCGCTCGGCGATGGTGTCATCCATACTCACGATGCGCATCTTCCAGTCGATATTCGTGGCGTTGGATGAGCTCTTGGTCCATACGAACGTCAGGATGGCGCTCTGGTGGCCGTGGGCGGGAAACATGCCAAAGAAGGAATCGTGCTGAATGTTGCTATCCTCGTCGATATAGGCGTGCACGTTGTACACCACGCGGTCGATCTTATCGTTGAGCAGCGCGTTGGTCGCAAGTGCCGCGGCCTGGATCTGCCCGTTGGACAGCAGCTCGAGCTCGTTGGCAGACGATGTGTCCAACACCGTCACCTCGACCGTGCCCGTACGCTCATCGGCTTCATCGACGGTAAAGTCGAGCGGGAACTGCGTAAAGCCGTTGCCCCATTCAAGGCCGCCCTTCAGCGCCGTCGAAACGGTATCGACCGAAACGCTCTCGGACAGGTTGGCGGTATTCAGACGACGCATCACACCGTAGCCGATCTGCATGCCCACGATCAGCACCAAAATACCGATGACCACGGCCATCGCGGTCTTCGTAATGGTATGGCTCACCTGCGAGCCCGAAGGATCGTCCTCGGACAGCGGGTCGATATGTTTTGCCTGGCTCGCGCGGTCCTCGCTGCGCAGCTGCGCTAGCGCCGCTTTGTCACCGCGCTTGGCCGCCGCCTCCTTCTCGCGCATGCGCTCGGTGCGCTTTTTGGCAAGCGTGGGATCCAAGACACCGGATGCATCGATTTCGGAGAATAACTCCGTCACTTCTTCCGGAGTCAAAGGGTTCTTGTCAGCCATAAACTTCCTGTCATATCAATCAGTCGAGCTCGTGCGCACGCGCACCTTCGAACTGCATTCGATAGTAACGGGCATAGGTGCCGCCACGGGCGAGAAGCTCCTCGTGCGTGCCACGCTCCACAACGCGACCATGCTCAACGGTCGCAATCTCATCGGCATGCTTAATGGTCGAAAGACGGTGGGCGATGATAATCGTGGTGCGGCCGCGCGCCAGTTCTTCGAGTGACTCCTGCACCGCCTCCTCGCTCTCGTTATCCAAAGCACTCGTCGCCTCGTCCAAAATCAGGATCTTGGGGTTCTTGAGAAACACACGCGCGATGGCAACGCGCTGCTTCTGTCCGCCCGAAAGACGGCTGCCACGCTCGCCCACCACGGTGTCGTAGCCCTGTGGAAGCGACTCGATAAAGGCATCGATGTTGGCGCGACGGGCGGCCTCGGCGATCTCTTCCGCTGTAGCGCCCGGCTTGCCGTAGGCGATGTTCTCGCCAATCGTACCGTCAAACAGATAGACATCCTGCTGCACCAGGCCGATGGCACGGCGCAGGCTCTGCTGCGTCACATCGCGCACGTCTTGACCGTCGATGCTAATGGATCCGGCAGCCACGTCATAAAAGCGCGGCAGCAGCGAACAGGTCGTGGACTTGCCACCGCCCGAAGGGCCAACCAAAGCGATGGTCTGCCCGGGCTTGATGGACAGGTCCATATGGTCGATAACGGGACGCTCGTCGGCATCGCCCTCGCCCAGCTCAACATCCTCGTAGTTAAAGCACACGTCGTGATACTCCACGGCGCCGGCAGTCACCTGCAGATCCGTAGCGCCCGGCTTGTCCTGGATATCCGGCGCGGTCGAGAGCACCTCGTCCATACGCTTAAAGCCGGCGATAGCCTTCTGATACGTTTCGGCTGAATTGACGAGTGTCTCGAGCGGCGTGCAGAACAGCGAAATATAGAGTGCAAAGGTCGCCATATCGACCGCCTGCAGCTGGCCTTGGGCAACCAGCCAACCGCCCAGCAGCACCACGATCACATAGAGCACACCCGAGAGCAGGCCATACGTCGCGGTATAGACGCCCATGGCGTGATACATGTTCTCCTTGGACGAAAGATAGCGATTGTTGGAGGCGCGGAACTTGGCACGCTCGGTCTCCTCGTTGGCAAAGCTCTTGACCACGCGCATGCCCGCCAGCGAATCCTGCAGCTGCGCATTGATGCCGCTGATTTTTTTGCGGTTGTCGCTAAAGACCTCGCGCATGCGCATGTTCTGCCAAAACATGATGACCGCAAACGCCGCCGTCACCACGGCCATGGCGAGCGCCAGCACCGGAGCGATGGTAAAGAGAATCACAAACGAGCCGATAATCTCGATGCCGCAGATGATGATCCACTCGGGCACGTGATGCGCCGCCTCGCAGATATCGAACAGATCGTTGACCACGCGGCTCATCATGTCGCCCGAGCTGTTGCGGTCGAAGTACGCAAAGCTAAAGCGCTCATACTGGTCAAACAGGTCCTCGCGCATCTTGGACTCCATGCGCGCGCCCATCACGTGGCCCCAATAACTCACAAAGTAGCGGCAGGCGCAGCGGACGGCATACATCAGCACCAAGCCCACCGCGATCATGCCAAGCGCCTGCATAATGGCAGCCTGACCCTGAGTAAACAGCCCGCCGGTCAAATTGCGTAGAATAATGGGAAACGCAAGGTCAATGGCAGCAAGCACCAGAGCACAAACAGTATCAGCAACAAAAAGCCCCATCTGGGGCTCGTAATACGAAAGAAACCTCTTAAACATAATCACCTTACGCGGTTTTACCAAACCGCGTTTCGTCTCGACGCTGCAAGTGCCCCATTTGGACAATCTGGCCTTCAATCGTCGGTCGCGTATATCCATACGCTTCCCTCCTCTTTTAGGCCACCTTGTCTCAAATGGAGCACTTTCGCTGACTTACACAAACCTGCGGGATCATCCCCGCTCGTTAAAGCTCCGCGCCCCCAAGGCGATGCGCGATGCTGTCACAGGCCAAGGCGCCTACGACGGTCTTGGCGTCTTCGATCTTGCCGTCGAGCACAGCATCGATCAGCTCATGCAGCGGCACCAGGTCAACGTTGACAAACTCGTCATCGTCGGGGTCGGGCGCATCAAACTCGAGCTTGGTAGCCAGGTAGATGTGAATAATCTCGTCACAAAAACCGCAGGTCGTGACAATCGACGTCAAAAAGCGAATACGGCCGGCCTTAAAGCCCGTCTCCTCGTGCAGCTCGCGCTTGGCGCAATCGAGCGGATCCTCGCCCGGATCGAGCTTGCCGGCGGGAATCTCGACCGTCACGCGGTCGATGGCGGTGCGATACTGACGTACCAGTACGATCTTGCCGCTCTCGGTCAGCGCCACAACGGCCGCCGCACCCGGATGGCGAACGATATCGCGAGCGCTGCGGTGACCGTTGGGCAGCTCAACCTCAAGACGGTGGACGTCGAGGATCTTGCCCTTCCAGGCGCACTCCTCCGAAAGAATCTTCTCGTGCAGCGCGGCATCATGCGGGTCGTCGTCGCCCAGCACCAGCGCCGGCTCGTCAGCGACCTCGCCACCAGGCTCGCCCTCGGCGTGCCCATACATGCGGCTGTCCTCTTCGACGATCCGCGCGTCCACGAGCTCTTCGTTCTTCTCGTCCATCCGTCTCATTCCTCTCGGATTTTAGGCATCCCAAGCGTCGCGGCCGCGCAGCGCGCGCAGGCCGATGTCGTGACGCAGGGTCTTGCCCTCAAAATCAATCTTCTCGCAGGCCTCGTAGGCAAGGTTGCGAGCGTTCTCGAACGTGTCGCCCAGAGCGGTCACGGCAAGCACGCGGCCACCATTGGTCACGAGCTGGCCGTCCACCACGGCGGTGCCGGCATGGTACACGGTCACGTTCTCCATGGCCTCGGCGTCGGCGATACCGGTGATGACCTTGCCTTTCTCGTAGCTGCCGGGGTAGCCCGCGCTCGTCAGGACAACGGCCACGGCCCACTCGTCGCGCCAGTCGAGCTCAATCTGGTCGAGCTCGCAGTTGGCGCAGGCGAGCATGACCTCGACCAGGTCGTTCTTAAGGCGCGGCAACACGACCTGCGTCTCGGGGTCGCCAAAGCGGGCGTTGAACTCCAGCACCTTGGGACCGGCAGGCGTGAGCATAAAGCCACCGTACAGGCAGCCGCGGTAGTCGATACCCTCGGCGGCGAGCTCGGCCACGGTCTGCTCCATGACCTCCACCATGGTGGCGTGCTCCTCGTCAGTCACGATGGGCACCGGGCTGTAGACGCCCATGCCGCCGGTGTTGGGACCCTTGTCGCCCTCGAGCGCGCGCTTGTGGTCCTGCGAAGTGGCCATGGGGCGCACGGTCTTGCCGTCGGTGAAGGCCAGCAGCGAGCACTCGGGGCCAACGAGCATCTCCTCGATGACCACGGTGTTGCCGGCATCGCCAAAGGTGCCGCCAAAGCACTCGCGTACGGCTTCCTCGGCCTGCTCAAGTTCGGTCGCCACGATAACGCCCTTGCCCGCGGCAAGGCCGTCGGCCTTGACAACCAGCGGGGCGCCCTGCTCGCGCACGTAGGCGAGAGCCGAAGCCTCGTCGGTAAACGAACCATAGGCTGCCGTCGGAATGCCCGCACGCTCCATGAGCTGCTTGGAGAACAGCTTAGAGCCCTCCATCTGGGCGCCCTCGGCACCCGGGCCAAAGCAGGGAATACCCGCCGCGCGCACGGCGTCGGCCACGCCCGCCACGAGCGGAGCCTCGGGGCCAATTACCACGAGTCCGCATCCGTGGCTCTGAGCAAACGCCGCCACGGCCGCAGGATCGCAGTCGTCGAGAACAACGTTCTCGCCACAGCTCGCGGTGCCGCCGTTGCCCGGCGCGATGTAGAGCTTGCCGGCGCGCGGTGATGCCGCGAGCTTAGCTGCCAAAGCATGCTCACGGCCGCCGCTGCCCAACAACAGGATGTCGATGGTTTGAGTGTCCGCCTTCAAGGGTGCCTCCTCTATGGATTAACGGCCCGCTCCGCGCGAGCCCTTTGCAAGCAAATATACCCCTCGGCCGCCCGCTTGGGCTGCAAAGGGGTATATCGCAATAACCAAATAGTCCCGATTACTTCCAGAATCGGTTGATGATCTGCTCGCGACCAGCGCCAACGCCAATGAACGTCACGCGGGTGTGTGCCAGATCCTCGATAAACGCCACGTAGTCCTGAGCCTCCTGCGGCAGCTCGTCAAAGCTGCGGCAACCGGTGATGTCGCACTTCCAGCCAGGGAGCTCCTCGTAGATGGGCTTGGCGTGCTCAAAGCGCACCTGATGCTCGGGCACGCTGGTGTAGCGCTCGCCATCGACGTCGTAGGCCACGCACACCTTGATGGTGTCGAAAGCCGAAAGCACGTCGAGCTTGGTCAGGGCGATATCGGTGAGGCCGTTGACGCGCGAGGCGTAGTTGGCGATGGGGCCGTCGAACCAGCCGCAGCGACGGCGGCGACCGGTGGTCACGCCGTACTCATAGCCCTCCTCGGTCAGCGTGTGACCGGCCTCGGACTCATAGGAAAGCTCGGTGGGCATGGGGCCCGAACCGACGCGGGTGATATAGGCCTTCATGACGCCCAGCACGCGGTCGACATTCTTCATGCCCACGCCGGAGCCGGTGATGGCGCCGCCGGCGGTGCAGTTGGAAGACGTCACGTACGGATAGGTGCCGTGGTCGATGTCGAGCAGCGTCGCCTGGGCGCCCTCAAACAGCAGGTCCTTACCCTCGTCGATCATGTTGTTGAGCAGCAGGCTCGTCTCGGTGATGTAGGGACGCAGGCGCTCGGCCATGGGCAGGTACTCGTCGCAAATCTGGTCCACGGTGTAGGTGGGCAGGTTGTAGATGAGCTCGAGCTCGGGGTTCACGCGGGCGAGAGCGGTCTCCAGCTTGTCGCGGAACAGCATCTCGTCCAGCATGTCCTGCATGCGCAGACCAATGCGGGCCATCTTGTCCTGGTAGCACGGACCGATACCGCGCTTGGTGGTACCGATGTTCTTCTTGCCGAGCTTCTGCTCAAAGGCGCCATCCAGATCGATGTGGTACGGCATGATGACATGCGCGTTGCCACTGATCTTGAGGTTCTTGGTGGTGATGCCGTCGGCCTCGAACATGTCAATCTCCTCAAGGACAACCTTGGGGTTGACGACGCAGCCGTTACCGATCACCGACACATGGTCGGAATACATGATGCCGGAGGGCACCTGGTGCAGGCCGTACTTCTTGCCGTTGACGACGATGGTGTGGCCGGCGTTATTACCGCCCGAATAGCGCACGACGGCATCGAAGTCGCCGGCGACCAGGTCGCAGATCTTACCCTTGCCCTCATCGCCCCACTGGGCACCGACCAAAACGGTTGACGGCATGTTTACTCCTTACATTCATGGACTGTCTACGCGCCACGCCGGCACGCAGAAGCACAAAACATTCCCAGTATACCCGTGCAACGGGCGCCTGTCCTACTCCTCGGTATGCGCCCCATCAAGCTCATAGAACTTGGTGGATGCCGGCAGGAACATCAGGTCGACGTCGCCGATCGGGCCCGAACGGTTCTTGGCCACGACGATACGCGTAACGCCCTCGTCGGGTCGATCGTCGCGCGAGGCTTCGGCCTCGTCAGCGGAGCGGTCCAAGAACATGACGATATCGGCGTCCTGCTCGATGGAGCCCGATTCACGAAGGTCGGAAAGCTGTGGGCGCTTGCCGGTACGGGATTCGACCTGACGCGAGAGCTGTGACAGCGCGATGAGCGGGATCTTGAGCTCCTTGGCCATGATCTTAAGACCACGCGACATCTCCGAAACCTCGACGGTACGGCTCTCGGAGCGGCGTCCCGGTGGAGGACTCACCAGCTGCAGGTAGTCCAAAATGATGATTGCCTTCTCCTTGTTATGGAGCATGCGGCGGCTCTTGGCGCGAATCTCGGTCACTGTGGTGCCGGGCGTATCGTCAATCAGAATATCGAGCTTAGACAAGGTCTGCGTGGCCTCGTTGATATTGGCCCACTGCTCGGGGCTAATGCGGCCCATGCGGAAGTCACTGATCGAGATCATGGCGTAGGCGCAAATCAGACGCTGGGCAATTTCCTTGCCCGACATCTCCAGCGAGAAGAAGCCGACGGTATAGCCCGCAGCGGCGGCGTTAAGTGCCAGGTTCAGAGCGAACGACGTCTTACCTACAGCAGGACGGGCGCCGATGATGATGAGCTGACCCTCGCGGAAGCCCATGAGCATGCGGTCGAGCGACGGGAAGCCCGTGGGCACGCCCGCAGCCTGGCCACCGGCCTGGCACACTTCCTCGGCCTCGTTATAGGCCTCGACCATAAACTCGGTCAGCGTCTTGTAGCTCGACTTGACCTCGCGTGCCGTGACCTTGAGCAGCTTGCTCTCGGCTAGCTCCACGACCTCTTTGGTGTCGGTGGGGGCGTTATATGCCAGCGCGTTGATCTCGTTAGTGGCGCCGATCAGCTCGCGCAGCATCGAATCGCGGCGAACGATGGCGGCATGGTGCTGCCAGTTGACGAGCGACAGAGTCTGACCCATCAGCTCCAAAATGTAGGCCTCGCCGCCCACGGCATCGAGCTTGTTGATGCTTCGCAGGTAATCGATCAGCGAGATGGAGTCGATGGGAATGCGGCTGTTGTACATATCGACCATCGCGGTATAGATGGTCTTATGAATGGGCCGGTAGAAGTCATCGGGCTGCAGCTCGACCTGGGCTTCTTCGACCACCTCGGGCGATAGCAGCATAGCGGCCAGTACGTTGGCCTCTGCATCTTGGTTTTGGGGAAGACCCAACTTTGAGCCGCGGTCCTCAACCGTCAGCCCGGTCTCCCTATCGTCATATGCCATGAGCATCCTCATTCATATCGCTTGCGAGCATCCATAGTATCAGCCACGGTCCCAAAACGCGCCGCGCGCCGCCAATCATCACCGAACCAAACGGATGAACGGTCCTGTATATAGGACATCGACGCAGCGTTCACCATGACACTCACTCAGCGCAAAAAACAAAAGGGCGCCCTGGTTTCCCAGAGCGCCCTTCTTAGAACAAGATTGTTGCGTTGCAGCAAATGCTACTCGGCAGCAGCCTCAGTCTCGACCTCGGCGGTCTCGGCCTCGGCGACCTCAGCGGCCTCCTCGACCTCAGCCTCGGCAGCGAGCTCCTCGGCGGTAACGCCGACGAGAACGACAACCTCGGCCTTGATCTCGCGGTACAGCGAGATGGCAACGGTGTGGGCACCGGCAACCTTGATGGGCTTACCGAGCTCGACGCGCTTGCGGTCGATATCCATACCGAGCTGAGCCTTGATGGCGTCAGCGATCATAGCGGCGGTAACGGAGCCAAAGAGGATGCCCTCGTCGCCGACCTTGACGTCAACGGTGACCGTCTTGCCCTCGAAGGCAGCCTTGGTCTCGTTGGCGGTAGCCAGACGGACGGCCTCGCGCTTGGCGATGTTGTTGCGACGCTCGTCAAGCTGCTTGAGGTTGCCCTTGGTGGCGGCAACAGCGAGCTTCTTGGGGAACAAGAAGTTCTCAGCGTAACCCTGAGCGACCTCTACGACGTCACCCTCGCCGCCCTTGCCTTTGATCTCATCGAGAAGAATAACCTTCATGATGCGTCTCCCTTCTTAGCCGCGGTCGCGGTTGCCACGAGAGGAAACCACGGGGACGGTGTACGGCAGGAGAGCCATCTCGCGGGCGCGCTTGATGGCGTTGGCGATGTCATGCTGATGCTGCGTGCAAGCGCCAGTGACGCGACGGGGCTTGATCTTGCCACGATCGGTCATGTACTTACGGAGAAGCTGAGTGTCCTTATAGTCGATGAACTCAGTGTTCTCCTTGCAGAACTGGCAGTACTTACGACGCGGCTGACGTGCAGAAAAATCATTAGCCATGTCAAAATACCTTTCATTTGGCTACTTCGGCGAACCGAAGCCGCCTCTCACTCAAAAATAGGTGAACAACCCTTAGAACGGGATGTCCTCATCGTAGACGTCGACCGCGGGCGGCGTAGCCACCGGTGCGGCAGGACGTGCTGCGGGCGCGGGAGCTGCGGGGGCGTAACCGCCCTGATCGTAGCCACCCTGGCCACCACGGGAGCTCATAAACTCGATCTCATCGACGATGACCTCAAGCTTGCTCCTGCGCTGGCCGTCGCGCTCCCAAGAGCTGTAGCGCAGCTTGCCCTCGATCGCGACCTTGTTTCCCTTTGCCAGGAAACGGCTCACGGCCTCGGCGCGGGTGCCGAACATAGTGCAGTCGACAAAGTTGGGATAGTCCTCCCACTCGCCAGTCTGCGCGTTGCGGCGACGATCGTTCACGGCGACGCCAAAGGACAGAACCTGGGTTCCGCCGGCGGTGGCGCGCAGCTCGGGATCGCGGGTGAGATTACCGGTGATGTTCACTCGATTGATGCTCATAACTCACTACTTCCTCTTGGGGCACAAGCCCAGTCCAAAACGACAGTCTTACTCCTGGTCGTCGCGACGGACGATCATGTGGCGGACCACAGCGTCGGTGATGCGCAGGACGCGATCAAGCTCGGCGATCTGGGTAGGATCTGCGTGGAAGTTGATGAGGGTGTAGTCACCATCGGTGAGGTCGTTGATCTCGTAGGCGAGCTTGCGCTTGCCCCACTCGTCAACGGAGTCGACCTTGCCAGCGCCCTCAGCGATCGTGGTATCGATACGCTTCATAACAGCGAGACGAGTCTCGGGGTCGAGCGACGGGTCAACAAAGAACAGCAGTTCATAAGCCTTCATATTGTCACCTCCTCTGGGCAAATGTGGCTTCAGGTCGTGAAGGTGCGCCTGAAGCAGGAAAAGACTTGGTAATAATATCTTTCAACCTCCCAGGCCGCAAGAATATGCAGCTACAACCTCATGACCTCCACATATGTCCATGCTCGCACCACGTTTCATGCGCATTCCAACCAAATGCCGACCAAGAGCTTGACGGATTTGTGGACAAGATACGGTGCTGCTGGGACAAGCAAAGCCAATCCGCAGGTCAACGGGCACAAGGTTGTGGTCGCAAAATGCATACCAGTGGTCCACAGCACCACCCAAAGATTTTTAAATTCATTGCCAAGTCGCTTATGAATACCCCTTTTGAACAATTGAGTTGATCAACCACGCTGGTCGGAAGCCGTTTTTTGGCACCTCAAACCCCACTGCAACGCCAAGCGCGGCCAAGCGTTTTAAAAAATGCCAACTTTTCTGTTTGCACTTTGCGATTCCTCGTGTATACTGACTTTCGCATTTAACGGAGAGTTGTCCGAGTGGCCGAAGGAGCACGATTGGAAATCGTGTAGGCGTCAAAAGCGTCTCCAGGGTTCAAATCCCTGACTCTCCGCCAGTTAATTCCAAAGCAGGCCTTCGAGCCTGCTTTGTTTTTACCCCACGCGGAGGGGTGGCAGAGTGGTTGAATGCGGCGGTCTCGAAAACCGTTTGGCCTGTATAAGGTCACGAGGGTTCGAATCCCTCCTCCTCCGCCATTTTGGTTGAGAAAGCTCCCAAGAATGGGAGCTTTTTTGTTATCGAAATACATCTCGATCCCGCGCTTCCCCAAACGTGTACGTCAGCCTCCAAAAACGACATTTTTCGACATCTTTGGAGGCTGACGTACACGTTTGGATTGAGCTCACGGGAGTGGCGCTATTCGGAAGGTGCCTCCTCGTCTCGTATGCTTTTCCAGTTGCGGATAAGTGCCTTGCGCAGTTCATTTTGCTTTCGTTGGTACTCGGTATCGGTGCATCGAGGCATGCCGAGTGCTTCGCGAATGTTGTTCATGGCGCGGTGAAAGGCGAGCTGGCTGCCGAACTGAGCCGAAGTGAGCGTAACGATTCGATATCCCATTTGGGAGAGAACGGCCTCTCGCTCCGCATCTGCTCCCTTGCGCTCGAGCTCATCGTGAAAACCGCCCTTATATTCGATACCGAGCTCCCTGCGCTTATAGGTCACGAGCGCATCGATTTTGAGTGTTCGAGCTTTGGCGCAATGCCAGAGACGTTGAGGGATCTCGAGCGGTTTGTTGAGTTCGATACCTCGGATGCCAACGCCGCCTTCGCTTGTTGGGAGCGAGAGGGCGATTGCCGAAGCGGTCTCCATAGGCGAGGCCGAGTGATCGTAGATGTGCCTGAGCGCGAGCCGTGCACGTGTGGCACCGGGTTTGCCGGGGTGCCGATCGAGCAGTTCGGTTATTTCATCCTTGGAGGTGGTGGCTGGTTGCTCGGTATAAGGGTCGGCGGGATTGAGCCTCATGCGATAATCGGCGCAAACTTCATAGCCATATTCGAGATATTCGATCCTATCCATCCACTCGGCAGCGAGCACGAAGGCGAAGGCTTCGTCGGTGATGAAGATTCCGGGCGTCAACTCGTTAATATGCTCGTAGGGAAGATTTTGTCCAAGAATGTGGCAAACGACGCCTTTGGTACGAATTCGCTCGAATTCGAATACAACCGCGATATCGATAGTCTTAAGCATATCGGACGGAATGCCGCAGTCGGTAAGGGCCTGTCGTATGCGCGCAACACGTTGCTGGGTGGAGATGCCTTGTGCGCCTATCTGGTAGTCGTGCCGCGCAAGAGACTGAACCAAATTCTGGGGTGCATGATGGACAAGCCATGCGGTTTTATGCGAAATGAGAACAGGGGTATCCATTGAGGGCCTCTCGCTCTGAGCCGGTATCCAACTCTTATGTCCGTTGAAGTGGGGAAATATACCGGATGTGAGTAAATCAACTCACTCATGCTGTGAGCTCAATCCAAACATGTACGTCAGCCTCCAAAGATGTCGGAAAATGTCGTTTTTGGAGGCTGACGTACATGTTTTGGACCCTTGGCATTCCAGTAACGCCACGCCCGCATCCAGTCCCGACCGTTTGCCGAGCAATAGGATCGCAATCGGCGCCGAACATGTACTATGTACGGGCATTGTCTAAACCCACAATCCAAAGGACCCCATCTTGCCCGTCGTCGCCGCTATGACCGTTACCCCACATGCCTCGGATGCCATGGTCGCTATTCCGTTTTGGCTCGAGATGTTCGCTGTTGTCGCTGCATCGATCTCGGGTGTGCTGGTTGCGCGTGAGCACAAGCTCGACCTGGTGGGCGCGGTCGCGCTCGCGGTGGTCTGCGGTCTGGGCGGCGGTCTCTTGCGCGACATGACGCTGCAGGTGGGCAACGTCTACATCCTCAACCAGCCGATGGCACTCCCGCTTTCCATTGCCACGGCGGCCATCATCTATATTTTCCCGGCAATCGTCGACAAGCCCGAAAAACTCATCCCCTTGCTCGACATCATCTCGGTCGGCATCTACGCCGCCACTGGAGCAGACAAGGCGCTGGTCTACGGCTTTGCGCCGGCGGTGTGCATCATGATGGGCTTTTTTACCGCAGTAGGCGGCGGCATGCTGCGCGACGGCTTTATGGGCGTGGTTCCGGGCATTTTCCAACGTACTAACTTTTATGCCATCGCCGCCATCGCCGGATCGACAAGCTATGTGTGTCTCGTTATGAGCGGCATCATGAGCAATGTCGCCGCGCTGGTCGTATGCGTTGTCGTGACCATGGGACTGCGCTGGCTCTCGCTGCGCTTTGACATCAAAAGCCCCACCGAAGAAGACATCGCGCGCTTTTTGCACCGTAAAAAGTAGGCAGCACGACACAACCCCTCGAAATGCAACCGAGAGGTTCTTTTAGAGCGCCCGCGCGTTGGGTACCCTGTTAGATGCATATCGAGCATCTGACGAAGGATTCACTATGCCCTGTAATCAATTCCCGTTGACCCAGCGCCGTAAAGCATGGGGCCGCATCACCATCCTGTTCGCGCTCATCGCGCTGGCGATCACCGTGCTTCCCACGGCGTCGTTCGCCGGCACGAACACCGCAGGCAACGTACTTGCGACCGACAATGACGCCAATCCGTCCGGCGTCGATGGTGACCTGTACTGGGCCGGCCAGGCCCTCAACTTGGACGATGCGTCCATTGACCGTGATGTCATCGCCGCGGGCGATACCCTCTCGATCCGCGACTGCACGGTTGGCGGCGCCGTCCGTCTGGCGGCACGCACCATCGACATCGCCAAGACCACGGTTGATGGCAGCGTCACGGTGGCCGGCCAGCACGTTGTGCTCAACACCGGTAGCACCGCCAACTGTTTTTACGCGATGGGCGAGACGGTTGCCCTGCGAGGCTCCACCAAGTCGGCAGCGCTGGCAGGCGATACGGTGACCATCGATGGCACCGTCGAGGGCGATGTCGAGGTTTGGGCCGACAAGCTCATCCTGGGCAAGAACGCCCATATCACCGGCACCGTGAACGCGCACGTCTCCGAGGACCCTGAGCGCGCCGCGGGAGCCGAGGTAGGCGCACTTAAGATCGACCGCACCGAGAACGAAGATACTTCCACCGTTAACGATGTCATCGGCGGCATCGTCGCCTCGGCGCTCTCGACTTGCTTTGTCGCCCTGCTGCTCGAGCTCGTCTTTCCGCGTGCGACCGCCAGTGCCGCCGGCATGCTTCACCAGCGCCCCACGCCCCTGTGGGTGAGCGGTCTTCTGGGTACGATTGCTGTCGTCCCCGCCGTCCTGCTGCTGATTATCTCTATCGCTGGCCTGTCGCTTGCCGGAACCCTCCTGTGCGGCGTTATCGGCATCGCGTTGGTGTCGAGTGCCTTTGCGGGGTGTGCGATCGCCCGCATGGTCGGACACAGCCAGAACCGTTACGCCATGGCGGCCGTAGGTGGCATCGCCGCGGGCGCGCTTACGGCAATCCCCCTCGTAGGCGACTTCATCAGCGGCGTGGCCTTCGTCTTTACACTCGGCTACATCATCCAAATCATCTGGCGCAACGCCCACCTCAAACCGCAGCAGCCGGCTAACACGCCAGAACTCCCCACCGCTTAGCCGCCAACCAACATAAAGGGGCCAGGCACCTTTATGGTGGCGCAGACCAGCTCAGTCCCTATGCACAAAAAGGGCGCCGACCATTACGGTCGGCGCCCTTTCTTGTTAGACGTTATAAACCCAGCGCTTATTTGTTGACCTGGCCGGCGCGGACGGCGGCCTTCTTGCGGTCGGTAGCATTGAGCAGACGCTTGCGCAGGCGAATGTTCTTGGGAGTGATCTCCACCAGCTCGTCGTCGGCGATGTACTCCAGCGCCTCCTCCAGCGAGAAGGTGCGGGGCGGCACCAGCTGGACAGAGATATCGGAGGTCGAGGAGCGCTGGTTGCCCAGGTTCTTGGTACGGGCGATGTTGACGACCATGTCGCCGGCCTTGCTGCGCTCGCCCACGATCATGCCCTCGTAGCACTCGGTGCCCGGCTCAACGAACAGCTGGCCGCGCTCCTGCAGCGTACCCAGAGCGTAGGCAACGGCCTTCTCGGTGGTCATGGAGATCATGGCGCCGTTCTGGCGGTTGCCGATCTCGCCGGCATAGGGACCGTACTCCAGGAAGGTGTGGTAGAACACGCCCTCGCCGTGGGTGACGTTCATGATGCGGTTCTTAAGACCCATGATGCCGCGGGTCGGGATCTTAAACTCGAGGTGCGTCACGATGCCCGAGGTATCCATGCTCGTCATGATGCCGCCGGAGGTGCCGAAGACCTCAACGACCTTGCCCGAATACTCGTCCGGGCACTCGACGACGGCCTGCTCGACGGGCTCCATCTTGTTGCCGTTCTCGTCCTTCTTAAACAGAACGCGGGGACGACCGACCTGGAACTCAAAGCCCTCGCGGCGCATGGACTCCATCAGGACGGACAGGTGCAGAATGCCGCGGCCCGAGACCTCGACGCCGCTCTTGTCCTCGAGCTCCTCGATCTTCATGGTCACGTTGTTCTCGGCCTCGTTGAACAGACGCTCCTTGAGCTGACGGGCGCCCACAATGTCGCCGTCGCGACCGACGAGCGGGGAGGTCGAGGCCTCAAAGACGATGGACAGGGTCGGGGGGTCGATCTCGATGGGCTCGAGCTCGACGGGGTTCTCGGGATCAGTGTAGACATCGCCGATATCGGTGCGGTCGATGCCCACGACGGCGGCGATGTCACCAGCGCCGACTTCCTGGCACTCGGTACGGCCCAGGTAGTCAAAGGTAAAGAGCTGCTTGACGGTAGCGGTGGCGCTGGAGCCGTCGTTCTTGACAACCAGGATCTGGTCGCCCTGGTGGATGGTGCCGGAGTACACGCGACCGATGCCGATGCGGCCAACGAAGTTAGAGTGGTCGATAGTCACGCACTGCATGGCCAGCGGGGCGTTCTCGTCAACCTCGGGCGCAGGCATGTCGTCGATGATCATATCGAGTAGCGGATACATGTCCATGTTGCCGTCGTTGGGGTCAAGGCGGGCAAAGCCGTTCATGGCGCTGGCGTAGACCACGTGCTCCATGGCGAACTCAAGCTGGTCGTCGGTGGCGCCCAGGTCGGCCATGAGGTCCAGGCAGTCGTTGTAGGCCTTCTCGGGGTTGGCGCCCGGACGGTCGATCTTGTTGATGACGATCATGATCTTAAGGCCGGTGTCGATAGCGTGACGCAGCACGAAACGGGTCTGGGGCATGGGGCCCTCAAAAGCGTCGACCAGCAGCAGGGCGCCGTCGGCCATACGCAGCACGCGCTCGACCTCGCCGCCAAAGTCGGCGTGGCCCGGGGTGTCGATGACGTTGATCTTAACGTCCTTGTACTCGATAGAGATGTTCTTGGCGAGAATCGTAATGCCGCGCTCGCGCTCCTGGTCGTTAGAATCCAAGACGCGGTCCTCGACCTGCTGGTTGGCACGGAAGGCGTCCGTGGCACGCAGGAGCTTGTCGACCATCGTCGTCTTGCCATGGTCGACGTGAGCGATGATGGCGATGTTCCTCAGATTGTCTACGCGCATGTAGTTCCCCTATCTTCTATCTATATACAACCGGCACGCGTATGCGACCCGCCCAGCAACACAACGCTCGGCGGGAATAATGAGCCTTTTACCGAAAACTCGTTTATTTTAGCGATTTTAGATAAGAGGGGTTTCCTCGCCTGCAGGTTCAGGGTCGCTCCACATAAAACCATCGCCGGCGCCCACACCCTCGTACAGTACGTATGCCGAAAAGCCGCTCTCGAGCGTCGTCTCAAAGAAACTCACGAGCAGGGCGTCATGGTAGCCGCCATCGATCTCGACACATCCGGTGTAGCCGATGGCGTAACGGGCGATGCGGCCCAGGCCCTCGTCCTTAAGACCCATCTTGTGCTCGGAGATAAAGTTGGTGGCAGCCTCGAGGCATGCCTCTTCGCCGTCCTCGTCGAGTGCCGCCAGATAACGGTTGGACGCGGCGTCCTCGATCGCAACGACAACGCCCGGATTCTCACCAGCGGCGAGATCGTCCAAAAAGGCCCCGATGAGGTCGCACACCATGGCGTCGAGCTCGGCGGAGACGTTTCCGGCGTCCTGCATATCCTGTGCCATTCTTAGACCTTCCCATCGAGTCCGGCGTCGTTACATCTCTTGTGCCTCGGCAGCGATCCTGGCGGCGGCGTCGCGGGCGCGCATCATATCGGCCGCGCGCTTATCGAGTACCTTGATCTGGTTGGTCAGCATCACGGCATCGACCACGCCCCAGATGACCAATCCCGTCGAAATCGAAAACCCAAGCGCACCAACTGTACCACGAAGGCGCGAGGAGATTGCCGCGACAAGTGCGGAGACGGCAACCATCTTGATAAAGGAGGCACGGCGCTCGCGAAGCGTACGGGCCTGCGTCACGTAGGCGATGCGCGCGGCCTCGGACGCCTCCGAGCGCATCTGGGCCTCGCGGGCAATGGCGGCGACCTCGGCCGAGACGCCACGCTCCATCAGTGCAAACTCCGTCTCATGGCTACCCGTCATTTAAAAATCATCGGGCGAGAGCGTATGGACGAACTCGTCGAACTTCTCAAATTCCTGCTCGTCATCGATTTCCTCGGCAACCGGAGAGACGGTCCCCAGGCGGTTCATGATGTCATCCTCCACAAACATGGGGGCATTGCTGCGCACGGCGAGGGCGATGGCGTCGCTCGGACGCGCATCGATCCTATGCTCGCTGCCGTCGGCCAAAACGACGACCGTCGCGTAGAACACGGGAGGCTCGGCACGGACAATCTCAATACGCTCGAGTTTTGCATCCAGAGCATCAAGCGTATCGAGCAGCAGGTCATGGGCAATCGGGCGCTCGGCACGACCGCTGTCGATACCGCGGCTAATAGCCGCAGCCTCAAACGAACCAGTTTGGATGGAAAGGGAGCGCAGCGGCGCAGGGGAGTCCGATTTGCTGCAGCGCTCGCGAAGCACGATAAGCGATGGCACGGGACCGGCGGCCATGACGATGGTCTCTATGTCGACACGAACCATGGAACACCTCCGGTACGTAGCGGTTAACACACGGCGCCTTCGCCGCATTGAATTGCTATACTACCCAATCTTTCGCACAGCACACAAAACCAAAATGAGTTTTATAACACACAAGAAAAAAGCCCCGAGGCAATACCTCGAGGCTCTTCACAGTTTTGATGGTGGACCTGACAAGATTCGAACTTGTGACCTCCCGGTTATCAGCCGGACGCTCTAACCAACTGAGCTACAGGTCCATCATGGTGGAGGTTAGGGGGATCGAACCCCTGACCTCAGGCTTGCAAAGCCCGCGCTCTCCCAGCTGAGCTAAACCCCCACGGAGACAGTAATAAACACCCCAGCGGCGACTCGGCTCTCGCTGGGGTGTTTATTGCGAAAGAAAGTGGTGGACCTGACAAGATTCGAACTTGTGACCTCCCGGTTATCAGCCGGACGCTCTAACCAACTGAGCTACAGGTCCATCATGGTGGAGGTTAGGGGGATCGAACCCCTGACCTCAGGCTTGCAAAGCCCGCGCTCTCCCAGCTGAGCTAAACCCCCACGGAGACAGTAATAAACACCCCAGCGGCGACTCGGCTCTCGCTGGGGTGTTTATTGCGAAAGAAAGTGGTGGACCTGACAAGATTCGAACTTGTGACCTCCCGGTTATCAGCCGGACGCTCTAACCAACTGAGCTACAGGTCCATCATGGTGGAGGTTAGGGGGATCGAACCCCTGACCTCAGGCTTGCAAAGCCCGCGCTCTCCCAGCTGAGCTAAACCCCCACGGAGACAGTAATAAACACCCCAGCGGCGACTCGGCTCTCGCTGGGGTGTTTATTGCGAAAGAAAGTGGTGGACCTGACAAGATTCGAACTTGTGACCTCCCGGTTATCAGCCGGACGCTCTAACCAACTGAGCTACAGGTCCATCATGGTGGAGGTTAGGGGGATCGAACCCCTGACCTCAGGCTTGCAAAGCCCGCGCTCTCCCAGCTGAGCTAAACCCCCACGGAGACAGTAATAAACACCCCAGCGGCGACTCGGCTCTCGCTGGGGTGTTTATTGCGAAAGAAAGTGGTGGACCTGACAAGATTCGAACTTGTGACCTCCCGGTTATCAGCCGGACGCTCTAACCAACTGAGCTACAGGTCCATCATGGTGGAGGTTAGGGGGATCGAACCCCTGACCTCAGGCTTGCAAAGCCCGCGCTCTCCCAGCTGAGCTAAACCCCCACGGAGACAGTAATAAACACCCCAGCGGCGACTCGGCTCTCGCTGGGGTGTTTATTGCGAAAGAAAGTGGTGGACCTGACAAGATTCGAACTTGTGACCTCCCGGTTATCAGCCGGACGCTCTAACCAACTGAGCTACAGGTCCATCATGGTGGAGGTTAGGGGGATCGAACCCCTGACCTCAGGCTTGCAAAGCCCGCGCTCTCCCAGCTGAGCTAAACCCCCACGGAGACAGTAATAAACACCCCAGCGGCGACTCGGCTCTCGCTGGGGTGTTTATTGCGAAAGAAAGTGGTGGACCTGACAAGATTCGAACTTGTGACCTCCCGGTTATCAGCCGGACGCTC
>JBKWEB010000006.1:0-80777 GCA_046976245.1 Collinsella sp. | reverse complement strand
GACACGCGCCGCGTGGTGCGCGCATTTGCCGGCGGACGCCCGGTCATTAAGGGGTCGACCGACTTCTTTATTGGACAGTCCGCCGTGGTGCCAGGCCTGTTCCAGGCGGCGGGCATTCAGTCGCCGGGCGTGGCGAGCGCACCAGCCATTGCCGAGCGCATGGAGCGCGTGATACGCGAGGCGGGCGTTGCTTTGCGCGAACGGGACGATTGGGACCCGATTCGCCGTGCGCCGGACGATTTTGACCGCGCGCCGCTTGCACGCAAGCAAGAGCTCATTGAGTCCGATCCCACGTGGGGGCAGATCGTCTGTCGCTGCGAGACGGTGCCCGAGGCCGAGATCGTAGCCGCGATCCGACGCCGCCCGGGCGCGGTTTCGGTCGAGGGCGTCAAGCGCCGCTGCCGCGCCGGTATGGGTCGGTGCCAGAGTGGTTTTTGCCAGAGCCGCGTGGTGGCAATCCTAGCGCGCGAGCTGGGCTGCGACCCCAACGAGGTGCTGTTGGAGGATACCGGATCTTGGCTGGTCGAAGGACCACTGAAGGGAGTGCGCTAGGATGGCGACGGTTGATATACGCGACGAAGGCGCAGAGGCAGGAGCCGTAGCGTCGGTGTCGACGCAGGCGTTCGACGTGGTCGTTATCGGCGGCGGACCTGCCGGCATGGCGGCCGCACTTGCCGCACATAAGGCAGACGCGCGCGTGGCCATCGTGGAGCGCGAGCAGCATCTGGGCGGCATCCTGCGCCAGTGCATCCACCCCGGTTTTGGCCTTTCGCACTTTAAGCAGGAGCTCACCGGTCCCGAGTACGCGCAGCGCTTTATCGACCAGGTGCGCGCCACCGACATTGCGCTGTTCTTGGACAGCATGGTGCTTGGGATTGATTCGAGTGAGTCCACGGAAGACACCACACTCTACACCGTCACGCTCATGAACCGCGCCGGTATGCTGCAGCTCACCGGGCGCGCGGTCGTCCTTGCCATGGGTTGCCGCGAGCGCACGCACAGCGAAATCAAGATCCCCGGCAGCCGTCCCGCCGGCGTGTTTACGGCGGGCCTGGCGCAGCGATACATCAATATCGAAAACCTTAAACCTGGCTCGCGCGCCGTCATTTTGGGCTCGGGCGACATCGAACTCATCATGGCACGCCGCTGCACGCTCGAGGGGATTTCGGTCGAGGGCGTGTACGAACTCATGCCGTACGCTAACGGCCTGCGCCGCAATGTGAAAAACTGCCTGGACGACTTTGGCATTCCGCTGCATCTGTCTACCACGGTCACGCGCGTGATCGGGCACGACCGCGTGGAGGCCGTCGAAGTGAGCCAGGTCGACGAGCACCTGGCGCCCATTGCCGGGACGGAGCGCATTGTTCCGTGCGACACGCTGCTGCTTTCGGTGTGTCTGATTCCCGAGAACGAGCTTTCGGTTGCCGCGGGCGTGGAGCTGGACCCACGTACGCGCCGAGCCGTGGTGGACCAGAGCCTGCAAACGGGCGTGCCGGGCATATTTGCCTGTGGCAACGTGCTGCACGTACACGACCTGGCAGACAATGTGACAACCGAGTCCGAACGCGCCGGTGCAGCCGCGGCGGCGTGGGCGTTGGGGGCTGTCGACACCGCAGCGGGAGTGGCGGACGCGGGTTGCCAGCTCATGGTTTCCCTCGCTGGCATTGCGGGCTACGCGCTGCCGGGCCGCATTACGACCGTCGGGCTCACTAAGCTCAACTTCCGCGTACGCCGGCCGGTCGATGCCGCCCGCGTGCGCATTCTGGCAGGCGACGAGGAACTGTTTGCAGGCAAGTTCCGCCCGTTCAAACCGAGCGTTATGGAAAGCTTCCCGCTGCCGGCAAAGGTGATTCAGCGCGTACTCGACCTGGGTGTTAGCGAGATTGTCCTGTCCGTCGACCCCGCTGAGGAGGCGTAAGGCCATGAGCATAAACGCGATCGAAACGCTGCAGTTCAACTGCACCACCTGCCCATCGGAATGCCTCCTGACCGTAGAGGTAGAACGTGACGCAGACGGCGCCGTGGTAGAGGTGCGCTCCGTGACCGGCAACAGCTGCCCCCGCGGCGATACGTTCGCGCATCAGGAACTCACCTGCCCCATGCGCGTACTCACTACCACCGTGGCCGTATCCGGCGGCGACGAGGCACTGTTGCCCGTGCGCACGGCCGAAGCCATCCCGCTGGAACTCCACGCCCAGGCCATGGACCTCATCCGCGGTCTGGTCGTCGAGGCCCCCATCCGCATGGGCGACGTCGTGCTGGAAGACCTCCTCGGCACGGGCATCAACCTCATCGCCAGCATGGACATCGACCCAACCTAAGCAGCTCATTTGGGACGGGGCTCTTTTAGCTACCCTGCCATCCACCCCGCCCCTCCTCAATTGCGGTGAAATAGTTCCTGATTTCCGCCAAAACCCCGGCATCCAGGAACCATTCCACCGCAACTTCTTTGGGGATCGCGTATTTGGCTGGCACTCGATTAGTGCCATTTTCAAAACTACCCCGGTTTACGGGGCTCAATCGAGAACCCCCAACCATAACGGCCATTTTCGATTTTCGACAAGCCGTCTACCTGCGGTTTTATTTTTGCCATTTCAGTCATGGTCAGCCAAGTCCGGTTCAGCCCCGTAATCCGCCATACTTTTGAAACCAGCTCATTTGGGACGTGTCTCTATAGTTTTGTCAACCGCGTGCTTCGCGCCATTTCGGCATGACGCATCCGGGCGCCCGGCGCCCCCGCTTCCCCTTCGGTTGATCCCGCCGCCCGCTAGGCCGCGTACGGGACGGCGTCGCGCATGATCGCGTAGATGACCTTGAGCCTCTTCCTCGCGACCGCCTTCAGCGCCTTGCTGTGCCTCATCCCCCTCGCCCTGCACTCCCCGTAGTACCTCCCGAACCTGTTGTCCGTGCCGATGAGGGAGTTGCAGCTGAATATGAGCAGGTTCTTGAGCTGCCTGTTCCCGCCGTGCTGCGGCGATGTCGACCTGATGCTGCTCCCGGAGCGCCTATCGGACGGCGCCACGCCGCAATAGCTCGCGAGCTCGTCGTGCCCCCTGAACGCGGATATGTCGATCGACGTCACCAGCGCCGCGGCGGTCTTGGGGCCGATCCCGGGCACCGTGAGGAGGCACTCGTAGACCTCGTCGCCCGCCAGCGAGTCGGCCACGAGCGAGTCGAGCTCCTCGATGTCGGCGTCGAGGGAGGCTATCTCCCGGGCGAGTATCCGGACCGCGACGTCCTCGCCGGCCGGGAGCCGCCTTCCCGAGCGCGACGAGGCCAGCAGCGCCTCCCAGAGCCTCCTGGCCCCCGCGGCGGGGGCGCCCGCGCGCCTGGCGGCGCTCGAGAACCTGCGCCAGCCGGCGGCCGAGCACCCGGCGGCCCCGCCGAACTCGGCCAGCATCGACACCTGCCAGCGGCTCGACGGGTCGACCGCGCCCTCGAGCGCGGGGTCGGCCTCGAGCAGGGTCGCGCGCAGCCTGTTCTTCGCGCGGGTCCTGGCGGACGACGCGAACTCGCGCTGCGACGACAGGATCCGCAGCGAGGCGGTCCCCTCGGGCTCCTCGGGCGCCGGCCTGAGGGCGCGGGGCACGCCGAGCGCGGTGCGCGCGATCACCTCGGCGTCGATGGCGTCGGTCTTCGCGATGCCGGGGAACATCCCGCGGGCCTGCTTCTCGGCATATCCGGGCAGGTAGGCGCAGGGGTTCCCGTGCGCATGGGCGCGCGCGAGGACCAGCGCGCCGATGTTTCGCTTCTGGTCGACGACGACCAGCGCGCCGGAGCCGGCCCGCTCGAGCACCCGGTCGATGTCGTCGGGCCTGTTGGCCAGCTCGGCCCTGAAGGCGACGCCCCCTCCCGCATCGAGCGCGCACGCGCTGTGCGAGCTCTTCCCGACGTCGATCCCCAGGTAGGCCACGGGCGTCTCTGCTGCAGGCATGGTGTATCCTCTCCCTTGAGCCGGCCGTAAGCCGCGGAAGCGACACCCACATTACCCGGCCGTGGCCCGGTCCGGGCCCGGCACATCTCTATCAGTCGTTCCCCGCGGCCCCTCCCGCCCCGGCGGCAACACGTCCCGGGCCCTCTACGGGGCAGGGGCTGACGGCCGTCCGGGGCGGTCGGCCAGCGACCACCGGTACGGCTCAATCGTATAACCGTGCAACGGAAAAGAGCCGCCCTTTCGGACGACTCAAACTGTAATGGGGCTCTTTTGGCTAATTTCGCCTTCCGTCCCAGAAAAACTATGCCAGGGAGTGTCCCCAACTGCCGGCAGAGACGATATGAGCAGGACATAAAAACATTGAGAGCCCCTGCTGCATGAAAATCCGCGGATTAGGCCGACAATGGTGAGTGTCTAATTCAACCGCGGCGGCCGCGCCGCATTCATGGAAGGGGCTCCCATGCTCGATACTACCACCTTCGTCGGACTCGACGTCCACGCCCGCTCGATAAAGGCAGTCTCCCTCGACGTCATGACCGGGGAGGCGCGCTGCGCGACCTTCGGCTACGACGCCGGCGCCGTCGCGGGGTGGGTGCGGTCCGTGGACCCAAAGGCCAGGTGCGTGTACGAGTCCGGGGTCACGGGGTTCGACCTGCAGAAGAGGCTCTCCGGCCTCGGGGTCGACTGCGCGGTCGGCGCCGTCTCGAAGATGATCAAGCCCAGCGCGGACAGGCGCAGGAAGAACGACCGCAACGACGCCGAGTTCCTCGCCCGCATGCTGTCGGTCGGCAACGTGGTCGAGGTGTGGGTCCCCGACGACGAGTGCGAGGCCGCCCGCGACCCAGGGCGCTCGAGGACGCGAGGACGACCTCTCGCGCTCGAAGCAGCGGCTCTCAAGTTCCTGCTCAGGCACGGGCTCGTCTTCGACGAGAGGACGCCCACCGGCCGCAGGAAGGGCAACTGGACCCGGGCGCACTGGTCCTGGATCGAGTCGATTAGGTTCGCGGAGGGCCGACAACGACGTGCTCGCCTACTACGTCGACGCGGTCAGGCGGGCGGCGAGGAAAGGCGAGGCTCAGGGCTCGTCGAGGCCGGGCCCGCAGCCCAGGTGGAGGAGGAGGGTCGACTCCCTGCGCTGCCTCAAGGGCGTCGACACCGCGCGGCCGCCGACCTCGTCGAGGCCGGCGAGTTCTCGAGGTTCGGGAACGCCCGGTCGTTCGCCGCATGGGTCGGCCTGACGCCCTCCGAGCACTCCAGCGGGAGAGCGACCGCAGGCGCGATCACCAAGGCGGGCAACAAGCACCTGAGAAGGCGCTGGTCGAGGCCGCGTGCACTACCTGACGTGCTCGGGGCGGCCGAAGGACCTCGCCAAGGGCCAGGCCCCGGACCGGGTCGCCCGCAGGCATGCCGCCAAGGGCGTGCGGAGGCTGGCCGAGAGGCGGGAGGCGCTGCTCGCGCGCGGGGTCCACGGCAACAAGGCGAACGTGGCCACGGCGCGCGAGCTCGCCTGCTGGGTGTGGGCGGTCGGCCTCATGGCCGAGGAGGCGTAGGGGGGCCGGTCCCCCGCACATAAGCCGATCACCCCGGAAGCGGTTCGATCCGAAGCCGTTGAGGCGAACCTCAGGTCCCTTTTCCGCGAGCGCCCAGGGCGCCACACGCGTGCACAGACTGTCGGTTCGACGAAGAAGCCTCAGCCGTAGCAACGGATTGCCCAGCGAGAGATCGCCGCGGGCGGATATTAAACTGCAAAGACGAGCGTCGGGAAGACACGCCGAGGTCGCCGCGGACGGGTTGATATAGGGAGAGGGCCTGACCCCATATCGTTGGGGCCAGGCCCGATTTTGCCTCTTGACAATGTCCTGCTCATATTAAAAGGAACGTCCCTATGTGCCGGGCTTGGGATACCATGGTGGCAGCCTAGCGAAAGGATGTTTCATGGCACATGTCGATGACCAGCGTGTGGCGCGCGTGCTCGATGCGCTCGAGGCTCAGCACCCCGGCGCGCAGCTCCTCGTAAACGACCCGTGGTCGATCTATTACCTGACCGGCTTTTATGCCGATATGTTCGAGCGTTTTTGTGGCGTGCTGCTCACGCGCGGTGCCGAGCCGGTGATTCTGGTCAACGCGCTGCATCAGCTGCCCGAGTACGACAATGCCCGCGTTGCCTACCACACCGATACTGATATCGTGACCGATGCCATCGCGCGCGAGGTCGATCCGACCAAACCGCTCGGCGTCGACACCGTCATGCGCTCCGGCTTTTTGATGCCGCTTATGGAGCGCCACGCCGCAAGCGAGTTTTTCCTGGGTGACTTTGCCGTCACCGCCGCACGCACCCACAAGGATGCCAACGAGCAGGAGCTCATGCGCGTGTCCTCCGCCGCCAACGACGCCGTGATGGCTGATGCCATCAAACTCGTCCACGAAGGTGTGACGGAGCGCGAAATTGCTGACCAGATGCTCGGCCTGTATCGCAAGCACGGCTGCGAGGGCTTTAGCTTTCCGCCGATCGTGAGCTTTGGCGCCAACGCCGGCGACCCGCATCACGAACCCGACGATACCGTGCTCAAGCATGGCGACGTGGTGCTATTCGACATTGGCGGACGCCATCGCAACTACTGCTCGGACATGACGCGCACGTTCTTTTGGGGCGAGCCGGACGAGGAGACGGCGCGCATCTACGATATCGTGCGCCGCGCCAACGAGGCCGCCGAGGCACTCATCGCGCCGGGCGTTCGCATGTGCGACTTGGACCGCGCCGCACGCGATGTGATCGAGGACGCAGGCTATGGCAAATACTTTACACATCGCCTAGGCCACTCGATTGGTCTGCAGGACCACGAGCCGGGCGACGTCTCGCTCGTCAACGAGCAGGTCGTAAAGCCAGGCATGACGTTCTCAATCGAACCGGGCATCTACCTCCCCGGCCGCACCGGTGTCCGCATCGAGGACCTTGCTCTGGTGACCGAGAACGGCGTCGAGATTCTCAACGCCTACCCCCACGATCCTGTCCGCCTAGACTAGGCAATGCGGCAAAGGGGCTGTCCCTTTGCCGCATCCCACCAATACCGCGCCACAAAAACGGCCTATCTACTACGTTTAACCCGCATGGGTCGACCATACCCGCGTTTTTACAAAATCCGTAAGCCGTCTACCTGCGGTTTTGCTTTCACGATGTTCCGTGTGGTCGAGGGTAGTCGGTCAAACGTAGTAGATAGGCCCATTTCGTGGCAAGCGAGTCGACTCGGGGCACAGGGCAGCTAAAAAAGCCCCGTCCCAAATTGGCTGCTTTTGAGTTGCGGTGATATACGGACTGTTTGAGGCCTCTGGCTTGTAAAACAGTCCGTATTTCACCGCAACTGATGAGGGGATGGGTTAGCGGAGCAGACCGGCTACTTCGCCGGCTAGGGTGATGGTGCCGGCAGCTACGAAAGGCTCGTCTGCGGCATCGAAGGCCGCGAGGGCCTCGGACACGCTGGGGTACACGCCAACAAGCTTGTCAGCGTCCACAAGTGCGGCGAGCTCCTCCGCCGGCAGGGCGCGATCGGAATCGGTCTGGGTCACGACCACGCGCGGGAAAGCCGGGATCAGCACGTCGACGATGCCCGCCACGTCCTTGTCGGCCAGCGCGGCGCACAGCAGCGTGGGGCGATTCTCCACGCACGGATCAATCTCGTCCAGCGCGCTCACAAAGTTCTCGCAGCTCTGAGGGTTATGACAAGCGTCAATCAACTTGAGCGGATTGGTCCCCAGCACGTCAAAACGACCCGGTGTGGGGCAGCCCATAAGCGATGTATCCAGAGCATCGTGGTCGAGCTCGCGACCCAGATACCCCTCGCATAGCATAATCGCGCACGCGGCATTCTGCGGCTGGTAGGCCGGCTTAACCATGCTTGACGTATAGATCGCACGCGGCGTGGTGCAGCTAAACTCCACCGTATCGCCCACGTGCGAAGGTACCTTGGTCGTGGCATGGTTCACCACGAGCGGAACAACGCCGCACTCGCGACAACGCGCATCCATCACGCGCTGAACACTCGCCTCGTGCGTACCCTCGCCCAAAACAACCAAGCGCCCAGGCTTAATAACCGCGGCCTTCTCCCCCGCAATAGCCTCAAGCGTATCGCCAAGGACCTTCATATGGTCGAGTCCGATGCCCGTAATGGCAACGGCAACGGGATCAGTCGCACTCGTAGCGTCCCAACGTCCACCCATGCCGACCTCGAGCACGGCCACGTCCACGCAAGCCTCGGCAAACATGGTCAGTCCAGCCACGGACAAAAGATCGAAGGGCGTAATAGCACGGAGCTCCTTGCCTGCCGCCTCACGACGCGCGTTGAGACGACGACCTGCCTCATACGCCGCGGAGACACCGTGGGCAAAGACCTCGTCCGAGACGACCTTGCCGTCAATCTCCATGCGCTCGGGATAACGCACCAGATGAGGCGACGTAAAGAGCGCCGTCTTAAGGCCCTCACCACGCAAAATGGCAGCCGAGAACCGCGTCGTCGATGTCTTTCCATTGGTTCCGGCGATCTGGACGCAATCATAAAACTCGTCAGGACGACCAAGCTCATCGAGCATCTCGACAACAGTCTCGAGCAACGGCGTGGAATAACGTGCAATTTTGCCCGTATCGGCCGCAAGCGCAACAGCCTCATCAAAAGAAAACTCCGGAACCTCAAACGGCACCGAATACAACCCAGAACGCTTAGCCATAACCAAAGTCCCCTCAACATAAAAAGAGGCCCGTAATCAACAACGAGCCCCTCCCATTCAAAATATCAGCCAAACACCGCTTTGCAGCGACCTCAAGGCCACAACTCAGTGGCCCCACCAGGCAGCGGACGCCCCCGTAACCGCTATGGGAGCGGTTTGGGGCTTTGCTCGATACAAGTTCCGCACGAGCCGAAGGCCACTTAATGTGGCCTTCGTGCGAGCAGGACTGTTCGCAGTAGCGAGCAATGCCCCAAACCGCGTCCCCCAATTACGCCTACGAGAAGTCAGCAACCTGAGCAGTCAGCGCCACCAGGATCTCCTTGAGCTCAGCTGCACGGTCCCTCTTCTTCTGCACCACCGCGGGCGCGGCCTTGGCCACAAAGCCCTCGTTGGCGAGCGTCTTCTCGCAGCCGGCGAGCTCCTTCTGGGCCGCGGCAATCTCCTTCTCCAGGCGTGCCTTCTCGGCCGAAAGGTCAACCTTGCCCTCGAGCACCACAAAGACCTCGACGCCGCTATCGACCACGGCAATGCTCGCGGACGGCTTCTCGACGTCGGTACCCATAACCAGCGAGGCGGTGTTGGCCAGCGGCTCAATCGTGGAGCGCAGGCTCTCGAGCTTCTCGATATCCTCGGCACCGGCGCGCACGACCACGTCGAGCTCGGCCTTGGGGCTCAAGCGATAACGCGAACGCGTGGCGCGAGCGGCGGAAACGACGGCGCGGCATAGCTCAAACGCGCGCTCGGCGGGCTCGTCGACGTACTTGGCGTAGTCGGCGGGCTCGGGCCACTTGGCGATCATGAGCGCCTCGGCGCGATTCACGTTGCCCTCGGCGTCCAGATCGAGCACGCTCGCCGGCATGTTGTCCCAAATCTCCTCGGTAACAAACGGCATGAGCGGGTGCATCAGGCGAATGGAAGTGTCGAGCACAAAGATCAGGTTGCGCTGAGCCTGCAGACGACCCTCGCCCTTCAGGCGGGCCTTGGTGACCTCGACGTACCAGTCGCAGACCTCGTTCCAGAAGAACTGCTGCACGCCGCGGGCCATGTCGCCAAAGGTGTAGTTCTCAATACCCTCGGTGACCATCTTCACGGCCTTGGCCAGGCGGCTGAACATCCAGGCGTCGGCCGGCGTCTCAACGACGGGCTCGCCGGGCGTGTAGCCCTCCATGTTCATAAGCAGGAAGCGGCTGGCGTTCCAGATCTTGGTCACAAACGACTTGGCCTGGTCGGTACGCGGGCTGTCGATAAGCTTCTTGGTCTTCTTGTCGATGTTCGCGTCGAACTTGACGTCCTGGTTGTTGGTGCACAGCGTGAGCAGGTTGTAGCGCATGGCGTCGGCACCGTACATGCCAATGAGGTCCATGGGGTCAACGCCGTTGCCCTTGGACTTGGACATGCGGCTGCCGTCCTTGGCCAGGATCGTCGGGTAGATGACGACGTCCTTAAACGGTACCTCGTCCAGGAAGTACAGCGAGCTCATGACCATGCGGGCGACCCACAGCGCGATGATGTCGCGCGCGGTGACGAGTGCGGTCGTGGGGTGATGCCCCTCGAGCAGCTCCGGCTTTTGCGGCCAGCCCTGCGTGGCGAAGGTCCACAGCTGCGAGCTGAACCAGGTATCCAACACGTTCTCGTCCTGATGCACGTGATGGCCGCCGCACTTGGGGCACACGTCGGTGTCCTCGGTCAGGGCGTCCTCCCAGCCGCAGTCCTCGCAGTAGAACACGGGGATGCGGTGGCCCCACCACAGCTGGCGGCTGATGCACCAGTCCTTAAGGTTCTCCATCCAAGTGGTGTAAGTCTGCGTCCAGCGCGCGGGGTGGAAGGTGACCTTGCCGGAGTTGACGGCGTCGAGCGCCGGCCCCTTGAGTTTGTCGACGGCCACGAACCACTGCTCGGACAGCCACGGCTCCAGCGCGGCGTCGCAACGGTAGCAGTGCATGACGGAGTGGTCGAGCTCCTCGACGTGGTCGAGCAGACCGTGCTCGTCAAACCACTTGACGACGGCCTCGCGGCACTCGTCGCGGTTCATGCCGGTGAACTCGCCGTAGCCTTCGACGACCACCGCGTGCTCGTCGAAGATGTTGATCTGCGGCAGGTCGTGGGCCTGACCCATAGCGTAGTCGTTGGGGTCGTGGGCCGGGGTGACCTTAACGAAACCGGAGCCAAAGTTGGCGTCGACATGCCAATCCTCAAAGATGGGGATCTCGCGGTCGACGATGGGAAGCTTGACGGTCTTGCCCACGAAGGCGGCCTTCTCGGGGTCCTTCGGGGAGACGGCAACGCCCGTATCGCCGAGCATGGTCTCGGGGCGCGTGGTGGCGACGACGATGTAGTCCTGGCCGTTGACCGGCTCGGTCAGCGGGTAGCGCAGGTGCCATAGGTGGCCCTTCTCGTCCTTATACTCGGCCTCGTCGTCCGAGATAGCGGTGGTGCAGTTGGGGCACCAGTTGACGATGCGCTTGCCGCGGTAGATCAGGCCGTCGTGATACCAATCGCAGAAGACCTTGCGCACGGCCTGGGCGTAATCCTCGTCCATGGTAAAGCGCTCGTTGTCGAAGTCGACGGAGCAGCCCATGCGCTTGATCTGCTCGACGATGATGCCGCCGTACTCGTGGGTCCAATCCCAGCAGGCGTCGACAAACTTGTCGCGGCCAATCTCCAGGCGGCTGATGCCCTCGCTCTTGAGCTTCTTGTCGACCTTGGTCTGCGTGGCGATACCGGCGTGGTCGGTGCCGAGCACCCAGCGCGTGGACTTGCCGCGCATGCGGGCCATACGGATGATAGCGTCCTGGATGGAGTCGTCGGTGGCGTGACCCATGTGGAGCTTGCCGGTCACGTTGGGAGGCGGAATGGTGACGGTGCAGTCGCCCACGCCCTCACGGCGCTTGTAGTAGCCGCCGTCGAGCCACTTCTGCAGGATCGCCGGCTCGTTGGTCGACGGATCGTAGTTCTTGGGCATCTCTTCCATATATCTCTCCCTGTCCCGCCGGCGTGTCCGCCTGCTTGGTTTTCGCACAGTCAGGTCCTGGCTCGCACGAAGAGCACATTAAGTGCTCTTCGGCTCGTGCGGAATCTACGAAAACCAAGCAGGCGGACACGCCTTAGGTATCGATTACTTCAGTCTGAATGACTTCGCTGAGGCTTAAACAAACACACAGAATAACACAGGTAGTTGGGGTTATTGCGCATATATAAAATAGCCTCTGACCGCGGATGGTCGGAGGCTATTTGTAAACACATTTTAGGCAGGTCTAGCCGTAGATGCGCTGGGGCTGTTCTTCGCCCTTTACGGCAGCTTCGGTTACGACGACCTTGGCAACGCCCTCCTCGCTGGGGAGGTCGAACATCGTCCGCTGCAGAACGTCCTCGCAGATGGCGCGCAGGCCGCGGGCGCCGGTCTTGCGGGCAAGCGCCATGCGGGCGATCTCGTGCAGGGCGGCGTCCTCAAACTCAAGCTCAACGTCCTCGAGCTGGAACATCTTGCGGTACTGGCGCACCACGGCGTTCTTGGGCTCGGTCAGGATCGACACCAGGTCGTCCTCGTCGAGCGCCTGCGTCTGGGTGACGACGGGCGTACGGCCCACGAACTCGGGGATCATGCCAAAAGCGTTGAGGTCCTGCGGGAGCACCTGACGCAGCAGGTCGTTCTCGTCGACCGAGGTGGGGCCGGCAATCTCGGAGTTAAAGCCCACGCCCTTGTTGCCCACGCGGTCGGCGATGATCTTATCCAAACCCACAAAGGCACCGCCGCAGATGAACAGGATGTTAGTCGTGTCGATCTGGAGCAGCTCCTGCTGGGGATGCTTGCGGCCGCCGGTGGGCGGAACGCTTGCCACCGTGCCCTCAAGGATCTTAAGCAGCGCCTGCTGAACGCCCTCGCCCGAAACATCGCGGGTAATGGAGAGGTTCTCGGCCTTGCGGGCGATCTTGTCGATTTCGTCAACGTAGATGATGCCAACCTGCGCGCGCTCGATATCGCCATCGGCGGCGTTGATGAGCTTGAGCAGGATGTTCTCAACGTCCTCGCCAACGTAACCGGCCTCGGTGAGCGCGGTGGCGTCGGCGATGGCAAACGGCACCTCGAGGATGCGCGCAAGCGTCTGGGCCAGCAGCGTCTTACCGGTACCGGTGGGGCCGAGCAGCAGAATATTGGACTTGGCGAGCTCTACCTCGTTCATATCGTCATCGAACTGCGAGCCCATGCCAGCATCAAAAGCGGACACCGCGGCGCCGCCCTCGATCACGCGGCGATAGTGATTGTACACGGCAACCGACATAGCGCGCTTGGCGTCCTCCTGGCCCATAACATAAGCCGAAAGCTCGTCATAGATCTCGTGCGGCGTCGGCACGTGCGTAATGACCTGGCGAGCGTCGTCCTCCAGCTCAAAACCCTCGGCCTCGGGATCTACAGCAGGCTGGCCGGCAGCCTGGCCGTGGTCGTTGAGGAAGCCCGGCAGCTTGCCGTTGCGGGCAGCGTCCATAAAGTCCGAAGCCAGCGACTCCTCCAAGATCTCGGAACATGCGGCGACGCACTCGTCACAGATAAAGATGTTGGTCGGGCCCTTTACGAGGCGACGAACCTGGCCCTGCTCTTTTCCGCAAAAGGAGCAGCGGATGGGGTTGCCGTTCTCGTCAAAGTTGTCCTGCATGTTACCTGCCATCCTAGGCGTCCTTCGCGGCGAGGTCGCGCGAGGTGACGATACGATCGATCAGGCCGTAGTCGAGGGCCTCGGCAGCGGTCAGGTAGTTGTCGCGCTCGGTATCGGCCTGGACCTTTTCGATGGGCTGGCCAGAGGCGTCGGACAGGATCTGGTTGAGCTCGCGACGGGTCTTCTTGATCTCCTCGGCCACGATCTCAATCTCGGTCTGCTGGCCCTGCGCACCGCCGCTGGGCTGGTGAATCATGACCTTGGAATGCGGCAGGCAGAAGCGCTTGCCCTTGGCGCCGGCCGAAAGCAGCACGGCGGCCATAGACGCGGCCATGCCGACGCAAATGGTCGAGACCTGCGGCTTGATAAAGTTCATAGTGTCAAGAATTGCCAGGCCGGAGTAGACCTCGCCGCCGGGCGAATTGATGTAGAGCGAGATATCCTTCTCGGCATCCTGGCTCTCAAGATGCAGCAGCTGGGCAACGACCAGGTTGGCGCTGACGGAGTTGATCTCCTCGCCCAAAAAGATGATGCGGTCGTTGAGCAGGCGCGAATAGATATCGTAGCTGCGCTCGCCGCGCGGCGTCTGCTCGATAACGTATGGCACGAGGGCGGAATCGAACTTGGCGATCATACGCATCTCCATTTCTCTCTTGCGGACCAAATTGGTTCTAGATAAACGTACGGTGCCCGCATGCTATGCATTGGCTGGCACCGTACGAAGCAACCGGATAACCGGTGTATAACTTTACCCCATCACGGGCGCACGCATGCGCTCGCGGGCAAGGTGGCGAGAATTACTCGGCGTCCTTGGCGGTCTCGTCGACCTCGGTCACCTTGGCGTTCTCGACCAGGTGGTCGACGGCCTTGGAGCGACGGATGGACTCGCGGACGGCAGGCATGCGGCCATCGGCGATGAACTCGGCCTTGGAAGCCTCGACGTCCTTGACGCCGGCCTTCTCGAACTCGGCGTTGATGTCATCCTCGGTGACCTCGATCTTGAGCTCGCGGGCGAGGGCGTCCAGAGCCAGGGACTCACGGGCAACGTCGTTGGCCTGCTTGTGCAGGTCGCCGATGAACTGCTCCATGGTCAGACCGGAAGCGGGCAGCCAGGTGTCCAGCGTCATGCCACGAGCAGCGAGGTTGGACAGGAAGTTCTGGCCGAGCTCCTCAAAGACGGACTGCTCGTAGTCGGCGTCCATCTCGTCGAGCTGCAGACGCTCGGCGAGAGCGGAGACGCAACGGTTCTCCTTCTCGGCCGGCAGGCGGGAAGCCTTGTCCTGCTCGATCTCGATCTTGATGGCGTCGCGCATAGCGTCGATGCTGTCAAAGCCAAAGTCGGACTTGACGAGCTCGTCGGTGAGCTCGGGGGTGTTGCGGACCTTGATGCCCTTGACGGTGACCTCGACGGTGTGGGTCTCGGCCTCCTCGCCCTCCTCGACCTCGTCGGTCCAGGTGACGGTCTTGACGTCTTCAACGTTGGCACCGATCAGGGCCTCGTTGAACTCCTTGGGGTTGCTGTCGCTACCGGCGATGAGCATGCGGCCCTCGGCGGCAAAGTTGTCGGCGTTCTCGACGGCCTTGAGGTCGACGGTGACGTAGTCCTCGGCCTCGACGGCACGACCCTCGACGTCCTCGAAGGTGGCACGGTAGTTGAGGAGCATCTCAACCTGGTTGTTGATCTCGGACTCGGTGACCTCCGCGGGAGGCATCTCGATTTCGACGGCGTCGAAGGAGGAAAGCTCGGCAGCAGGACGCAGGGAGAACTCGACGGTGTAGGTGTAGTCCTCGTGATCCTTGGCGAGGTCAAGCTCCTTGTAGTCACCGCTCTTGGTGGGGACGATGTCCAGCTCGTTGAGGACGGCGGGCTCGTTGGCGGCGATCAGGTCGTTGGTGGCCTGAGCGAGGGTAGCCTCGGCGCCAAGAGCGGAGTCGATGACCGGACGGGGAGCCTTGCCGGCGCGGAAGCCCGGGAAGCGGTACTTCTTGGCGGTGTCCTTGTAGGCCTTCTTGATCGCGGCGTCGACGTCGGCGGCCGGGATGGTGACCGTAGCGGTGAGCTTGGCGTCCTTGACGTCAGAAGCGGTGATGTTCAACACGTTCCTCCTCATACTGCCCAGCTTATCTGAGGTGCTGGTACCTTTATGCAACAAAGTGTCGCGACGGCCAGGGCCGACGCAGGTGCGATGGTGCGGGCGAAAGGACTCGAACCTTCACGGGAATCCCACCAGAACCTAAATCTGGCGCGTCTACCAATTCCGCCACGCCCGCATGAGCGCACAGACTAGGAATGATAGCAGATACGAACGGCAAGCGCACGCACACCTTTTACAGGCTCACGACCTCACCACGAGTTGCAAGGCGGGGCGAGTTACCCCGCCCCGCCCCATTACGATTCGGTGTTCGCCGACCCGCTACTCCCCCAGCAGGGCCTTCTCGGGCGTAATGGGCAGCGAGCGAACCTGGTGGCCGGTGGCGTGTGCCACGGCCGAGGCCACGGCGGCGAGCGGCGTGTTGATGACGACCTCGCCGATCGACTTGGCACCAAACGGACCCGTCGGCTCGTAGCTCGGCTCAAAGGCCACGCGAATGCTGCCGATATCCAGGCGCGTGGGCAGCTTGTAGCTCAAAAAGTTGCCGGTGCGCAGGCGGCCGCGGTCATCGTGCTCGACAATCTCGTAGAGCGCGTGGCCGATGCCCTGGGCAATGCCGCCCTCGGCCTGGACGCGCGCGAGCGCCTCGTTGATCACGGTACCGCAGTCAACGGCAGCGGCGTAATCCACCACGGTCACCTTGCCAGTGGCCTTGTCGACCTCGACCTCGGCAATACCGGCCATAAACGGCGGAGGCGAAACGGGCAGGCAGGCAGAGGCGTGCGAGGTCAGCGCGTCGCCACCCTCGATGTTCTTGACACACAGGTTGGCAAAGTCGCGCAGCGTAAGGTAGCGACCGCGCTCACGGGCGGCGCGCTCGTCGGAAAGGCGCACGTACTGGCCGTCGAAGACCACATCGGCGGCGTCCACGTCCCACATCTGGGCGGCCTTGGCGCAAATCTTCTCGCGCAGCTCGGTCGCGGCGTTCTTGGCGGCAAGGCCCGTCACGTACGTACCGGAGCTCGCGTACGAGCCGGCGTCAAACGGCGACACATCGGTGTCCACGCCGCGCACCACGATCAGCGAGCTCTCCACGCCCAGCTCCTCGGCGGCAATCTGCGCCAGAATCGTATCGACGCCCATGCCGTTATCGGTAGCGCCGGTCGAAAGCGTGATGAAGCCGTCCTCTTCCAGGCGCATATCGATGCCGGCGATATCCACGTTGGAGATGCCCGAGCCCTGCATGGTGAGCGCGCAGCCCAGGGCGCGCACGCGGTCGCCCAGGTCCACGGCCAGCGGCTTGTCGCGCCAGCCGATCATGTCCATCGCGCGCAGCAGGCAGCGGTCGAGCGCGCAGGCGTTGAGCGTCTCGTTGTAGTACTGCGGCATGATCTCGCCCTCGCGCACGATGTTCTTAAGGCGCAGGTCGGCGGGGTCCATGTGCAGCATGTCGGCGAGCTCGTTGACGGCGCTCTCCACGGCAAACTGGCCCTGAGTGGCACCGTAGCCGCGATACGCGCCGCCGCGGTTGGTGTTGGTGTAGACGGCGTCCCACCTAAAGCGGCTCGCCTTCACATGGTTGTAGATCGGCAGGCTCTTGTGGCCCGAAAGGCCGATCGTCGTGGTGGCGTGCTCGCCGTACGCGCCGGCGTTGGACAGCGTATGCAGGTCGATGGCCGTGATGGTGCCGTCGTTCATGGCGCCCAGCTTGACGGTCATCTGCATCTGGTGGCGCGAGTTGCCCGCGGTGATGGTTTCCTCACGGGTGTAGCAGCAATAGCTCGGACGGCCGGTCTGCTGGGTGACAAACGCCACGAAGATCTCGCAGCAGCCCGTCTGCTTGGAGCCAAAGCCGCCGCCGATGCGCGGCTTAATGACCTGCACCTGCGACTGCGGAATGTCGAGCGACTGCGCGACCATGCGGCGCACGTGGAAGGGCACCTGCGTAGAGGTGGTCACCGAGATGCGCCCGAACGCGTCGGTCGTCGCGAAGGCGCGGAAGGTCTCCATGGGCGCGGTCTGCGTGGCCTGGCTGGTGTAAGTGCGCTCAAAGACGATGTCGCTCTGGGCGAAGGCCTCGTCCAAGTCGCCATAATCGCTGGTACCGCTGCACACCAGGTTGCGCGGCACGTCGCCGCCCTGCGGGAACATAAAGGTCACGTCGCCCTCGGGGTGGACCACGATGTCGTTATCGAGTGCCTGGGTAAAGTCGAGCAGGGGCTCGAGCACCTCGTAGTCGACCTTGATGAGCTTGAGTGCCTTGTCGGCGGCTTCCTCGGTCTCGGCGGCGACAATCGCCACCTCCTCGTTTTGATAGCGCACGAGGTTCTCGAGGATCAGGCGGTCGTAGGGACTCGGCTGCGGATAGCTCTGGCCGGCGATGGTGAAGCGGCGCTTGGGCACGTCCTCGTAGGTGTAGACGCCCACCACGCCCGGCACCTTCAGGGCACGCGAAGTATCGATGGAGCGGATCTTGGCGCGGGCATAGGGGCTGCGCTTGAGTTTGACAATGAGCGCGCCGGCGGGCACTAAGTCGCCCGTGTAGACGGGGCGGCCCTCGAGCAGGGCCTTCGAATCCTTCTTGGGCTGCTTGTGGGTGATCTGCTTGTAGGTAACGCCGTCGGAGCTCGTGTCGTTGACGGGCAGATCGGGCATCTCAAAGCCCACCTGCACGCCGGACTCGTTGAGGAAGCGAACGATGGCGCGCAGCTGGCTCTCGTAGCCGCTGCAACGGCAGAGGTTGCCGGCGAGCTGGCGCGACAGCTCCTCGCGCGTGGCGACGAGGCTCGGGTCCTCCTTGGCGGCGCGGGCAAGCGCCAGTACGTTCATGATAAGGCCGGGGGCGCAAAAACCGCACTGCTCGGCGCCTTCGGCAGCCATCGCACGGGCCAGCGCCTCAGACTCGGCTTTGAGGCCCTCGAGCGTGGTGATGGTGTGGCCCTCGACGCGAGCGGCGGGAACCGAGCAGCTCAGCACCGGGTCGCCGTCGAGCCACACCGTGCACAGGCCGCAGTTGGTGGTTTCGCAGGCACAGCGCACCGACGCGCAACCCTGCTCGCGCAAAAGCGCAAAGAGCATGGTGTCGGGGGCAATCTGGACCTTGACCTTGCGGCCGTTGAGCGTAAAGGAAAGATCGATGAGTTTGGCAGCCATTAGCGCACCTCACTAGAATCGACGCCGGGCACGCGGCGGCAGGAATACTCGTCCGTGGCGAACTTAGGCACTTGCACGGTCTCGAGCTCGCGGGCAAGCGCGGCCGAAAGCTCGATGCCGGCGGCGCGACGCACAGCCTGGATGGCGAGCGGGGCCGAGATGCGGCGGCGGTAGTCGGCCGAGCCCCACAGGTTGGTGCCATAGCTCAGCGCGCGTACGGACGCGGCCAGGGCGCGTAGCTCGTCCTCGGAAGGCTGCTCGGCGGTAAGGCCGCATGCCTCACCCTGCAGCAGGGTCGCGCGCAGCGGGCGGGCGCCCACGGTGACATGCCAGCTGTTGTCCCACCAGGCGGCGGTGACGTTGAGCGAGGGGAAGTCGGTCGCGGCCTTGCGCACAGCCTCGTAGCTTGCACGATAGTCGTGCTTAACGACCACGATGTGCTCGATCACGTCGCGCACGTAACCCATGTCGACGAACTCGGCGAGCGGCACGCGGCCGGCGCCCGTCAGCTCAACATACGAATCGAGCGCCAAAAAGGCCGAGAGCACGTCCGAAAAACCAAAGCGGCCGTAGATGCTGCCGCCCACCGTGGCGGTATTGCGCAGCTGCACGCCCACGATGTCGTGGACGGCGAACTCAAAGACATTGTTGACAAGCGCGTTGAGCCCAGCATGACGCTCGAGCTGGCGCAGGGTGCACATGGCACCGATGCGAAACTCGGTCTCGGTCTCCTCGATCTGATCGAGTCCGCAGGCCGAAAGGTCAATCGCCGTCGCCACGCGACGCGAACCCAGGCGCATCCAGATGCCGCCGCCCACAATCTTGTTGTTGCGGTTCTTCTGTAAGAGCTCATAGGCTTCGGCCGCGTTTCCAACACGGACGTAGGTACCGAACTTGAGCACGTTCTCCCCCATCTCTCCACTTGTCCAGTACCTTTAAGTGTACCAAACGAGGGGCCGCACACCGTTTTAGGACAAAATCCACCCACCCATCCATAACTTGCGGTGATATACGGACTGATTAGCCGTTCTGGAACGCAAAACAGTCCGTATATCACCGCAAGTTATGAGGAATCCTCCGGGATAGAAAAAGGCTCCCAACCAGATAGCTGGGAGCCTCATCACATGCTATGTCAGGCAAGATTTAGCAGACGCCCTGGGCGAGCATGGCATCGGCGACCTTCAGGAAGCCGGCGATGTTGGCGCCCATGACGAAGTTGCCCTCCTCGCCGTACTCCTTGGCGGTGTCGTCCACGTTGTGGAACATGCCGCGCATGAGCTGCTCGAGCTTGCCGTCGACCTCCTCGAAGGTCCAGGACAGGTGCTCGGCGTTCTGGCTCATCTCCAAGCCGGACACGAGCACGCCGCCGGCGTTGGCAGCCTTACCGGGCATAAAGGCGACGCCGTGCTCCTGGAAGTAGGTCGTGGCCTCGATGGTCGTGGGCATGTTCGCGCCCTCGCCGACCACCTTGCAGCCGTTGGCGACGAGCGCCTGGGCGTCCTCGAGCAGCAGCGTGTTCTCGCGAGCGCAGGGCAGCGCGATCTCGCAGGGCAGCTGCCACACGCCGCGGCCGTCACCCTCGTGCCACGTGGCATTGGGCTTCTCGTCGACGTACATGGCGAGCGTAACGCCCTTGTCGTGGCCGGAGCGCTTCTTGTTGTAGACATGCTCGAGCACGGTGTAGTCGATGCCGTCGGGATCCTCGACCCAGCCATGGGTGTCGGAGCAGGCCAGCACCTTGCCGCCGAGCTGGGAGACCTTCTGGACCGCGTAGATGGCGACGTTACCGGAGCCGTGAACGACGACGTTCTTGCCCTCGAAGGAGTCGCCGCGGCTCTTGAGGTACTCGTCCACAAAGTAGGCCAGGCCGTAGCCGGTGGCCTCGGTACGGGCGAGCGAGCCGCCAAAAGAGAGGCCCTTGCCGGTAAGGACGCCGGTCCACTCATTGGTCAGGCGCTTGTACTGACCGAACAGGTAGGCAACCTCGCGGCCGCCAACGCCCAGGTCGCCGGCGGGAACGTCGGTGTTGGGGCCGATGTGGCGATAGAGCTCGGTCATGAAGGACTGGCAGAAGTGCATGATCTCGTTGTTGGACTTGCCCTTGGGGTCAAAGTCGGAACCGCCCTTGCCGCCGCCCATGGGAAGGGTGGTCAGGCTGTTCTTGAGGATCTGCTCCAGGCCCAGGAACTTGAGCATGCCCAGGGTGACCGTCGGGTTAAAGCGCAGGCCGCCCTTGTAGGGTCCAATGGCAGAGTTGAACTCGACGCGGTAACCGCGGTTGACCTGAACCTTGCCCTGGTCGTCGACCCAGGGAACACGGAACATGACGATGCGCTCGGGCTCGACGAGGCGCTCAAGCAGGGCGGCCTCCTCGTACTCGGGATGGGCGTCGAGCGCCGGCTGGATGGTGCCGAGAATCTCGGTCGCGGCCTGGATGAACTCAGGCTGCTCGGGATAGCGGGCCTTGAGCTCGTCGAGAACTTTCTGCGTGTAGCTCATGCTTCCTCCAATTGATGGAAAAGAAAAGTGTCGTTCGAGGCGCCCCATGCGCCGCGAGCTTTATCGAGTATGGATAATATCGCACTGTTGCAGCAAAGTTTCGCATAAGCCGACGAGCAGATGTTTCGTTTTGATTACGATGCAGGTAGAAGCGTTTTTGAGTGCCCAACGCGCAAATCGCGTGTTTCGAAGCTGTTTCGTCCACATGTTCCAAACCACCACATTGGGGACAGGCACCTTTGTGGTGGTGTGGTGGCTAGAGGACGAGCTGATGGTAGTCGGCAGGGGCTATGCGGCCCTCGGTGGCGGCTCGGAAGGCGGCGAGCGCATCGCCCGAGAATGGCATGGCCCAGCACAGCCCGCAGCCTGCGGTAATGGAGCCGGGCAGTGGCATGATGCGCCCGGGCACACCGGCGGCAAGACACAGCTGTTCGCATTCCATCACATCGAAGGTGCTATCGAACGACACGATAATCTTGCGCTCGTGGTCGAGGGCATCACCGGATGGGCCTTCGCGGTGTGCCTCACGATACGCCGCGGCGGCCGCTTCCTCTTCCGCAGTATGTCCACAGCCACCGCAGCCGCAGGTACAGGGCTCGGAACCATCGCAAGTGCAAGGCTCTCCCGTGTCGGGACAAATATCGTGAGACATGGCAACTCCAATCGTCTAGGCGAGTAACTCGGCCGCCGCAAACTCCTCGGGCGTATTGACGTTTTCGAAGCAGAGCGTCGAGCCCGCGGCCTTAACAATCTGCGGCTCATCCATATAACCGGCCTGAACGCGATTGATCAGGCAGCGAATGCGCTGGCGGTCGCAGGCAAGCAGCTCTTGGGCAACCGGCGCACAAGCGTCACGGCGCCAGACGGCGCAAAGCGGCTCAATCCCTTGCTCCTCGCGTGGCACGCACACGTCGAGTGCCTCGGCCTCAGCACGATCGGCAAGCGCGCCGATGAGTTCCGGCGAGACAAACGGCATATCGCAGGCGACGATCGCCACGAGCGGCAATCGGGCCGCAGCCAACGAGCTCGCGATGCCGCGCATGGCACCCGCCGACCCCTCAAGGTCCGGCACTATTCGCGGCACCAGGCCGCCAAACGCGTGCTCCTCAAGATAGGCAAGCTCGCTGGGACGCGAAGTCGTCACGACCAACTCGCCGGCAACTGGCGCCAGCCGACCCAGCACGCGCTCGATGAGCGGTTCGCCGCAAAACGTCATGCGCGCCTTATCGCGGCCCATGCGTGAGGACAGCCCGCCCGCTTGGACGACGCAAGAAAGATCGACCCGTCTTACGGTAGTCATACGGCAAAACACCTCCATCGGCATGCTCGAAACCCGACACACGAAGCCAGATACCGTCGCCGATAAAGCGGGCGGCACGGCAAACCCACGCAAAAACAAAACAGCGCCTTTGCGGCACGCAGCAAGACCGCGAGCACAAAAGCGCTGGTAGCGTATGGCGGGAACGTATGTGAATCGAACACATCCAAGACGTTTTGCACGCCTCGCAACGGTTTTGAGGACCGCGGAGCCCACCGGAGCCCATCCGTTCCCAAGTGCGGCGGTATTTTACCAAACCGAGCAGCCAATCTAGCGCAGGGAGCGCAGGCCGCCGGCATCCTTGTCGAGCACCGTAAAGCGCACGGCATCTAGGTGCTCCAAGATGCTGATGGCGCGTTTGCGCGACACACCCAGGGCCTCGCGCAGCACGCTCGTGGTGGCAGCGCCGCCGGCTGCCTCTATGGCGGCGGCGACAAGCTCACGCGCATGGGACTCGGCGGCAGCGGACAGGGCAACGTCGCGCTCGACCTTAACGATCGAGCGGTTGAGCGAAAGCTCGCGCAGGGCACGCGTCATGGTGTCGCGACCGAGCTGCAGCTGTTCGCCCACCTCGGGAAGCGCCGGTGCATCCAGGCCAGCCTCGTCAAGCAGCGCGACGATGCGCTCGCAAGCCTCTCGCACCACGCGTGCCGCCGCGGCGGCCGAATGCGGATCGAATACCTCGGCGCCCTCGGCGGCGCACACGCCACGGGAGCAGCCCTCGGCAATCAGGGCCGCGGCAACGCCTTCATCAGCGGCAGGCCACGCAGCATGGGCAACGGCGCCAGGCGTAAAGCCCGTTTCCTTGGGAGCCGCCGCGTGCATGGCTGACAGGGTCGCCGCCAGTGAATCCATCGCAGCGTCGAGCAGGGCGGCATTCACATACAGCGCATCGCCCGAGCCGGCAAGCTCGTATACAGCACCTCGCGCCACCAACTCTTTCAGCGCGGCATCGGCCCCACCGGAAACAAGATCCAGCGCCGCGGCAACGTCGGCAGCCACGACCGGCAACGTCTGCAGCGCCAACCACGCCTCAACACCAGCAACGGCATTGCCGGCCTCAAGTGCCGCAAGCAGTGCGCGCTCCCCCGCCGAAAGCTCGCGCGAGCGACGGCAGCGCGAAAGCAGCACACGTCCGCCGCCAATAAGCATAACGGGCGAATACGACAGCACCACAGCATGGTCGCCGGCGCGCAGCGGCAGCGGTTCCTCCAAGCGTACCTGCACCACTCGTGTCTCGCCCACCGCCATGGGGGCCTCGCCCTCCATGAACATGATGCGACCGACAACCTCGGCTGTGCCTGCCATCACGTGCACACGCGCACCCGACTCGAGCACACGCGGCTTGGCTCCCTCGCGACCCAAGTAAGTGAACGTCATCATAAAGCGCAACGTCTGACCAAAGCGGTCCGCCACGCCCAGCATCTCGCCACGGTCAAGCGCCGCGACACCGTCACCAACCAGGTTGAGCGCCACGCGTTGCCCAGGCAGCGCGCGCGGCGTATCGCCATGCACCTGAATCCCGCGGACACGGCAGACCGTACGCGACGGCAGCGCGACGAGCTCATCCCCCACCGCGACGGGCGCATCGTGCAACGTACCCGTCACCACGGTACCGGCGCCCTTGATCGTAAAGCAGCGGTCGATGGGCAGTCGCGGTGCGGCATCGGTGAGCTCAGCACGGGCACGGCAGGCGCCCCAGCAAGCGGCAACCTGCTCGTCGAGCGCAGCCAGCAGGTCATCGATTCCCGCGCCGGTCTTGGACGACACAGGCACGATCGGCGCGTCGGCAAACACGGTATCCGAAAGAAAATCGTCCACGTCGAGCTCGGCCAGCTCAATCATTTCACTATCGGCCAAGTCGCACATCGTCAGCGCGACCACCATATGCGTAACGCCCAACAGCTCCAGCACATGCACGTGCTCGCGGGTCTGCGGCATTACGCCCTCGACGGCCGAAACCACCAGCACGCCCACGTCGATACCCGTGGCGCCCTGCACCATGGCGCGCAAGTAATGCGCGTGGCCCGGCACGTCGACCAGGCCAACGATCTTGCCGCTCGGCAGCGCCAGCTCGCCAAAGCCCAGCTCCACGGTCATACCGCGACGGCGCTCAACCTCCAGACGGTCGGGATTCTTGCCGGTCAGTGCCTCGATCAGTGCCGACTTACCGTGGTCGACGTGGCCCGCCGTGCCAACGATAACGGGACACTCCACCAGCGCCTGAACCTCACTCATCGAGCAGTCGCCTTCTCAACGCATGCGGCAAGCGTCGATGCCGCCGTCTCGATATCGCGGTCGCCCACAAGCGTACGGACGTCAAACAAAATGCGATCGTGCGAAGTTCGCGTGACGACCGGCGTGTCGAAGTCCTGGACAAGCGAGCGCTTGAGCGCGTCGACGGACAGGCGCCCGTCGACCGGGTAGACGGCCACGCACATCGTGGGCAGCTCCACGGTAGGCAGCGAGCCGCCACCGGGGGTCGACGATTCCTCGACGATCTCCACCTGCACGGCGCACGGGCAGCCAGCCTTATCGAGCCCGGCGACCATACGATCGCGCAGCTTGCGGGCACGTCGCTCCAAATGGGCCTGCGGTAGCGTAAGCATGCTGAGCACCGGAATATCGCGATGGGCAACATCGGCGCCGTCCATGTAGATACGCAGCGTGGCCTCGAGCGCCGACAGAGCTAGTTTGCCCGGGCGCAGGGCGCGCATAAGCGGATGTGACCCACAGGCCTGGACCAAATTGCGACGACCCATGATAATGCCCGCCTGTGCGGCACCGAGAAGCTTATCGCCCGAGCACGACACCAGATCGAGCCCTGCCGAAACCGAAGCCGGCGTGGTTTCCTCGCCGCCGCGCACCAGGATGTCATCGGGCAAAAGCGCGCCCGACCCCTGGTCCTCGTAGAACAGCAGGCCATGCTTGTGAGCAAGCGCCGCAAGCTCCCGAGAACCCACCTCCTCGTGGAAACCCTCGATACGATAGTTGGAAGGATGGACCTTGAGGATCATCGCCGTATCGGGCGTGATGGCGCGCTCGTAGTCGCTCAAATGCGTGCGGTTGGTGGCCCCGACCTCAACGAGCTTGGCACCCGAGGCCTCCATAACATCGGGGATGCGGAAGCTGCCGCCAATCTCGACAAGCTCGCCGCGGCTGACGATGACCTCCTTGCCCGCGGCATGGGTTGCCAACACCAACAGCACGGCGGCCGCGTTATTGTTGACGACCAGCGCATCCTCGGCACCGGTAAGCGAGCGGATGAGTTGCGCGGCATGCTCTTTGCGCGACCCGCGCGAGCAGGTGTCCACGCTGTACTCGAGCGTGCTGTAGCCGCGTGCGACCTCGGCCACGGCCTTGGCGGCCGACTCCGCGAGCGGGGCTCGACCCAGATTTGTATGGATAACAACACCCGTGGCGTTGACGGCGGGACGCAGGCTCGGCAGCGCGGAGCGATGCGCACGCCACTCGATAGCCGATGCCAGCTCGCGCTTAGAGCGCGGGGCGGCACCGGCGCGAATGGCGGCGCGCTCCTCGTCGAGCTCGGCCGTGACGGCGGCATGCACCACCGCGTCGCAGGTCTCCCCCACCGCCTTCACCACCGGCCACTCGGCAAGCAGCTCGTTGACGGAAGGGATGGCGCGCAGGCGTGCGCGCACCTCATCGGACATGTTCTGGCTATCGCTCATGTGCGGCCTTTCAAAAGAAACGTGGATCAGTCAAATACATCAGCTGAGTCAATTACTCGTCATTATCCCCGCGCGCGACAATCTTTTCCAAGCGAACGGCGTTTTCCTGGGTGAGCGCGGCACCCGTCAACGGGTCCCAACGCAGCGGTGTGTGGTCGAGCGGCCCGACGCCCAGGGCCTGAGCGCCACCGGCATCGGCGTCAAACCTACGCCCACCGGGGGCGGCCGAGGTGAAGATGCACGCCGGATGCAGATACGGCGTCGTCTCCACGCGCACGCGGTCGCGGCCCATATCGCTCACGAGTTCGACGATCTCGCCGTCGGCGATGCCCATATGCGCAGCAGCATCGGCATTCATCTGCACGGCATCCAGGTCCGACCCAGCCTCGGCGGCACCTTGGGCCGCGAGCCTGCGCGAGGTATGCGACTCAAAGGGTCGATTGCCGCTAATGAGGCGAAACATCCCCGGGCCAGGCTCCACCATGGGAGCGATCCAGTTGGGTACACGACCCAGGCTGGCTCGTTCCCATACGTCACTTGCCAGCGCAATTTTGCCGCCACCCAAGGGAATCGCCGGCTCGCCCGTACGCGACGGAAACGAAACACCCGTGTCGGCCCAGCCGCGCTCCTTGAGCTCGTCCAGATCAATCCCAAAAGGCTCCACCCGGGCAGCTGCCAGATCATCAGACGTGAACCGAAAGTACTCGCCCACGCCACACGCCTGCGCCAGACCGGCAAAAATCTCCCGACCGGGACGTGTGTCGTCATGCTGCACAGGCAGCACGGCGTTGCGGTAGAACACGCGCGAATCGTTGACACCCACGACCGTGCCCACGCCGCGGTCGGCCTCCAGATACGTCACATCGGGCAGCACAAAGTCAGAAGCACGCGCCGTCTCGGACCAGCGAATATCTATTGTCACGAGCAAGTCGAGCTGCTGCAAAATACCCAACCAAGCCTGTGCATTGCCGTATCCCGCACCGGGGTTACTGGCATAAACGATGAGTCCACGCAAATCGCCGGCAAGAATCGACTGGCCGATGGTCGTGCACAGGCCGCGCACCGGATCGACCAGTGGATAGCGCTCGGACCCCAGCTTGGACCCACACGGCATCGACGGCGTCGCGAAACGCGCAGGGTCCAAATCGCCCAACACAAGCGGCGTGGGCGGATTGAGCGCGCCGCCCGTATGCCCGATGCAGCCCAGCAGCACATCGACCAAGCAGATAGCGCGCGGTCTGGGTGCTATTGGCATACGCGATACCGATGCCACCATGAAAGCCCGCATCCACCACGGCGGCAGGTGCGGCGGCAGCCAGATCGCGCGCCGTCGCGACAATCTCTGCGGCCGGCACGTCGCACATCGACTCCGCCCACTCGGGCGTCCAAGCACGGGCCGCCTGCGCCAACTCGTCAAAGCCTGTGGTGTAGCGGTCCACGAACTCGTGATCGTACAGGTCCTCGGCAATCAAGACGTGGACAATACCCAACAGCAGCGCCAAGTCGCAGCCCGGGCGCACGCGCAGCCAGCGATCGGCAATAGCAGCCGAGCCGCTGCGCCGAGGGTCGACCACGATGATTTTCGCCCCACGCCGGCGCGCATCGTTGAGCGCATCAACGGCCCCCATCGTTGACGAATCGACAATGGATCGCCCCAAATACATGATGCAGTCGGTATGCGCAAGGTCGGAGGCGGGACTATAACCCAGGCTATGTTCCCAACCGGTAAGTCGGCTTACCTCGCAGGCACCGTCGGCACCGTACACGTTGGGCGAACCCAGCGCATGCATAAAGCGATACGCCCAGTACCGGTCGAACGAGGGCACGCCGAGCGTCATGCCCAGTGCACGAGGCCCGCACTCGTCAACAATCCCCAAAAGACGCTCGGCAATCTGCGCGAACGCCTCGTCCCAGGTAATCGCATCGAACCCCGAGCCATCCCGGCGGCGTCGCATGGGGTGCACAATGCGGTCACGCTCGTCAAACGGCATTGCCAGGCGATGCCGTCCGCGGGCGCACAGGGCACGCGCCGCGCACGGATGCCCCGGCACCGGCAACTCGGCCACCACACGTCCATCCTCAACATGGGCCGCAAAGGCGCAATCGGCATAGCATCCCCCGCATGTCGTCACCACGGAGCGACCGTCATGCATAGTTCTCGATGCCATCTCGATTATTCCTTCCAGCTCAGGGGTTCAGGCCCCACCGCACCACAGCTCTGCCGCCAGCTGCCGCGACGCAAAGCCCGCAGCATCTACCGCAGCAAGACACGAAGAGCCTCCCAAAAGGCAAACGCCCCTCGGGAGGCCCGTACGTCATTCCGGCTTATTACGCCTCGGACTTCTTGGCGTAGACAAACCAGTAGCCGAGCGCGACCAGAACCGCGCCGCCCACGATGTTGCCCAGCGTGGCGGCGGACAGGTTAAACGCAATGCCCGCAGCGTTGAGCGCATCGGCGCCGGCGACGTCGGCACCGTAACCGCATGCATGCATCACGGCGCCCATAGGCAAAAAGTACATGTTGGCGACGCAGTGCTCAAAACCGCAGGCCACAAAGGCAGCGATGGGCAGCAAAATGCCCACAACCTTATCGACCACGGTCTTGCCGGCGATACCGATCCACACGGCCAGGCACACAAAGATGTTGCACAGGATGCCGCGGAAGAAGATCGTCACCCAGTCGACCGTCACCTTGCCGGCGGCGACGCTCACCATGGAGTTGGCGACCGCCTCGCCGTTGAGCTTATAGATGCCGGCCATGTACACCAAAAAGACGATGAACAGAGCACCGACAAAATTGCCGACCCACACGACGATCCATGCCTTAAGCATCTGGACCAAGGTGATCTTTTTGCTCTTGAGCGCGCAGACCATAAGCGAATTGCCGGTGAACAGCTCAGCGCCGCACACCAGCACCAGCACCAGGCCCAGGCAAAAGCACAGGCCGCCCACGACGCGCTGGGCACCCCAGCCCAGCGTGCTGTCGCTCAAAAACACCGTAAAGAACAGGCCGCCGAAGGCGATAAACGCGCCGGCGAACATTGCCAACAGAAAGGCCTTAGCGACCGGCAGGTTAGCCTTGGTCACGCCGGCGGCCTCGGTCTTGGCCTCGATCGCGGCGGGCGCCAGGCAATCGGGAGCGGAATATTCTGCCTTGGAATCTGCCATGTCAATCACTTCTTTCCTAATCAGCAGGGACAAGCGCTCCTATAGCTCCTGCCCCAAGCGGACAAAGTGGGAAAAGTCGTTGGCGGCCACGGCGTCATACACGGCGTCGACGGCCTCAAAGACCTCCGGGGACATGGGGTTATAGAACTCCGTATCGCCCGGCTGAATCCCTATGAAGACGATATCTTCGCACGATTGCTCGATTTCTTCGATCAGAATCGACAAGGGAAGCGAATGCGTGGTGAACATCGACTTGCGGGCCACGTCACGTTTGTCGAGCAAGCGGATGGCGCCGACGGGCAGCGCCATGTCGGCGGCATCGACCAACACCAGGCGCGGCGGACGCTCGCGCTTGACCTCGATGATGTCGTCCTCGGGCGTTTGCCCACCGTCGATGGTGTACCAACCGGCGATGGGCGTGTCCTCCATCTTTTTGGAGAGCACGGGGCCGGCGGCATCGTCGGCGCGCAGCACGCTTCCCGCCGTGAGCACAATGCCCGCAAACGGGGCGCCGTTCACACGGCCATCCACAACGCGACTCATTACTGTAGCCTCCCCGTCAGATACACGCCCGACACATCGCGCACGCGCTCAACCAGATCGCGAAACTTCATTAAGAACGCGACCTGCTGGGCATGCAGGCCAAAGTCGTCGTCGAACACCGAGATGCCGGCCTTGGCCGACCCGCGAAAACCGCGCTCGTCGAGCAGCGCATCGCAAGCCTCGAGCAGCGACGGCACCGCCGCCTTGTCGAGCTGGCACTCGCCAAAGGAGCGGATGGCCTCGAACTTGGTCTTGGCCTCCCCCTCCGGCAGCGCGTCGACGAGCGAATAGAACACGTTCACCGGCACCGACAGTCGCGGCTCAAAGCAGTCGAGCACGCCGGTGTGGTGGCCCACGGCGAGCGTGTAGTACAGCACGTCGCAGGCCTCCTGGGGAACGTCTTCCTCGGTCTCCACAAACTTACGCGTGAGCTCGTAGAAGACCACCTGGTCGGGCGCGTGGCCCAGGCAGGGGTCGGCGACGCCCTCGGCGGCCTCGTCGCTTGCGCGCGAGGCATCGCCAAAAGAGCCGCCGAGCATGCCGGGGCCCGCAAAGTAACCAGAGCGGTCCGTGAGCTCCATCTAGCGACCTCCGGCCAGCACCAGATCCTGCAGCGCCGAGTACACCTCGACGCGGCGCGGATCGTCCTGCTTGTCGATGAGCAGCGCCATGGCACCGCGGATATCGCCCTTGGGCGCGCCCTCGAGCGTATCCATAAACTCGTTGGCCAGGTCGCGGCCGTAACGGTAGCCGCTCATGGCGCGAGCCTCGCGCTCGATGGCAACGCGCAGCTTGTACGGCACGCCGGGGTGCAGGATATCGGCCTGCTCGCCGGCAGCCTCCACCGTAGTCTCGGCATGGAGCTTTTGGTCCAGCAGGCCAAGTGCCATGGCAAAGCCGTAGACGGTCTGCGCGGGGCTGGGCGGGCAGCCGGGGATGTAGACATCGACCGGCAGAATCTTATCCGTGCCGCCCCAGACGCAGTAGTTGTCGTAGAAGATGCCGCCGGTGCAGCCGCACGCGCCATAGGACACCACGATCTTGGGATCGGGTGCGGCCTCAAACGCGCGCAGGGCCGGCATGCGCATGGCACGCGTCACGGCGCCGGTGTACAGCAGCACATCGGCGTGACGGGGCGAGGGCACGACCTTGATGCCAAAGCGCTCGACGTCAAAGACGGGCGTGATGGAACCGAAGATCTCGATCTCGCAGCCGTTGCAGCCGCCGCAGTCAACACGGTAGACGTACACCGAGCGCTTGATCTTCTTAAGAAGGGTCGCCTTGGCCTTCTCGATGCTCTCGTCGAGCTCGATCTTGGTCGGGCGGTACTGAAGCCGCTCGGGCAAAAGCGTGGGTTCGGCCATGGTTACTCCTCCTTCGTATCAAAATCCATGATGATGCCCTCGACCGGTGCAGGACCGGCGGGAATCTCGGGCGCATCGGGGTTGAGCTCGCGGTCGATATACTCCGGGTTCACGCCGTGGCCGCCCAGATACTCCATGCCGGGGCCCTGGGGCTCGCCGGACGCAAGCGTCTCGTTGGCAGCCATGCCGGCAGCGTTGCCGGTCTTTACGGCCGAGGCGGCGCGCAGGGCGTCGAGCTCGCGCTTGCACTCCTGGCACATACCGACGGTGCGGGCGGCCTGCTCGGCCTCCATGCCGCCGGCCTTTTGCAGCAGGCGCTTGGCGTAGTCGATCTCCTTGTGCGGGGCAAACGGCTTGCCGCAGCGAGAGCAGTGCTCGAGCGTATAGACGCTCTTGCTGGTGAGGTCGTCCTTGCTCATGACGGCCAGCTCAAACTCCTCGGTGAGCTTGATGGCCTCCATAGGGCAGGCCTCCTCGCAGCGGCCGCAAAAGATGCAGCGGCCGTAGTCGATCGACCAGGTAATAGTATCGGCCGCAAGGTCGGTGTCCATGCGAATGGCATCGGCCGGGCACGCCACGCCGCAGGCACCGCAGGCGATGCAGAGCTCCGCGTTGTGCTCGGGCTTGCCGCGCATGTCCTTGTTGGTGGGGAACGGCGCAAACGGGTACTTGACCGTCGCGTCGCCGGCCTTGGCGTTGACCTTCCAAAGCTTCAGCATATCAGAGCGCCTCCTCATCGAGCGGGGCGGCCATGGTACCCTCGCCCGCAAGCGGCGACTTGTCGCGCCAGACGTTCTCGAACTGCTCCTTGTCAAGCACGTGGTCGCGCTTAGCGGCGACATCGGTCACCGTCACGCGGTCGGTGCAGGAATAGCACGGGTCGAGCGAGCCGACGATCAGTGCCGCGTCGCCCACGGTGTTGCCGCGGAACATGTAGCGCAGGACCGGCCAGTTGCTGTACGTGGCGGCCTTAGCGCGCCAGCGGTAGCACTTCTGGTTGTTGCCGAGCATGGCCCAGTGCACGTCCTCGCCGCGCGGCGCCTCGGTGGCGCCGATAGCGTACTTGTGCGGGGTGTATTCCCAATCCGTGGTGAGGATGGGGCCCGACGGGCAGTTCTCGAGCATGGTCTCGATCATGTCGATCGAATCGTAGACCTCCTGGATGCGGACGGCGGTGCGGCCGAAGGCGTCGCAGGTGTCTGCCGTAGCAGCATGCATCTTCTGAACATCCGGATCGGCGTAGCCGTCGAAGGGATGGTCAAAGCGCACGTCGCGGGCATAGCCCGAGCCACGCATGAGCGGGCCGACCGGCGAGAAGTCGCGTGCGATCTTGCGGTCCAGAATGCCGATGCCACTCGTACGCTCAATAAAGTTGGGTGTGGAGAGCAAGACGTCGACGAGCTCCTGAACCTCGGAGCGCAGCTGGTGGATGGTCGTGAGCGTGGAGAGCTTCTGCTCGGCCAAAATGTCGCGACGCACGCCGCCGATCACGTTGAGGCCGTAGGTCTTGCGGTGACCGGAGAGCTTCTCGGCCAGGTCCATGGACTTCTCGCGGACGCGGAAGAACTGCTGGAAGCCGGAGTCGAAGCCCGTGTAGTGCGACGCCAGGCCAATGTTGAGCAGATGCGAGTGCAGGCGCTCGACCTCAAGCATGATGGCGCGGATGTACTGGGCGCGCGACGGGACATGAATGCCCTGGGCGCGCTCGACGGCCTCGGCATAGGCCACCGAGTGAGCGCAGCCGCAGATGCCGCAGATACGGTCGGCGAGGAACGTCACGGCGTCATAGTTCAGGCGCGTCTCGGCGACCTTCTCCATGCCGCGGTGCACGTAGAACAGACGGTAGTCGGCATCGACGATCGTCTCGCCCTCGACGAACAGGCGGAAGTGGCCAGGCTCGTCGGAGGTAATGTGCAGCGGGCCCATGGGGACGAGCGTCGTCTCCTTGCCCTTGGTGTCGGCCAAGAACTCGTAGTTTTCCATGTCGCTCGCGGGAGCGGGACGGAAACGGTAGTCCATGGAGTCCTTGCGCAGCGGATACAGGCCGCTGGGCCAATCGTCGGGCAGCACCAGGCGGCGACGGTCGGGCAGACCCTCGGGGATCAGGCCGAACATGTCGCGCAGCTCGCGCTCGCCCCACACGCAGGCGGGGACGAACGGCGTCACGGACGGGAACGTCATCTTGGCGGGATCGACCTCGGTGCGCACGGTCACCCAGCCGGGGTCCTCCCCCTCCATGGAGATGACGTAATACACGGCGTAACGGCCGCACAGACTGCGCTCGTCGTTGCCGATAATCACAGGAATCCAGCCGTAGCGCTCGTAATACAGGTAGTGGACGGCCTCGGGCAGCTTGTCCTGCTTGACGGTAATCGTCAGCTGGTCCTCGCACTGCCACTCGACCTTCTCGATGCAGCCCGGAACGGCGCGGCGCAGGGCCTCGACATGGCTCTCGCAGCGACGGGCATACACCTTGTTCTCAGTTTCAATCATTCGTTACTCCATCTCGCTCTGAGCGGTCTCGGTACCGAACACAGCGCGGTACATCGGCGTCGCGTGAAGTTCCTCGGTGCTCTGCTCGAGCACGATGCCGGTCGCGGTCTCCACACCGTGCACGAGAGGCAGCGGGGTGGCGATGCCAAACCACAAGATCATGACAGCCAGGATGATTTCGGGGATAAGCATGAGCGCCGGGGCCTCGTGCTTGCCCATGCCCTGGGGCGCATGGCCGAATACCGACTTGAGTGCGATGCGGGTGAGCGCGGAGATGGCCACGGTAAGCCCGAGGGCGACCACGACGACCAGCCACATGGGACCGGCGGTAACACCGGCGACAAAAGTCAGGAACTCGGAGATAAACATGCCAAAGGGCGGGAAGGCACCAAGACCGAGCAGTGCCAGGATGGCGAGCGCGGCGGTTGCGGGGGCAACCTCGACGACGCCCTGGATCTTGGCCAAGCTACGAGTGCCAAAGGCGTGCTGAATGTTGCCGGACACGCAGAAGGCAAGCGTCTTGGTAAAGCCGTGGAACACGCAGTGCAGCAGAGCCGCGGCGATACCCAGCGAGCCACCGATACCCAGGCACAGGGCGATAACGCCCACGTTCTCCACAGACGAGTACGCAAAGCGGCGCTTGAGGTCGTCCTGGCGGAACATCGAAAGTGCCGCCACCAAAATGGACAGCGTGCCGACAATCAGCAGCAAAAGCTGCGGATACTCGGCGCCCACGGCCTGGATGGTAAAGCCGTAGAAGCGCATGATCACGTGCATGGCGCACTTAAGCAGCACGCCCGAGAGCAGGGCCGAGACAGGGCTCGGGGCCTGGGAGTGGGCATCGGGCAGCCAAGTGTGCATGGGGAACAGGCCGGCCTTGGTGCCAAAGCCGATCACGATAAACGCAAAGGCGAGGCGCATGAGCGTCGGGTCGAACTGTTCGGCATACGGCAGCACGCACGACAGGAATGCGGCCTCGTGGGCGTTGGGAATCACGTCGGCGGCGTTGGCGTAGATCAGCAGTGTGCCGAACAGGCCAAAGGCCACGCCGGCGGTGCAGACCATCGCATACTTCCAAGAAGCCTCGAGGGCCGTCTTGTTCTTGTAGATACCCACGAGGAACACGGTGGAAAGCGTGGTTGCCTCCACGGCGGCCCACGTGAGGATCATGTTGTTGGACAGGCACGCGAGCAGCATGGTGAACACAAACAGGCTAAACAGCGCAAAATACTGCTTGGCGCGCTCGGCGGGCATGGAGCCCTCCTCGATATCGGCCTTTACATAGGGCAGCGAGAACAGCCCGGCAAGAAAACCGATAAAGCCGATGAGCAGCACAAAGATGGCGCCCAGCGAATCGAGGTGGAACCACAGGCCAAGAGCGCTCGCGGTGTCGCCGCTCATAAGGACGTCACCGGCCGTCACAATCGACAGCACCAGGACGGCTGCGACGGAGACCAGGTTGAGACCGGCAAACACGTTATAGGACGTGTTCTTGGGCAAAAACGCCATGACCAGCGAGAACACCAAAGGAGTCGCGAGCAGGGCGAGAATCAACGTTTCCATGGACTACCCCCTCAGCTCGGACAGGTCGCGCGCATCGAGCGAGTGGGAGTCGTCCCAAATGCGACGCACGACGATGGACATGATGATGACGGCAAAGATGGCGTCGGTGGCGATACCGATCTCGATGATCTCGGGAGCGGTGGGGGCCAAAAGCGCGAGCGTCACATGGCTGCCGTTTTCCATAAGGCAGTATCCAAAGATCTGCTTCATGATGTTGCGCTGCGAGATGATGCAAGTGAGGCCCACAAAGAAGTGAGCGAAGCTAATAGCGAGCGCAGGCGTTGCGACCTCGGCTGTGGGCAGGCTGATCTGCGTCACGACGGCAAAGCAGATCGCGACCTCCACGGCGATGATGCAAATGGCCCACGCGGGCTTAAGGCCGGCCTTGAGCGATGCGTCGCTCGGCTCGCCCATCTTCTTATATGCGCGGTTGAGGATATAAGGGACCAGGACGACCTTAGTGATAAAGGCAGATCCAGCCCACATAAGCAGCTCCTGCGCACCGGTGGTGACACCGAGCGTGGCGAGCAGTCCCACGAGCACCAGCGACTGCACCGCATACCAGCTGATGGCGTGCTTGATGTTCTTGGAGACGACCACCATGGTGGACGTGACGATCAGAAGGCCGCCAAGGATGTTGACGATCGAATAACCCATGTCGTTCTACCTCCTAACCGATCCAGCTGGCCGAAAGCGGGCCGCTGACGATGACCATGATGATGAGCACGATGAACACGAACGCCATCGCGCGGGGAAGCGGGGCTCCCGCAGCGACCTCTTCGCTCGGCTCGCCGGGCAGGCAATAGCCCATCCACTTAAGGAACCAGGCAAAGGTGGCGACGGTCTCGGCAACCATGATGCACACGAGCACCAGGATCGCAACGTTGCCGGCACCCACAGAAAAGCCGCCGGCGATGATCTGGAACTTCGAGAAGAACGTGTTCATGGGCGGCACGCCGGCAATGGCGAGCGCCGCGACACCAAAGCCCACGCCCGAGATCGGGTACTTCTTCACGATGCCGCGAAGCTTGGGCAGCATACGCGTGCCGAGCGTAAAGGAGAACGAACCGGCGATCAGGAAGAACAGGGTCTTGGCGAATGCGTGGTTAAAGATGTGGCACACGGCACCGTCAAAGGCCAGCTGGCTGCCAAAGACCGAAAGGCCCAGACCAAAGAACACATAGGAGAGCTGGGCAATCGTGGAGAAGGCCAGCAGGCGCTTCATGTCCTTTTGCGGCAGGTACATAAGGAAACCAAAGAGCATGGTGACCATGGCGTCGATAATGGCAACCCAGCCCACGATCTCGGGAATCTCGCCGGCAGAGACGAGTGCACGCGCGAACACGCACACGCCGACTTTGACCATCGAGGCACCATGCAGGTAGGCCGAAACAGGCGTCGGCGCCTCCATGGCCGAAGGCAGCCACATGTACATGGGAACCTGTGCGGACTTGGCCCAGGCCGCAAACAGCACGAGCAAAAGGACGATAGCCTTGAGCTTGGCATCGAGGCCGGCAATCGCGGTAATGGCGAAGGTGCCGGTGTGGGCAAACACGATGGCAGCGCCCAGATACAGGCCGAGCGCACCGATATGCGTGATGATCAGGGCCTTCATGCCGGCCTTCTTGGCCGTAGGCGTCATGTAGTAGCTAATGAGGCCCCAAGAGCACGCACCCGTGATCTCAAAGAACACGAGCTGGCCCAAAAGGGTCGAGCTGTACACGAGGCCGGCCATGGCGCCGATGAAGGTCGCGAGGTACGCGTAGAAGCGACGACGCGGCGCGTCGGGATGCTCACGGTTATTCTCGCTCATATAGGGGATCGAATAGATCACGACAAGCAGGCCGATACCCACAAAGGCGGGCGCGAGCAGCGTGCTCATGCGATCGAAGGTGAATCCCATGACGAGGGTCTGCCCAAACGAGATCAGGGGGACCTGCGTGTCGGGCATGCCGGCGCCAGCGAAATTCGCGGCGAGGGCGATGGTGCAGACCGTCGAGACGGCGGCACCCAAAACGCTGAACCACTTGGCGTACGGACGGGGGAACAGGGCGACGAGCACCGAGGCCACCATCGGGGCCGCGATAGCGACCAAGCCGAGAAGGGACAGACTGACTGCAAATGACATTGTTTCTCCCTTCTCCTACACGCCGACGACCACGAAGACAAACGCCAGAACGGCGATGCCCACGACAGCCCAGGTCTGATTACCGAGTACCTTAAAACGCGAGCGCGAGCAGGAGTTCTCGATCACGCCGCATACGACAAAGTCGATCAGGCACTTCACCAGGAAGATGACCGCGCCCAGAACGGCGGCGGCGCCCACGGTCGCGGGCTCGCCCCAGGGGACGAAGATCGCGCAGAACCAGGCGACGACCAGAACCTGCTTCATGGACATGGCGAGCTTGGCCATCGCAAGCGACGGTCCGGAAAGCTCGGCGAGCGGACCTTCCTGGAGCTCCTGCTCGGCCTCGGCCTGATCAAACGGCAGCTTGCCGAGCTCCATATAGCAGGCGATCGCAAAGGCGATGCCGGCGAGGATCACGGCGACCGGCGCGTCGATGGCGCCCGTCATGATGTGCTGACCCATGGTGGCGATATCGGTGGAGCCGCACACCAGAGCGGCGGCAAACAGCGCCAGCAGCATGGACGGCTCGATGAGCACGCTCATGAGCAGCTCGCGAACGCCGCCGATACCGGCGTAGGCGTTGGACGAATCCACACCGCAGAGGGCGAAGAAGAAGCGGGCGAGCGCCAGGCTGTACATGATGGTGATGGCGTCACCAAAGACCGGGATGGGGCTTTGTGCCGTAAAGAGCGGCAAGCCCATCGCGAGCATAAAGGCGACGGCGAAGAACAGCGGCGGCATGATGCGCAGCGCAAAGCTCGCGTCCTCGCTCTGGGACTCGGGGCGCGCAAAGAGCTTGGCCAGGTCGCGGTAGTCCTGCATGATGCTGGGGCCGCGACGGTTGTGCATCTTGGCGCGGATCACGCGACCGAGACCGGAGAAGAACGGCGCGACGGCCATAACGACCACGCCCTGCAGAACGGCAAGTACGATGTTGTTCATGCTCTCCCCTCCTTAACCCATTTGCACGGCGAGCACGAGGAACACCACGAGTGCCGCGACGATGTAGCAGATATAGATGCTGTAGTTGCCGCCCTCGAGCTTAGTCGCGAGGTCGGCGAGCTTCTCGACACCCTTATGCGGGGCATCGACGAGAGCCTTGTCGGGTACGGGCTCCACAGCCTCGGCCACACCGGTGAGCTTCTGGAAGAAGTGCGCGATGGACCAGCAGACGGCCGTGCAGCGGTCGCGCAGCGTGTAGAGCGGCTGCATAAACCAGGACACCTCGGAGGCAAAGGTCGTGGCCACGACGGGCATATGCTCGTTGGGAGCATAGCCGCATGCCCACGGCTGGGACTTCTGCACCTTACCGACGGTCTTGAGCTTGCGGTAGCCGCAAGCAAGGCCGACAAGCACCACGAGCGCAATGGCGATCGCGGGCGTGGAGGTGGCAGCGCCGGAGTACTGGTTCATGAGCTCCATGCCCTCGGCGGCAAACACGCCACCGTACGGATGCAGCACGGACGCGGCGACATCGACCAGCACGGGCGCGATCACGGGAGCGCCAATGCCCAGCACGACGCAGATGGCCGCGAGCAGGCCCTGCGCAAACACCATGGGGGCGGGAACCTCCTTGGCATTGGCCGCGGCCTCGGAGCGGGGCGCGGAGGCAAAGGAGACGCCATAGGCCTTGACGAAGCACGTGACGGCCAGAGCGCCGGTAATGGCAAGCGCGACGGCAGCGAACACGGCCACGATCATGACGGCCTTGTCGCCCTGCATGGCGGCATTAAACAGCGACTGATAGGTAAACCACTCGGACACAAAGCCGTTGAAGGGCGGGATGGCCGAGATGGCAAGCGCGCCAATAAGGAAGCAGATGGCCGTTGCCGGCATACGACGGAACAGGCCGCCCATCTTCTCCATATTGCGCGTACCCGTGGAGAACAGCAGCGCACCGGCGCCCAAGAACAGCTCGCCCTTAAACATCGCGTGGTTAAACGTGTGGTAGAGGGCGGCCATCAGAGCCAGGACGGCGATGCCGACCGAATTGAGCGCCATGGCGGCCATGGAGGCGCCGACGCCGAGCAGAATGATGCCGATGTTCTCGACGGAGTGATAGGCCAGCAGGCGCTTGATGTCATGCTCCTGCAGGGCGAAGGCCACGCCGAGGACCGACGAGATCGCACCGAAGACCATGACCATAAGGCCCCACCAGACCTGAACGCCCGAGGCGGAGAGCAGGTCGAGACCCACCTTGAGGATGCCGAAGATACCGATCTTGATCATGCCGCCGGACATAAGAGCCGACACGTTAGACGGCGCCTCGGGATGTGCCTTGGGCAGCCAGCCGTGCAGCGGGATGATACCGGCCTTGGCGCCAAAGCCAAAGAAGGCGAGCACGAAGCACACGGATGCGACCGCGGGGCTAAACTGCGTGGCGCGGAAATCCGCAAAGGCAAACGAGCCGCCGGCGAAGTTGGTCATGGTGAGGAAGCTCGCCATGATGAGCACAAAGCCCACGTGCGCGATCACAAAGTAGAGCCAACCGCCGTGGATGGAGTTCTCGTTCTCCTCGATCACGACCAAGAAGTAAGAGGTCAGCGACATGAGCTCAAAGGCGACCAGGAACCAAAACACGTTGTCGGCGGTAATGACGAGCATCATGGACGCCACGAAGGTGTTAAAGAAGAAGCCGGCGCGGCCCTTTTTGCCCGGGTACTCATCAAAGTAGTTGAGACCGTAGATCGAACCGGCAAACGCGAGCACCGAGATGAGTGCCACGAACAGACCGGACAGCCGATTGAGCAGCAGCTGGAAATGGGCAAACGGGAAGAACACGATGGTGTCGACCGACGCGACATCGCCCAGCACGGCCTGGATACCGGCCACAAACGAAAGCACCGCGGCGGCGGCGCCGATAAGGCAGCCGGCGGTTTTGGCAGCGTTATCGGCCTTGATCAGCAGAACCGAGGCGAGCGCACCGATGCACGAGACGGCAAGCGATGCGATAAACAGCGTCATGCTATCCATTGTTTACGCTCCCTTCTGCTTTCTCTGACAGGCCCTGGGCCACAGCGGTAACGTTGACGGCCGGACCGTTTTCGATCGAGCGCAGGCGCTTGGCCTCGTCGAGCTCGCGATCGGCCGCGCCGCCCATGACGGTCAGCGCCTTGGTGGGGCACGCCGCCACACAATGCGGGCCGTCTGGATCGAAGGCGCACAGGTCGCACTTGACAGCGCAGGTGTACTGGCCAGGAGCCCACGTAAGCAGGCTGCTCAGGGACTTAGGATACGAAGGCGTCGGATCGCACATGCCTGCGACACCGGCGATAGACGTGCCATCGGGATGGATGGCTCCGAAGGGGCACGCGATGGCGCACAGCCTGCACCCGATGCACTCCTGCTCCTTGACGTGGATGCGGTCGCCATCGTGCTCGATGGCATTCACCGGGCAAACCTCGGCGCAGGGGGCACCCTCGCAATGGTGGCAGGCAAGGGCGGCCGAAATACCGCCGGTCTTCACGAGCGCCAGGCGCGGTGTATCCTGAAGACCCTGCATCCGGTGGGCGTCGGCACAGGCGGACTGGCATGTTCCGCAGCCGATGCACCTCTCCGGGTTGATGTCGATGAAGCGGTTCATCCCCACTTCCTTTCAAAATAACGGGCCGGGCTCCCGAACGTACGGGACGCCCGGCCCAAAAAGCCAACGAGAACGGGACTACACGATTTGGTTCACGTGCGCCTCGTCGTCGAACTTGGCGGCGCCGGGCTCAACGTCTTGGGGAGCGGCGGCATCCACCAGAGCCTGCTTGAGCTCGGTGTACTGACGCTCGACCTCGCCCTCGGCCCAGACCTGGTCGGCAATGGCGTCGACCTGGCAGGCGGAGAACTTGTCCTCGGGCGTATGCGAGACCGGGTCGACCTTGTGCATGGTCAGCTCGTTGCACTTGCCGATCCACCACTGGTAGGTCATATAGACCGTGCCCTTGTTGATGCGATCGCTCACGTCGGCGCGGCTGTATACCTGGCCGCGGCGGCTGTGAATCGAGACGATGTCGCCATTCTTGATGCCGCGCGCCTGGGCGTCCGCGGGATTCATGCGGACAAAGCCGGGCTCGTCGGCGAGCAGTGCCAGCGTCTTGCAGTTGCCGGTCATCGAGCGGCAGCTGTAGTGGCCGACCTCGCGGACGGTGCACAGGATGAGCGGGTACTCATCATCGGGAAGCTCGGAGGGCGCCTCCCAGTCGTGCGCCATCAGGTTGGCGCGGCCGTCCTTGGTGGTGAACTTGCCACCAGCGAACATGTCGGGCGTACCGTGGTCGTTCACATCGGTGCTCTTGACGGGCCACTGGGCGTAGCCGCCCTCGGGAGCCATCTTCTCGTAGGTCGCGCCCACAAAGTTGGGGCACAGGCTAATGCACTCGTTCCAGATCTGCTCGGTGTTGTCGTAGTGCATGGGGTAGCCCATACGCGTAGACAGGTCCGCGAAGATCTCCCAGTCGTGGCGGCACTCGCCCTTGGGCGGAACAGCCGCATCAAAGTGCTGGAAGCTACGGTCGGATGCGGTAAAGACACCCTCGTGCTCGCCCCAGGAAGTGGCAGGCAGGATGACGTCGGCGAGCATGGTCGTCTGCGTCATAAAGATGTCCTGGCAAATGAACAGATCCAGCTCGGAGAGCGTCTTGCGCATACCGGCCGAATCGGGCTCGGTCTGCACCGGGTCCTCGCCGTAGTTGTAGAAGCAGTGCACCTTGCCCTCGTCGACCAGGTGACCCAGGTCGGTGAGCTTGTAGCCCTCCTCGAGCGGGAGCTTTTCCTCGGGCACGCCCCAAGCCTTGGCAAACTTGGCACGCACTGCCGGGTCGGTGACCTTCTGGTAGCCAGGGTACAGGTTAGGCAGCATGCCCATATCGCAGGAGCCCTGGACGTTGTTCTGACCACGCACGGGCGCGAGGCCGGAATTGGGTTTGCCGATCTGGCCGGCAACGCAGGCGATGGAGGCGATGGTGTGCACCGTCTTCAGGTTCTGCTTCTGCTGGCATACGCCCATGCCCCAGCCAATGATGGCGGAAGGCTTCGCCGTGGCGTACATCTCGGCAGCTTGGTGGATCAACGCGGGCTCGACACCCGTGATGTCCTGTACGGATTCGGGAGTGTAGTTCTTGATGGTCTCCCACCACTCGTCAAAGCCGTTCGTGTGCTCGGCGACGAATTCCTTGTCGTAGAGGCCATCGTTGACCAAGCAGTTGGCAAAGGCGTTGAGGAACGCAACGTTGCAACCGTTCTTGATCGGAAGGTAGAGATCGGCGATACGCGCGGTTTCGATATGGCGCGGATCGGCGACGATGATCTTGCAACCCTTTTCTTTGGCTCGCACGATACGCCTTGCGACGATGGGGTGCGAATCGGCAGGGTTATAGCCGAAGAGGAAAATGCAGCCCGCATCCTCCATACCGGGGATGGAGCATGACATGCAACCTGAACCAACCGTGTCCATCAGACCGAGGACAGTAGGGCCGTGTCAAGTACGGGCGCAGTTGTCCACGCTGTGGGTGCCGATGCACGCACGCGTAAACTTCTGCATGACGTAGTTCGCCTCATTGCCGCCGCCTCGCGAAGAGCCGGTGGTCATGACAGCGTTAGGACCATATTCGTCAATTATGGCCTGCATCTTAGATGCGGTGAAATCCAGTGCCTCGTCCCAGCTTACGCGCTCAAGATCCGCGCCCTTGGTGCGGCGGATCATCGGGTGCAGTACGCGAGGAGTCAAGATCTTGGTGTCGTTGATGAAGTCGTAGCCGCTCATGCCCTTAAGGCACAGCTCGCCCTGATTGGTGATGCCGTTGAGCGGTTCGGTACCCACGACCTGGCCGTTTTGGACCAAGAGGTTAAACTGGCAACCGGCACCGCAGTACGGGCAGATCACTTTATGCTTCTCCATGACACCCTCCTTCCTTTCTCTGCTACCGATTACTCGGTACGTATTTGACAATCGTCGGGCCTGTATGGCCGCCCGCCTACGCCTCGTTTTCGATGGTGGCGCGGGCACGCTCGGCGGTCAGTTCCGCCAGGCGCTCCTCGTCTACCAGGGTGAGGCCCTTAGTCGGGCACGCCTCGGCACACGCCGGACCGCCGGGACGGTCCACGCACAGGTCGCACTTGAGCACGAAGCTCTTAGTCTGCGAACCCACGCGCACGTCGCCCATCAAGACGGGGACCTGCGTGGTCGCCACGCTCACGGCGCCAAAGGGGCAGGCCATGACGCAGCTCTTGCAGCCGATGCAGTTGTCCTCGTTGACGCCGATGCGATGGTTCTTTGGATCAAAGAACAAGGCACCCGTGGGGCAGGCCTTGGCGCACGGAGCATCCTCGCAGTGATGGCAAGCCACCGGTGCGGAGATCTCGTACGTACGCGTCACGCGCAGGCGCGGTGCGGCGATGTTGCCGGGGATGTCGTGTGCCTCGATACACGCTGCCATGCAGGTTTGGCACCCAATGCAGCGCGATGAATCGGCTACGACTCGTTTATTGCCCATGTTGTTCACTCCCTCCTGAATCCCATGCCGGAGAGACCCTGTCGACGTTGCCCCGGACCGCCCGTGGTCCGGCATCGGCGTATCGAGAGCATGCGGCGAAACAGGCACTCGGTAGAATATCTCCAACGGTATACGGTTAAATATACGCAGTTGCAGGGGGCAAACTTGAGCATAGGCCCTGCAATACGGGTGTATTGCAGGGGTTTTGGCAGGTTGGAATTATTCTCTAGAAGCTATAAAGGTGAGTGTATTACATGCGTACATCCAAGGGAGATTTCACGCTCGTTTATAAAGGATGTAATACGTTTGATATATATTTCGCGCTCATTTACTTGAGTGCAATAAAGCAGTGGTTATAAGATTGGCTATTATTAGCCAATGTTGTAATTGACCATTCATGTTGCACGCTCATTAAGGGGGCCAGTGATGTCATCGACGCAAAAACGAGCCATCCTGCAGGTGCGCATTCGCGAAGAGGACAAACAGCATGCCTAGCGCCTCTACGACGCCATGGGCACATCACTCGCCGAGGCTGTCCGCCTTTTTGTCGCGCAGAGCATTTTGATGCGCAAGCTTCCCTTTCAGCCGGTCGCTGTGCGCTCAAAGGACGGCACCGCCGCCTATGGATCGCTCAAAGCATATGGGGACCCCAATCGCCGCTCCGAGGAGCGCAATGCCTGGATTGAGTACCTTGCTACAGAAAGCGACGATTCGATTTTGGGTCCCGAGGAAGTAGATATCCATGAGTAGCACCATCATCGACGAGACCGTCATCCTACGCTACCTGCTCGACGACGACGAGGTCCTGTCGCCGCGCGCCGCCAAGGTCATCGCCACGCGCACCGCTCGCGTCTACCCCGAAATCATCACGCGCGTCGTGGTCACGCTGCGCGACGTCTATAAGGTTCCCCGCGTTGAGATTGCTGCGGCCATGAAAAGGCTGCTCGATGACGTCATGGTCGACGAGCCCACCGTTGTCGCCCTTGCCGTCAAACTCTTTGGCAAGACCCATATGGACTTTACCGACTGCCTCCTCGCAGCCCGAACCGCCATCTACAACGATGATGTCGTGAGCTTTGGCAAGCCCATCATCCAAGGCATGATCGACTACCGCCGCCAGCGCCAAACCGCCGCCGACGCTCGCGACCGCGCCGCCGAGGCCCGCGGCCGAAGCACCGACTCCACCATCGACAAGCTCCGCCACCGCCCCCGCCACTAACCCCATCCCCTCCTAAGTTGCGGTGAAATACGGACTGTTTCATGCCTTTAAAGGCCTCAACAGTCCGTATTTCACCGCAACTTATTGAAGGTGGACCGCGAACGATTTCTCTATCGGGATTCGGCGTAGGGTTTTGTTGTCGGAATGCCGTAACCGCGCATCATGGCACCGAACGATTCTACGTCGTAGGTGTCCGAGAGTTTGAAATGAATGATGTTGTGGCCCATGGCGCGAAGGTTCGCGTCGCGCATGAGGGCCGCTCGATACGTTTTTGCCGCCGCCCGCTCTGCATTATTTTGAGCCTCGTCTTCAAACTTGCCCAGCCCATGCAGCTCTGCCAGCGTCCATGAGCCGTCTGGCATCTGCCAGCCATAATCTGCTAGATAATAGCCAGCGTTTCCCGGCCGCGTTATCTCAACTTGAAGCTCGGGCGCGGCAACCCCAGCGAGAATCATCGCTGCTCTCGCCTCAGACTCACCGCCATTGCCTGACCTGCCATCCATATAATCAAAAACGTCAAAAGCACGCGCGATGCCATGCAGCCCTCGACAATTTGCCTGCGCATATGCTCGCAGCTCTTCGCGCTCGACATCGTACTCACGGGCCAAGCCATCGACATAACCCAGCGCATAGCGAAAGGCGCTCGATCGCGCGATATCAACAACCGTTCGACACGGATCCGTCAGTGTAAACAGACCAAGCCGCCACACTTCGCCCGGGCGCCAGCGCTTGTATTCAACGAACTCATACGTATCACGCCTTGTAGACCGTGGCAGCAGCACTTGCACTTTATCCAGAAGCGTATACGCCGAGCCGATGCCGTAGAGCAGCGCTGCTGTCGCTCCGCAGAACACAGCATCCGGTTCAACGACCGCAATAGCGGATGCCAGCTGAAAGATACGATCTTCAACCCCAAGATTATTCCAATAGACCGGATCCGCATACACGTGGTTGTAAAGACGAAGCATGAGCTCTTCCTGCATAAGCTCACGCGCGCGGCGTTCATCCCAAGGATCAATTGTTATAAGCAGCTGTCCATCTTGATGAATTCCAACGGCCGAGAATAGCATCCTTGCATATGACTGCGGAAAATGTTTGCCTTTATCGAGCATGGCCAACCCCATAACCATCACGGCGGAGAGAATACCATTACGCTATCGCATGCTTCCGTTCGCAGGCCTTGCCAAAAGCTGACCAAAAGCTTGACGCCGCAGGTCAGAGCTTCAAAAAATATTTCCACTCTCGGTAGACGGTCGCTACGACCCTCCCAACGGCATCAAAATCCAACCTTACAAATAGTTGCGGTGAAATACGGACTACATGGGCCATAAAAGCCGAAAAACAGTCCGTATTTCACCGCAACTTAGGTGGGGATGTGGGGTCCCCGGCACGTTTACGAAAACGGCTCTGATCCCAAAGGGAATCAGAGCCGTTAAGCTATCTTATGGAGCGGGCGACGGGAATCGAACCCGCGTCATCAGCTTGGAAGGCTGGGGTTCTGCCATTGAACTACGCCCGCAAGATATGGTCGGGACGACAGGATTTGAACCTGCGACATCCTGCTCCCAAAGCAGGCGCGCTACCAAACTGCGCCACGTCCCGAAGGTGTTGAGCAGCTAAGGTCTAAACCTTGCGTGTCCCAAAGCGAAGGAAATTATAGGGGAGACTCCCCGCCTGTGCAAGCGCAGAAACCCTAGCTCCTCGAATGTGCGACAAACTTGCTGTGGAGCAGACCGATCACAAACGCCGCCACGGCAACCGGCGCCCACGCGGCACCGATATCCGCCAGCGGAAGAACATCAAACGGTAGCCACGCGCCTGCAAAGAACGCATCGCGGACCGAGGTGATCACGCTCTGCACGGCAACCACACCGCCGACCCAGACCCACACCTGCGGATGAGCGTCGCAAAAGCCGTGTACCAAACCCATGAGAACCAGCACGATGGCGACGGGATACAAGGCGTTAAGCATGGGCACCGAGAACATAAGGATCACGTCGAGGCCCACGTTGGAGAGCACGCACGAAAACGCTGCGAACACAAAGGCGAGAACCGCAAAGGGACGGCGCATGGCCTCCTCGGAAGCCTCCGCTCCCCCTTTAACCACATACGTCTCGCAGAAGTAGCGCGAGCAGCAGCTGATGAGGCCGATGCACACGTTCATGCAGGCGAGGAAGAAGATGGCGAAGACCACGACCGTGCCGGCAAGGCCAAAGTGCATGGAGGCAGAGCGGGCAAGGATGGCGGCGCCGTTGGTGGCGTCGGGCATCACGGTGCCGAGCTGCATTCCGGCAAGGCCCAAGCCACAGTAGATGATGGCCATGAGCACGCCGGCGATAACGCCGGAACGCGAAATCTCAAAGGCCACGCGCTTGTCATCGGTAACGCCCAACTCATGGATGGTCTCGGCGATGATGATGCCAAAAGCGAGCGACGCGAGCAGGTCCATGGTCTGATAGCCAGTCAGAAAGCCCTGCACGGCGGCGCCCGCATCGTAGGGAGCCTGAGGCGCGGCAGCCGGCCCCAGCGGCGAGATCACGGCAGCACCCACGACCAGCACGATGAGCGCAATAAGCGCGGGGCCCGTTATGCGACCGAGCACGCGCGTGATGACACCCGGACGCAGCGTGAGCGCAAACGCGACGATAAAGAAACCAACGGCAAACACCAGGCGAGCCATGCCGAGCGAAACACCCTCGGGTAGCAGCGGCACCAACATTTCGAAGGCCGTGGAGCTCGTGCGCGGAATAGCCAGGCACGGGCCGATGGCCAGATACACCGCCGCGACAAAGAACTCACCAAACTTGGGGTGCACGCGGCCGGCAAGCTCGCGCGCCGTGCCGGCGAGCGCGACGGCGATAAATCCCATAACAGGCAGACCGATAGCGGCAATCAAAAAGCCGATCATGGCAAGCGGCGTGGCTATACCGGCCTGAAGTGCCAGCAACGGCGGAATGATGAGGTTACCGGCGCCAAAGAGCATCGAGAACAGCGCGATGCCGACGGTGACAACATGGTCGGAGCGCAGACCGCGCGGGGCGGATGAGGCCATAGGCACACCTTTCGGGTCGAAACAAAAACGGGACGGGCAAAATACCCGTCCCGCAAGTATATACGCTCTAGCAGCTTTAGCAGGCTAAATCGCGCAAAGCGTCAATCGCGGTGTCGACTTCCTCATCCGTGTTGAAATACCCAAACGAGAAGCGAACGATACCCTGGCGCTCGGTCCCGAGCGCGCGGTGCATGAGCGGAGCGCAATGGGCGCCGGGGCGCGTCGCAATTCCCCACCCCTGCATGAGCGCGTCCGAGATCTCGGCCGAATCGATATCGCCCACGTTGAGTGAGACGATCGCCGAGCGCACGGGCTGGTCAAACGCACCGTAGAGCTTAATCCCCGGAATCTCGCGCACGCCAGCGAGAAAGCGATCAGCCAGCGCTCGCTCATGTGCCGCAATCGCCTCGACCCCGCCTTGCGCCTCGATAAAGTCGAGGCCGGCAGAAAGTCCTGCGATGCCGTGACCGTTGAGCGTGCCCGCCTCCAGGCGCGTGGGCCACTCCAGCGGCTGCAGCTCATCGAAACTGTGTACACCGGTGCCGCCCATGGCCCAGGGCGCCACGTCGACACCCTCCGCCACGGCCAGGCCGCCAGTCCCCTGCGGACCCATGAGCCCCTTATGGCCGGTAAAGCACACCACGTCGAGCCCCATGGTCTGCATATCGATATGCGCCGTACCGGCAGACTGCGAGGCGTCGACGATCACCAGCGCACCTGCCGCATGCGCGATGGCAGACACACGCGAAACGTCGACCGCGTTGCCGGTCACATTGGAGGCGTGCGTCACCACCACGGCACGCGTGCCCGGCGTGACCAGCTGCTCGAGCTCGTCGTAGTCGAGCGCGCCGTTCGCGTCGCAGCCCGCATGCTCAACGGTCACGCCCTGCTCTGCCGCAAGGCGGTTAAGCGGACGCAGCACGGAGTTGTGCTCAAGCACCGTCGTGACCACACGGTCGCCGGGGCACACCACGCCATTGATGACGGTGTTGAGCGCCGCGGTGGAGTTGGGCGTAAAGCACACATGGTCCGCCCTCGGGCAACCCAGCAAGCGCGCAAGCTTGGCGCGGCAGCCGTGGATGGTGCGCGCCGCATCGAGCGCACCCGACGTGGCACCGCGCCCAGCATTGCCGAGCGAGCACATCGCCTGCGTCACGGCATCGATGACCGTCTGCGGCTTGTGCATGGTCGTCGCCGCGTTATCCAGGTAGATCATCGCACGACCTCCCACATATCAATCACGGTATAGCCCTCGGTGGGAACGCCCGCCGCGGCAAGCTCGCTGCGCAGCAGCTCCTCATCGGCAGGCAACGCCTTCCACGCCAGACCGCAGCCGGCAGCGACCTCCCCGGGCACGGGAATCGTTCGCCCGGGAAGGCCGCGCTCGATGCACAGGGACTCGCAGCCCATGGCGGCCGCCGTGGTGGGAAACGTGATGACAAGCGCCGGGCGCTTCTCCCTCATGGCAACTCCAACCAATACGCTACGGGCGCACGACGCGCACGGCCTGCTCCATCTTCTCCACGATCACGTACATGTTGGTGACCTCGCCCACCGCAAGCTGGTCCTTAATGCCAAAGTGGTCCAGGCAGGTACCGCAGGTGAGAATCTCGACACCCTGCTCCGCCAGCCCCTTCAGGTCATCGAGCACCGGCGAACCCTCGACGGTGAGCTTGGCGCCGCCGTTGTAGAACAGCATGGTCGCGGGCAGCTCCTCCTGCTGCGTCACAGCAAAGATGAAGGCCTTCATGAGCTTGTGGCCCAGCTCGTCGTCGCCACGGCCCATGCAATCGGTGTAGACGGAAATGACGAGTTTGCCCTTGCCGGCGCTGGCGTCACAGAAAGCGGCACCGTCCTGCTCGGGGTCCGCAACGGCCACGACGCCAGAGGTCGCCACGGTCACGTGCCACTCGGCGTCAGAAACCTTCTCGACCGAGGCCGTGCAGCCCTTCTCCTGCGCCATCTTGGAAATGTTCTTGACGGCGGTCTCGTTGTCGACCGAGGTCACCACGGCACCCTCTCCATCGAGCTGCTTCAGGGCTTTGAGCGTCTTAACGACGGGCAGCGGGCAGGCATCGCCCATGGCATTGACTTCAATCTTGGTAGACATAGCTTTTCCTTTCGAAAGAACCGTTCTAGAGAACGGTAAACAGTTACATAGACGTGCGGGCTAGCGAACAACGTGGACGGCAGGACCGCCTGGCACCGGCTCGCACACGCGACCGACGACGGCGGCGATACGTCCTTCGGCATGCAGACGGCGCGCAAGCTCATCCCCATCGGCAGCATGCGCCGCGATAAGCAGGCCACCCGAGGTCTGCGGATCGTACAGCGCATCCAACATGCCCGGCTCCAGGTCATCGTCGGCCGCCACGCGCGGGCCAAAGAAGTCCAGATTGCGGTAGGCGCCGGCAGGGATAATGCCCAGGCGCGCCATGTCGAGCACCTGGTCAAAGAGCGGCACCGCCGACGACGCGAGCTCAATCTGCACGCCCGAGCCCTCGGCCATCTCGCACGCGTGCCCGATCAGGCCAAAGCCCGTAATGTCGGTGCAGCCGTGAAGTTCGAGCCCCTCGGCCAGACGAATCGGCGCCTCGTTGAGGGTGCGCATCGAGTCAAACATGGCTGCGGCCTCGTCCTGCTCGATAAGCTCGCCCTTAATGGCCGTGGTGATGATGCCCGAGCCGATCGCCTTGGTCAGCAGCAGAACATCGCCCACGCGTGCGCCGCTGTTGGCGAGCATGCGGTCGAGCGCGACAAAGCCGCTCACGGACAGGCCGTACTTGGGCTCGTCGTCGTTGATGGTATGGCCGCCCGCGATGGAGCAACCCGCCTCGACGCACTTGTCGGCGCCGCCCGCCAGAATCTGACCGGCAACCTCGATGCCCAGACAACTGGGTATGCAGAGTAGGTTCATGGCATGGCTCGGCCGCCCGCCCATGGCGTAGATGTCCGACAGCGAGTTGGCCGCGGCAATCTGGCCAAACAGAAACGGATCGTCGACCATCGGCGGGAAGAAGTCGATGGACTGCACAAGCCCCAGGTTCTCCCCTACGCGGAAGACGCTCGCATCGTCAGAGGTATCGAACCCCACGAGCAAGTTGTCGTTATGCACATTTGGCAAGTCGCCCAGGACCTGGGCGAGGGCTCCAGGAGCCAACTTAGCGGCTCAACCGCTCGCGGCCGTCATAGACGTGAGCCTAATCTGATCGTCAGCCATCGATACCTCCTCTCATCGGTCAATCATTTTCTCCCAGTATACGCATGAATGCGAGCCTGCGGCGGATGCATTAATTGAGCGCCTGTGCGCGAATCGCCGCGCCGATGGCACCGGCAAAGCGAGCCTGGGGCGAGGTGGTCACCGGCGACCCCAGTAGCTCGCCCAACCGCTCCACCACGAAGGCATTCTCGCACAGGCCACCGGTCAGGTAGTATGGAGCGCCCGCGGCCTGCCCGGCCATGGTCGCCACGCGCGAGACCACGCTGTCGATCACGCCACGCGCAATGTTCTCGCGCGGCTCGCCGCGACCGATCAGGCTGATGACCTCGCTTTCGGCAAACACCGTGCACATGCTGGAAATCTTGGTAGGCTCGCCGGTGCGGGCGAGGTCTGCCATCTGCTGCTGGGTAATGCCCAGGCGGTCGGCCATGATCTCCAAAAAGCGCCCCGTGCCGGCGGCGCACTTGTCGTTCATGGCAAATTTGGCCACGCGGCCGCCTTTAAGCTGGATGACCTTGGTGTCCTGACCACCCACATCGATCACGGTGCCATGGTCACCAAACAGACGCACGGCACCGGTGCCGTGGCAGGTGATCTCGGTCACGACCTTGTGCGCATAGGGCACGGCAACACGGCCGTAGCCAGTCGCGACCACGCGAGCATCTTCGGCCGTCACGTCATAGCCGGCCGCTGCCAGTGCCTCGCGCAGCCGCTCGGAAGCATCGACCGAGGAGAACCCGGTTGGCTGCACGCACGTCCACGCCACCGAACCCTCCCCGTCGACCACAGCAGCCTTAGCCGCCGTAGACCCGATATCGATCCCGATCCCTATCATGGCTCTCTTCCAATCTAAACATCAAAGGTAGCGGCGCGTTCAGGCGCCTTAGCTCTAGGTTTCTCAGGTGCTGGAGATTGCCCCGAAAGAGGAGCGCAGCGTACTTTGGGTACGCAAGCGACGGTTTGAGGAGCAAGATCCGGCGCCTGAGGAAGCTAGAGGGTTTCGATGAAGGCGGCGATGCGGGTCTCGATCTGGCCCATGTCGCCGTTGCTGTAATCGGTCTCGATCTTCATGTACGGAATACCCGCACCCTCGACAGCCTCCTGCATGCGCGCACTCTCCACGTTAAAGGTGTGGCACGCCTGGAGCACATTCTCCACCACACCGTCGACGTGGTATTTCTCGCACATGGCCAGGGTGTTGTCCATACGACCGTCGTTGGGCGTCATGACCGAGCAGTTGATATCCAGGTAGCGGTCGGCGATGGCGCGCAGGATGTCGGGAGCCTCCGGGTCGATCATCATGGCCGCCGTACGCTCGCCCGAGCAGTCGTCCATGCAAACGACCACGCCGCCGTTGGACTCGATGGTGCGACCGATCTTGTTGATCACACCGCCCACCGGGCAGCCGGTGATCAGAATGCGCTTGGCATCCGCCGCAACCGGGCGCTCGCCCGCGTCGTAGGCCTCGCGCAGCTTGGCAACCTTTTGCTCCAGCTGCTGCGTATAGGCCTCGATATCAAAACTAAACGTACCGGCAAACATGGTGCTCATCAGGTCGACGCCGCTCATGGCCGCCGGCTGGTTGGCCTGCAGCGCAAACATCTCGAGCTGGGCCGCACGCAAGCGGTTGCGACGACGGACGGCAGCGCGCAGGTCATCGTCGGTAATCGTGATGCCGTAGAAGCCCTCGAGCTCCTCCTTGAGCAGGCGGCACTCCTCGTACCAGCCCTCGCGCTCGTAGGCGCGGTCGCGGCCCTGCGGAAGATGCAGAATGTGCGTGCGCTTGAGCTCGTTGAGTAGCTCGTACATCTTCTTCTTGCCGTCGCAGGTGGTCTCACCGATGATCATGTCGCTAAAGTACGTAAACGGGCACTTTTGCGAGTAGGCAAAGCCGTAGGTCGACTTGATGAGCGGGCAGAGGTTTGCCGGCAGCACCTTCTCGGCCTCGGGAATCACCTCATCGGACGTACCGCACAGAGCGACACTCGCAGCCCCCGCGGCATCGATAATCTCGAGCTGCGTATAGCTGCACAAAAAGCCGACCAGGCGATTACCCGCCTGCTTGTAATCCTTAACGCGAATAAACGCCGCCTTGCGCTGCTCGTTGAACTCCTCAAACGTGCTGGGCAACGGCTGCTCAATATTTTCCGACATATAACTCCTAAACCTTTTAACCAACCAAGGAAACGGCTTTCCCAGGTGCCCGAGGTTGCCGTGAAAGAGACGCGCCGCGTACTTTGGCACGCAAGCGACGGTTTGAACGGCAAGATCGGGTGCCTGGAGAAGCCGCCGGGACGGATTGTCCTAAATGGTTTCCAAGAAAGCCTCAATCCTGGTTTGCAGTTGACCGGCGTCCTCGCCGGCGTAGTCGGTCGTGATGTGCATAAACGGAATGCCCGCCTCCTCGGCGGCCTTCTCCACGGCAAACGACTCCATCTCGTAGAGCGTGCAGAACTGCAAGGCCACGTCGACGATACCGTCGACATGCAGGTCCTTGGCCATCTGGACAATGTCCTTCATACGCTGGTCGTTGGGCGTAAAGACGGCGCAGTTGATCTTAAAGTAGCGCTCGGCGATGGCGTCGAGCATCTCGTCGACCGTCTCGCCGGACTCGTCGACCAAATCCTTGTAGTAGCGCGAGCCCGTGCAGGACTCCTCGCCTACCACAACGCCGCCGGCCTTCTCGATGAGGTTGAACAGCTTCCAGTTGGGCACGGCCATGGGCGTGCCGGTGTACAGGATGCGCTTGGTCCCCTTGGGCGCCACGCCCTCGCCGGCTTCAACGCGCTGCTCGCACTCGGCGGCCATGTCGTTGATGGCGCCGGTCAAGCGCGGCGTGTCGTCCATAAAGGCGGCCTGAACGGTCAGCAGGCTGTCGAGACCGCTGATGGGCGCTGGGTCGGCAGCGCGCGTGGCAGCGAGGCGCTGCAGGGCGCGACGCTTCTCATTGACGGCGTGGATAGCGGCCTTCAGACGCTCAGGCGTAATCGTAACGCCACACTCCTCCTCGATCTTGGCGGCGAGCTTTTTGACCTCGGCCTTCCAAGTCACGAGCGTCGACTCATCGTGCACGTTAGGGATATCCATAACGTGCATGTTCTTTTGCGTGGCAAAGAACTCGTAGGCCTTCTTCTTGCCATCGCAGGTGTTCTCGCCTACCACCAGGTCACTCGACTCAATGTAGGGGCAGACCTCGCCCAGCTTAAAGCCGGCAAAGCTCTTGATGAGCGGACAAGTGTTGCGTGGCAGGTGCTCCTCAACCTTATCGGTTGCCCAATCGGCACCCGAGCACAGACCCACGGGAATGCCGTCACAGGCAAGTACAATCTCCTCGGGAACGTACACGCAGAACGAACCGACGATCTTGGTGGCCTCGCCAGCCTCCTTCTTGTCGAGCATCTCCTTAATACGGCCGCTGTGGATGTTGGTGGCCACAAAGTCCAGGTAGGACGTGGACTTGGGGCGATTGTTCTGCGTCAGGAACATATCGCCGTACATCTGGCCCACGGCGCCCAGCAGCATGTCGTGGTCGGCAAGATTCATGCCGAGGCTCTCCCACATCGGATGGAAATCAAATTCTTCAGCCATGACGGTTCCCCTCTCGAACCAAAAAACGGATAACAGCGGTATCGATGCACGACGGGCAGCGATTGCCCGGCCGTGCTCAAACCCGGAATTTTGGGGAACCTGCTTTGCGGTTGACTATTTAGTTGTGCGTCGTCTCTCCCGGAGCCGTGAACATACCTGCTCATATGCGACTCCGAGCCATATATAGGGCACGCGCGGCAACGCGGCGAATGTATGTCGTTTGTGGCATGTGCGCACCCTCCCTTACAAGTTGAGGTCAACTATATCAACGGTCATCGACCATGCGAACACCGTTGACATTCGTACGACAGCGTCGTGTGCCGTCGTTTAATAAATTATTATCTTGATTGATAAGAGTTTGTCATCCCTCATTTGGCGAACGGCAAAAACAAAGCCACCGAGGCTTATATCCCCGACAGCATTACCCGACGCTATCGACAAACCAAATGGATCCTGCTGGCATCAAAATGCATGCGCAGCGTCTCGCCTGCTTGCGGCAGCTCGTCGACAGGCATGCCCACCTTGTTGACCTTCCACTGCAGACGCGTGGGCGCATCAGCACGCGGCACGTCCAGCAGCACCAGGCGCTCAAAGCGCGAATCGCTCACTCGGGCCACGTGCAAATCATAGCTGTAGCGACCCCGCTCCGCGCGATTGTCAACATGGAAGTAGCTTGCGCGAATGCCCAGGTACGCCACAGTATCGGGAACCTCGCGACCCACGTTAAAGCTCATGCCCCAATCGAGCGCCTCAACTTCTTCGTCGCCGATCTTGCGCGCCCGGCTTGTGTTCTTGCACCCCGTCAGGCGCAGCGCGGCCAGGGTCTGCGGCCGGCGAACCACGTCCTCCACGGAGCCAATCTCCTCAACATGCCCGTTATGCATCACGCAGATACGCTGGCACAGGCGGCACGCTTCGTCGATGTCGTGGCTCACGTAGAGCACGGTGCGGTTGCACACATCGAACAGGTCGAGCATGTTCTGCTCGAGGGCGCTCTTAAGATAGGAATCGAGTGCGCTCATGGGCTCGTCGAACATAAAGATGCCCGGATGCGCCGCCACCATGCGAGCAAGGGCCACACGCTGCTGCTGGCCGCCCGAGAGTCGCGCGGGATAGCGGTCGGCAAAATCGGCTAGACCGAAAATGCTCAGATAACGCTCGGCGAGCTTTTTGCGCGCCGCGGCGTCTCCCGCGCCCTTTACACCGGCGCATACGTTGTCGGCCACCGTCATGTTGGGGAACAGCTGATAGTTTTGGAACAGCAGAGCGCATTTGCGCTCCTGGGGTGACAGGTTGATGCCCGCCGCCGAGTCAAAAAAGGTCACGCCGTTGACGACGATCCTGCCCTCGTCGGGCGTCTCCACGCCGGCGATGCAGCGCAGCGTACAGCTCTTGCCGCAACCCGAGGCGCCCAGCAGTGCCACACGCTCCTCGCCGGCCTCAAGCTGCATGTCGAGTATAAACCCGGGATAGCGCTTTTTGATATCCAGAACGAGTGACATGACCTATCGACCTCCCTGCGGCGCCGCATCATCGCGCATGAGCTCGGCCAGCGCCTCGCGATCGATACGCAGCGCATCGCCGCCGACTGGGTCGAGCGAATCGGTCTGGCCGCCCAGCTGCTTGGCCTGCTTGCGCTCCGCGCGGGACAGGCCGCGCTCGCGATACTTTTGCGAATGCGCCGTGTACATGTTGATGAATAGGATGACCAGGAAACTGAACGCAATTACGACCACGACCCAAAAGAGGGCCACCGACGTGTTGCCGCCCATCCACTCAAAGTAGATGGCGATGGGGATGGTCTGGGTAATGCCGGCGTAGTTGCCCGCAAAGAACAGGGTGCAGCCAAACTCGCCCATGGCACGCGCGAAGGCGAGCACCGAGCCGGCGGCAATCGAGGGCCAGCCAAGCGGCATCATAAGCTTGGTAAAGATGCGACGCTCGGACCAGCCAAGCGTGCGCGCCGCATCGAGCATCTGCGTGTCGAGGCTCTCGAAGGCTCCGAGCGCCGTGCGGTAGACCAGCGGAAACGACACAACGACGGCCGAAATGACCGCCGCGGGCCAGGTAAAGACGATCGAGATGCCGTGCGCGATGAGCCACCGGCCCACCCCGGTCGAGCGGCCAAACAGCATAGGAGCAAGAAGCCGCAGACCGTGGGCGGCAGCACCATAGGAATCGTAAAGACCGAATCGAGCAGGCCCTTGATGCGACTCGAGGTACCCATAGTCTTCCACGCGGCAAACAGGCCCAGTGCAAAGGCAATCACTAGGGCGAGGCCGCTCGTTTTGATAGACACCCAAAACGGGCGATAGTCGATGTCACCCAAAAAGGAAGTCAGAGAGGTCAAGGGCCCCTGCTCATCCCGCAACACGACAGACGATGCCTCTACCATTTGAGCGCTATCAAGCCAACGCGCGCCGCCCTTGGCATCACCCGAGGCCGATGCAATCACCACATAGCGGTCCCCATCCGCACCGCGCTCGTCAAAGCCATAGGTATACCCGCCGGCGTCAAACGTTGTTTCCGCCGTGACATACCAAGGAAGATCCACGTCCCCTAGCTGCGCACCTCCCATGCAGTTTACGCTGTCGAGCTCACAGACGAGGGCCTTGAGACCCGATACGCACTCGTTGTCCTGCGGATCCAATCCATACTTCTCGACCGCCTTGGGCGATATCCACACCACAACGCGATCGGCAGCAGGCGCCACTACAAGGTCCACGTCCTCGTCAACGGGAAACCGGTAGCCCTCAGGCTGGCCCTCCATGGCACGAGCGGTCCCCTTGGCCAACCGCTCAAAACCCTCGATCCCATAGGAAAGCCCATGGGCGGTCGCAGCAACCTGGGCCCCGTCCTCAGCGTCCCCAGCAAACGCAAATCCCGGCACCCAGCAAAGCGCGAAGGTCAAAGCACAGGCGACAAGCATGCGGAATCTATTAAGCACGAAAAGCTCCAAGAGAATACAAGGACGGAGTGAAACACAAAACGATGGAATTATCGCGCCAAGCCGCACTACGCGGAAAGCTCAAAGCCGTATTTGGCCCAAATCTTCTGGGCCTTCTTGTTGGCCAGGCAGAAGTCAATGAACGCCTTGGCTTCGTCGGCGTGCTCGGAGCTCTCGGCAACGGCACCCGGGTACACGATGGGCTTGTGCGAATCCTCGGGGCACACGAAGGCCTCCTCGATGCCGTCGTAGCGGAAGATATCGGAGCTATAGACAAAGCCAGCCACGCAGTCGCCCGTAGAAACGTAAGACGCAGCAGTGCCCACCTTATCGGCCAGGGCCACCTTGTCGGCGATCTCGGGCGCATACTCGCCGTCGTCGCCCTCGGTGCCGGTGTAGAGGCCCACGGAAGCCAGCGCCTGGTTGGCGTACTTGCCGGCGGGGACGGTCTTGGCGTCGCCAATGGCGATCTTGCCGTCCAGGTTCGCGACGTCGGCGATGGCCTCGACCTTGGTGTCGGAGCCCTCGGCGCGAATGATCACAAGGTCGTTGACGAACATGTCCTCACGCGTGTCGGTGTCGACGAGCTCGGCGGTCTCAGCGTCATCCATGGTACCCTTGGAGGCCGTGATGAGCACGTCGACAGCTGCACCGGCGCGCATCTGCTCGACAAGGTCGCCAGACGCCTTAAACTGCGTGTCGGCAAACGTGGTGCCGGTCTGGTCGGTGTAGAGCTCCTGAACCTCGGGCAGAGCCTTCTCGAGCGAGTTGGCGGCAAAGACCTGCAGCTCGACAGCCTTCTTCTTAGAGGAAGACTTGGCGGAGCCGACATCGGAGCCAGCGGGCTCGGACGTCTTGTTGCCCGAGCAGCCGGCAAGGCCAAGGCCGGCGGCAGCGGCAGCAGAAAGCGTGACAAAACCGCGGCGTGAAACCATATCGAACATATTCAACCCTTTCGAACGCTATGCCCGGGCACCCCGCCGCAGGCTTTATTCTGTTACTAGATTATACTTACGCGCAAATAATGATAGTGAGAAATTATTCTCGCCAGAGAATATAGTTTCGAGTTGCCGTGCACCTCGGCGTCGCTTCGGCGGAAAACAAAGGCGGAGCAGCCGTTCAGGTCGCCCCGCCGCAGGTAAACCGCTTAGTTGGTATGTCCGCCGCCCGCTGTCATCTGAGCCGCATGCTCCAGCTGGTCTGCTATGGCCTCCCAGCTTTCGCGGGCGGCCTTCGTAGAACCGGGAAAGTTTACGACAAGCGTATGACCTCGTTGCATGCAAATAGCGCGCGAGAGCATAGCGCGGCGCGTCTTGGTCATGGAGTACGCACGGATTGCCTCTGCAATACCCGGCACATCGCGGTCACAGACGGCACGCGTCGCCTCGGGCGTCACGTCGCGCATCGAAAGTCCCGTGCCGCCGCAGGTGAGCACGACATTGGCGTGGCACGCATCGGCAGCTTCCACAATGGCATCACCGATCTCGCTGACGTCGTCGCGTACGACCACGTGTGAGGAGACTGTCCAGCCTTGCGCCTCGATAAGCTCCTCGAGCGCGGCTCCGGCCTCATCCTGCAAAAGATCGCGTGTGTCCGAGCACGTCACGATCGATATCTTCAGCTCCATAGCATTCCCCCTACAACACGGCGCCCTCGGGCAGGTCGACGCGAACAACGTCCACGGCATCTCCCGCCTTGAGCTCGCACGGTCCTTCGTCAATACGTAGCAGACAGTTGGACCGCTGCATCGTGCCGAGCAGCGCCGAATTCTGCGTCTTGGCCTCGGTCACCAACAGCTCACCGGTCTCGGGGTCGCGCAAAACCGTGGCGCGATCGAAGAAGCGTCGGTCCTGGCGCTTCTTCACGCAGTGCGTCAATATCGCCTGCTGCACGGGACGCGCACCCTCGGCAAAGCCGCGCATCTTGCGGATCGCCGGACGAGCGAGCATTTCAAAGCCCACATACGCCGCGGCCGGATTGCCTGAAAGCCCCAGGTAGGGCTTACCTCCGAGCAAGCCAAACGTGATGGCCTTGCCGGGACGCATCGAGATGCGGTCAAACAGCACCTCGCCCTCGCGCCGGACGAGCGCCGTCACGAAATCGTAGTCGCCCGCCGAGGCGCCACCGCTCGTAATGACAAAATCGCACTCCTGCACGGCGCGATGCACCAGATCGGCAATCGCCTGCTCATCATCGGGCGCAATGCCGTAGAACACGGGCTCGGCGCCGGCATCGAGCGCCTCGGCCATCAGCGCCGAGGAGTTGGAATCGCGAATCTGACCGCGCGCAGGCACCTTACTCGGTGCGACCAGTTCCGTGCCCAGCGAGATGATGCCCACACGTGGGGCAGCGTGCACCTTCACGCTCGCGTATCCGGCACTTGCCAGCAGACCCGCGCCCGCCGGAGCCACGACCTCGCCGGCGTGCATCACAACATCGCCGGCATGGGCCTCCTCGGCAGCAGAGCGAACGTTCTCCCCCACTTTAGCAGGCGCCGAGAAGCGAACGTGCGAGCCCTCGTTGCCGTCGCCATCGAGTACGTCGACGATCTCGTACTTCACCACGGCATCGGCACCTTCGGGTACCGGCGCGCCCGTCATGATGCGGACTGTCTCGCCCGCGCCGATTGTGCCCTCAAAGACATGGCCCGCGGCCTCATGTCCGATAACGTCGAGCGTCACCGGCGCCTCGCCAGACGTCTGCGCCAAGTCCGCCGAGCGCACGGCATATCCGTCCATAGCGCTGTTGGCAAACGGCGAGATGTCGATATCGGCCACCGCGTCCTCGGCCAAGGGAAGACCGGTGGCCTGCCACACGGGACTCTCGACGAGATCGGTCGGAGCAACGTGCGACAGAACAATCGACTGCGCGTCCTCCAGCGGAATGAGCTTCTCTGTCATATGCACCTCGTAATGCCACGGCGCACAACGGGGGCGCCGATTCTTTATGCTTGTCTAAGTATAATCCCCGACGCGTGATCGCGACTTGGCCTGTACCCGCAAATACACCTGTCGGCCGCAAGCCGCGAAACAGAATGGAAACCAACCCATCGGCTCGTCGCGTTTACCGCGTTTTATAATGCTCGTGATGCAACCAAAAAGAGGAACGTATGGCTTTTACCGACAAACCCGAAAGCGCAAACGAGGCGCAGGATCATTCCCAGCCGCTCGACGACGGCGGCTTTTTCTCCCTTAACGACGTCATCATGGCAGGCAGGCATCAGATCACCCGCTCCGAGCATCTCTTAGCTGCCGACACGCGCCGCAATGCCCGCAACATGCTCGCGAGCGCCAAGTTGCTCGTGCTCGTCGTCATCGTCTCGCTCGCCATGGGCGTTGCCGCTTGGGCGTTTTTAGCCTCGCTGAATATCGCGACTGACTATCGCGAGCACCATGAGTGGATTTACGCACTGCTTCCCGTTGTGGGCGTGGCCACCGCATGGGTGTACAAAAACCACGGTCTCGCCGCCAAGCGTGGCAACAACCTGGTCATCGACTCCGCTCTGGGCACACGCCTCATCCATATGCGCATGGCCGTCCTCACCTTCGTCTGCTCCACGCTCACGCACCTAACGGGCGGATCGGCCGGTCGCGAGGGAGCCGCAGTGCAGATTGGCGGCACCATCGCCAGCAACATCTCGAGCCTCGCCCACCTCAAAAAGCATGACCACCACGACCTCATGCTCGCCGGCATCTCGTCGGCCTTTGGCGCCGTATTCGGTTCGCCCCTTGCCGGAGCTTTCTTTGGCATGGAGATGTGCTTTATCGGCAAGATCGACTACACCGCGGGCATCTACTGCCTGGTCGCCTCGTTTACCGGCTACTTTACGTCACTCGCTATGGGCACCCAGTACGAGAGCAACGTCATCGCCAGCGTTCCCGACATGACGCCCAGAACGGTTGCCATCGTCGTTATCGGAGGCATTATCTTTGGCCTGACGGCACGTCTCTTTGCCTGGTCGGTTCGAACCGTCAAAAGCCTGTACGGTCGCTTTATCACCAACTACCTTGCTCGCGCACTCGTGGGCGCGCTCGTGGTGCTCGCGGCCTACGCGATACTCGACGCCTGGGACTACGCCGGCCTTTCCACGTGGCTTTCCGGCGCCGGATTTGCAGGCAACACCACCCTGGCGGACGCAGTCATCAAGTTGGTCGTCACAGCGCTTACCCTGGGCGCGGGCTTCCAAGGCGGCGAGGTCACGCCCCTGTTTGGCATCGGTGCGGCACTCGGTGGCTGGATCGGTTGCCTCGCTGGACTCGACCCGAGCTTTATGGCGGCCCTCGGCATGCTCGGCGTCTTCTGCGCCGGCCTCAACGTGCCCATCACCACCTGCATGATGGCTATCGACCTGTTCCATGGAACGGCCGCGGGCTTCTTTGTCATCGTGGCCTTTATCAGCTACCTAACCGGCGGCCACCGTGGCGTGTATCCCGCCCAGCGCATTGTGTCCCCTAAGTGCCGCTCGCTTATCGTGGACGAGGGTCACACGGTGGCAGAGGCTATCGAGCGCCACAACGACCTGATAGAGTAGACGTAGTAATCACCGTGCAGCCACAATCGGGGGTAATTCGACCCGAGCGCGACCGCACTGTCATGCCACACGCCGGGAGTCGCCCCATGCACGCAACTGATTTTGGTCGCACGCTCATCATCGCCAATCCTGCCGCCCAGTCGGACGCTGCGCGTGAGGTTGCCGAACGCCTGCAGCGCTTTTTGGATATGACCGCACGCACATCCCAGTTTGACCTGGTGCTGACCGAGCGAATGGGACACGCCAAGGAGCTCGCCGCCCAGACAACGGGCTACCGCACCGTTATCGCCCTTGGCGGCGACGGCGTGAGTCACGAAGTCGTCAACGGGCTTATGACGCAGGATGAGGCGGTCCGTCCCGCTCTTGCCATCCTACCCGTGGGCTCCGGCAACGATTTTGCCCAGACGCTCGGCATCGACGATTTCTCCGGCAAGGATTTTGGCGCGCTGCTCACCTGCGAGCTGCAGCGTCAGGACATCGGGCGCATTCGCTCGTGGAGCCCTGCGAGCGGCAGCGGCGAGGCTACCGTTGAGTACTACGACCAGACGCTTTCGGTCGGCATCGATGCCGCCATCGGCCTTGGCACCACCGAGCTGCGCAAAAAGACCGGCTTGACGGGCGCTCCGCTCTACACTCTCTCAGGGCTTGAGCAGTTTGGCCTGCGCTATCGCAACTACCCCATGACAGTCAGCTTTGACGGCGCGCCCGCCGAGCGCGTGAGGGCGATCATCATGGCGATTCAGCTTGGTCCTACCTATGGCTCGGGCTATCGCATCTGCCCCGATGCCGATCCCTGCGACGGCATGCTCGACGTCTGCTACGCCTGCGGCCCCGTCCCTCGCGCGGTAGCCCTGCCTATGTTTCTTTCGGCCAAGGACGGCCACCATACCAAGTTGCCACCGGTTCGCATGCGCCGCTGCCGCCATGTTGAGCTCACCTTTGAGAAACCCGACTATCCCATCCAGGCCGACGGCGAGCCCGTTGTCGCCTCGCGCATCGAGGTCGACATCCTTGCCGGCGTCCTCCACGTCTGGCATCCCACCCGCTAACCCCACCTAAGTTGCGGTGAAATAGGGACTGTTTATGCATCTAAAGCCGCAAAACAGTCCCTATTTCACCGCAACTTATTGATAAGATCATTCCTCCCCGCCCAGCTTGCGACGGTTGGCCTTTTTAATCGCATTGAAGTGTTTGTCGTTGAGCCTGCGCTGGCGCGATCGCTGTGGCACTTTGGTCTTGACGCGGCGGCGCGGCGGACGCCCGCGACGCTCAAGCTCAGCGCGCAGCTTACGTAGGCAGCTGCTACGGTTTTGGAACTGACTGCGGCTCTCGCGCGCCATCACGACAATCCCCGAAGGGATATGTTTCATGCGTACCGCCGAGTCCGTCGTGTTCACGCCCTGTCCGCCCGGACCCGTCGCGCGAAACACCTGCACCTCGCAATCGCGCGCCAACTCCTCGGCCGACATCTCGGCATAGCGCGCATACTCGCGCCATCCCATCTTATTCTCATCCATATCAACACCTCCCCTCATACAAAAAATGTGACAAAGGGACAGTCCCTTTGTCACATCGCATACCAATCGCTTGTGTTGCGCGCTTAGGCGAAGGTGATCTCGCCGTTCTCGCAGTCCATATCGGCGATACGTGCCAGGCTCTCAACGCGGAAGCCGCGCTTACGGAGCTTATCGCCGCCGCCCTGGAAGCCCTTCTCAACGGCGATGCCAATGCCGGCAACTTCGGCGCCCGCAGCCTCGCAGATCTTAATAAGGCCCTCAAGCGCGCAGCCGTTGGCCAGGAAGTCGTCGATAATCAGGACCTTGTCGCCCTCGGACAGGAAGCGCTTACCCACAATGACCGGGTACTCCTTCTGCTTGGTAAAGGAGTAGATGGTCGTGGCATACTGCTCGCCGTCGAGGTTGATGGACTGCGCCTTCTTGGCAAAGACCACCGGCACGCCGCCAAAATGCTGAGCCGCGATGCAAGCCATGCCAATACCCGAAGCCTCAATCGTCAGGATCTTGTTGATCTCGACACCCTCGAACAGACGGGCCCATTCGGCGCCCATGTGGTCGAACAGCTCAACGTCGCACTGGTGGTTGAGGAAGGCATCAACCTTAAGGACGTTACCGGCCTTTACGATGCCGTCATGGCGAATACGATCCTCAAGCTCCTGCATGGCGCAACCCCTTCTCGCGGCAACGATACCGCGCGATTAATAAACGTTGTTCGATAGTCTACCACGGACCGACCCCCGCCCGCCCCACAAGCCGCATCGCACCACAAACCAGTTTTTGAGACGGCGCGAATACGTGGCAGACAGCCTCCCAACACGCTAATGCCGGGCGCGCATCTTCACCAAACGCACCATGGCGAGCGCAAAGCCCACAGCGGCCACAGCCATAAGCACGTAGAACACCGAGCGAAAGCCGAACAGGAACACATCCGGACGGCCTGCAACAATACTGGTCACGGCCTCGCCCATCGCCACGCTCATCTGCCCATAGAGGATATGCGAACCTGCCGTAATACCCAGCGCCATGCCCGCATAGCGCGCCAAGCTGCCCAAGCTACCTGCAAAGCCAAGTGCCTCGCGCGGAGCCGAGCCCATATACAGCGAGTTATTGGGACTCTGGAAAATCGACGTACCGCACGACATAAACGCGACGCAACACACGATCACAGGGATAGAAGAGTGCTCGTCGAGCGTGCTTACCGCAAAGAGACCGCACACGTACAAGCCCAGACCGACCGCCGTGGGGCCCTCGCAGCCAACGCGGTCCGAAACCGTACCCGAAAGCGGCCCGATAAAGGCATTCACCATCGGCAGCGCCAAAAAGAGCAATCCGGAAATGTCGGAACCAAAGCCGTGGGCGTCCTGAAAATAGAACGGCAGGATAAACTCGGATGCGCCAATACCAACGAACACGATGAGCATGCAGGCAAGGTTGATGGTGAAGGCCGAATTTGCCAAGCAGCGACGAGCAGCCTCAATCAAGGACATGGGGCGCTCGCCGGCCTCCGGCTTAACATGCGGCAGCGTGTAGAGCCCCACGATAAACGAGATTATGCCAATAGGCAGGTTGATGAGGAAGATACTCTCCCAGGGAAAGCTTGCCACCAGCATGCCGCCGAGCACGGGGCCACACATCATGCCGAGGGCCACAAAGGTCGCGAGAATACCCATGGCACGGCCTCGTTCGCGCGCCGGAAACGACTCGGTGATGATACCCATGTTGTTAGCCATGGCCGCCGCGCAACCGATGCCCTGAACAATGCGTGCCAGGATAAGAACCTCGAGCGAGGCCGAAAGGCCGCACAGCAGCGAACCGACCGAAAAGACGATGACGCCCAGCTGGAACACATTCACCTTGCCGCGCACGTCGCCCAGACGGCCAAACGGCAACATAGCCACGCATGTCGCAAGCAGGTACACCGAACTCACCAGCTGAATGCGATCGAGGCCCACGCCCAGCTCCTTTTGCATCACGGGCAGCGCCACGGTCACGACGGTCGAATCCAGACACACCATAAACGTCATGATGAGCACGGTAAACAGAATCGCCCACTTGTTCTTGCCATGGGTGTCGCCCTCTAGGGCAATGTGCTCGCGGCGCAGCTGCTCTGCGGTTTTCTCCATATCCATCCTTTCGAGTGGCGCAACGCAAAAACGGGGCCCCAATCGCCTGCAAACTGCCGCGATTGGGGTCCCGCCTACGGAATCGGAACGAAAGGTCACCGAAGCTTTCTGCCAGCATCGGCGCCTTGTACGGAGCTAGCCTAGCACTGCTCGAGTGCCTGCTCAAGGTCGGCAATCAAGTCGGCCGTGTCCTCGAGGCCGCACGACAGGCGCACCATGTCGGCGGAGATGCCACAGGCGATGAGCTCCTCATCGTTCATCTGGCGATGTGTGGCATTAGCGGGATGCAGGCAGCAAGTGCGGGCGTCGGCCACGTGCGTGGCGATCTGGGCGAGCTTGAGGCTCTTCATAAAGGTCTCGGCCGCCGCGCGACCACCGTTAAAGCCAAAGCTCACAACGCCGCAGGTACCGTTGGGCATGTATTTCTGAGCGATGTCGTAGTACTTATCGCCCTCCAGGCCCGGATAGCTCACGAAGCGTACCTTGGGATGACTCTGCAGGAACTTGGCAACGGCCAGGCCGTTCTCGCAATGACGCGGCATGCGCACATGCAGGCTCTCGAGCGAGCTGTTCAAGAAGAAGGCCGCCTGAGGGTTCTGCATGGGGCCGAGGTCGCGCATGAGCTGAGCGGTTGCCTTGGTAATGAAGGCGCCCTCACGACCGAACTTCTCGGCATAGGTCACGCCGTGGTAGCTCTCGTCGGGCGTGGTGAGACCCGGGAACTTGTCCGCATGGGCCATCCAGTCAAACTGGCCGTGGTCGACGATCACGCCGCCCAGGTAGGCAGCATGTCCATCCATGTACTTGGTGGTGGAGTGCGTAACGATGTCGGCGCCCCACTCAAAGGGGCGGCACATCACGGGCGTCGGGAAGGTGTTATCGACCATCAGCGGCACGCCGTGGTCATGCGCGGCCTTGGCAAAGCGCTCAATATCGAGCACGGCAAGTGCGGGATTGGCGATCGTCTCGCCAAAGACGAGCTTGGTATTGGGCTCAAAGGCTGCCTCGAGCTCCTCGTCGGTGCAGTCGGGGGCAACGAACGTGCAGGTCAGACCCATGCGCTCCATAGTATGGGCGAGCAGGTTGTAGGTACCGCCATAGATGGCAGAGCTCGCGACCACGTGATCGCCGGCACCGGCCACGTTAAAGATCGCGAGGAAGTTCGCAGCCATGCCCGAGCTCGTGAGCATCGCAGCGGTGCCGCCCTCCATCTCGCAGATCTTGGCGGCAACCAGATCGCACGTGGGGTTCTGCAGACGGCTGTAGAAGTAACCAGACTCCTCCAGGTCAAACAGCTTGCCCATGTGCTCCGACGTGTCGTATTTCCACGTGGTGGACTGGTAAATGGGCACCTGGCGCGGCTCGGCATCTCCCGGGTGATAGCCGCCCTGAACACATGTAGTACCGATGGTCTGCTCGCTCATATCTAGCTCCCTTGCCTGGGTTACGTTTTATCCGGTTCACGATACCGCTACCCCGCACCCCTCACAACCCATCCCCAAGGTAGGTTAAGGGACAAATTGATCAGGGGTATTTATCTCAAGCCTTGGGCATTTGTTCGATAGATAAAAACGAGGCATACATGAAGCTCTCGATGATTACATGCCCCGTCACGGGTACCATAGGCGGGTACACCGTGAACAAGGAGACAACGATGAAGCAAATCGATACGGCCCAGCTCGACATCAACGCCTGTCAGGCTCAGGCTGCCGAATACCACGCCCGTGGCTTTAACTGCGCCCAGGCCGTCGCCTGCACGCTCGCACCTGCCGTCGGGCTCGACCCCCAGACCGCCTTTACCCTCACCGAGGGATTTGGCGCCGGCATGGGCGGCATGACCGAAACCTGCGGCGCCATCTCGGGCGCCGTGGCCATCATGGGCTTTGTGATGAGCGACGGCATGGAAAACCCCAAGACCAAAGGCCAGACCTACAAACTGTCGCGCGAAATCGCCAAGCGTTTTGGCGAGAAGAACACGACGACCGTCTGCGGCACGCTCAAGGGCATCGGATCGGACAAGGGTCCGCTTCGCAGCTGCCCCGGCTGCATCGACGATGCCGTCGAAATCGCCTGTGATGTACTAAAGCAGCTCGCCGAGTAAACGGCAGCACAGAAAAACGACGGCCGGCGCGCTTGGGATCCATCCAAAAGCACGCCGGCCGTCGCCGTTAGAACTCGGCAAATACGGGAGCACCGACCTCGATCTCCTCGCGCCCCGCCATAAGCTCGCGCATCCTGGCGCAAAAAGACTCCTGCTCCCCCGCCTTAAACACCAAGTGAAGTGTCACGGCATCCGCGTAATCGGTATCCGAAACCTTGGCACCCGAATCCTGCGCCAAGCGAAGCACCTGCTCATACTGCGGATAGGCCACATGCACGTCAACAGGCACGACGCTCGTCATCTCGACGATCTGCCCGGCCTCCCGAGCCGCGGCCACCGCCGCTTGCGTCGCCGCGGTATAGGCGCGTACCAAGCCACCAGGCCCCAACAGCGTGCCACCAAAATAGCGCGTCACTACGCAGCAAACATTTTTGAGCCCCGCGCCGCGTAACACCTCGAGCGTCGGCATACCGCTCGTGCGGCTCGGCTCACCGTCATCGCTTTGACGCTCGCGTCCATCGACCAAAATCCACGCGGGAACATTGTGTCGAGCGTCGTAATGACGTTTGCGAACGGTCTCGATAAAGGCATTCGCCTCATCCTCGGACTCAATATGGACCAGCTGGGCAATAAACCGGCTCTTGCGGTCCACAAATTCGCCCGAAACCTCAATATTCGATTGCAGAGTAAAATAGCTGTCCAACAAAGCCCCTCAACAAAATAAAGCGCAGCAACAAACAGCCTCAATAATACGGCAAAGACAGCACCGTTGACCTCGCCAACAAGAACGGAAACGCCAATGATACCGTCACCAACAGCGAGAACCCGTCAGCGCGAGCAAGGTGCCTTGAAAGACAAGGGCATTGACCTTATGGTCATGCCCGAAGGCTTGAAAGGCAGATTGCCGCGCTGACGGGTTCGCAGCGTCAACAAAGTGCTGAGTGGGCCGATAAGCCGGGTTCTGTCGTGAACGGTCATTTATCTTGTCTGCACGTTACCGTGCAGTTCCACGCACGCTACCCGAACGCGGACCGGGCCGGCCCATAGCGTTCCTATTCGCGCTTGCTCCGGATGGGGCTTGCCAAGCCGCCGTGTTACCACGACGCTGGTGGTCTCTTACACCACCGTTTCAGCTTTTCCCTTTACGCCTTGCGGCGCAGGTGGGAGTCTTCTTTTCTGCGGCGCTTTCCGTCGGATCACTCCGCCCGGCCGTTAGCCGGCATCCCGCCCTCTGGAGCCCGGACTTTCCTCACGCGTGCTGCAAGCAGCACATCGCGCGACCGTCTGGCCCACTCAGCAGTGCAAGAGTGTAACACACCGTTGCCGCAGGCAATGGCACAACGCAAACGCTCGACACGATAAACCAAGAACCGCCATGCGCTACAATGGTCCTGTCGATGGGCAACGTCGTCAGTCGAGACGCGACCGCGCTCCACACCCCTCCGTCTACTCGGTGTGTTCCCGCCTCCTCCCCGAGGCGGGATGTCGGCATTTTTCATGCACTGACAACCCAATAGCCTGTGGACAGCCCGGGCAGCATCGCGCACCTCAGCAGCAAATGCAAAAAAGGGACCCGTCCATTGCGGACGGATCCCTTAAAACAAGTGATCGTCAAACCGATTTACTCGGCGTCGGTCTCCTCGTCCTTCTTCTCGGAAGGCAGCGGGGTAACCTCGATCTCGACGCCCAGAGTCTCAGCAGCGGACTTCATGGACAGGGAGATACGACGACGGTCGAGGTCGATCTCCATGACCTTGACCTGAACCTTGTCGCCCACGTGGGTGACCTGAGAAGGCTGATCGACGTGCTTGTTGGCCATCTCGGAGATGTGCACCAGGCCCTCGATGCCCTCGCCCAGATCGACGAAAGCGCCGAACGGGACAAGCTTGGTCACAGTGCCCTCGACGATAGCGCCGACGGGGTACTTCTTGACCAGTGCGCGCCACGGATCCTCGGTGGTCTGCTTGAGACCCAGGGAGATGCGCTCGCGGTTGAGATCGACGTCGAGAACCTCGACCTCGACCTCCTGGCCGACCTTGACAACCTCGGAAGGATGGTTGACGTGGTTCCAGGAGAGCTCGGAAATGTGGATGAGGCCGTCGATACCACCGAGGTCGACGAAGGCGCCGAAGTCGACGATGGAGGAAACGGTGCCCTGGAGACGCATGCCAGACTTGAGCTTGGACAGGATCTCGGAGCGCTCGGCCTTACGGGACTCCTCGAGCACGACGCGACGGGAGAGGACGACGTTGTTGCGGTTGCGGTCCATCTCGATGACGCGGGCCTCGATGCGGGTGCCCATGTAGGAGGTGAGGTCCTTGACGCGACGGAGGTCGACGAGGGAGGCGGGCAGGAAGCCACGCAGGCCGATGTCGAGGATCAGGCCGCCCTTGACAACCTCGATAACCTCGCCCTCGACGTTCTCGCCGGAGTTGAACTTCTCCTCGATGCGGTTCCAAGCACGCTCGTACTCGGCACGCTTCTTGGACAGGACCAGACGACCGTCCTTGTCCTCCTTCTGGAGTACCAGAGCCTCGATGGGATCACCGAGTGCAACGATGTCTGCAGGGTTAGCGTCCTTGCGGATGGACAGCTCGCGGACCGGGATAACGCCCTCGGACTTGAATCCGATGTCAACGAGCACCTCGTCATGCTCGATCTTAACGACAGTGCCGTTAACGAGATCGCCCTCATCAAAGTCGGTAATCGTACCGTCGATGAGGTTGTTCATCTCCTCCTCGTTGACATCGTCAAGAGAGAAAATGGACGAGTTCTGAATCTCACTCAAAGGTGGACCCCTTTCGAACTACGGGGCCCCGATTGCTAGGACCTACAGAAGGGTGCGACAAGCACACAACGTTTAGGAACACTCGGGAGCCGACAGATACTAATGTGACGCTTATGCAATCACGTTCGTATAGGTTACGGGGAAATGAGTTCGATTTCAAGCGTGAACTGCGATTTTTTACTCGTGTGGAGACTTTTTCGTAATCTTATGAACACACGTCTCCACAACTTGACGATAACCAGCCAGGCATTTGGCTTTGGGGTAAAGTATCCGGAGTCAACGACTCCAGATCAAATTTACGAGAAAGGTGCCCGCGTGCTCAAAGCAGTCGTTTTCGATATGGACGAAACGCTTCTTAGCATCAACCTTAACGCGTTCATCCTTCGCTATTTTAAGGATGTCTCTTCGATGCTCGCGGATATCGGGCGCCGCAGTCGCGGTGGCACGATAGCACGCCTCGGCACCATCCTGGTCGACCTCAACGCCAATCGCCGCAGCGGCACGGATAACCGCACCAATCTTGAGTTTTACCGCACCGAGGTCGAGCACAGGTGCGGCATCTGCCTCTCCGATCCCTTCATCTACGAGGCGTTTACTTACTACGACCGCGAAGTTCTTCCGTACAAGAATGACGAACTCATTAACGCCCACGCTATGCCGGGCGCGCACGCCGCGCTCCAGGCCGTACAGGACGCTGGACTGCGTTGTGCGCTCTTTACCAACCCCAGCTTTCCCCAGGGGGCCATCGAGTGCCGCATGGGCTGGGGCGACCTGGCCGACGCCCCCTTTGAACTCGTGACGCACATGGGAAACGCCACCCGATGCAAGCCCGATGCCACCTACTATCTAGAGCAGCTTCAGGTGATGGGGCTCGAGCCACACGAGGTCCTTATGGTGGGCAACGACCCCAAACGCGACTTCCCGTCCCCCGATTGCGGCATCCAAACCGCCTTTGTGGGCCAGGGCAAGCCCAGCCGAGCCACCTGGCGCGGAACCATGGAAGACTTCGCCCGCGACTTTAACGCCGTAGTAGAAGCCTTCTACGAGCACCAAATAGCCGACGAACTAAGCTAGTCCCCAAATCAGGAATGGGGCGCACGTTTGCCCCACGCTTCGTTACGTGGGCAACGGCTTGAGGGCAAGATGCGATGCCCCAGTGTCCTAGGCCGTGATCATTTTGACGCGTTCGCCGATTTTGGAGTCGCGCCTGTCGGAAATAACAGTAAAGCCCTCCAGGTCGCACACCTTTACATTTGAAAACACGTGGAACTTGGAGCTATCGGCGAGTACGCAACTCGCTTGGGAATTCTGCATCACGATACGTTTTTTGATAGCCTCGGGATAACCTGGCGTCATGATGCCGCGGTCCTCGTCCACCGCATTGACACCTATAAACGCCCGGTCAAAGTACAGCTCGCGCAGCGCGCTCTCAACCATAGGACCGGTGAGCGAGCAGGTAACGGGGTTGAAGTCGCCGCCAATTACCACCACCTTAGCAGCAAGCTCGCCCGTAAACCGACATGCATAGCCGTTGGTGGTGTAGATAGTCACCGGCTTGTCGACGAGCAGGCTCAGGAGCGCCGTCGCGGTGGTACCGGAGTCGACAGCGAGATGAGACCGTCACGCCCGAAGACCCCGCTTTCGCCGCCGAGGAGCGCGCGGCGCACGCGGCCCATGAGGAGCGGCTCGAGCATATCGAGGGGCTCCTTCCCAAGAAGGGAAACGACCCTGCGGGACGACACGGCGAAAACCATCGTTGATTCCGGCAAGAGACGCCGTTTCTCTGGTAGCTTCATCTTCAACCAAGACCGACAATGCCGGCCAGGCACTCAACCCAAAAGGAGACAGCATGCCCAACGAGCTCAGCTATGAGGTCAGCCTCGAGCGCAGCAACCAGATCCGCGCCGACCTGCCGCAGCACCCCGAGAAGTACACCATGCTCACCGGCGACCGCCCCACCGGCCGCCTGCACCTCGGCCACTACTTCGGCACGCTCAAGAGCCGTGTCGAGCTGCAGAACATGGGCGCCAAGACCAACGTGCTCATCGCCGACTACCAGGTCATCACTGACCGCGACACGACCGAGCACATCCAGGACAACGTGTACAACATGGTCATGGACTACCTTGCCTGCGGCATTGACCCCGACAAGACCATGATCTACGCGCACTCCGCCGTGCCCGCCGCCAACCAGCTCATGCTGCCGTTCCTGTCGCTGGTGTCCGAGGCCGAGCTGGCGCGCAACCCCACGGTAAAGGCCGAGATGGAGGCCTCGGGCCACGAGCTCACCGGCCTTCTGCTCACCTACCCGGTACATCAGGCCTGCGACATTCTGTTCTGCAAGGGCAACGTGGTGCCCGTCGGTCGTGACCAGCTGCCGCACATCGAGCTAACCCGCACCATCGCACGCCGCTTTAACAACCGCTACGGCAAGGTATTTCCCGAGGTCGAGGCACTGCTGTCCGAGACCCCGCTACTGCCCGGCCTTGACGGTCGCAAGATGAGCAAGAGCTACGGCAACGCCATCAACATCTCGATGACCGCTGAGGAGACGGCAAAGCGCATCAAGAAGAGCCAGACCGACGGCGAGCGCATGATCACGTTCGACCCCGAAGCCCGTCCCGGTGTGTCCGGCCTGCTCTCCACCGCCGCCATCTGCACCGGCCGCTCCGAGGTCGAGATCGCCGAGGAGATCGGCATGGGCGGCGCAGGCGCGCTCAAGAAGTACGTCACCGAGAGCGTGAACGAGCACTTCGCCCCCATCCGCGCGCGCCGCGAGGAGCTCGTGCAGGATATGGACTACGTCAAGGACGTCCTGCACGAGGGCAACCGCCGCGCTAACGAGGTCGCCGAGGCCACGCTCGCCGAGGTGCGCGAGGCCATGGGCATGGTGTACTAAGCCATCCGGCTCGCGGAAACGCGCCGCGACACGCGAATGGGCCATCTTCACGTGTCCACGCCTTCGACATAGCCAAGGTCTTACGAGGTGGGCGATAATAAGCCCGCCTCGTTTTTTACGTTGTATGGGGGATTGCATGTACCGACTTGTTGCCAGCGATATGGATGAGACGTTTCTCGATGCCGACCACGCCATCCCGGCGTCCAATCTCCGAGCACTCAAACGCATGAGGGAGCTCGGTGTGCTGTTCGTCCCTTCGAGCGGGCGATGGTATTCCTCTATCATGGACAACTTCTCGGGGGAGGCCCGCGAGCTGATCGAAGACGGCTATGTGCTCTCCTATAACGGCGGATTCATCAACCGCGTGGGAGACCCCACCCCGCTCACCACCTGCGGCCTTTCCAACGAATGCGCGAACGCGATCTATGCAAAGGGGCTCGAACTCGGACTCTGCATGCACGTCAACGTCGCCGACGGCCACGTGTTCGTGAATGACGCACCCACACGGGAGCGCGACTATCTGGAATCGATCACCGGGGTCACTCATTTTCGCGGATCTGACCATCCCGACCTCTCATTCCTTGAAGGCCGTGGCATCGTGAAGATCCTGTACGTCGACTGGGACTTCGATGAGCTGCAGGAATTGGGCCGCAAGCTCGCGCCGATGGCCGAGCGACTCGGCGTTGACATCACCTTCTCCTCCAAGCGCTACCTCGAACTCATGCCCGCAGGCGTTGACAAAGGGACGGGGCTCACGCGCCTTGCCGATATGCTGGGAATTCCGATGTCCGAGGTCATCGCCGTTGGTGATTCCGCAAACGACCTCTCCATGATCCAGGCCGCCGGACTCGGCGTGGGCGTGGCGAACGTCACCGACGACGTGCGGCCGTATTGCGATGTCGTCCTTGAAACGGCTGGGACTGAGGGTGCGTTCTCCGAACTCATCGAGCGATTCCTTGAACCCCAACGACCACATGTCACTGTGTCTTTCTATTTGTAACCCTTGATTAACTTATGGAGAGGCTGTGTGCTCGTCGGTCTACGACTTGGGTCTCAGAGAATTAGCTATAGTTAACTTAATGAAGGCACAGGCGAATTAAAGACCTTCGACACGAACGTTGCGCCTTCCCTCCCCTCGCGCAACACCTCTTTGGAATGGCGCCCCGCGCATGTGGGGCGCCATTCTTGACTACAATGGCGATATCGATTGAAAGTGAGGGCGGCATGGCAGACCGGGACACCGACGGATTCTTCAACCGCGTATACGACATGGTACGCCAGGTGCCCTGCGGCATGGTTGCCACATATGGTCAGATCGCCAAGCTCGTTGGTGAGCCCCGTCGAGCCCGATACGTGGGATACGCCCTGCACGTCAATCCGGAACCCGGCACCATCCCCTGTCATCGCATCGTATTCGCCGACGGACGCCTCGCGGAGGGGTTCGCCTTCGGTGGGCCCGAGGCGCAGCGCACACTGCTCGAGGACGAAGGCGTTGCCTTCCTCGCCAACGGACATGTCGACCTGCAGGCCTCTCGCTGGCCAGCGGGCCTGGTATGACAAGGGGCGCCGACAGCGCCCCTTCCCGTTTTGGATCCTTGGCAGGCAGCCCAATCAAACGGTCGCCTCGAGTGCGTCCCCCGCGCGGTCGAGTGTGCTTCTGACCTTGGCACCCTGTTTGAACCACGTGCGCAGGTCCTCGAGCGTGCTGCCCGCTTGCATACACCTTGATTTTGCGACCACCCCTCGTGGTCACCGTGCAGCGGTCGCCGCTCTCGCTGTTCTCGTACGCCGTGATCTTCTTGAGGTAATCGCGGCGAAACGCCACGACGCGGGCGTTGCTGATCTCGATGAACCAATCGTCATCGACAAGCGAAGTACCCGTGGCACCTCGGCTTGCCATCTCCTCGGAGAAGGAGAAACCGAGCGCGCGCTCCTGCCTGCCGATCTCGAGGATGCTGCGGGCCGGCATGCCGAGCATGAGCAGGGGCAGGAACCCCCCTATGAACAGGAACAGGAACGGGATGAGCACGAGCAGGCGCGCACCCTCGTCGGTGAAGACCGCCATGAAGGCGAGGACGAGCGAGAAGACGAGGGCCATGCCGTTGAAAACAATCGTCAACGGCTTGATGGCAGACCAACACAGGCCCGCCTTGGTCATGGGACCGTCGACGGCGTCCGAGACTTCGATGCCCTCTTCCTCCAGACGGGCGAGGAGGTTGAGCGAGCACACCCCCTCGAGGCTTATCGAGCAGAACTTCCGGTCGCCCTCGAACAGGTCGATCCTCATCATCTGCGCGTGAAGCGTTGCACGGGTGATGTTGCCAAACGTCGTCTCCTTGCGGATGCCGAAGGCGTTACGCGAGAGAATGCGCCCACCGTCCACGTCGATACGCGGGATGCTCAGCAAGGCCCAGATAGCCATACCCGCGAGCGCCATGGCATGACCGAACCACACAAGTTCGTGGTCCCACTCGCCCAGCGAGACGCCCTGCCAGACGTAGACACCCAGCATGAGCAGTTCGAACGCGACGGCGTAGCAGGCGATGATCGTGCGGATGGCTGCGGGCATGCGCACCGTGAAGCAATCGAGGCTGTCCGTTGCCTCGCTGCGCTCGCGCGCGCCGCGGCGGGCGACCCATGCAGTGAGCGGGCCGACGATGAACACGGTCATACCGACGCGCAGAATGGATTCGAGCAGATTACTCATAGGGGCCACCGCCTCGGGCTCTGGAGATTAACTGCAGGAAACGCTGCCAGAACGATGGGATGCGCACAACGTAAGGAGCCGCGTATCGGCAAGCGGCGGCATCGCAATCGCCCGGCGAACAGATGATGATCGGCGCCGGGCCAGACGAATTAAACAAAAGGGTGGTCGACGGCGCCCTCGCAGGCGCACCGTCGACCACCCTTCACGTCGCAGCGACCCTACGAGCCGTCCGAAACGAAACGCACTCCGCCAGAGCGCTACCCAATCTTGCGGATGCTCGGGATCGCCCAGGTGATGCCTGCTAGGATCACCATTGCAGCACCGATGAGCACGAAGCACGCGCTTACGCCGATGGCGTCCGCGAACAAGGTCGATGCGACGAGCCCCACGGGCATAGCCCAGCTGCAGACCGCTCCGTACAGACCGAAGACGCGGCCCATGCACTCGGGATCGACGCGCTCCTGCATGAGCGCCATCTGCGGCGCGCTGTACAGCGGACTCGAGACCCCCATCGCGAACGTAAGCCCCAGAAACACAACGAGCGCGGAAGGGGGCACGAGGCCGCCCGCGAGCGTGCCCGCTCCGAAGAGGCCGATGGCCAGCGTGCACGAAAGCGCGCGGTTCTTAAGGCCACCCGTCGCCCCGATCCAGCCGCTCGCCGCGATCATGCCGACCGAGAACGCGATCTCCGCGATAGCCGACTGCGTAGTGGTGCCCCCAAAATGGTCGAACACCATGAGCGGGAACAGCGCGATATGGGCGAGAACAGGACCGAGAAGGCGAAGCCTATCCAGAGCATGGCGAACAGACCGTGATGGCGTTTGAGCTCGCGGTACCCGTTGGCCGTCTCCAATAGGAAGGCCCGCACCGCGCGGTGCGACGCCTCGGCGTTCTCCTCGGGCGTATGGCGCTCGGGCGCCGGCGTCTTGATGCCGGAGGTCGCCACCGCGATGCTCGCGAGCACCGCGCCGGCGACATCGAGCGCGATCATGAAGGTCAGACCAAACGCCGGGTAGACCACCGCGGCGATGGCGTTGCCGATGATATAGCTACCCGACTGCATGAACTGCAGCATGCCCGCCAGCTTGCCGAGCACCTCGGGCGGGGCGATGAGCGGTGTGAGCGCGTTGAAGGCGGGCGTATGGAGCGTGCTGCCCAGCGCACGGACGAACAGCACCGCCGCCACAACGGCGACAGAGAGGTCGCCCCGAAGCGAGCCGAAGACAAGCGTGAGGCTCACGGCCGCGATGAAGAGATCGGCGCCGATCATGAGACGCTTGATGGACGTGCGGTCCACGATGGTGCCCGCGAAGGCGCCGAGGAGCGCCATGGGCAAGAAGGCCGCTAGGCTCACGAACGACAGGGCGCTCGCGGAGCCGGTGGTGAGGGTGACGTGCCAGATGAGACCCATCTGCAGAATGGAGCTCGTGAGCACGGAGAAGAACTCGCCGATCCAGACGATGGCGAGCGAGCGCTTCCAAGAAGCGCAGGGATTCGGTTGTGTCATGGAATAATCCTTTGATGCGATCGGTGGTATGCAGCGAAGTACCGGTCGCTCACGCGACCGTGGCTAGAGCCAAATCCTCATGGAAGCAAGCATGGTGCAGCTCCCCTTTCCAAATCTCGAGGTAAACCTTCAGCCGTGAGTGGGGCTATTATAGGGACTTGCGAGCCAAGATGCAACAGGAAGACCTCTACGGAGCGTAGATGCCGGGCGCCCCGAACCACTTATGCCATGAGAGACGGCATCCGATTCTCCTTGACTTGGTCTCAATGTGATATCATAATGCAATCAGCAGCCGCACGGACTGCTCGGGGACTCGCCTCCTCCCCATCGCAATCTGGAGCGCGGCGCCGGGGACGTCACGCAAACGCCGGCGCAGTCGAGAAAGGAACTCACAATGAGCGTGGAAAAGCAACTCAAGGCCAAGTCGGGCTACGGCATGCTCGTCGCCGTGGCGGTGGCGCTCATCGCCATCATCGGCCTCTTTATCTGGAGCACCATCGGGCTCGCGAGCACGCCCGACGGCGTCGACGCGCCCGCAGTCTACGGATGGGGGCTCGGCCTCAGCATCCTCGCGTTTTGCCTGTGGTTCATCCCACTCAACGGATTCTTCTCGCTGCAGCCCGGCCAGGCGCGCGTGTGCATCCTGTTCGGCAAGTACGTGGGCACCGTCCGCGACGAGGGCTTCTTCTGGGCCAACCCGTTCTTTAGCAAGAGCATGGGCGGATCGGCCGGGATCGGCGAGATGATCGAGCTCGAGATGAGCGATTCCAAGGCCGCCAAGGCCGCGGCGCAGAAGGCCGCCAAGGGCAACCCCACCACCATCTCCACCCGCGTGCGCACCCTGAATGGCGAGCGCCTGAAGGTCAACGACAAAATGGGCAACCCCATCGAGATCGCAACCGTCGTGGTGTGGCACGTCGCCGATACCGCCAAGGCGCTCTTCGACGTCGACGACTACCAGAGCTATGTCGCCATGCAGGCCGAGACGGCGCTGCGCCACGTGGCGAGCGTGTACGCCTACGACCATCTTGAGGACGAGTCCGATGCCGCCGGCGCCATCACGCTGCGCGCCAATGTGGAAGAGGTCTCCGAAGCCCTGCGCCGCGAGCTCGCGATGCGCCTGGCACCCGCCGACGTGGATGTCGACGACGCCCGCCTCACCCATCTTGCCTACTCCCCCGAGATCGCCCAGGCGATGCTGCGCCGCCAGCAGGCCGAGGCCGTCATCGCCGCGCGCAAGAAGATCGTCGAGGGCGCGGTTTCCATGGTCGACATGGCCGTGAAGGAGATGGCCGCCGGCGGCACCATCGAGCTGGACGACGAGCGCAAGGCGCAGATGGCCAGCAACCTCATGGTGGTGCTCTGCGGTGAATCCGAGGCGCACCCGGTGCTCAACGCAGGCTCGCTGTACTAACCCCAACACCAATGAGTAATTTGGGACGGGTGCAGAATTGCACATTCGACAAGAAGGCACGTCATGGCACGCAAGCAGTATCCACTCCGTATAGACCCCGCTATCTGGGAGGCCGTCCAACGCTGGGCGGACGATGAGATGCGCAGCGCCAACGGTCAGGTGGAATGGATCTTGCGAGACGCCCTCAAACGCGCGGGAAGGCTGCCGAAGAAAGAGCCCTCGTTCAAGGGCACGCCCAAAGGCGAAGAGGGCTAAGCCGGGAAGACAGGGCTCGGCCGCTGCCGACGTCGGGGCAAAGCCGCGCTCTGCCTCGCCAGCGCCGAGGCAGAGCTGAGCCCCGCCGCTCCAAAGTCGAGCCGAGCGGCGGGGCCAACACCAACCCAAAGCAAGCTCGCCCCCTCTATACGCACCAACCGGTCCCCGGAGGCATCCGCCTTTGGGGACCGTTCTTTTCCCAGCTAGATGTCGTATATAAAGCCTTTTGACAGCTCGATTTTGCCCCGTGGGGGTCAAATATAAAGACCTTTGATGGTACGATGCTCGCGTCAATGACATGGTGGCTCTCGACAGGGGTCACCCCGACCCTCTAGGGAGCAAACGCATGGAGCTGGGCTCGCACATCAAGGAGCATCGCACGGAGCTCGGACTGTCCCAAGACGATCTGGCGGAGCGCATCTACGTGTCGCGCCAGACCATCAGCAACTGGGAGTGCGGCCGTACGTATCCGGATGTCCAGAGCCTGCTGCTGCTTTCCAACGTGTTCGGGGTGACCGTGGACTCCCTCATCAAAGGAGATGTGGAAACCATGGCACAGGTAATGAACGAAGCGGTCAAGAAGTACAACGCCCTCTCCACAATCACGGTCGTGAGCGCGGTCGTGTTTTTGGTGCTGAGCGCGTGGGCGGCGTTCCAGTTCGAATGGGGCTGGGGCATGCACATCGCGCCCACCGCGGCGTTTGCCGCCGTGGCGCTCGTCGTGATGCTCGTGGCGTTCGTGTATATGGAACGCATGAAGAAGCAGCACGACCTCGTCACGTACCGCGAGGTGTTGGCGTTTAGCCGCGGCGAGCAGGTCGATCGCGACACGCTCGAGGGGCGCCGTGAGCGCGAGATGAACCCTTGGGTCAAGGGCACGCGCAACGCGGTGCAGATCATCATCGGCGCCATCGCCGGCGGACTGGTGGGCGTCGGCATCGGCATGCTCGCCAAAATGCTGAGTTAAAAGCGTGGGTACGCACCCGTTCCCCGAAATGGTATCCCCCTTAGCCCCCATTCTGAAGATGTATGCCAGAATGGGGGCGATTCCCGTTATGAGGTGCCCCATGAACGTCGCCGTACGCGCGTCCCTCATCGCATTGATCGCAAT
>JBKWEB010000005.1:22019-82933 GCA_046976245.1 Collinsella sp. | reverse complement strand
GCCTAGGGGCGTTTTCGCTCATATGACCCAATCCGCTGTCAAGAGCCACAATGGCCCCGCCGACCGCTTGCAATCGGTCGGCGGGGCCTGCCGTTGAACCCGTCCCGGTCCGCCCCCGGCATGTCGTCGACGCCTTCGGCTCAGTCTCATATCCGCGGATACCGCTCCGGCGGCCCGCAATCCTCTCCTTCGGCGGGGCTCCCCAAGTCTGACTACGCGCATGCGGCCGCTGCCGCGCGCCCAGCGAAAGCGGGGGTATCCCCGAAGGCTGCCCGGCTCGCCGGGACGGGGGCTATGTCTATTCGGTTGCCTCCCGGCACATCGCGCCGAGGGCCCACAGCCACCTCACGAGCTCGGCGGCGGTGGCGGCGTTCGCCTTCGCCTGGGGCATGCCCCTGGCGAGCATCTCCTCGCGCCGCCGGAGCAGGCGCTCGGACCCCTTCCTCCCGTGCATCCTCACCTCGAGCGGGACGCCGCTGCCCTTGGGCATCAGCTTCGGTTGGTGGCTCGCCTGGACGTAGCTCCAGGACCCCTCGACGGCCAGCCTCCTGACGAGGGCGTTGCCGGCCCCGCTGATGCCTCCGAGCGCACGGAGTCCCCTCGACCTCTGACTCGGGGCGAGGCCGAAGTAGGACGTCACCTGCCTGCCGGAGCGGAACCTCGAGAAGTCGCCGACCTCGGACGCGAAGGCGGCGGCGAGCGCGAACCCGCACCCCTTGATCGACTGGAGCGCCTCGACCTCCGCCGAGGGGGCCCGCCGCGACGGCGGCCCTGTACTCGGCGAGGAGGTCGTCGCGCGTCTCGGCGGCCGCCTCGACCTCGCTCCTCAGCGCCGCAAGCGCCCGGATGCCGCCGTCGTCGGCGGGCCGGACCTTGTCGAGCCACCTGAGGAAGCCGTACGTCCAGTACCTCCGGGGGTTTCCGGCCGGCGTCGTGCCGCCGTAGGCGTAGCCGCGGCGGGCCAGGAACGCCAGGAGCCGCTGCTTCGCCGCCGCGAGCCTGGCGGTCGCGGCGTCGTGGGCGGCGGCGAGGTCCCTGAGCCCCTCGATCTCGGGGGACGGCACCCATACCGGGGTGACGTCGTGCGACAGTATCGCCTTGGCCATCCTGGCCGCGTCGTTGCGGTCGTTCTTGGACGAGAGGTCTGCCGCCGACCTCGGGACCTTGGAGACGGCCGCGACGACGCAGTCGACGCCGAGGGCCGACAGCTCCCTCTGCGGCGCGAAGCCGAGGTATCCGCTCTCGTAGGCGGCGAGCGACGGGCCCGGGAAGCCCGACATCCACTCTGCGACCTCGCCCCAGGGGTTGCCGCGGAACCTCCTCGTCACGGCCTCGCCCGTCTCCGCGTCGAGCGCGCAGACGGTGGTGGACCTGAGGTGTACGTCCATTCCGAAGGCGGTAGAATATCTAGGCACGGGAGCCTCCCAACCTCGTTGCGGCGCGGCTGCGCCTCTGGCACTTCAACAACATTGTCGCAGCCCCGACCCGCGGTCACGAGCGGGGGCTCCTGTCGTTTCCGTGCCCCTGGATTGGGTCATAGTGTCTGACGTATGCTCAACCTCCGGCGCAATGTCAGCAACCAAGCCGAAAACAAAAAAGGCCGAAGCACCATCGGGGCTTCGGCCTTCATCATCTCAGGGTTCCGTCGTATTCAACCATGGCGGGTCGCTTTGACAGGCGCCCTGCGGCCGTCTTATAGACCTCGGAACGGTCGCGCCGCCCTATTGCCACGATCTCGGCAATCTCAACCGTTCCGTCCTCCCGGATTCGAAAAACCATTCGGAGTCCTGCATTCCGCCATTTAATCTTTTTACAGCCGGCGAGCTCGCCGTGAAGCGGCGTTCCAATTTCATCAGCGCGCGTCTTTAATTTCGCGACTGCAATACGGACGAGTCTTCGCTGAGATCCATCTAATTTTTGATATTCCTTCTCGACGTCTCGATTCAAAAAGCCGACGACAAAATGCCCACTCATTCGAAAAGATCCTCATTGGGGATCGCGTCCGGATCCATCGATTCAAACTCCGCGAGCTCCTCGGTAGTTAGGGCGTCCTCAAACGGAACAAATTCATGCGGACCATGCTTGACTCGATCCGCAGCGATGCGATTTATCTCAAGTTCGTGCAGATACTGCAGCGCACCGTACATTTCCTCATAGGCGGCATAGTCGATAATCACGGTATCGATATCGTTATGATCGGCAATGAACTGTGGTGCGCGTTTTGCGCGTTTACGAATGGCAGATAAAGACTTGCTTGCTTCGGTAGCCGAAACAACCTGGTCTTTTGTAAACACCGGTTTTTCCAGAACAAGTGGGGACATTTTGACCTCCAAAAAATAATCTGGATTACATTTCAAAGTATACTTCAAAATATAATCCAGACTTTTATTCGAAAGAAAAAAGCCCTATCGATTCTCGATGCTGCCGATATTCTTGAGCTCGATGGAGATGAGGCCGTTGGGCTCGTTGACAAACTCGATGTACTCGGAGTTCGAACCCATCTCGGCCGGGAAGCTGATCTCGATACCCGTGTCGGTACGGATCTTATGATTGCGCACCGCCGCGCGTTCGACCTGCTTGCGCTCCACGGGCACAAGCTCAGGCACCTTCTCCTCAGTCAGTGCCGCGCGCACGCTCTCCTTGATAACCGGTTCGTCCTCAAAGACCTCATCGACGATATCCCAAGGCGGCAGCTCCTCGTCATCCTCGACTTTCTCGGCAACGGCAGCCTTAACCTTGGCGAGCGCCACGGCCGTGTTGGCGCCGTGCTCCTCGGCGACTTCCTCGACCACACGCGTCACGGTATCGATGACTTCCTTGCCCGACACGCCCGTGTCGCACTGCAGCAGGCCATCGGGGATAAGCATACGGTCCTCACCGGCAATCTTGCGTTTCTTGTCCACATAGCCAATCTCCATGGTGCTCGCGCGCACGATGGCATAGCTCGGCACCTTCTGCGAGGGATTTGGCAAAATGGCGTAATGGCGCGCGATGTCGTTGCGCACCTCCCCCTCCTCGCGGCCCACTTCGTGCATAAAAGCCTGTTTAGAGCCCAGCAGCATCACGGCAAACCAGCGGGCATCCTCATCGTCGTCAAAATCGGCCACCAGCACGTCGGTGGACTCGGCTTTCTCGGCTTTGGTGAGCTCGGAGGAGATAAACTCCGCAATCTGCTGCGACAGGTCCACAAACTCGCGCTCGCCAAAGAAATAGCCCTTGAGCTCGCCGCCAAACGCAGAGTTCTCGGCAAACGTGGCGCGTTTATTGTCGGCCGAGGTTCGTGCGCGGCGCAGATGCGTGGTTACGAAATTGCGCACGGTACGGCTCTCGATATCCAACTCGCGCTGGCTCATAACGTTGACGGCAGAGTCAAAGTCCAGGATATGCAGAATCGCGTGATTGATTTTCATATACGACATTCCGTTCTAGATCGAATTGAGCACGAACCAGTATAGCTGTCGAGCCCGCCCCAGGCGCATCGAAGATTGATGCAAACAAACCTGTCCCCAATGCACCAAAAAGGCGCCCGGATCACATGGACCCGGGCGCCTTCATTGCAGCCTGCTGCTCAAACGAGCCGAATTTAGCAGGAGAAGTCGACGCTGTCGATGATGTCCTTGAGGGCCTTTGCGGAGGCGGTGAGCTCATGCTGCTCGTCATCGTTCAGCGGCACGGGGACGCGGCAGACAACGCCGTCGCGGCCAACGACGGTCGGCATGGAGATGGCAAGATCGGACAGGCCATACTCGCCCACCATGAGCGAGGAGACAGGCAGAACGGTCTGCTCATCGCGCATAACGGCGGTGCAGATGCGCTTGACGGCCATGGCGACACCATAGTAGGTGGCGTGCTTCTTCTCGATGATGGTGTAGGCGGAGTTCTTGACGTCCTCGGCGATGCGCTTCTCGGCAGCCTCATGCTCCAAGTGGCCGTGAAGCTCACAGAAGGTGTTCAGCGGAACGCCGGCAACCTGAGCGCTGGACCAAGCGACAAACTCGGAGTCGCCGTGCTCGCCCATGACATAGGCCTGGACATCGCGCGGGTCAACCTCGACGTGGGCACCAAGCATCTGCTGCAGGCGGCCGGTGTCGAGCACGGTGCCGGAGCCGATGACATGGCCCTCGGGCAGGCCAGACATCTTGATGGCAGCATAGGTCAGAACATCAACCGGGTTGGAGACGATTAGCAGAATGCCGTCGAAGCCGGACTTCTTAATCTCGGGAATAATGGACTTGAAGATGCTGACGTTCTTGTTGACCAGGTCCAGGCGGGTCTCACCGGGCTTCTGGGCAGCGCCAGCAGTGACGACGATCATGGCGGCGTCGGCGACATCGGAATAATCGCCGGCGTAGATCTTCATCGGCTCGGCAAACGTCATGCCGTGCGCGATATCCAGGGCCTCACCCTCGGCACGGTTCTTGTCCACGTCGATGAGGACCATCTCGGAGAACAGACCACTCTGCATCAGTGCGAACGCCGAAGACGAACCGACGAAACCGCAGCCGACAATAGCGACCTTCTTCTCGTTAACCATTAGAAACTCCCATCTCTCTCCACAAACAAGCCGCCCGGGAACGACCCGAGCGGCTTGTCGTAATCCCAATACATCCAATCGGGACTTTGATTATGCCCCTATTCGCAGCCAAAAATCGACCGTTTACCGAAATTGTTTGCAGTATTCGTAAAATAACTGCGCGAAATCGGTTTCGAGCTATTGACGAGTCGAAATAGGTTTCTAATACAGGCCCGCCTCGCGAATGGCCTCGACAGCCAAAGCGATCTGATCGGGCGGTAGGACCAGCGCCATGCGCACGTGTCCCTCGCCCGAAGGACCAAAACTCGTGCCCGGCGTCACCACAACGCCGGCCTTCTCCATGAGCTCCTCGCAAAACGCCATGGAATCGGTGCGACCACCGGGAAGCTTGGCCCACACAAACATAGAGCCATGCGCGTTGGGACGCTCCCAGCCCAGACCCTCAAGACCATCGCACAGGGCATCGCGGCGCTCCTGGTACTTCAGACGCTGCGCCTCGACCTCATCGCGCGGGCCATTAAGGCACGCGATGGCGGCCTTCTGGATCGGGAAGAACATGCCAAAGTCAATCTGGCTGCGCAGCTTGGCGAAGGCCGAGACCACATCCTCGCGACCGACCAAAAAGCCGATACGCGCACCGGTGACGTTAAACGACTTGGAGAGCGAGAAGAACTCAACGCCCACCTCGAGCGCGCCGGGATACTGCAAGAAGCTGCCGCCCGGCTCGCCGTCGAACACGATGTCGGAGTATGCGTTGTCGTGAACGATGAGCAGGTCGTGCTCGCGGGCGAAAGTGATGATCTCCTCGTAGATCTCGGGCGTGCCCACCGAGCCGACCGGGTTCGCGGGCAGCGACACGATCATATACTTGGCACGATCGGCCACCTCGGGATCGATACCCGCCACATAGGGCAGGTAATTATGCTCGGCAACCAGCGGATAGTATTCGAGCTTGGCATCGGCGATCTTGGCACCCGCCTCAAAGACCGGGTAGCACGGATCGGGAACCAGAATGGTGTCACCCGGATCGAGCAGGGCCAGGCCCAAATGGCCCACGCCCTCCTGCGTGCCGTTGCACGACTGCACCATAGACGGCGTAATGCCCGAAACGCCAAAGCGACGCTCATAGTAATCGCACACGGCTTGCTTGAGTTCGGGCAGGTCGCGCAGGGCATACTTCCACATCTCGGGATCTTGGGCTGCCTGCGTGAGCGCCTCGACCACGTGGTCGTACGGCTTAAAGTCGGGCGTGCCCACGCTCATGTTGTAAATGGTCTTGCCCTGAGCCTTCAGCGCGAGAAGCTTGTTGTTGAGCGAGGCGAAGACCTCCGCGCCAAAGCGGTCGAGACGCTGAGATGCCTGCATGGTGCCACCTTTCGATATAAAAAACGCGGCGCTCCGACAAGAGCGCCGCGCGATACGGGCCATCAGATTGCAAAAGTGTAACGCTTGCAACCCCCGTATTGGTTCAATTTAGCCAACCTTAGTCAACTGGATTGAGCGCGTCGATCTGCGCAAGCCACAGACGCGAGCTAGCGTCACTCGGCATACGCCAATCGCCGCGCGGGCTGAGCGTCACCGAGCCCACCTTGGGACCATCGGGCAGGCAGCTGCGCTTAAACTGCTGGGCAAAGAAGCGACGGTAGAACGTACGTAGCCACGTGTGGACGGTCTTAGCGTCGTAGACGCCCTCGAAGCTCTTGAGCGCCATGCGGTAGATCTTGCCCGGCTCAAAGCCAAAACGCAGCAGGTAGTAGAGGAAGTAGTCATGCAGCTCGTACGGGCCCACCAAATCCTCGGTCTTCTGCGCAATCTCGCCGTCGCCCGTGGGCGGCAGAAGCTCGGGGGACACCGGCGTATCGAGGATATCGAGCAAGACCTCGGCAATACGCCCGCCAAAGACATCGGCGGCATAGCGCACCAGATGGCGCACAAGCGTCTTGGGCACGCTCGCGTTGACGGCGTACATGCTCATGTGGTCGCCGTTATAGGTAGCCCAGCCGAGCGCCAGCTCCGACAGGTCGCCCGTGCCAATGACAAAACCGCCAGCCTGGTTGGCCAGATCCATCAGGATCTGCGTACGCTCGCGGGCCTGGCTGTTCTCGTAGGTCACGTCTTGGACGGCCGGATCGTGCTCAATGTCCTTGAAGTGCTGCTCCACAGCCGCATGGATCGAAACCTCGCGGAAGCTCACACCCAAGTCACGAGCGAGCGACTCGGCATTGGACTTAGTGCGGTGCGTCGTGCCAAAACCTGGCATGGAGACCGCCGTGATACCCGTGCGCGGCAGCCCCAGCGCATCGAAGGCACGCACGGTCACAAGCAGTGCCAGCGTGGAGTCCAAGCCGCCCGAAAGGCCGATGACCGCAGCCTTGGTACCCGTATGGGCGAGGCGGGTCTTGAGGCCCGCAGTCTGCAGGTCGAGGATGGTCTCGCAGCGCTCGGCCAGGTCGCCGTGGTCGGCCGGCACAAAGGGCGCGCGCGGGAAAACGCGGTCGATATCGCAGGCATCGCGCAAGACAGGTTCTTCGGCCAGCACGCCCTCAAACGAAAACTCAATGGTCGTGGCCTCCGGCGCATCGTCCGCGCGCGTCCACGTCGTCGAGCGACGGCGCTCGGCAACCAGGCGGTCAAGGTCAACGTCGGCGATGGCCATATCGCAGGTAAGCAGTTTGGTCGCGGCGAGCTTGGAGCCGTTTTCGTAGACGAGGTTCTCGCCCGCAAAGACCATGTCGGTCGTGGACTCGCCCTCGCTCGCGTCCGCGTAGGCATAGGCGCAGTACAGGCGCGCGCTCTGGTTGGAAATGAGGCTGCGGCGGTAATCCGCCTTACCGATAATCTCGTCCGAAGCCGACGGATTGAGGATCACCGTCGCACCGGCAAGCGCCATCTCGGTCGAAGGGGGCGCCGGCACCCACAGGTCCTCGCAGACCTCAACGCCCAGCACCATATCCTCGGCACCCTCATCACAGCAGCGGTAGACAAGTCCCGAACCCAGCGGAACCGGACCCTGACCGGCAAACTCGACCCACACGGGATCTGCGGGCGCCGGAGCAAACCAGCGGCGCTCGTAGAACTCGCCATAGTTGGGCAGATACTTCTTGGCCGTGAGGCCCAAAAGCTCGCCCGCACAGCACACGGCGGCACAGTTGTAGATGTTTTCAGCCACCGCAACGGGCAAGCCAACGGTAAAGACGATCGGCAGCTCACGGGTTTCATCGAGGATGTGCACCAGCGCTGCCTCGCAGGCATGCAGCAGCGTGCGGTTATGGAACAGATCGGCCGCGGTATAGCCGCACAAGTTAAGCTCGGGCAGCACCAGCGCGCGAACGCCGCACTCGGTAGCCTCGCGAACAGCCGCCAGCGCAACCTCGGCATTGCCCTCGACATCGGCCACGCGAATCCGCGGCGAGGCCGCCGCCACACGCAAAAAGCCATCAGACTGAGAAAGGTGAAGATTCATAAGAATGCTCCCGTGCGTAGACGCCATTCACAACAATTAGCAAGTCCTATTGTAGTTCAACCGCCGGGTGTAACCGCATCCCACCAACTTGGTGAGCAATTGATGAGTTGATGGTATCTATTAAATGTCACGTGCGATTCACATCTGGTGGGTACCCTGATGGCTACACGAAACGAAGCAGATTTACACCGGGAGGACCCCGTATGACAACCAAGTACACCGACGCGCCGCGCACGCGCGTCATGACGCCGGCATCGCTCAACAACGGCGTGCACGAGAACCATTCCATCGGACAGACCATGGCCATCGCGCCCAAAAAGGGCCTGTTCGATGACATTTCCATTCCTCAGATCATCGCCGGCGCCGCAGCTGCCGCCACGAGCGTCGCGCTTGCCTCCAAGATTGGTATCGCTGGTTCAGTAATTGGCGCCGCCGTGAGCTCGGTCATCACCGTTGTGTCCTCGCAGGTCTACCGCCACTTTATCTCTGCCAGCGCCGAAGCAATCAAGGGCACGCATGCCGCTGTCGACTACCCTGCCGGCGCCTACGAGCCCGTTAAGCCCGATGTCGAGGAGCACCTAGGTGGCGCCGCGACCACGCAGGAAATGCGCCGGGTTGCGGGACGCGCGACCACGACGCGCGTCGCCCCTAACAGCCTGCGCGCCAAGGCCGCGGCAGAGCGCAGCCAGACGCAAAAGAAGGTCATCGTCTTCTCGATCGCCATCGCCATCGTCGCGGTCATCGCCTGCACCGGCGCCATCCTTATAACCACCGCCGGTGAGGGTCTGGGCGAGCGCCCCGAGCCAATCCTTTCGTCGCGCACGACCGAGAGCGATGCAAATGGCAACACCCAGTCGCAAGATCAGCAGGCACAGGCGGACGGCACGCAAGACAGTTCTACCTCTACCGATTCGTCCTCGAACACCCAAAGCCAATCGCAGGGCACCGATTCCTCTACGGCCAACAGTGGCGCGCCGTCCGGCACGACCGACTCAAGCCAAACGACTGACGGTTCGCAGCCGAGCACGGGCGGCCAGACGAGCGACACCGCTTCGGGAACGGGCACAGCAGACAGCAGCAACACCAACAGCTCGAACAGCTCGAGCGGAACCGCGTCCGGCACGGCATCTGACAACTCGAGCCAAGGCACGGCATCGGGCAACTAAGCACATTTGCCTCTCATAGATAACCGACCTGTACAACGGGCGCGAATCGAAAGCGGTTCGCGCCCGTTTGCCTTGGGCGCCGCCATGGCGAACGCTATGCGATGGTAAGATGCTTTACATGTGTAAAGAGGAGATTTGCCATGAGCAAGACAGTAGTTAGGCCCACGCTTTCGCTGGGCAACCACATCTATCTGTATCGCCTGCTGCGCGACGCGATTGGGTGCGGCAAGCAAACGTTTATGACACAGGTCGAGGAGGCGCTCGCCGCCGGCGACATGACCGCTTATGACCTGGGCTTCGAGTCCACGCGCGAGCTGCTCGAGGAGCTCAACGACTGCATTAAGCTGACCGTCTTTAAGGGCGGCCGCCTGTATGCCACCGTCATCGCCAACGATGCCTGGGATGCCGCCCTTGCCAAGGGCGAGGACAAGCCCAAGGCTGCCAAAGGCGCCAAGCAGTCCTACAAAAAGAAGAAACGCGGTGAGAAGGACCTCAAGGCCGTGCGCCCCAAGCACGTTAAGCGTCCCGAGCCCGAAGCCATGGTTGAAGCCGCGCCGGAACCCGAGCCCGAGACAGAGATCGAAGTCGCTATTGAGGTAACAGCAGGAACCGAAATCGCCGCCACGACCGATTCCGAAGTCATATCCGAGCTGGACGCCACTGCGGAGCTCAACGAGGCTCCCAAGCCGACAACCGAAGAAGCCGCTGACCAACCCGAGACGCCTGCGTTCCAAAACAGCGATGTCTTTGACAGCGAGGCCGAGGACGATCAGTCCGACGAGCCCGCCGATCAAGGCGTTACCGAGTCGGTGCCGGAGCCCGAGACGCCGCAGCCCGCCATCTCGCTCACGGTCGTCTATGACCCCGAGAACGTCAACGCCGGCATCACCACCATGGCTTCCACGCCCATCGAGGCAAAGTCGAGCGTCGAGAACGAGAACGCGACGCAGGCTGAGGTTGAAACTGCCGCTGCAGACGCGCCCGTCACCGTGGAGCCCGCAGATTCCACGACCAAGCCGGACTCGACGCCGGGGCCCGCGACCGTCATCGAGTCCGTGCCCACCGCTGCTTGCGACCAAATTCCCGGACCGGCACCGGCTTCGGCACCCGCAGCAGCCCCAACCCCCGCACCTGCAGCGCCCGCCATCCCCACGGACTTCCCCGTCGATTTCACAACCGAGATCTTCTGCCCCGGCCCGCTTCTGCACCAGCTGTCAACCTATCTCCCCTACGGCGCCGACACCCTCGGCATCGTCGGCGAGTACTACTGGATCGCCCGCGAGCGCGGTACCATCGAGGTCGCGCGAAACCGCGCAAGCTTCCCCCTGCGTTACACGCAGGCCGGCGAGCGCCACGAAGTCACCGTGCGCATCCGCCGCAACACCACCGGCGGTCTCGGAGCCGCCTGGACCATCGATAAAGTAGAGCCTTCTACCAAGTAACAAAAAGGGACGATAACCCTCAAGGTTATCGTCCCTTTTTCGTTAGGCCACCTGAGCTCGACTAGTCGCGCGTCAGCTTGCGGTGGATACGATGCGGTTGGGCTGCGTCCTCGCCCAAGCGCTCGATACGGTTGGCCTGATAGGCCTCGAAGTTGCCCTCGAACCAATACCAGTTGCCCGGATTCTCGTCGGTGCCCTCCCACGCCAGAATGTGCGTGGCGACGCGGTCCAGGAACATACGATCGTGGCTAATGACCACCGAGCAGCCCGGGAACTCGAGCAGCGCCGCTTCGAGCGAGGACAGCGTCTCGACGTCGAGGTCGTTCGTGGGCTCGTCGAGAAGCAGCAGGTTGCCGCCCTGCTTGAGCGTAAGCGCCAAGTTCAGACGGTTGCGCTCGCCGCCGGAGAGCACGCCAGCGCGCTTCTGCTGGTCCTGGCCCTTAAAGCCAAAGCTCGCCACATAAGCGCGGCTCGGAACCTCGGTCTCGCCGACCATCATGTGGTCCAGGCCGTCCGAGACGACCTCCCACAGGTTCTTATCGGGATCGATTCCGGAACGGTTCTGGTCGACGTAAGAAATCTTGACGGTCTCGCCCACCTCGAGCTCGCCCGAAGTCAGCGGCTCCAGGCCCACGATGGTCTTGAACAGCGTGGTCTTGCCCACACCGTTGGGGCCGATGACGCCCACGATGCCGTTACGCGGCAGGGTGAACGAAAGGTCATCGATGAGCACGCGGCCATCGAACTCCTTGTGCAGATGATGGGCCTCGAGAACCTTGTTGCCCAGACGCGGGCCGACGGGAATGCGGATATCGGTCCAGTCGAGCTTCTGGCTTGCGCGGGCCTCGGCCTCCATCTCCTCGTAGCGAGCCAGACGGGCCTTGTTCTTTGCCTGGCGAGCCTTGGGCGAGCTGCGTACCCACTCGAGCTCGGCCTCCATGCGCTTGGCGAGCTTGGCGTCGCGGTTGCCCTGCGCCTCGATACGGGCGGCCTTGGTCTCCAGATACGTGGAGTAGTTGCCCTTGTAGGGATAAAGGTGACCGCGGTCGACCTCGCAGATCCACTCGGCAACGTTATCCAGGAAGTAGCGATCGTGCGTGACGGCAAGCACCGCGCCCTGGTAGTTGTGCAGGAAGTGCTCGAGCCACAGGATCGACTCGGCGTCCAGGTGGTTCGTGGGCTCGTCGAGCAGCAGCAAGTCGGGAGCTTCGAGCAGCAGCTTGCACAGGGCCACGCGACGGCGCTCGCCGCCGGAAAGTACGTTGACCGGCATGTCAGAATCGGGCAGCTGCAGGGCGTCCATGGCCTGGCCGAGCTTGGAATCGATATCCCAGCCGTCGGCGGCGTCGATCTCGTCCTGGAGCTTTCCCATCTCGGCCATGAGGGCGTCCATGTCGCAATCCGGGTCGCACATCTCCTCGCCGATCTTGTTGAAGCGATCGACCTTGGCGATCATGTCGCCAAATGCCATGCGCACGTTCTCGATGACGGTCTTGTCGTCGTCGAGCGGCGGCTCCTGCTGCAGGATGCCCACGGTGTAGCCGGGGGTGAGCTTGGCATCGCCGTTGGAGACCTCCTCGATGCCGGCCATGATCTTGAGCAGGGTCGACTTGCCCATACCGTTGGGGCCCACGACGCCGATCTTGGCACCGGGGTAGAAGCTCAGGGTCACGTCGTCAAGGATCACCTTGTCGCCATGGGCCTTGCGAGCCTGATACATCTGGTAGATGAACTCCGCCACAGTCATTTCTCCTTATCTAGCTGCGGAAATCTTCTCCCCCTCTCCGTTTTGGAAAAAGCGGAGAGGCAGTTCGCGCGTTCTAATAAAAAGGGGCATGGTTGCCCACACCCCCTAATACTACCTGGGAAAAGTCCCCCGGAACATACTATGAACTGCGTACGCTAGTTTTCCGCAACCTTAACGAGCGGCTCGCTGCGATTTGAGCCACACCAGATACGAGTAGACGTAGACGGCTCCAACCGAACCAAACGCCAGAACCGCAATCACCGCGGCGACGACTTCACTCGAAAGCACGCTGCCTGCCACGCCCATCACAATCAGGCCAATACCCAGTACCATAAAGCAGGCGCCGCCAAAACGCTGCGTACGACGCCAGTTCTCGGGATCGGCAAGCGCCCAAGGTGTCTTGATACCGAGCGTATAGTTCTGCTTCACACGCGGCAAATAGTTGCCTACGCCGACGAACAGCAAACCGACAACACCGGAAATCAGCACGTTAACCGAACCGACCGCCGGCACCACGCCCCAGACCGTAAGCTCTCCCAGCCAGCTTATGGCGCACATGAACAAGGTGAAGGCGATTACGAAGCCCTGGTAGAACTTGCCCGAGGTTCGATATGCCTCACCTTTGGGGTCGATGCGCGGCACCACGCAGAACATTGCGAGAAGCGCCAGAGGCAGCACGCCGAGCGCGGAGGCCATCCAGCTAGGACCCCAACCGTCGACGGCGCCGTTCGCGCCCCAGTGCGTGGGAATCTGTGCAGGCAAGCTCGGCATCACCATGAGGTGCGCTACGACATTGGCGACGCACAGAACAACCAGCGCAATCCACACGCGCAACGATACCCCCGTGGGGTGAATGCCCTTGTTTTCGTTATTCATCCTTATCACCTTCCGTGTTTGTAAAGCCCATAAACCAACCGATCAAGTCCTGCATGACGGTGGTGTTTAAGCTGTATACGATGTTTTGGCCATGACGTTCGTCGGTCACCAGCCCGGCATTTTTGAGCGTCGCCAAATGATGGCTCAGCGACGGCTTGCTGATGTCGAAATGCTCGGCAAGCTCCCCCGCCGTGCAATTGCCCTCGCGCAGCAGCTCCAAAATGCGCCGCCGCGTCGGATCGGCCAGCGCCTTAAAACCCTCTCCCGGCATAGACCTCCTCTCACCATCTCTCATGACGCGCACACTATACTCGATATTTAGATGTTTGTCTAACTATTCTAATCTTGTCCACTCAAAAATAGCCGCCCCCGCGTAATGCGAAGACGGCCACTTCTCACGCTACAAACGTGTTTGGGAGTTGGCCAACCCGCGGCAACGGGTGCCATCTGCTTCATCTTATGCGAATCACTGCCTCATTTCAACAAGCCCCTAGGGCTCAAATGGAATCGCGATAATACCTATAATGACTATAGCTAAAACACGATTCGCTTCCCCATCGGAGGATGTCTATGACCGAAACCACAGCCGCAACCCCCAACGAGACACGCGACACCAAGCTCGAGATCATCATGGGCCGCGAGGCGCTCGACAAACTCGCCGCCGCCACGGTGCTGGTGCTCGGCTGCGGAGGTGTGGGCTCCAATTGCTGCGAGGCACTTGCCCGCGGCGGCATTGGTCATTTCGTCATTCTGGATAAGGACATCATCGCGCCCAGCAATATCAATCGCCAGGCCATCGCCTTTCAAAGCACCATCGGCAAGCGCAAGGTCGGTGTTATGGAAGCCATGATCCACGACATCAATCCAGCCGCTACCGTCATCAAGCGCACCGAATACCTGTTGAGCGACAATATCGACGAATTTTTCGCGCGCGTTTTGGAGCAGACGGACGGCAAGCTCGACTACGTCGTCGACGCCATCGACACCATCTCGGCCAAGCTCACCATTGCCAAATATGCTCAGGACCACGACATTCGTTTGGTTAGCTCCATGGGCGGGGCCAACAAGCTCCATCCCGAGTGCCTCCGCTTTGCCGACATTTTCGATACGGTACGTGACCCCATGAGCCGCATCATGCGCAAAGAATGCAAGAAGCGCGGAATCAAGAGTCTGCGTGTACTGTTTAGCTGCGAGGAATCGGTTAAGACACAGCCCCGCGACCCTTCCAATATCCACGAGCGCACTGAGCTCGGAACCGCCAGCTTTATGCCGCCCATCATGGGCCAGATGATTGCCGGCGAGGTTATCCGCCAGATCAGTGGCCGCGGCACCGAGCGCGTGCGCGCCGATGGCCAGCGCTTGGACTAGCGGAGCGCGCCGAGATGGAGCTCCGGTTATTTGATGCACACTGCCATCTTGATTTAATGGCTCACCCGGACGCCGTTGCCGATGAGGCAACGGCGCTGGGCTTGGGTCTATTTGATTGCGGCGTCGATCCACGCGACTTTTCGGCCGCAAACGAGCGCGCTCGTCGCCACCCGGGCATCATCGCCGGCGTTGGGCTTCACCCCTGGTGGCTCGCCGATGGCCACTGCGGTTTTGTCGAAGTCAATCTGCTTTGCGAAGTTGCTGCCCAAGAACGCTACATCGGCGAAGTCGGACTCGACTTTTCCGCGCGCTTTGCTGGAAGTGAGCCGCTACAAATACAGGCACTTAACCGGCTCTGCGATGCGCTCGTGCAGCATCCTCTTACCGGGCGCGTGATATCAATTCACGCCGTTCGTTCGGCAGGAGCCGTACTGGACGTCCTCGAATCGCATGGACTACTCATCCCAAACCCCGACTCCCCCGCTATCATCTTCCACTGGTTTAGCGGCACTTCGGACGAACTCACCCGCGCGCGTAATGCGGGCTGCTATTTTTCCGTCAACGAACGCATGCTCGCGACCAAGCGCGGTCGCGAATACGCACGACAGATTCCACTCGACCGCCTACTGCTCGAGACCGATGCGCCGGCCGAGCCAAACACAGAAACAAGCGCGCAGTCGCTCATCAGGTCGCTCACAAGGACCTCAGAACGCATCACCTCGCTCAAAAACTGCGACGCAAAGCGCATCGAGTCGATAGTTTTAACAAATGCGCGCTCTGTTTTTGACCTTCGCTAACCCCTGGTGTGCAAAAAATGCCAAATATGAGTACTGCTACCGGAATGGATACATTTCTTTTAACTTTCCAACCGCAAGAATAATCCTCGATTGTCCGCTAATTAAAGCTTTTACAGTCATTCATCCTGCGTTTTCGCAAATCTTAAACCCCTCCAGACGCTCAAATCACGTCTGAAGGGGTTGATTTTGCTGCGACTAAATTAGTCACAGTACTCATATTTGGCATTTTTTGCACACCGGGTCCCGAGGAGGCGCCTGCACCTCCCCGGGACCGCTCGGCTATTCGACGATTGGTGCTCCGTGGCCCCAAGAACCTTCCATGCCGCACACGGTCGAGGCAAACCCGGCAGCAAAGTCGAGCGCGCGCTCGATGGCCTCGGCGCCATCTTCACCGCGCTTGGCGGAATCGAGATAGCACATCAAAAACGAGGTGAGGAACGAGTCGCCCGCTCCCATGGTGTCCTTCATGTCCGTTACCGGTTTAGCCAGCTGGCGGTAATAACGCTCGCCGTCGTAAGCAATGCAGCCCTCGGCGCCCGCCGTAGCCGACACAAAACGCGGACCCAGGCCCTTCACCCATGCCAGACGCTCGCGAATCTCGTCCTCGCTCGCGGCATCCGCCGCACTAAAGAAAGCAAAATCGACGTAGGGCGCAATCTGCTCATAATACTCGTCGGTGGAGTCGTCCGAAAAGTCAAAAGAGACTGTGACGCCCGCGGCCTTCAGTTTGGGCAGCTCGCGCTCGGTAAAGCAATAGTTGCCCGAATGAACCACATCGAACTGCTTCATGTACGCAAGGTCAAAGCGGTCGAGGACATAGCGCGCATCGCCACGGATACCGCCCTCGTTGGAGCCAAGGAAGACACGGTCACCGTCAACGACGGTCACGCGAGCCGCTCCGTTCTCGCCAATCATCTGCTCGCACTTGTCAAGCTCGATACTCTCGTCCTCGAGGCTTGCAATGACATGCTCGGCAGCGGCGTCATTGCCGAAAATGCCCATGTATGCAGAGCGTGCGGCACCGCATTTCTTGGCATAAACGGCGAAGTTCACCGCGTTGCCGCCAGGATACATGGTGTGGATATGCTCGTAGCGATCGACGACGTTGTCGCCAAATCCGAGCGCGTTGACGTTAAATGCCATGGCCTTTGTCCCTTCTAGTACTCGACAACACCCATATAGCGGCGGAAATCGGGATCGTGATCAAACACCTTGCCGCGTGCAGCACGCAGCTCGCAGTTCATGGCGTAGAACAGCACCGGATCCAGATAGGCACGGACGCTCGCCGGCACGGCTTCCATACCGTACTCCTTGGCATCGAGCACCATCAGCGTATCGGTATGCGTCTTAAGGAACGCCAGGGCGCGCTCGTCCATAGCACGGCACTCGCTGGAGCCCATCTGCAGGAAGTAAAAAACGCCATCCTGAGTAGCCTCGAAGGGGCCGTGGAAGTACTCGGCAGAGTGGATGTAGCTGCAGTGCTGCCACTGCATCTCCATAAGAGAGCAGATAGCGAAACCGTAGGTCTGGCTAAAGTTGGGACCGCTGCCCAGAATATAGAAGAACTCGTGCTCCTGGCAAAGCTTGGCAAAGCGATCGCCCAGCTCGGCATTTACCTTCTCGCGTGCCGGGGGAAGAATCTTATCCATCTCGGCGATACCGGCATACATATCGGCAAGATCGGCGTAGCCCTCCTGCTGATCGAGCAGCTCTGCCGCAAGCGACAGCGAAATACCAGCGGGGACCTCGGCCTGCGGCACACCCTCGCCCCACGGGTAGACCCACGTGGTCCACTTGCCGGAGTCGATCTTAGATCCAGCGTTGTCGGTCTGGGCGATCACTGTAGCGCCGGCGGCAAGGGCAATCTCGCAGCCCTCGACGACCTCGGGGGTGTTGCCACTGTGGCTACAGGCGATGACCAGGGACTTCTCGCCCAGACGACGCGGACGCATAATGTCGAATTCACGCGCGGTATAGATATACGAAGTGAAGGTGGTTGCCTCACGCTGTAGAAGCTCATGAGCCGGGATCAAATCGATCATGGAGCCACCGCAAGCAATCCAGTAGACGCTGTCGAACTTGCCCTTCTCGGCAATTGCCTCTTTGATCAGATCATGTGCGTTCATATCCAGTTCCTTTCTTGTTTGGTCCGCAATCAATGACGTTGGTTGCGTGGCCGATAGTTGTTTTAGTCAATCAGATATTTCTCGAATGCGGCCATGTTCTTGGCATCTGCCGCCGCCGGGTCATCGTAGTAACGGCCGTCCGTGATTTCCTGGCCCAGCATGCCGTCGAAACCATGGGCGTTGAGTGTGGCGACGAAGGCGTCCATATCGTGCTTGCCATCGCCCCACACCAGATGGCCATACGGGTCGCCGTCGATAAAGTGCATCTCGTGAATTGCCCCATCACCAAAGGCGGCAAACCAGTCCTCAAGCGTCTCGCCTGCAACGCCCATCGCGGTTGTATCAACCATGGGCTGTAAGTACGGGCTCGCGACCTCGTCAATCATGCGCTTCGCATCGGAAACCGTCGTCACAAGGTTGCTCTCCTCGGGACGCAGACTTTCCATCGTAAGCACCAGACCGTGCTCGCCGGCATACTCCGCCAGAATGGACAAGTGCTCGCGGCTGCGCTTCCAGGCTTCCTCGCGGTCCTCGTCCCAGTCGCCCCAGCCCGAGTTGACGGACATACGGTCGCACCCAAGTACCTCGGCAAGCTCAATGCCGTGCTTAAAGTACGCCAGGCTGCGCTGTTCATGCAACGGTTTGCGTGCGCAGTACTGCCAAGGATAGACAACATTCTCGGGGCACAGAGTACGATACCTAAGCCCACGGTCTGCAGCTTTTTTCGCCAGGACCTCAGCCTCAAAGTAGCCCGTGTGGTCGAGCGTCACATGCGGCTCCGCGCACCACAGCTCAATGGACTCAAAGCCCAAGCGCTGCTGCACATCAAGGAAGTAATCGAGCGACCACATGATGTAGTGGATATTCATGCCCGCAATCTGTTCGCGGCGCAGCGTCGGTTTGGATTCAGACATCTTATGCCTCCTTATTTCGATCGAACACGATTTGTCCGTCCGACATCGTCATATCAACCGCAAGATCGCGTGCGTCGCGATAATCGAGGTCGAACACATCCCGATCGAGCACGCAGATATCGGCAAGCTTGCCAACCTCAAGCGTACCCAGCTCGTCTTCGCGCATCAGGTCGTACGCGCCCCCGGCAGTCCAAGCGCGCAAGAGCTCGACAAGCGTCAGCGCGTTGACCTCATTCACGGGCAGTCCGTCGGCGAAGAATCCGCCGCACGCGCTGTAGATTGACTCGCCCAGGCTCGGAATCAGCAGCGGTAAATCCGTGCCACAGCACACTGTGCATCCGGAATCTTCCATGCCGCGGCGATTCCAGCTGTGCAAAAGTCGCGTCTCGCCAATTTGTCGACGCATCATCGACAGGCAATCCTCGCGCCGGTCCAGCGTCAGAATCTGCGGATAGACCTCGCAAATTCCACCTAACTTGCCAAACTCGACAAGATCGGTCGGGTCAGAGTTCTCAAGATCGGTAATCGCATGGCGGCGAAGCATCCGTCCATACTCGTCTCGAGGCAGCGAGGCATAGAGCGCCACGGTGCGACGAACGGCGCCATCGCCCTGGCAATGCAAGGAATATCGGAAGCCGTCAGCATCAATTGCGCGCAGCTCGCTTTCAATCAGATCCCACTCTGGCTCCTCGACGACCGTCTTGCCGGCAGCGCCCGCATCGGCCGTGTCCTCATAGGGGTCAATCATCTCGGCAAGCCCCGCCCATACGCCGCGATCGGTCATACGGTTGAAGCCAGAAAAACGAACGAACGGTCCCCGGAAGCGCTCTCGTGCCTCGCGAGCATATGCCAGATTTGCACCAGCGCCCACCGGCTGCGACATCATAGAGACGCGAACCGTCAGCTCACCAGATTCCTCACGGCGAGCCATTTCGTCGGCAAAGCCGTAGTAGTCATCAAACGCCATCTCCTTGATGGCGGTAACGCCGCGCTCGTTAAGCATGCTCATGTAGTCCGAATACCCGGCACGCACCTCGGGCAGCGCGAGGAAATCGCTCATCATGCGCCAGATCTTCTCGGCATAGCACGCCTGGGGTGTAAAGCCGTATCGCGCACTGGCTGCAGCATTGAGAACGCAGGTCTCCGCGCCCGGTGTAAAGCAGACGACAGGGATATCACCAAAACACTCGTCAAACGCAGCTGCTGTATTTGCATTCTCGGCATCCGATGCCAACGTTTCGGGCAGGTTGTGGCCAAAAGCCGCCGCGCAATCCGGATGATCATCTTTCCATGCACGCAAGAGCGACACGGCCTCTTTGGCATCAGCGATACCGGACAGATCAGACCCCAACGTCCGCAGCGCCCAGCCTGTATAGAAGGTATGCACATCGATCAGGCCAGGCATGACGGTGCGGTCGCCCAGGTCAACTACCTCGTCCGCTTGGGTCAAATACGAAGCTACCTCACACTTGGTGCCAACAGCCTCAATTCGATTGCCACGGACCGCTACGAAACCTTCAAACGGCAGGTCCCCCGTACCGGTAAAGACGCTCTTAGACGTCAGGACCGTCAAACGATCAGACATCACAACCACCTACACCGGAAGCATGCCAGAGATTGCCGTTACGATCAGGCCAAAGACGACCATGAAAATGAAGAACTTCCAAATGGTCTTCCACCATTGGCCAAACGAAATCTTAGCCACGGCAAGGCCGGCGACCGTCATGCCCGCCACGGGACTGATGGTGTTGATGGTCTGATTAGCAAACTGGAGCGCGGTAACGGCAGCTTCGGGATTGAGGCCCATAAGCTCGGTCAGCGGACCCATGACGGGCATGGTGAGTGCCGCCAGGCCAGAACTCGAGGGAACCAGCAAAGAGAGCAGGCCAAGGACGATATACATAAACGTGGTGTAGACGGCGGCGGGTGCACCGGCGAGCGCAGTAGCGAGCGCCTGGAGGATGGTGTCGATGATCATGCCGCCCTCGGCGATGACCAGAATGCCGCGAGCGATACCGATAACGATGGCGGCGTACGCAAAGTCGGCAATGCCTTTAACGAACTCCTCGGCGATCGTCTGCTGGTCAAGACCGCCCAGGATACCGGCAAGCAAGCCCATGCCAAGGAACACGGCGGAAATCTCATTCATGTACCAACCCTGGGTAACAAGACCCCAGACGATAATGCCCATACCGCATGCAAAATCGATAAGCACGAGCTTCTGACGGATAGTGAACTCTTCCTCGATGGAGGCATCGGTCACAGAAAACTCAACACGCTTGAGTTTATCGTCCTCGTACGTAATGGACGACTCGGGGTTTTTCTTGACACGCATAGCGTATCGCATGGCCCATGCGATACCGACGGCAGTGAAAATGACCCAAGAGATGGCACGCAGCCACAGCTGAGGATTGCCCTCGATGCCAATAATGCCTTGGGCGATCAAAACATTGAACGGGTCGATGGTCGAAGCGCAATATCCCAGGTTAGGACCAAGGAAGCAGATGATGAATGCCGTCATCGAGTCATAACCGATACCCATCATGATGGGAATGAAGATGGCATAGAACGGCAGGGCTTCCTCAGACATACCAAACGTAGTGCCGCAAATGGACAGCAACGTCATCGTGATGGGAATGATGAGGATGTCCTTGTTCTTGAGTTTTTTAATCACACGGCTCATGCCGGCATTCAAAGCGTTGGTCTTGGTGATGATTGCGAACGATCCGCCAATCAATAAGACGAACGCAACGACGTCGGCAGCCTCCTGGATGCCCTTAGTAGGCGCTTGCAGGACCGCAAAGATATCCTGGCCCAGATTGATGGTCTCGCCGGTCTCGGAATCGGTGTAGTTCTTATCGACCTGTTCATAGGTTCCAGCAACGGCGACTTCACGCTCACCCGCCGCTGTCGAAATCATCTTGCGCTGATACTGACCAGAGGGAACGATCCAAGTCAGGACCGCAAAGACAACGATCAGCAAGAACATGATCGTATAGACATGCGGTAATTTGAACTTAAAACGTCTGCTTGTCTTCTTCGCCTTCGTATCTGACATAGATACCTCCAAAGAACTCGAGACTGCATCGCATCTCGCTTCAACGCTTGCATAAGGCAAACGTTCTATGACGTCCCATAGATTACCAGCAGCTTTTCCCGTCATAAAGATAATTTCAAACTGATTGCCGCAACGCGGTTGAACGGTTGCGTTCGCGCCGTGAACGGTATGGAAGCGCCCGGTGAGATGATTCACCGGGCGCTTCCATACGCAATGTCCTAGATGTCAAAAACGTAGCGAGACCCAACGATCCGCTGACGACCGATGATAAACGGCCGCCGCTGCTCATCGAAAAAGAAGGCTTCCATATAAAACAAGGGTTCGCCAACGGGAACTGCCAACAGCCGAGCGACCTCGGGCGACGCGCACGCGATCTCGAGCGTGCACGGGTCGGTAAACGCGGGCGTACGGCCCGTCCGGTTGCGCACGAACTCAAAAATGGATTGGTTCGATAGAGGTGCCGTTGATAGATAAGCGTTGTCCTCGTAAACGTATATGTTGTTCTCGAGCATGACGGGGACTCCATCGGCAGTACGCACACGCTCAACGCAAATCAAATCAGTTCCAACGGGAACACTAAAGAACTGCGCTTCGGTGGAATCCGCCGGCAGTATCTTTCTCGAAATGACGCGCGCCCCCGCCTCCATTCCGTTAACGCGGCATGCGTCCGAAAAACTCTGGACGTCATCCTTCTGGCGAATCTTGCGCTTGAGCTTGGGGGCATTGACAAACGTGCCTTTCCCCTGCCGCTTCGTTAGATAGCCCTGCTGGACGAGCTCCTCAATAGCGCGTCGCACGGTAACGCGGCCAACTTTATAGTTCTCAGCCAATTCGAATTCGTTGGGTGTCCGCGCGCCCGCCTTGTAGGCACCGGAGCTGATTTCGTTTTTAATGATATCGATAACCTGTTGGTACAGCGGTATCGCTGCTTTACCGTCAGTTAGCCCTTCAGTCGGTGGCATATACCCTCTCCCAGCACAATTACGTCTAAAACGGGCTTAAGGGCATTCAACAAGCCCTTAAGCCCGCATTAGCATTAAGTATGCTTGCTGCCGCACCAAAATGTCGGGTATTTACTCATCTGACCCGAAAAACGCGCAACTACCGCGCTCCTAAGAAAGCGTGAGCAGCTCCGGCAGCTGGTCGATAATCTTGTCCGCGGCATCCTGGCTAAAGCCAAAGCGTTCCTCGCGCTTGGCAATGACTGTCAGACCGGCTCGCTTGCCGGCAGTGATGCCAGGCACCGAGTCCTCAACGCAGCAGCAGCGACTCGCGGGCAGCCCCAGCAGATCCAGCGCATGCAGGTAGATGTCGGGCTCGGGCTTGCTCTCCTTAAACTGCTCGCCGCTCACCACATACTCAAAGGCATCCGACAGCCCGCATGCGTTGAGTACTTCCTCGATGCTAACCATGGGAGACGAGCTGGCAAGCGCCACGCGAACGCCACGGCGCGGCAGCTCTCGAATCGTATCCACGGCGCCTGGGTTAATCAAAGCCTGATAGTCGCGCGGACGCTCATGCGCCCACTCGTCCCAACGGGCCAACGCTTCCTCGCCAGTGAAGTGCCCCTTACCGGCGCGCTCAAACCAATCGACCAGCATATGCAGGAAGAACTGATGCGAGGTACCGACCTGCCCATTCAACTCCTCTTGAGTCAGATTAAGCCCAAGCTCCTTGGCAAACGCGGCAGTCTCGCCCAGGTAGTAATACTCGGTATCGACAATGACGCCGTCCATGTCAAAGATAACGGCGTCGAACGGAAATGCGGACACGGCACCCTCCCTAACAAAAGGGCACCTGCAAGCAGGCGCCCAAACCATGCATTATCGGCGATTCTAACCCAGCAGCTTATCCAGCGCCATTGCAATACCATCTTCGTTGTTATCGGCGGTCACCATCTGGGCCACAGCCTTAACCTCATCGACGGCGTTACCCATGGCAACACCGGTGCCGGCCCACTCAATCATGGACTTGTCGTTCTGGCCGTCGCCAAACGATACGACCTCGCTGGCATCGATGCCGAGTTTGGGCAGGGCACCCTCGAGCGCACGGGCTTTGTCGATACCGTGCGCCGTGTACTCAAAGTACCAGTCGGCCGTAAACATGCCCGAAAGCGTCTGCTTAAAGGGCGCATACATCTCCTCGTAATGCGCCTGCAGGTAGGCCGGATCGCCCGCCGTCAGCAGCTTGTCCACGGGATAAGCATCAGCGACCTCATGCAGGCTCTCGACCTCGCGGATCTTAAGATCGCACGCATCGCGCTCGTATTTGACGATGTTTTTCTGCGAGCCGTCAGGCAGCGTGATCATGCAGCGGTACGAGTCCTCGACGTGCAAATCGCGACCGAGCGAAATCATAGGGATCACGTCAAAATTACGCAGGTGATCAATCAGGCGATGCAATTCGTCGGCAGGCATAGCCTGATCGAACAGTACCTCGTCGGTCTGGGCATCGACGACGTGTGCGCCGTTAAAGGCAACTAGCAGACCGTCATGGTTTTGGAGGTCGAGCTCCTGCGCCAAGGCGTGGAGCCCCCATGCGGGACGGCCCGAAGCCAAAATGAGCTTAATGCCCGACTCCTGCGCCGCGAGCAGCTTCTCGCGCGTACGCGGGCTAATCACTTTCTGATCGTTGGTGAGCGTACCGTCGATATCCATCGCGATGGCTTTGATTGCCATATATGCCTCCCTGTCATTGAACAACCTTGTCTGAGCCATCATACAGAACACCCATCGCGACTCCGTTTACAACGGGCAAAAAGTCATATTGTCTCGAACATGAACGGCGTGTGGTCGTGAAGCTTTATCGCTCAGGTCAAATACGTCTGCTAGCGACGCTCATCCGTCGGTGCGCCCTCGACGATCGCGATGCCCGCCGATGCACCTAACGCGCTGGCGCCGGCCTCGATGAATGCGCAAGCCTCTTCGTAATTATGGATACCGCCCGCCGCCTTGATTGCCACGGCATCGCCGAGCACCTCGTGCATCAGCCGCACGTCCTCGAGCTTAGCACCGCCAAAGCTTCTGCCGGTCGATGTCTTAAGGAATCCCGGCTTGGCCTCCAGCGCGATCTCGCATACACGGCGCTTGGCGGCGTCGTCGCCGTCCAGCTTGCACATCTCGACGATTACCTTGTCAGTGATGCCATGCGCGCGACAAAAATCAGCAATGGTAGTCATCTCGCGCTCGATGGCATCAAAATCGCGGTTCTCGATCGACCCCTGATTCAAAACGTAGTCAATCTCGGTAAAGCCACACGCAGCGTATTCCTCAAACCTCGCAAGCTTCTCCTCAAGCGTCATAGTGCCCTGGGGAAAGTCGATAGCGCCGGCAAGGATGATGTCAGAGCCCTCGAGCATGGCGCGGCCCGTCTCGTACTCCTGCAGGTTCGCAAATACGCAGCGAAAGTTGTACTTTAACGCCTTCTCGACATACTGCTCAAACGTGTCCTCGGGGGCATCGATATAGTCGATGTATTTATTGATGGGTTTGGCAAGCGTCATGCTGGGCCTCCTTGTTCAGGGCTGGCAACCGATTCGTGGCTTCACGCGAAAAACCACGTTCAATGTACGCCCGGCATGCAAGGACAGCGTCCGCATTCCGACAAGTGGTATGAAATTAGCCGTAAACGTATAATTTACGGACAGCGAATGGCACCGCACGCGGATGCCGACAGCAAGACATCCCCCCTCAATACACCCTCATGCCCATTTAAATAGCAAGGGGCCCGTATCTGTTGGGATACGGGCCCCTTTCGGCCGTGACCTATCTCAGCAACAAAGACTACTTGCAGTGAGCGCGGTAGAACTCGATCGCACCATCTTATCCGAGCCGGGGCACGTTCGCATAGCGTGGCGCGTGACGGTTGCAAAACCACCCCATTTGAAACAAAGGTTGATTTCCGATCTCAGCCGAACACATTGAGCAAATAGGCCATTCCCGCAGTTAGCCGAACGCCCCCGCGGCCCCTCCTGGGGTCCGGGGGCGCCGTTTTCCCAGTTGAAGGAACGGTGGAGATGTGTTTCGATGGGTCCGGTGGCCATGCTCCGCCCGCCGCCCGGCACCTCTTCCCAGACTCAGCCGGACGGTCGGCCCGTCTATTCCGTTTTCGCCCTTAGGCTAGGCCAGCGGGGCATCGCCCCTCTCGGTGCGCGCCCTCTCGATGAGCCCCGGCGTCAGGTCGAGCTCGCCGATGGGCACGTCCTCCACGCCGTAGGCGTCCAGTAGCGCCGCCGCGTCCTCCCCGAGCATCGCCCTGAAGGCGCGCGCGGGCGTCGCGAAGCCGAGCGCGCCGCGGGGCTCGGAGTTCACGTGCGACATGGCCAGCGCCAGGTCGGCCGGGGCGAGCCGGTCGAACCTGATTCCGGCGCCCTTGGGCAGCAGCTTCCTGATCTCGACGTGGTTGCGCTCGCAGGCGCCCTTCTGGTCGCTGCGGCGCGGGTCGCAGTAGAACAGCCTCGTCTCGCCGGGCCCCTCGCCGAGGAGCGCCGCGATCGCGCCCTCGTCGGAGAACTCGGCGCCGTTGTCGGTGAGCACGGCGCGGAACACGCGGCGGGTCCCGTCGGCGCCGAGGACCGCCCGGACGCCCTCAAGGGCGTCCGCGACGCGCCCGGCGGTCTTCTCCGCCAGCGGCAGCGCGAGCTGGAGCCTGCTGGGGCGGTGCAGCAGCGTGAGCAGGCAGGCGGAGTCCTCCCGGGCCCCCTCGACGGTGTCCATCTCCCAGGCCGCGGCGCACGCGTCCTCCCCGAGGGCGAGGAACGCGGCGTACGACCTGCGGGCGGAGTGGCGCGTGGCCGCCCGGCCGGCGGCGCTCTTCCTCGGCCTGTAGCCGACCTTGCGCCTGAGCTCCATGTTGGTCATGCCGTCGTAGCCCGCCGAGACCCAGCGGTAGATGGTCGACGGCGACAGGTCCACCGGGCCGCCGTTGCGCGCCGCCATCTGCTCGGGCGAGAGCCCCCGGCGCAGGCAGTCCCTTATCGCCTCCAGCCTGGCCGCCGCGGCGGGCTCGTCGGCGTCTATCCCGCGCCTGGACGAGACGAGGACCGAGTCGGCGCACAGCTGCGCGGCCCGGGCCTCGTAGAAGACGTGCGGGCGGCGCTTGCAGCCCATCGCGCGGTAGCGGCCGCAGCCGTTGCAGCATCGCGGCCACGCGGCCAGGCGCGGGCAGGCCGCCGACAGGTCGGCGGAGGCGTCCACGCGCTCGCCGCGCCTGGGCTTCGGCGCCGTCACGAACCTGTGCGACGCCACCTCGGCGCTCACCGTCGAGGGCGACCTGCCCAGCTCCCTCGCGATCTCCCTGCACGACGCCCCGCGCTCCAGCATCCTCTGGACCGTGTCCCGCTCGTGCCTCGTGAGCCTTCCGTAGGCCCTCGGGACCGCCCTCGCGGAGCCCCTATTCTTCTTTCCGGACATGCCGTCCTCCGATCTCCCGGGGCCGGCCGGTCCGGCCCTCAGGGTATCGGGTTCCCACATTCATCCGCACATGTGCGGATGAATGTGGGAAGTGTTCGGATGAAGTTGATAATCAAGGCATTTGAAACAAACGCAAAAAAGTACTTGCAAAGACACGTTCCGACATATAAGTTGATAAAAGACCGCCGTTGCGGTTTTAAGTAGATCGAGCATATGAAGTTTCAGTTTTCAGCGTGTAAGAGAAGGAAGATCGGCAAAGTACAACCCCAAACGTAATGACAACTTAATGAGGTAACTGCCACATGTGAGGCACCTAGGGCATTGCTGTCTCGATTTTGAGCACGATGCCTTCCGCCTTGCATGGGCCGTTCCATCCCGCCCCTGCAGCAACTGCCTCACGGGCTCATTGAAAACCGCATAGCACCCCAACGTCAGCACATTACCCACGGCAAGCACATCACTCACGACAACCAACACATCAACAAACAGCACGAACATCAACCGATTGGAGAAGCTATGACAAACCACCACGCTGAAGACGGCGATAAGAAAAGCATTCTGGATGCCCGCATTGAGCGAGCATATGCAAACGAATATGACGCCGCCTTTGCCGCCGCGACCATAAAGAACTACGCGTCGCTACCGCTCGCGACGATCTTGGCCGACCACCCTCAACTGCTGAAGCGCTGCACAAAGATCATGGGCGACCCCGACATTCGCAAGCTGACAGACCCCTATGCCCCAAAACGCGACAACGATTCGTACGTTCTTACCGTAGGCTGCCTAGCCCATATGCTTACGGCGCTCGACACGAAACTCAAGCTCGAATGGGAACCCGACGAGCGTCATGAACTCGAAAGTAAGCGGAACACCCTGCGCACCGCACTGTTCCTTCCGTTGGACGGCCTCAAGCGCTGCAACGTCGAGCTCAATACACAGGCGCGGCAAAAGCCCGGGACCACGGGGCAGAAAACTCCAAGACCCCATGCGGCCATCGTCGACCGCAACCGATATAACCGCATGACCGCGCACTTTTCCGCCGAGGGAGCAGCCATAAGGACGCTGATCGACCTGCTGTGCCTCCTGAGCATCAACGAGCTATTTGAGGGCTATCTCGCCCTTGTTCCCGCGACGGCACCCAAGTCGGTAGCAAAGATCATCGAGACCTGCAGACGCCAGTTTGAGCGCCATCGCAATGGCAGCGAGATGAACGCCAGCATCGCGCAGTACTACGCGGCTCATTACAAAAATGACGGATGTGCCCCTGTCGAGCATCAGCTGCGGCTCGCCTACACCACGCCCGTCGCAACGCTCCATCGCTTTGGAGCCCTTGGCGCTTGCGAGCCGCACGAACAGGCAGCCTGCCCCACAACCGAGCTCGATCTCAGGCTCGGACGAACCCTGTAGCCTGCCAGCCCCTCCGCGGGCAACAATCCTATTCCACAACACAACCAACAGAAAGGAGTCCTCATGGACACCAATCATTCCCCCATCATCAGCCCCCTCACCATGCGTGAATCCGCCCGAGGTATCACGCTCACCAGCATTTACGATGAGATGCTCGCCCGTCGCGAGCTCTCCGTCATGGGAAACATCGAAACCCCGATGGCCCACGACCTATGCCAGCAGATCCGCCTGCTCGATGCCACCGACCCCAGCCGCCCCATCACCATATTTGTCGCCAGCGCCGGCGGAAGCGTGCGATCGGGTCTTGCGATCTATGACGCCATGCGCCTCGCATCGTGCCCCATCCGCACCGTCTGCCTGGAATTCGCCGCGTCCATGGGCGCCGTGATCTTTATGGGCGGCGACGATCGCCGTATGGCGCCCCATGCAGAGCTCATGATTCACGACCCGCTGATCCCCCAGGGGGCAGGCGGCTCGGCACTTGCGTTGCAGGAAGCCAGCCGGCGTCTCATGCAGACCCGCAAGACCCTCACGCAAATCCTCTCGGACCGCAGCGGCCTCACGCCCAAGCGCATCCAGTCCCTCACTGCAAAAGACACCTACCTTTCGGCCGAGCGCGCCGTCGAGCTCGGCTTTGCCCACGAAATCCTCTCGACCACCAAGGAGGTCGCCCATGTCTAACCTCGCCAGCCGTCTCGCCGCATCTGAGTCCGCATCGTCCACCATCCTCGCCAAAGATCGAACGCTTTCCTGCGACACCCGCCAAACGGGACTCAACAACAATGCACTTGTGATCGGCCCCTCGGGAGCCGGCAAGACCCGAAACGTCCTCAAGCCCAACCTGCTGCAAATGAACGCAAGCTACATCGTGCTCGACACCAAAGGCACGCTCTGTCGCGAAGTGGGACCCGTGCTGGCAGCCCACGGTTACCGCGTGCAATGTCTCAACTTCGCCGACCTCAACACCGTCCCGGCCCTTGCGCCCGGCATCGAGCGCTGCGGCTACAACCCCCTGAGGCACATTCGCCGCAAGGCGGACGGCAGGCCCAACCAGCAGGACATCCTCTCGGTGGCAAAGGCCATCTGCCCCATCGAGGACAACAACCAGCCTTTTTGGGATCATGCGGCGGCGAACCTGCTGTCGTGTCTTATCGCCTACGTCACCGAACAGCTACCCGCCGACGAGCAGACGATCAGCTCGGTCATCAAGCTGATCGAGCACCTGCAGGACGGTGCCACGGCCCGATTGTTTGACGATCTGATCACGACCGACCCCCAAAGCTATGCCCTCTCGCTATGGCGGCGCTACGCCATTACGCAAAATGCCGAGCGCATGCACGCGAGCATCGTCGGCATCCTTGCCGAAAAGGTCATGTGTCTGGGATTCGACGGTGCGGCACAGCTCTATCGTGAGTGCCATCAGGTGGACTTCGCTTCCATGGGACACACCCCCTGCGCCCTGTTTGTAACCGTAAGCGATATTGACCGCAATCTCGATCCGCTGACCGGCCTCTTTATTACGCAGGCGTTTATGGGCCTCATTCGCGAAGCCGATAGGCAGCCCGACGGCAGCCTGCCCGTGCCCGTGCGCTTTATGCTCGATGACTTCGCAAATCTGCAGATCTCCCAGATCGACAACGTGCTCTCGATTATCCGAAGCCGCAACATCTGGGCAACGCTGCTATTGCAGTCGACCAATCAGCTCGATGCGCTCTATGGCGAGGCACGCGCACGCTCCATCATGGGCAACTGCGACACGCATCTGGTGCTGGCGTTCCAGGATCCCGAGAGCGCCCGGGTGTTTTCCGACCGCGCCGACGCACTGCCCAGCACGCTCATGGCGACGCCGATCGATCGCTCGTGGCTCTTTGTGCGCGGCCACACTCCCGAACAGGTCGAGCGCTTTAGGCTCGAAGATCATCCGCTCTACGGGGAGCTGCCCGAGGCGCATCGAGGCCATGTGGAGACCGAGCTCTAGACGCAGGGCCCTCGCAGCACGCGACGCTCCGGCGAAGATCCTTAAAGGCCGTGCGCCCCGGAGCTACGGCAAAGCAAAGGGGCCCGCATCCGATGGGATACGGGCCCCTGACTATAAGGCGCGATGCGTTAACAGCAGCGACTACTTGCGATGAGCGCGATAGAACTCGATGAGCGCCTGGGTCGAAGCGTCCTGCTCGGCCTTGGCGGCGTCGTCGTGGAAGGCCGGGGTGATCTGCTTGGCAAGCTGCTTGCCCAGCTCGACGCCCCACTGGTCGTAGGAGTCGATGCCCCAGACCGTGCCCTCGACAAACGTGATGTGCTCGTACAGGGCGATGAGCTCGCCGAGTGCGAACGGGGTCAGCGTGTCGCCGAAGATCGAGGTCGTCGGACGGTTGCCCTCAAAGCAGCGGGCCGGGACGATCTGCTCGGGCGTGCCCTCGGCACGAACCTCGTCGGCCGTCTTACCAAAGGCGAGCGCCTTGGTCTGGGCCAGGAAGTTGCCCAGGAACAGCTCGTGGACGTCCTGGCCGCTGTCGGTTGCGGGGTTGGCAGTGTTGGCGAAAGCGATAAAGTCGGCCGGGACCACCACGGTGCCCTGGTGCAGCAGCTGGTAGAAGGCGTGCTGACCGTTGGTACCGGGCTCGCCCCAGAAGATCTCACCGGTATCGGAGGTCACAGCGCTGCCGTCCCAGCGGACGTGCTTGCCGTTGGACTCCATGGTGAGCTGCTGCAGGTAGGCCGGGAAGCGGTGCAGATACTGGCAGTACGGCAGCACGGCGTGGCTCTTGGAACCGAAGAAGTTGACGTACCAGACGTTGAGCAGGCCCATCAGCGCGACGGCGTTGTTCTCGAGCGGGGTGTTGCAGAAGTACTCGTCGATGGCGTGGAAGCCCTCAAGGAACTGCTGGAAGCGCTCGGGGCCGAGCACGACGATCAGCGACAGGCCCACGGCGGAGTCGACAGAGTAGCGGCCGCCGACCCAGTTCCAGAAACCAAAAGCGTTGGCGGGGTCGATGCCGAAGGCCTCGACCTTCTCGAGTGCGGTGGAAACGGCGACAAAGTGCTTGGCCACGGCCTCGGCGTTCTGCTCATCGGAGCCGTCGATGGCACCCTGAGCCTTGAGCTGCTCGAGCATCCAGGTCTTGACCTCGCGAGCGTTGGTGAGGGTCTCGAGCGTGGTGAAAGTCTTGGAGACGATAATCACGAGCGTGGTCTCGGGATCGAGGCCCTTGAGCTTCTCTGCCTGATCGTTGGGGTCGATGTTGGAGATGTAGCGGCAGTCAATACCGGCGTCGGCGTAGGGACGCAGGGCCTCGTAGGCCATGACCGGGCCCAGATCGGAGCCGCCGATGCCGATGGACACCAGGTGCTCGATCTTTTTGCCGGTAACACCCTTCCACTCACCGGAGCGCACGCGCTCGGCGAAGGCATACATGCGGTCGAGAACCTCGTGCACGTCGGCGACGACGTCCTGGCCGTCGACGATGAGCTGGCCCTTCTCGCTTGCCGGGCGGCGCAGCGCGGTGTGCAGGACTGCGCGGTCCTCGGTGGTGTTGATGTGCTCGCCGGAGAACATGGCGTCGCGGCGCTCCTCGAGCTTCACCTCGCGGGCAAGATCGCACAGCAGCTTGACGGTCTCATCAGTCACCAGGTTCTTGGACAGGTCGAAGTGCAGGTCACCGGCGTCAAAGCTCAGCTTGTTCACGCGCTCGGCATCGGCGGCGAACCAGGCCTTGAGGTCGATACCCTCGGCCTCGAGCTTCTCCTGATGGGCCTCGAGCGCCTTCCAAGCGGCAGTCGACGTAGCATCGATAGGTGCGGCAACAGTTGCCATAGAGTCCTCCTCAGCATACGGGCGCACGCCTCCATGCGCCCGGACATTCAGATGCCACTATTCTAGCGCAGGTCAAGACTATAATCAGCGAGCGTTGCCAATCGGCCCCCAAACGGCAACCGACCAAAAAGGGACAGGTTTAATTTGGCAGGTCAAACGCTTTACCAATCAAAAATAACCTATCCCTTTATGCCAAATATTAGGCCGCAGCGCAGACGCTACCGAGCAACTCACGCAGAGGAGACCCGATGCCCTCCAGCAGTTCGGGCGCGATGATGGCAAAAACGGGAACCTCGCCGGCCCCCACGACGGCAGGCACCTTGCCCTCCGAGACGATACATCCATAAGGGACAAAACCGTCTTCGCCGACATCGAGCGCCGCCATGCGACGGGCGAGCTCGCGCGCAAAGCCGGCAGTATCGGCATCGCCAATCGCCAAGACAAAGTCCACGCCTTCGTCGGTCGCCAGGGCCACGGCTTCGTCGATCAGCTCGTCTCCTCCGTCGCCTTCAACCGAGCCGCAGCGGAAAAGCACGCGCTCGAGCAGGGCGCGATCAACCGAGCCCAGCGCCGCCGAAACGAGCTCATCACGCGTGTGCTTGTCGCCTCCCAGCACGACCAGTGCCTTGGTGCCGCCATAGTGGGCAACCAATCGCCCGCACCAGCGAGCCACATCCCCATCCGCAACCAAGCGCGTCGGCATACCAAACCCATAGTTGACCATTATCCCCACAACCCTTCCGTGCTTTATGGTGGTATCAATCGTTAGCCTCATGCTACGAAGCGAGCTTTTCCGAGCTGTTACGCACTCTTTAGGGCTGCGTTAAAAACCCGATGCAGCCGCACGACCATACCTGCCAAAAAGGGGCAGGTTTTGACGGTGTCCGGTCGAGCAGGTATTATCGAACAGGTATTCGATAAGAACATGTGTTTGATGGGAGGCTCGGATGGAGCACGAGCAGCACACCTACATCTGCATCGACCTCAAGACGTTTTATGCCAGCGTCGAGTGCGTCGATCGTGGGCTCGATCCGCTCACCACCAACCTGGTCGTTGCCGACGAATCGCGCGGACGCACGACCATCTGTCTCGCTATCACGCAGACCATGAAGGACCTCGGGATACACAACCGCTGCCGTCTATTCGAGATTCCCGACGGCATCGACTACATCAAAGCAGTGCCGCGCATGCAACACTACATGGAGGTGTCGGCGCAAATCTACGGCGTCTATCTGGAATACGTCAGCCCCCAGGACGTGCACGTCTACTCCATCGATGAGTGCTTTATCGACGTGACGCCCTATCTGGACCTTTATCACACCGATGCCGAAGGGTTCGCCTGCATGTTGCGCGACGAGGTCTTGGGGCGCACCGGCATCACGGCGACGGTCGGTATCGGCCCCAACCTATTCCAGGCCAAGGTGGCGCTCGACATCACCGCCAAGCACGTAGCCAGCCGCATTGGCGTACTCGACGACGAGATCTTTCGCAAGGAGATCTGGCCCCATCGCCCCATCACCGACATCTGGGGCATCGGCCCCGGCGTGGCGGCCCGTCTCGAGAAATACGGCGTCTACGACCTGATGGGCGTCGCCGCACTCGACGAGAACCTGCTCTACGACGAACTCGGCGTCAACGCCGAATATCTCATCGACCACGCCTTCGGGCGCGAGCCGACAACCATCGCCGATATCCAAGCCTATCGCCCGCAAGCGACCTCGACCACCACAGGACAGGTGCTCTCGAAGGGCTATGCCTACGAGCAGGCCTACACCGTCTTGCGCGAAATGGTCGACAACGCCGTGTTGGATCTAGTCGATAAGCACGTGGTCTGCGACAGCATCTCGCTCTTTGTGGGCTACGCGAGCGAGCGCGCCGACATACGCCGGCTCAACGCCAGCGGCACGGCGCAGTATATAGACGGCTGCGGACACTTGCGCTCGAGCACCTCGGGCATCGAGCCCGCAGCGACCGACGGCCCCGAGCTCGCGCCCCGTGCTCCCAAGCCCGTCCAGCGCGATGACGAAAGGCGTCGCCTGGTGCGCGAAGCGCAGGCAATCGATGGCATCTTTGTGGGAGAGCATGGCGGCAAACCGCGTGGTGGCTATGCCGCACTCTTTGCGCACTCCAACGCCTCGCGAAAGCTGCCCGAGCGCACTAATTCGTTTAAGAAAATCATGGGGTATTTCGATGACCTTTGGGCACAAACGGTCGATCCCAAACGACCGGTCAAACGCATCAACCTGGGCTTTGGCAACCTCATGCCCGAGGAATTTGCCACCATCGATCTATTTAGCGATATCGAGGCAGATGAGCGCGAGCGCGACCTGGCGCGCGCCGTCCTGGCTGTGAAAGGCAAGTACGGCAAGAACGCGCTCGTCAAGGGATTAAGCTTTACCGCCGGCGCCACCGCACGCGAACGCAACGATCAGGTAGGAGGACACCGTGCCTAAGCCCCAACAACAGCCGATGCGGCCACCGACACCTTTTGAACGCCTAGCGGACCCCGAGGGAAGACGTCGCTCCGCCGACCCCAAACTCACCGCCAACGGCGCCGTCCGCGCCGGCCGTGCCGCGCAATTTATGCCCTTTGCCGCCCTCACGGGATACTACGAGCTCGTGCGCAAACAAGAGATCACTGTTGAGCCCAAATGCGAACTCACAGAAGAAAAAGCCCTCGAGCTTTCGAAAAAGCTCGAGGGCCTCAAACGCGGCGACCTGGTGCGCGTCACCTATTACGATATGTACGGCTATCGTAGCCGCACGGGCATTCTCGACGAAGTGTTACCCGCATTCAAGCTGCTCAAACTCAGGGATATCGCCATCGACTTCGACGACATCCAGGACATTGAGCTACGCGGACGAGCCTAGACAAGGACGCGCATCCAAGGCAAGGCCTACAGCTTCATGACGTAGTAGCCTGCATCTCTCACGGCCGTCTCAAGGACACCGCGATCGATCGGCCGCTTGGAGCGCGCACGCGCTGTGTGGTCCGCGTACGTTACCGTTGCCCACACGCCGTCCAGCGCATTGAGGGCATTCTCAACGTTTTGAGCACAGCCATCGCAGCTCATGCCGCCGATGAGCAACTCATCGCTATAGGGGTAGTGGGACGGATCGGTATCCGTCACAACAACCTTTTTGGCCTTCTTGCCGCTCGCGCCATCGCTGCAACAACTCTTCCCGTGTGTCGAAGCGACAATGCGCCGCAGGCCAAAGAACATGCCAACGACAATCACGGCAAGCACAATGAGATTCGCAGGGTTGAGCAAGTCACTCATGCGTTCCCCTTTCAAGTAGCCCTATCTAGATACCCCCATGGGGTGTCCCCATCTTAACCCAAAAACATGTCCGTTCGGTCAATTAGTTTCCCTGTTCAAACTTTTTAGTTGACCAAGGCTTACTTTCGTGTATAAGTTTTCCTAGGCTAACAGTGAGGACCAGAAGGAGCGCCGTGACTCGAACCATAGACATTCCAACGTTTCAGGCAGCGGTCGTGCGCAACTGCTCCCCCACGCTCGCGAGCATCAAGCCGGCATCGCTCTTTACCTATCCCGGCGTTTACGCCAACCAAAACGGAAAACCCGGCGCCGCCCATATCGAAGGGCGACGCTCTCGCCTGCTCGCCGTCATAGCCCAATGCAACCGCGAGCTCCAGCCACTCGGGATCCATATGAGCGTTTTGGTCTGGCGCCCCTGCGGAGCGCTCATCTATGTGTACCGCCCTGCGGACCTCATGCGATACCTCTCCGACCCCCGCGCCACGACGGCGCTTGCCGCCGAAGGTTACGATGTCCACAACCTGCCCGCATCGCTGGTACATCTCGCCGCGCGCATCACACTGGCAAGCAGCAATGCCGCAGAAAGCGCCTATAACGGCAGCGTCTGCGCACTCGCGCGAAATAGGCACTGCGATACGGGGTGCATGTGCGAGTTCCCCCACGAAATTGGCTATTTTTTGGGCTATCCCTACGAAGATGTCCATCAGTTTATCGTCCAGCACGGCGAAAACTATAAGGTCTTTGGCGCATGGAAGGTATACACAAACGTTGAGCAGGCGCTCACGACTTTCGATTCCTATCGCGCATGCACGCAATACCTTACCTACATCTATCAACAGGGTTGCACCCTGGGACAACTTGTCCAGGCAACCCGATAGAGCATACAAATCGCGGCCGCACGCCGCACAACCGAAAGGAAAACATATGAGCAAGATCGCAGTCGTCTACTGGAGTGGCACGGGCAACACCGAGGCCATGGCAAACCTCGTCGCCGAAGGCGCCACGTCCGCGGGTGCCGAGACTGAGGTCATCCCCTGCGCCGACTTCTCTGCCGACAAGGCCGCCGAATATGATGCCTTCGCCTTCGGCTGCCCCGCCATGGGCTCCGAGGAGCTTGAGTATGACGAGTTTCAGCCTATGTGGGACGAGGTCAAGGAGACCCTCGGCGACAAGAAGGTCGTCCTCTTTGGCTCCTATTCGTGGGCCGAGGGCGAGTGGATGGACAACTGGAAGGCCGACGCCGACGAGGCCGGCGTCAACGTCGTGGACTCCATCATTTGCTACGATGCGCCCGACGATGAGGGCGAGGCGGCCTGCAAGGCCCTCGGAGCCGAGCTCGCGTAACGAAACCAGGCCTCCAAAAGAGCCTGTATCACAGCGCATCCCCATCCCTACAAAAGAGCGGGGGCTGGATTCAAGTCCAGCCCCCGCTCTTTTGTAACGGCAGTTACATCAACCGGCTACGAAATATTGCCCAAGAACGCCTTGGTGCGCTCGCTTTTGGGATGATCGAAGACCTCGCTCGGCGTACCCTCTTCCACAATGACGCCGCCGTCCATAAAGACGACGCGGTCGGCGACATCGCGGGCAAAGCCCATCTCGTGGGTCACCACGATCATGGTCATACCGTCACGTGCCAGGTCGCGCATGACGCCCAGGACGTCGCGGACAAGCTCGGGGTCAAGCGCCGACGTGGCCTCGTCAAAGAGCATCACGTGTGGATTCATCGACAGGGCGCGGGCGATGGCCACGCGCTGCTGCTGACCGCCCGAAAGCTGACTCGGCATAAAATCGATGCGCTCGGCCAGACCGACCTTGGTGAGTTCCTCGACGGCGATCTTCTCGGCCTCTTCCCTACTGCGCTTGAGCACCTTTTGCTGCGCAAGCATGACGTTCTTTTTGACTGACAGGTGCGGGAACAAATTAAACTGCTGGAACACCATACCCAGATGCGTGCGCACCTTGTTAAGGTCGACGCCCTTGGCGCACACGTCCACACCCTCAACGACAATCGAGCCACTCGTGGGATGCTCAAGACGGTTGATGCAGCGAAGCATCGTCGACTTACCCGAGCCCGAGGGACCCAGAACTACGACGACCTCGCCCTTATGCACATCCAGATCGATATCTCGCAGAACGACGTTATCGCCAAAGGCTTTCTGGAGGTTCTTGATACTGACGACAACCTCGTTCGAGTTATTGGTTTCGCTCATGATAGGACCTCCTTACAGACCGGCGATGTGATCGGCGGGCGTCGCGACGACCTGCCCGGCGCTCTTGGCGGGACGCTTCTTCTTGGTTTCGGCCGTACCCAAAAGCCTCGCCTCAAGGCCGCTCACCAAGCGAGCGAGCGGCAGAGTGATGACCAGATAGAACAGGGCGGCAACCACGTACGGCGTAATGGAGCCCGTCGTGGCCACGATGGTGCGGGCGTTCATGACGATCTCGACCACGCCCACGGCCGCGAGCAGCGACGTATCCTTGTAAAGCAGGATGAACTCACTGGTCAACGTAGGCAGGACATTGCGGAACGTCTGCGGAATCATAACGTAGAGCAGTGCCTGGAAGGCGTTCATGCCCAGCGAGCGCGCGGCCTCGTTCTGGCCCTTGGGGATCGACTGAATACCGGCGCGGAAGATCTCGCACAGGTAGGCGGACGAGTTCATGGCCATGACGATGACGCCGAGCACATAGTCGTCAACCTTGACGCCGGCCAGCGGCAGACCGAAGAACGCGATGTAGATCTGCAGGAACGCCGGCGTACCACGGATGATATTCACATAGATACCGGCAAGGCAACGCAGGATGCGCGACTTGGAGATGCGCATGAGCGACAAGGCAAAGCCGAAGGGAATTGCCAGCGGAAACGCCACGAGCACGATCGAGAGCGACATGAGGAAGCCTTTGAAGACGATTGGCACGCTCTGGACCAAAATGACCGGGTTCAAGAACAGGCGCAGGAACATGTTGGAATTCCATGCCTCGACCCACGGCTGCTCCTTAAGGTCGGCCAGGAAGTTATCGAATGCCGTCACGCCCTTGATCTCCACCGACGGAATCTTGGAGATCTTCTTGGTCGAACCATCGGCCAAAGTGTAGGTGCCGCCAAAGGCCTCGTCGCCGCCCTCGACGGGGAACGTCACGCCGTAGACCTCGACGCGGAAATAGCCGCCGGCCGGAGCCGTCTCGCCAAAATCGATCTTGAGCGTCTGGCCGTCGACCTTGCACGTAGGCTTCATGGGCGTACGGTCCATAAGGTCATCGCCCGAGAGCATCGTCAGACGCGTGTCGTCCGCACCAAAGGTCGTGCCATCGGCAAACGTCAGCGAAAGACCGCTCAGTTCCTCGTCGGCATCGGCCTGGACCTCCCAGGTGATACGAGTCTCGGTGCCACCGACTACGTCGCTACCCGAACCGGTATTGGGTCGGGCGGTGATCTTTGCGGTCTCAAGTGCCTGAGCAGTCGAGGGCACGCAGGCCCCCGCGCATACCAGGGCGAGCACCACAGCCAGGGCGCAGGCCAGCTTTTGAAGCATCAAGGGCAGTGGATGGCTCTTGCCCATGGCTCCTTGGTTCAATCGAGACAAGGTGGCTCCTAACGTTTAAGTTGCCGACATAACGGGGCGGGATGACGCCCATTCAAGAAACGCAAAGGCCCTCTCCGCAAAACGGAAAGGGCCCGCGCGCAATCAAGTGACTATTTTACTTGATGTTGTACTTAGCCATGAGGGCGTCAACGGTACCGTCGTCGGTCAGGTCCTTGATGGCCTGGTTGATGTCGTCCTTGAGCTTGGTGTTGCCCTGGTTGATGGCGATGGCGTACTCCTCGCCGGTGCTGACCTGCTTGATGGTCTGGCAGGTGTTGAACTGCTCGGCGGTCAGCTGGCTGGCAACGGAGCGGTTGGTGACTACGGCATCGCCCTTATCGGACTGCAGGGCGCTGAAGCACTCGGTGGCGTCCTTGTAGGGGACGATCTTGGCCTTAGGGAAGTTCTCCTGGGCAAAGGCCTCGGCGGTCGATCCAGACTGGACGATGATGGTAGCGTCGGCGTTGTTGAGCTTCTCGCTGTAGTTGTCGGCCGTGATGTCGGTGTTATCGACCTTGGTCACGATAGCTTGGTCATCCATGTAGTAGGAATCGGAGAAAGTGACTTCCTTCTCACGCTCGGGCGTGTCGGTGATAGCCGCGATGGAGACGTCGTACTTGGCGCCCGAAGCGACACCCGGAACCAGCGTGTCAAAGTCATTGTTGACGTACTCGACATCCAGGCCCAGCTTGTCACCGATAGCCTTGATGAGCTCAAGGTCAAAGCCCTGGTAGTCGCCGTTGTCATCCTTGTACTCAAACGGCGCGTACTCGGCAGAGGTGCCGACGGTCAGCGTGCCGTCCTTGACGAGCGCGTACTCCTTGGAGCCGTCGACCTTCTCGACCTTAGCGTCGTCAGAGCTGCTGGAACCGGCATCAGAACCAGAGGTGGCGTTGGACGAACCGCAGCCCGTCAGAGCAAGGGCGAGCGCCATAGCACCCGTGGCGGCAAATGCGCCAAGCTTCTTCAGCTTCATAATCAGTCTCCTTCCGGTGACCTCGTTTGATTCAGAGGTCTGCAAAAACTGTTGGCTATTATGCACCCGGAATTACGAATCTGCAATGAGAAAACTGATTGAAACAAACCCATAGCGTGAATGGAATACTCTACTTTGTGACAGTCATTACTGCTGCAATGACCTTAATAGTCTAATTTCAGCTGCATAACCTGCAAGTTCGTTCGGAGTCTCCAAAATAAACGGCAGCGAACGCAAGTGGCCATTCGATACAATATTCTGCATAACCTGCATACCTCCACCAAATTCCTCACTGCCAAGGTATCCCTTGCCGATGCACTCGTGACGATCTTTATGGGCGCCACAAGAGTTCTTCGAATCGTTGATGTGTACGGCATGCAAGCGATCGATACCCACCACGCGGTCGAACTCGTCGAGTACGCCGTCCAGATCATGGATGATGTCGTAGCCGGCATCGCTCACATGGCAGGTGTCTAGGCAAACGCCCAGCTTGGCCGACAGCTCGGGGCGTTTGCCGGCAACACCCTCAATGATGAGCGCCAGTTCCTCAAAGCTGCGGCCCACCTCGGTGCCCTTGCCCGACATGGTCTCGAGCAGCACCGTCGTCTGCTGGCCCTCAAACATCACCTGACACAGGGCGTCGACAATCATCTGAATGCCGGCGTCGGAGCCCTGCCCCACATGCGCACCGGGATGGAAGTTGTAGTAGTTGCCGGGCAGCGCCTCCATGCGCCGCAGGTCCTCTGCCATAGCCTCCAAGGCGAACTCGCGCGCCCGCTCTTTGGCAGAACAGGGGTTGTAGGTATACGGGGCATGCGCCACCAGCGGTCCAAAGTCGTTTTGCGACATAAGCTCGCGCAGAGCCGCCACGTCATCCATGTCAAGTTCTTTCGCCTTGCCGCCGCGCGGGTTGCGCGTAAAGAATGCAAAGGTATTGGCGCCAATGGATAGCGCCGTCTCCCCCATCGCCCGATAGCCCTTCGTCGTCGAAAGATGACACCCGATCGTCAGCATCTCCAGCTCCCTCCTCATCAGTTGCGGTGAAATACGGTCTATTGGTGCCCTATTTTGGCGCAAACAGACCGTATTCCACCGCAAGTTATAAAAGGGGCATCAGGGGCAAAGGCCTCCAAGGCATTCCAGGCGCTGGCGCCATGCCCCCACGCACTAAAGTTTCAAGCGAATCGCATCGATAATGCGCGCGCAGCGCTGCGTGGCGGCAAGGGGCATGACGGGACTCTCGAGTTTCCCCGCCCGGATGAGCTGGGTCGCATGCTGGATTTCGCCGTAGAAATCATCGATCTCAAACGGGGCATTTATTTCGAGCGTTCGACCGTCGGAATACTTCACATGGGCGAGCTCGGGGCGATGGAGACGCTCGATTTCCAACGAGCCTCGCTCACAGACAATCGTTAAGCGGCTTTCATATGTTGCTTTGCCGTCGCACACCATATGAATGGGTATACCGCCGACGCTCATACGGATCTCGTCGGCCCAATCGACGCGGCCGCCTGATACGTCACGCCAGCGAACTTCACGGGATGAAACCTCGCACGCGCCCGCGAGCAAATCCTCAAACCAACCGACCGCATAGCAGCCCATGTCATATAGACAGCCGCCCTGCAACGAATCAAGCAGATAGCCCGAAGGAGGCTCGCCGTAATCGAGCTTTTGCACGCTTTCAATCGAGACAATACGGCCAAGCTCACCCGACGCAAGCAAGTCCTTCACGCGAGTGCGCATCGGGCAAAACCGATTCTTCATCGCCTCCATAAACAGCACGCCGCGCTCACGAGAGGTGGAGGCAATCGAGAGAGCCTCTTCCTCACTCAAAACGGCCGGCTTTTCGCACAGCACGGCCTTTCCCGCGCGCAGTGCCCGACAGACCCAATGCGCATGCATGCCATGTGGAAGAGCCAAGTAGATTGCGTCGACATCGGGGTCGGCAATCAGCGCATCATAAGCCACATCGCCGCTATCGTCAGCCGTGGCATAACTGTGCGCGGCATCAATCGAAAACGCCCTGCAAAACTCCTCAACATGCGAAGGAGTGCGGCCGGCGGCAGCCACAAGCCGTGCCCCGTCCACCTCCTTGAGCGACGATGCAAATCGATGCGAAATGTGTCCAGCGCCCAAAACGCCCCAACAAACCTCACGCAAATCATCACATGAATCCCGATGACCCACGACAGCCCCCTTCAGTTGCGGTGAAATAGTTCCTGTTTGGCCCCTATTCTGCCGCAAACAGGAACTATTCCACCGCAAGTTATAAAAGGGTCATGAGGAGCGCGTTTTGCCGAAGACTTTAAGCATGGCCGTTACGGGGCCCGGCTGGAAGCGTCGGCGCACGTCATCGAGACGCTCGGGGATATCGATATGCTGCGGGCAGTGGCGCGCGCATTTGCCGCACTTGACGCAATTGCTCACCAGCTTGGCCTCGCTTGTGCGCACCGCGCTCGCCGTAAAGTACTGCGATAGACCCGTAAACCAGCTGTGCGCATAGCTCGCGTTGTAGGCGGCAAAGCAGCCGGGAATGTTGATACCCTTGGGGCATGGCATGCAGTAGCCGCATCCCGTGCAGGGCACGCGGTTCGTTTTCTCAAACTCTTCCAGCACGCGCGCGATGGTATCAAGCTGACCTGTCGTCATCGAGTCCGGCAGCGCACGATCGGCCAGCGCTGCATTCTCGTCCACCTGCGCGGTATCGGTCATGCCCGAAAGCAGCATCGTCACCTGAGGATGATTCCACACCCACGAAAGACCCCAGGCGGCAGGAGTGCGCAAATGCGGGTCACGGGCACTATCGAGCACAGCGCGGGCCCGTGGCGGCAGCTTGCCCGCTAAACGCCCGCCCAGCAGCGGCTCCATCACAAACACCGCGAGCCCGCACTCCGCAGCCGCCATGAGTCCTGCCGTTCCCGCTTGGTAACGCTCGCCGGCATAGTTGTACTGGATCTGGCAAAAATCCCAGTCATATGCGTCAAGCATCGTCAGGAAATCCACCGCGCTGCCGTGGTACGAAAAACCAATCTGGCGAATGCGCCCCGCCGCCTTTTGGCGCGCAATCCAGTCCTCGATGCCCAACGCCACCACACGTTCCCACTGGGCGGGCGAGGTAATGTTGTGCATGAGGTAATAGTCGATATGGTCGGTCCGCAGGCGGCGCAATTGCTCGTCGAAGAACCGGTCGAAATCCTCCGCACACTTGCACGAAGCATGCGGCAACTTGGTCGCCAGCAACACCCGGTCACGCAGCCCCAATCGCTCAAGCGAGGCGCCCACGCACGCCTCGTTACCGGGATAGAGATACGCGGTGTCCAGATAATTAATCCCCTGCTCCACCGCACGGGAAATGATGGCATCGGCTGTCTTCGCATCCGGACGTCCCGGCGCACCGGGAAACCTCATGCAGCCCAGACCCAGAGCGGATATTCGGTTACCACTTTTAGGGTCAACGCGGTATTGCACGGCCCCTCCCTTCGCCATCAGCGCCCCGACAAGGCGAAACACAATGGTCACGCAGCCGAAACATCGTGGAATCGCAATCGAGAACGTATCGTAACGCAGCAGAAATCGAGCCGTCACGGCACCGCTTTAACATCAGCAAAAAGCCCGATGAAAGGAGCCGGGCATGACCACGCGCATGTCTTTGCGGTCTGCCCCGCAGCGTAACGTCCAGACAAACGTTTCTTTTTTATAACAGCCGCCCCGCGCACCCACCAATCACCCCGGCAGCATACAATCCATCAGGCGTCCCTTACGCGGGCGCCTTTTATATGGGGAGATGATTCGCATGCAGATCAACAAGGTCGCCTTTATCGGCAAGGGCGGCGTCGGCTTGCTCTACGGCAGCATGATTGCCAAGGCCCTCGGCAATGACGCCGTCGAATACGTTATGGATGACGCCCGTTTTGAGCGTCACGCGGGCGATGCGCTCACCGTCAACGGAAAGCCTTGCGATCTCACGTCCGTCCGCGCCAGCGAGGCAGCGCCCGCCGATCTGGTCATCCTGACGGTCAAGACCACCGGTCTCGACCAAGCACTCAAGACTATGGAGCGTGTCGTGGAACCCAACACGCTCATCGCCTCGCTGTGCAACGGCATTACGAGCGAGCAAAAGATTGCCGAACGCTTTAGCTGGGAGCATACCGTTCTTGGTATCTGCCAGGGCATGGACGCCGTGTTCCTCAACGGCGCGCTCACCTTTACCAATGCGGGCGAAATCCGCTTTGGCGCGGCGGCCGGCACGGACCCCGCAGCCATCACCGCGATCGACGAGCTCTATACGCGCTGCGGCATCGCCCATACCGTCGAGCGCGATATTGCGCACCGCATGTGGGCCAAACTCATGCTCAACGACGGCATCAACCAGACCTGCATGGCCTACGGCGGGACCTACGGAAGCGCCACGGAGCTGGGCTCCGAGCAGCGTCGCTGCTTTGTTTCCGCCATGCGCGAAACGCTTGCGGTCGCCAACGCCGAGGGCGTTGAGCTGACCGAGGCAGACCTGACGCAGATGGTGCACCTCATCGAGGGAATCGACCCCGCCGGTATGCCCTCGATGGCTCAAGACCGCATCGCACAACGAAAAACCGAAGTCGAGGAGTTCGCGGGCACCATTTGCCGCCTGGCCGCCAAACACGATATCCAAGTGCCGCAAAACGATTGGCTCTACCAGAGGATTCGCGAAATAGAAAGCAGCTGGTAGTGCTCGGCATACTGCAGCCAACAGATCCAATGGCAAAGCCGCCGCAAGGAGCACTCCCCTCGCGGCGGCTTCCTTTTTCATCTTTGGCCAAAAATCAGCTTCAGAACGGTTAGAGCTGCGACTCCGACGCCTGGTCCTCATCGTCGCGACAAAGGACTACGCCCGCACTTCCCAGCAGCGCGGCCGCGATCAACACGCCAACCACGATAGAGGCAACCCCACAAGACCCCTGCATACCCGCGACGAGCGCGGCCGTAGGACCAAGGCAACCAAGCATCAACGCGACGGCGGCAACGGCAATATCTCGAGCATTCACAAGACCACTTCCTCCAAGAGAAAGACCTTATTTCTCAAGAACCAGTGTGCCCCGCATCCATACGCCCAGCGTACCGCCACGGTAAGGGCTCTGTTAACTCAAACGCATACATAGAACGGACGTCCTTACGTTGCCCTAAAGCTTCGTAAAGACGCCCGTCCGCCAAATATCCGTGATGCAGAAAAATTACCAACCGGTGTAGTAGTCGGTGGTTCCGGCAGCGCAACCGGAGTCATAGACCTTGCAATCACCCTTGGAGCCCGTAAAGGTCGAGCCCTGGGCCATATCGCCCGCGGCAACAACGTAATAGCCGTCGGAATCGCGCCAGAAGCCCTCAGAATCCTGAGTCCATTCGCCCGTGCGATAGTGATAAAGCACATTGCTGCTGTAATAGGTCTCGCGGCGCCCGTTGTAGTTATTGACACCCGCAGAGCGCGTCAGGCCCGATCCGTTCGCGTAGGACGCGGCAGACGCGTAGGACGGAGTGTAACCGGCGTTGTAGTACGAAGCCTGGGCGACCTCGGCAGCCTCCGCCTCGGCGGCAGCCTCGAGCGCATTGCGCTTGGCATCCTCAAGCGCAATGCGCAGCTCATCGAGCTCGGTCGACTTCGCGTCGACCTCCTCCATCGTCAAAAGACTGCCCGCGCCGTCGATGCAACCCTGCAGCACAGCGCGCTCGTCATCGGTGGCATAGTCACCGTACATGTTCATGATGATCTGAGCGCGCATCTCCAGGGAATCGCGCTTGGCCTCCATCGAGGCGTTCCACTCCTGCATGGAACCATAACCATCGCCGCGATAGTCAACGGGCTGTACCAGCGTCGTCTCGGACGGCGTAGATCCAACCGTATCGGACAGTGTTGCGGCGTGGGCATCAGTTGCACCGGCGCCCGCCAAAAGTGCCACGGTCAGAGCGGCGGAAAGGGCGGCGGCTTTCGGTTTTCGTGAATCGATCCTCATGTAGCTGGAAACCTCCGTAGTGCGTTTTTGCTGCGTTTGAGCTGCGTGTGATTCGATCGCGCCGCATAGTACCCCGAGCAAATCGCGACCTGCGGTTTTACTCAAAAGGCGCACGTCAATTGCGTAAAACTCACATCCTCTCAACAGGAGTTTTCCACAACTCAAATGCATAAAGCGTGTCAAAAACCCTGTTTTTGCACCCGCTCTATGCAAAAAAGGCGCCTGTGCAACCATTGTTCGCACAGGCGCCTTGAGCAGGCATTTTATGCAGTTATACCTATCGAGTCGCAAGGGGTCCTTGCACAAGTCGCCTTACTCGTCCAGCGCGGCGAAGGCCTGCTTCAGATCCCAAATGATATCCTCGGCGATCTCGGTACCGATGGAAAGACGGATCGTGGAGGGCGTGATGTTCTGCTCGGCGAGCTCCTCGGCAGAGAGCTGGGAGTGCGTGGTGGTAGCCGGGTGCACGACGAGCGACTTGACGTCGGCCACGTTGGCGAGCAGCGAGAACACCTGCAGGTGATCGATGAACTTCCAAGCTGCCTCCTGGCCGCCCTTGATCTCGAAGGTGAAGATCGAGGCGCCGCCGTTGGGGAAGTACTCCTTGTAGAGCTCATGATCGGGATGCTCGGGCAGGCTCGGGTGGTTCACCTTGGCGACATGGCTGTCACCGGTCAGGAACTCAACGACCTTCTTGGTGTTCTCGACATGACGGTCGACACGCAGCGACAGGGTCTCGGTGCCCTGGAGCAGGACCCAGGCGTTGAACGGGCTGATGCAGGCGCCCTCGTCACGCAGCAGGATAGCGCGGACATAGGTTGCGAAGGCAGCGGGGCCGGCAGCCTCGGCAAACGAAACACCATGGTAGGAGGGGTTGGGCTCGGCGATCTGGGCATACTTGCCGCTCGCCTTCCAATCGAAGTTACCGCCGTCGACGATCACGCCACCCAGCGACGTACCGTGGCCGCCGATGAACTTGGTTGCGGAGTGAACGACGATGTTGGCACCGTGCTCCAGCGGACGGAACAGGTACGGGGTGCCGAAGGTGTTATCGACGACAACCGGCAGACCGTGCTTCTTGGCGATCTCGGAGATGGCGTCGATGTTGGGAATGTCGGAGTTGGGGTTGCCGAGCGTCTCGAGGTAGATGACTGTGGTGTTGTCCTTGATGGCACCCTCGACCTCGTCCAGGTTATGGGCATCGACAAACGTGGTCTCGACGCCAAACTGAGAAAGCGTATGCTCCAGCAGGTTGTAGGAGCCACCGTAGATGGTCTTCTGAGCAACCACGTGGTCACCGGCCTGGGCAAGTGCCTGCAGGGTATAGGTGATGGCAGCGGCACCGGAAGCAACAGCAAGACCGGCCACGCCGCCCTCGAGTGCAGCGATGCGGTCCTCGAAGACGCCCTGGGTGGAGTTGGTCAGACGACCGTAGATGTTACCGGCGTCGGCGAGGCCAAAGCGGTCGGCGGCGTGCTTGGCATTGCGGAACACGTAGCTCGTGGTCTGATAGATAGGCACGGCGCGGGCATCGGATGCGGGGTCGGCGCTCTCCTGGCCAACGTGCAGCTGCAGGGTATCGAAACCAAAGGTGTGCTCGGGGTTGTTGATGAACTGGCTCATGATGATCTCCTTGATCGAACGAAAGTAAATAAATAAGAGAGAAGTAAGTCGCTGTCTCCTGATCACGCCGACGGGCGCAAACAGGAGCCCGGCATTCGTCTTGGTAAGCAATTCATATGCGGGCCTCCTTTCGCATCCCGGTTCCGTGGTCGGCTTAATTACCTACCGCCTTTGTGTGTTTTGAATAGTACGAGCATTGTTTCGCTCGGTCAATCACTTAAAAGCGCTAACCTGTTATCGGTTTTATAGATAGCAACCGAAAGGATGGCGTCGATGACCCTTCAGCAGCTTCGTTTTCTGATTGCCGTAGCAGAGTCCGGCTCAATCAACGCCGCAGCTCAGCGCCTCTATACCGCTCAGTCCAACATCTCAAACGCCGTCAAAAGCCTGGAGCAGGAACTCCATCTGGAGATCTTCACGCGCTCCAGCCGCGGCGTCACGCTCACCAACGACGGTACCGAGCTTTTGGGTTATGCGCGCCAGGTTGTAGAGCAGGCCGATATGCTCGAGGCCCGCTACGAGGACGGTGGCACCCCGCAGGCCCGCCTTGCCATCTCGGCCCAGCACTACGCCTTTTCGGTCGAGGCGTTCGTCAACGTGGTCGAGCGCTGCCGCGACAGCAAGTTCGAGTTCATCATGCGCGAGACCACCACATCGCAGATCATCGATGACGTCCGCGCGTTTCGCAGCGATATCGGCATTCTGTATCTGGATGACTTTAACGCCCGCGTTCTGCAGAAGGCCTTCGCCGATGCCCGCGCAAGCTTCCATCCCCTATTCGACGCGACGGTCCACGTCTTCGTTAGCGAGCGCCACCCGCTCGCCCGCCGCCCGCAGTTGTCCCTTGCCGACCTTACGCCCTACACCCGCTACAGCTTTGAGCAGGGCACCTCAAACTCCTTCTATTACGCAGAGGAGCCGTTTAGCTACATCCCCTGCGACCGCAACATCCGCGTGTCCGACCGCGGCACGCTCACCAACCTGCTCATCACCTCAAACGGCTACACCTTGTCGACCGGTGTCCTCTCCAATGAAATGCAATGGGGCATGGCATCGATCCCGCTAGCAGACGCCCCAACGATGCACGTTGGCTACATCATGCACGACGAGCGCAAGCCCTCTCCCCTGCTGCAGCAATACCTCGACGAGCTCGACCGCATCATCCGCGAAAGCCAGCCTTCGGGCAACGAGGTAGAAGCGGTGGAACACTAGCCCTCAACGAACGTGGCGCTACAATGGACACCCACAAGAGAAGCACCCAGCGAAAGGAACCATGTGAAGGTCATCATCTATACCGACGGCTCGGCCCGATCAAACCCGGGACGCGGTGGCTACGGCGCCGTGCTCAAATACACCAACCCCGCCGGCAAGACCTTCACCTCCGAGCTTTCGCGCGGCTACGCCAAGACCACCAACAACCGCATGGAGCTCATGGCCGTCATCGTGGCGCTCGAGGCGCTCAACCGCCCCTGCGAGGTCGAGGTTCATTCCGACTCGCAGTACGTCGTCAACGCCTTTAACAAGCACTGGATCGACGGCTGGAAAAAACGCGGATGGAAAACCGCCAACAAGCAGCCCGTCAAGAACCGCGACTTGTGGGAGCGTCTGCTCACCGCAAAGAGCAAGCATAAGGTGGAGTTTATCTGGGTTAAGGGCCATGCCGGCCACGAGCTCAATGAGCGCTGTGACGAGCTCGCCACCACGGCGGCAGACGGCGCCAACCTCGATATCGACACCGGCTTTAACGAGAGCGACCTCTAGCGGCGTTTTCGCGCGCTTCCCGTGCCTCCACGCGCTACACTCATCCTGTAGACCAAACAACGCAAGGGGGACGTATGTTGCGCATCGCGACCATCGGCACATCCATGATCACCGACGACTTTATCCACGTCGTCAACGCCAACGACCAAGCCGCGTTTGTGGGCACGCTCTCGCGCGATGTCGATCGCGGCGCCGCCTTTACCGCCGAACGCGGTGGCGAGCGAAACTTTACCTCACTCGACGAGCTCACGACAGCTGCCGATGTCGACGCCGTCTATATCGGCAGCCCTAACGCACTCCACTACGAGCAGGCACTCGCCTGCATTGCCGGCGGCAAGCACGTCATCGTCGAGAAGCCCTTCTGCGCCACCGAGGCACAGGCGCTGGAGGTCTTCCGCGCCGCCGAGGCCGCAGGCGTCGTAGCCCTCGAGGCTATGCGCCCCCTCCACGATCCCGCCTTCCACGCCATCGAGGACGCTCTGGGCGAGATCGCCCCCATCCGCCGTGCCTCACTGCGCTTTGGCAAGTATTCTTCGCGCTATAACGAAATCCTCGCGGGACGCCCCACCAACATCTTTGATTGCAACATGGCCTCGGGCTCCCTCATGGACATCGGCGTCTACACCGTCGAGCCCATGGTCGAGATCTTCGGCATGCCCTCTGGTCTCACCAGCATGACAACGCTACTCGATCCCGCCACGCAACAGCTCACGCACGGGCCCATCGACGGCTGCGGCTCCATCCTCGCCAGCTACGGCGGCGGCCGCATCTCCGTCGAGCTCGCACATTCCAAGATCACGAACGACCTGCTGCCCTCGCAGATCGAAGGCGAGCGCGGCACCATCCAGATCGACCATCTATCCACACCCCGCAACGTCCGCATCGACTATCGCGGCGATGTCGTTCGCGGCTCGGCCACCGAGGTTCCGCGCGAGCAGGGTGACAACGGCCGCGTGCTCGACCTACCCACATCGAGCAACACCATGGAGTACGAGCTCGCCGACTTTATCGCCGCCATCGGCGGCATTGATAACGTTAAGGAAGAGATTTGGGAGACGCCCGCCGGACGCCACGAGCTTGGCCACTATCGCGATGTCACGCTCGTCTCATTGCGCATCATGGATGCCGTGCGTCAGCAGGCAGGCATTACCTTCCCGGCCGACGCAGGCAAGCAGGCCTAGCGATGGGTTTCTTCGATAAGCTCTTTTCCGGTGTCAATCGCGAGCCTCAAAAACCATCAGGCGTCGAGCTCGAGCTGCGCCGCAGGCTTACCGTGCTCGCAAGCGACGAGGCCACTCAAGACACTCCCCTGCGCTATTTCCTGCGCTGGACGGGACAGGTCCAGGGCGTCGGCTTTCGCTTTACCAACACCAATCTCGCACAGGCGCGCTCCCTCACCGGTTGGGTGCGCAATATGAAAGACGGCTCGGTCGAGATGGAGGTGCAGGGCGCACCGGCGAATATCCTGTCTCAGCTCGAGGCGCTTCACGTCTCCTACGAGCGCATGGGGACGCGCTTTCGCCTCGAAGACGCCCAGGCGCGAGCCCCGCTTGCCAATGAAGACGGTTTCAATCCTCGTTATTAGTATTGTGTGCTAAATACGGTATCATTTATCTACAAACCGTTGATAGAGAAGAGGCGAGGCGCATGGCGGTGCAAAGAAGAAATACCAAGCAGCGAAAGCTGGTTCTCGACGCCGTGCGCCAAAGCTATAACCATCCCACCGCCGATGAGATCTACAACGTCGTGCGCGAGCAGGATGACAAAATCAGCCGCGGCACGGTCTACCGCAACCTCAACCTCCTGGCCGATGCCGGCGAGATCCTCTCCATCAAGACGCCGGGCGGCAGCCGCTTCGATCGTACCGTCGAGCCTCATGCGCACATCATCTGCACCTCGTGCAGCCGCGTCATCGACGTACCGCTCCCCTTCGATGCCCAGCTCGACGCTAAGGCGTCCGAGCAAATCGGCTGGCACGTCACGTCGCACTACACCATCTTCGAGGGCCTCTGCCCCGACTGCCGGTAGGCATGTCCCAAAAATCTACTCGGCAAGCAGGCGACGCAGTTCCTCTTCCACCGTACGCACATAGCGGACGCGGTCGTTGATGCCGCGCATGGTGGGGTTGCAGCTTTCCATCAGATAGGGATGACCCACGACGTTGAGCATGTCGCGATCGTTTTCATTGTCGCCAAACGCCATCATCTCATCGGGCGAAATCCCCAGGGCGCGACCGTAGTCGGCAAGCGCGGAACCCTTGCCCGAACCAAAACCGATAAAGTCCGTCCATTCGGTTCCCGATGTCATGACATCGACTCGATCGCTAAAGTGACGCTCAAAATGCTCCAGCGCCGCCGGCTGCTCGGCCTCGGACGTCTGGAACGCGATCTTAATGACGTCCTCGTCAATGTCTTCGGGACGGTCAACCACCGCTACGTCACAATGGACCTCATAACGCAGGTGGTCGACAAACGCGTCGTTGCCGCTCATGGTGTAGAGGTGTCCCTCACACGACAAGGTTACGTCGGCATGAGGATACGCAACCACGGCATTCGCGATATCCATGGCCAGATCGCGCTCCATGGCGCGCTTGACCACGGCACGCCCCTCGCTCATGACCAGGGCGCCGTTCTCGCACACGTAGCCCAGCTCATCGGCCACCGGCGCAAACAGGTAGCGCAGGCTCTCGTACTGACGGCCACTCGCCGGCATAAACACAACACCGCGACGGTGCAACTCACGAATAAGCTCAAACGCCTCGGGACGCGGCTCACGCTCCCCCGGATGCAGCAACGTGCCGTCCAAATCGCAGGCGATCAGCTTGATTCCCTCAAGACCCATGTGCTTCCCCCAAAGCATCTCATCAACAGCGAGACGGACTTTGAATGGCCATCCCTCAAAGTCCGTCCCATGTCATCGGCGCTTAATCACGCGCCTTCTTTACGATTGTAAAGTCCGGAGCCATGCTCACGACAACATCCGCCGCACTCGACGCAAAGCGTCGACCCGCATCGAGCTCGCATGAAACGACCGAGATTCGAGCTCCCTCGATAGCGCGAAGCATGCGGCCCAAAACCGGCTGCAGCGGTGTATACATGCGCACGGTATACTCATCCGAGTCGCCCCGAAACAGCGGCGCATGCATGTTGCCAATCTCCCAGCACACGTGCGCAAGCGCGATAGGGTCCATGCGGTCGACTTCGACCAGATAGACCTCAGCGCTGCGCAGGCGCACGACAACCGCCACGGGCACCGTGCCCGAGCGGTCGATGGCAAGTACGTCGCCATCTGCAAGACGATCGCCGTCGACAATGCCCAGCCGAATATCGACCGTACGCCCCAGCTCCGTCGCGCCCACAAATGTGCGGGCATCGGCTTGGTCCCAATCAAGCAGTAGCTCATCGGTCTCAAAAACACCGCCAAGCTCCCGGCGAAGCAGAAGCTCATAGGACGGATCATTGAGATTTCCGAGGCACGCTGTCGAAACCAGATTCGCGGGCATAGCCTAGCCCTCGACCTCGACGAGCTCGATATCAAAGTTGAGGTCCTTGCCGGCCAACTCGTGGTTGGCGTCGAGCGTCACGGCCTCGGGCGTCACGTCGATGACCACGGCGGGGACGGGCATGCCGCTCGGCGTGGACAGGAAAAGCTTCATGCCCTTCTCGATCTGCTCGATGTTGGGAACCTGTTCGGCCGGGAAGGTCAGGACCATCTCGGGGTTGTGCTCGCCGTAGGCATCGGCAGCCGGGATATGCACGGTCTTCTTCTCGCCCACCTGCATGTCGACCACGGCGGCGTCGAAGCCCTTGATCATCTGGCCGGCGCCGCAGGTGAACTCCAGCGGCTCGCCGCGATCGTAGGAGCTATCGAACTGCGTGCCGTCGTCGAGCGTGCCGCGATAATGGGTCTTGACCTTCTTGCCCTGGTTGGACATGGTAACCTCCGTGATAAGGGCGGCGCACAACGCGGGCCGCCGTGAACATATGGCGCTAACTATACCCTAGTCATACAATTCAAGGACAGTTTGCAAAGAAACGCTGCAACCGGAGGAACCATGGCATATCCCGTATTTGACCTACACTGCGACACCGCCGACCGCATTGGCTGGGCCACGCTCGATCTCGACCTGCGCTTTACCGCCGGCACCGACGGTTATTTCCCCGGCGACGAAACGCATCCGCAAGATTTCGACCTCATCGAGGGCAACGCCTGCGCCATCTCGCTCGCAAAGATCGGCAACACGCCGTGGGCACAGTGCTTCGCCACGTTTGTCCCCGACGAGATTCCCACCGCCCACGCCGCGCGCTTCCAGGCGCAGATCATGGCGCACATGAGCGGCCAGGCAATGCTCAACCACGACCGCATGGTCAACGTACGCAGCGCCGCTGACATTCGCCCTGCGCTCAAAGACGGCAAGGTCGCCTGCATCCACACCATCGAAAACGCCACATTCTTTGCCGAGGACCCCGCGCTGATCGAGGTACTCAAGAGCCTGGGCGTACTCATGTCATCACTCAGCTGGAACGCGCAGGGACCGCTCGCGAGCGGGCACGATACCCACGCCGGCCTCACCGCCGCCGGCATCGAGGCACTTACGCAGATGGAGCACGCCGGCATGGTACTCGACGTCTCCCACCTCAACGATGAGTGCTTTGACGAGGTTGTCGCCCACGCCACGCGCCCCTTCGTCGCCAGCCACTCCAACTCCCGTGCGGTTTGCGGCGTCAAACGCAACCTTACTGACGACCAGTTCCGCACCATTCGCGACATGGGCGGCATCGTCGGCCTCAACTACTGCAGCGAGTTCCTTTCCAACGACGCAACCGACAAGACCGCCGCAGACGTCACCTTCGACCAGCTGGCGGCACATATCGAGCACTGGCTCGACCTGGGCGGCGAGGACGTCATCGCGCTCGGCGGCGACTGGGACGGCGCCACGGTGCCTGCTTTCCTCTCCGATGCCAGCAAGATGCCCGAGTTCCAGAACATGCTTTCCAAGCATTTTGGCAAGACCGTGATGCAGAAGCTCTGCAGCGACAACGCGCTTGCCTTCTTTGAGCGGTATTAATTTCACATCCCTTGAGCGGGCCGGCATGCCGAACGGTCGACATGCCGGCCCGTCCCCAATCCAAAGGACCGCTTTTGACGCAGGAATTTACGATTTCCGTATCCCGACCGGATGGGACGCCCATCCCCGTCGTCGTTACCAAAAAGCGCGTCAAGAACTTCAACCTCCGCGTCACATCGAGCGGTGAGGTCCACGCCAGCGCACCGCTCGGCGCCAGCCGCGAGCGTATCGAAGCGTTTGTGGAGCGCAACAGCACCTGGATTATCGGCAGACTTGCCCAGCGCGAGCAACGTCAGGCGACGACGCGAGAGCCGCTCAGTCCCTCGTCCATCATTGCACTTTGGGGCAAACCCATCACGGTACAGGATGCACTCGATCACAACTTTGCATCACCCGCGCCGCGACCCAAACAGGCTACCTTTGCAAGTTTTATGGGCACCGATGAATCAAACGAAGGCCCACAGGCCAAACGGCACACAATCCTCGACGGCCTAACGTCCGATGAGCTCCAAGCCCGCATCGACCAGCTCTATACATCCGAGGTCACCACGGCGCTGGGCGATATGGTGCACGCATACGAAATCGCAATGGGTGTCGCCGTTTCCCGCGTTTCCGTGCGCGGCATGAAAACGCGTTGGGGCTCCTGCACGCCCAAATCCGGCTCCGTTCGCATCGCACGAGAACTTGCCGCCTACCCCGTCGAATGCCTCGACATGGTTGTCGCCCACGAGCTCGTCCACTTGCTCGAACCAAGCCACAATCAGCGGTTTCACGCCCTGCTCGACACGTACTGCCCCAACAATAGAGCTCTGTCGCAGCGGCTCAAGCAACCACCCATAGAGACGTATTAGAACCGGTTAGCGCACGCGCTCGATCTCGACACCGCAGCTTGCCAGGGGAAGACCAACGGGTGCCCAAGGCTTATCGAGCTTAACACGCACGCCAAGCAGCAGAGGGTAACGACGTAGCAGCATCTGGGCCACACCCTCGGCTGCAGCCTCGATGAGCTTAAACGTATGCTCGCGCAGATATCCGTCGACATCGTGGCACACCGTGCCATAGTCAATCGAAGCGTCCAGGTTATCGTGCTCCCCTGCCGCGCGCAAATCGGCATAGAGCACCAGGGACACGATGAACTTCTGGCCCAGGGCGTTTTCCTCGGGATACACGCCGTGGTTGGCAAAGACCTCGAGACCGTCGATAGCAATGCGGTCGGCATGGCGCAGATCGTCATAGCTCACGTGGGGCACCGCCGTTGCGGTGGATATTTCGCCCCTTCCACGGCGGGCGAGCTCGGCACCTTCAGTCTTGGTTGCATTCTCGGGCAGTTTTTTGTTGCTCATCGCGATCGTCTCCTTCGTTTAGAACCCCGACCGCGCTAACTAACTACACGCGAATCGATAGGTTCTTTTTATCATCGCTCCAGTTGCAAGCATTGCGCGCAGGGCATGCAAAGCAGGCGCGCGACGCTTTGTCGGCTGCATAGAGCAAACGCTCAAGCGGTTGGCTGTTCACGCGCAGCTTTCGATGGCCCAGAATGGCCGTCTTAATGGCTGCGGCATCGGCCGGCTCAAACGCCACGTCATCAGGCATGCCGCCGAGAATTGCATCAGCGACGCGTTCGCTTGCAACATCATGGGATATACCCGATTCATACTGTTCATCTTTGCCGATATCGTGAAGAAGTGCCGTGGCGTAGATGACCTCGCGGTCAAACTCGAGCTGTTCCTCGAGATTCTTGATCCACATAATACGGGCGACATCCAGCAGGTGGTCAATACCGTGGCGGCAGAAGATGCGCCCCGATTCCAACTGTGCAATGTTGCCCAGGTGCCGCCGGAACAGACCGTTGGCACAGATGTAATCAATGCGAGGCATGGCACCAAAAGGCGCCAGACCCGAAGCCATAAAACCGCGACGCGGCGTTCCCTCGTCAGTATTCGATGTAAAGTCGTTGACGACTCTCATAGTTAGCGTCCCAGCATCCTAAAGAAACGCTCTTCGAGCGCGGGGTCGGCCTCAAAGACGCCGCGGCGAGCGAGCGTCACGGTCTTGGTGCCGGGCTTTTGCACGCCGCGCATGGTCATGCACATATGCTCAGCTTCCATGAGCACAATCGCTCCCTGGGGAGCGAGATAATCCATGAGGGCGTCGGCAACCTGCGCACACAGCTGCTCCTGCAGCTGCAGACGGCGGGCATAAACCTCAACCGTGCGAGCAAGCTTAGAGAGCCCTGCGACACGGCCGTTGGGGATATAGCCAATGGTAGCCTTGCCGTAAAACGGCAGCAGATGATGTTCGCACAGCGAGTAGAACGTGATGTCGCGCTCGATAACCAAATCGTTCGAAGCGACGGCAAAAGTTTTGGACAGGTGCTCCTCGGCACTCTGGTCCATACCGCCGGCAATCTCGCCATACATACGAGCGACGCGTCCCGGAGTCTCCAGCAGGCCCTCACGAGTTGGGTCCTCGCCTATACCTTCAAGCAGCAGCTTAATGGCAGTCTCGACTTTTTCCTGATCGACCATCTGGGCCTCACTTTTTTCGATTTCGCGTTCGCGCTATGGTACCACGCCCTCCGGCATCGGCCACAAGCTACATTGTATGGGTCGAATAGACCGGATCATCCCGCCAAAGCTCCACGGCGTCGCAAAGCGCAACATTCTCACGCTCGGCACGGGCACGCGTGGCGTTCATATCTATCACGCGCTGGTTACTCGAGCCCCTAAAGCGCAACGAGATATCGTACAGATCCTGAACGAACGGACCGTCCACCAACATATCGAGGCAGGCGAGAATGCGGTCCGTCACCTCGGTATGGTGACGACCGCCCGGCATAAGTTCCTCGAGCACGTCGCCGGTAAAGCACCAAATGGTCTTCCCCGACTCCACAGGATAAGTCGCACGCACACGTTCAATAAAGTCAACGAGCCCCACCTGGTTCTCGGGTTCCATGGGCTCGCCACCCAGAATCGTCAGACCATCGATAAAGGGATGGTCGAGGCTCTCGATAATCTTGTCCTCGACGGCGCGATCAAAGGGCTCGCCCACAGCAAAGTCCCACGCGACAGAGTTAAAGCAGTTCTTGCACCCACGACGGCACCCACTCACAAACAGAGAAGTACGAACGCCTTCCCCATCAGCAATGTCGAAATACTTGATGTTCGCGTAGTTCATAAGTAACTCTCCCGGGAGGCCGGGACATATCATCCCGTCCTCAAACATTCTCGGTCTTCGGCCTGCGAAACTGCGGGCGGGACGATATGTCCCGGCCTCATGCAAAGGGTAACTCAATGAACGAAGCGAACATCGAGTATAGGGTTCGAGGTCCAATAAATACTTTGTTGCAGCTCAACCGTTATCGCAAGCAAAGCGTTGTTGCAAGTCAACTCATTTCCGCTAAGAACTTCGAGGAGTGAGCAGACTGCGCGCTGCATCTCAGCTACGTCAACTTGGCCGCCCCGTAGCGAGGCCCCGGACCTTTGCTCGATATGAGTTCCGCACGAACAGGAGGCGCCAGTGGCGCCTCCGTCGTGAGCCAGGACTGTCCGAAATAGCGAGTAAAGGTCCGGGGCCTCGCTACGGGGCGGCCTGGGATGGTTATTAGAGATGCAGCACGCGGTCGCGGATCTCCTCGGTTCGACCCTGGTTCCAGAATTGGGTACCGATGTAGCCGCACGTACGACGAGCGACGTTCATCTTCTCCTGGTCACGATTGCCGCAGTTGGGGCACTCCCACACCAGCTTACCGTCGTCCTCGACAATGCGGATCTCGCCGTCGTAGCCGCACACCTGGCAGTAGTCGCTCTTGGTGTTGAGCTCGGCGTACATGATGTTGTCGTAGATGTACTGCATCACGCGAATGACAGCCTTGAGGTTGTCCTGCATGTTGGGAACCTCAACGTAAGAGATAGCACCGCCCGGCGAAAGCTGCTGGAACATGCCCTCAAACTTAAGCTTGTCGAATGCGTCGATCTCCTCGGACACGTGGACGTGGTAGCTGTTGGTGATGTAGCCCTTGTCCGTCACGCCCGGGATAATGCCAAAACGACGCTGCAGGCACTTGGCGAACTTGTAGGTCGTCGACTCAAGCGGGGTGCCGTACAGCGAGAAGTCGATATCGCTTTCGGCCTTCCACTCCGCACACTTGTCGTTCATGTGCTGCATGACGGCCATGGCAAAGGGCGTGCCCTCCTTCTCGGTGTGGCTGTGGCCCGTCATGTACTTGACGCACTCATACAGACCGGCATACCCCAGGCTGATGGTGGAATAGCCGCCCACGAGCAGCTTATCGATCGTCTCGCCCTTCTTAAGGCGCGCCAGGGCACCGTACTGCCAAAGAATCGGCGCGGCATCCGAAAGCGTGCCCATCAGGCGCTCATGACGGCACAGCAGGGCACGATGGCACAGCTCAAGGCGCTCGTCGAAAATCTTCCAGAACTTGTCCATGTCCTGATGCGAGCTCAGCGCGACATCGGGCAGGTTGATGGTCACAACACCCTGGTTAAAGCGACCATAGTACTTAGGCTTGGTCGGGTCATAGTTGAGCGCGTTGGCAACGTTGTTAAAGCCGTTGCCCGAGCGATCGGGCGTCAGGAAACTGCGGCAACCCATGCAGGTGTAGCAATCGCCGTTGCCGGCAGTCTCGCCCTTCGACAGCTTAAGCTCGCGCATCTTCTTCTCGGAGATGTAATCGGGCACCATGCGCTTGGCAGTGCACTTGGCAGCCAGCTGGGTCAGGTAGAAGTACGGGGAATCCTCGTGAACGTTATCGTCCTCGAGTACATAGATAAGCTTGGGGAATGCCGGGGTGATCCATACGCCGGCCTCGTTCTTAACGCCCTCGTAGCGCTGGCGAAGCGTCTCCTCCACGATCATGGCAAGGTCGTGCTTCTCCTGAGGCGTACGGGCCTCGTTAAGATACATAAAGACCGTCACGAACGGCGCCTGGCCATTGGTGGTCATAAGGGTCACGACCTGATACTGAATCGTCTGGACGCCGCGACGGATCTCGTCACGCAGACGGTCCTCAACGACCTCACGGACCTTCTCGGCAGACGCAGAGACACCGAGCTCCTCGAGCTCGCGAGCGACCTCGCCGCGAATCTTTTGACGGCTCACCTCGACGAACGGGGCAAGATGGGTCAGCGAATCGACTGGCCTCCGTACTGGGAGGAAGCAACCTGGGCGATGATCTGCGTCGCGATGTTGCAGGCGGTCGAGAAGCTGTGCGGCTTCTCGATCAGCGTACCCGAGATAACAGTGCCGTTCTGGAGCATGTCCTCCAGGTTCACCAGATCGCAGTTGTGCATGTGCTGGGCAAAGTAATCCGAATCGTGGAAATGGATCAGGCCCTCATTATGGGCATCCACGATCTCTTGAGGCAGCAGCACACGCTGAGTCAGGTCCTTGGAGATCTCGCCGGCCATGTAGTCACGCTGAACGGAATTGACGGTCGGGTTCTTGTTGGAGTTCTCCTGCTTGACCTCTTCGTTATTGCACTCGATCAGCGACAGGATCTTGTCATCGGTCGTGTTCTTCTGGCGCTTCAGGCTCTGAACATAGCGATAGATGATGTAGTGGCGGGCAACCTCGTAGCAGTCGAGACGCATGATCTCGTCCTCGACCAAATCCTGAATCTCCTCGACCGAAACAGTGTGGCCCGCGTTCTCGCATGCCTCGGCGACGTTTTGTGCCGCGTAAACCACCTGGCGGTCGGTAAGACGAGAGCTCTCCTCGACCTCCAAGTTTGCGGCACGGATGGCATTGACGATCTTATCGATGTCAAAGACAACCTCGGTGCCGCTGCGCTTGATGATCTTCATCCTCTTGCCTCTTTCGCGTCGTAGTCTCATTGCGCTTCAGAGCCAAACGATGCCCGGCAGGGCGTGCCCCTGTCTTGCGGCGCCGTCGCGCAATCTGTGTTCTCGATAACCATAGTCCCTCATGCGGACAATCCTCGCAGCCAATCAAGGGGCTCAAAGATCTATCCAAATGGGGCGAATAAGGTTCTCGTTCTCTGTCCGCCATCTATCATACGACAAAGAGGCATCTATATCCTGTATTCTTTTTTTAGGTCAAACACAACATATAGTGTTTCAGCAGGTCAAAGCAATTAGTCATTTTGCAGACGCATTAATTATGAGGGGTTCTTGGCAAGTCGGTAAAACGTTACCAACACGGCTACCTGCATGGCAGTTATAAAACCCCCTTAGTCAAGCCGCCGACAAATCCTACCAAAACCAAGCCGCTCACGCCAAAAGAATCCAAAAGATTATGCTTGACCAACATGTTGCGGTCACGGTCGGCCAGAACGTATGCAATCTGCCGGCACCTCTACGGGGACCTTGGATCAATATTTGGTGGCATATTTGACGGCGTGCTTGGTAGCAAAACAAAACAGCCCAGAGGACATAGCCTCTGAGCTGCGAACATTTGGTGGGCGTTAGAAGATTTGAACTTCTGACCTCTTCCGTGTCAGGGAAGCGCTCTCCCCCTGAGCTAAACGCCC
>JBKWEB010000005.1:19811-21993 GCA_046976245.1 Collinsella sp. | reverse complement strand
CCCGCGACCCCAACCTTGGCAAGGTTGTGCTCTACCAACTGAGCCATGTCCGCTTACGAGGATTAATCTTACGTGATGCCCGCATCCTATGCAAGAACTTTTTTTAAAAAGTTTTGCAACGCCCTCGCGAACCTCGCGAAGACATCAGCCACCACAGAAGGCGCGGGCAAACGCAATCTCGCCGCAAGAGACCCCTACATCTCACCGAGCATGATCCAGGCAGAGCTGTCCTGCGCGAGCCTGCCGTCTGCAAGCGGTGATGAGGTGAGCAGGACCCTGCCCGCCGGCAGCTCCACGGGTGCTGCGCCGAAGTTCGTCACACAAGCCCAGCCGTTGTCGCGGCGATAGGCGATAACGCCGCCCTCGGCGCCCTCGGCGCCATCCGCAAGACCGGTGCGCCCGTCAAGATCGAGCCACGCAAGATCGTTGGCGCAACCGCGCAGCTTGCGCCGAAGCCAGAGGGCGTCACGATAGAGCGCAAGCATCGATGTCGGGTCCGCTTCTTCCCTATCGGCAGCGTAATCGGAAAACCATGCAGGTTGCGGCAGATGGGGCGCCGCATCGGCGTCCGCCGGCGAAAACCCAAACGATCCGCCCTGCGCGGGATCGTCCGCCGCCACCCACGGCAGGGGCACACGGCAGCCGTCGCGCCCCTTCTCACGCTTCGGTCCGCGCGTATTGGTCGCAGTAGGATCTTCGAGTGCAGCCCACGGGATGTCAGCCACCTCAAAAAGGCCGAGCTCCTCACCCTGATACACGTATGCCGAGCCCGGAAGCGCCAGTTCAAGCAAAAGGGCCGCCCGCGCGCGGCGCTCGCCGAGTTCACGGTCCTCGTCATAAGACGACCCGTCGCGTAAGAGCCAGTCGAGCGCAATCTGGTGGTAGCGCGTCGCCTTGATTTGCGGCAGGGCATAGCGTGTCGCCACGCGCGGCACGTCGTGGTTGGAGAGTACCCAGGTCGAGGCGGAATCGGATTCGACGGCTGCCTTCAAGCCCTTCTCGATTGCAGTGTGCATGTCATCATAGGTCCAAGTGGCCTTGGCAAACTCAAAGTTGAATGTCTGGCCAAGCTCGCTGGGACGCGCATAGAGATACTGGCGCTCGGGCAGCACCCACGCCTCGGCAACGGCACTGCGCGGCGGATTATAGCGGTCGAACACGCGGCGCCACTCGCGATAGATCTCGTGGACCTCATTGCGGTCCCACAGCGGATGGGTGCCGTCGTCAACCATGTCATCGCCCTCGGCGAGATGCCACCGGTCGAGGTCATCGCGGTCGAGATCCTTGGCGAGACCCTGCGCCACATCAATGCGAAAGCCGTCGACGCCTCGATCGCTCCAAAACGCCAGGACGTCGCAAAAGAGCGCGTGAACCTCAGGGCATGACCAGTCAAAGTCCGGCTGCTCGGGCGTAAACATGTGCAGATACCACTGACCGTCCGCAACACGCGTCCATGCGGGGCCGCCAAAGTTGGCATTCCAATTGGTGGGAGGCAGCTCGCCATGCTCGCCGCGACCATCGCGGAAGATATAACGGGCGCGTTCGGGCGATCCGGGGCCGGCGGCAAGAGCGGCTTTGAACCAGGGGTGCTGGTTGGATGAATGGTTGGGCACGATGTCGACGATGACCTTGATGCCGCGCGCGTGAGCCGCAGCGATCATGTCATCGAAGTCGTCAAGCGAGCCGAGACGTGGGTCGACATCGCAGTAGTCCGCCACATCATAGCCGCCATCGACAAGAGGCGAAGGGTAAAACGGGCTCAGCCAGATGGCCTCGATACCCAGCCGCTCAAGATAGTCCATCTGCTGGGTAATGCCCGCGATATCGCCCAGACCCGAACCAGTCGAATCCTTAAACGAGCGCGGGTAGATCTGATAGATCGCGGCATCGGACATCCATGAGCGCGAAGAAGACTTTTCTGTAGCCATGGGGCGTATCTCCCTTGCAACGAGGTTATGCGAGATGCCCACGATGATACGCCCAAAGCGGACATTCGCGACAAACAACGCCACAGCCACGCCCCAAAACGATCGCCCCCTCTCGGGTTCGAGCCCATGCGATGGATACAAAAAAGCCCGGCTACCGTGGTAGCCGGGCTGTTGCGTTTGGAGCGGACAACGGGGCTCGAACCCGCGACCCCAACCTTGGCAAGGTTGTGCTCTACCAACTGAGCCATGTCCGC
>JBKWEB010000005.1:0-19638 GCA_046976245.1 Collinsella sp. | reverse complement strand
CCCGCGACCCCAACCTTGGCAAGGTTGTGCTCTACCAACTGAGCCATGTCCGCTTGCGGGTTATTAATTTACGCGAGTTGTCCAAAAGACGCAAGTACTTTTTTCAAAAAACTTGTCTGCCGCATGTTCTTAATAGCCAAACGCGCTAAAGCGATTGGCTAGGCACACGATTCCAGCGCTCCGCTAAACAGCTTCACCATCTGCACGCGCGTGCCGGCGCCGTCCGTACGACGAGCAACCTCCACGTTATCGACGAGCATACGCATAAGCTTGATACCACGGCCGCGTTCCTCAGATGCAACCGGCTCGCTCGTTTCATCGATAGAATAGCCGGCACCTCGATCAAGCACCTCAACCACAACGCGATCGCCATAGGCCTGAACCGTCAGGACGCACCCGATACCGCCCGCATGGTCATAGGCATTACCCAGCGCCTCCCCCGACGCCAATGCGACATCGTAGCGCTCGTCACGGCGCAACGGAAGCGATTCAAGGAGTTCGGCAATGCGATGTCGGTAGTATGGAAGATTCTCGATACCCTGACGGACCTCGACGCTCTTACTCCAGCGAGGCAGCTCCCCCACCGGAATGGCGGGAATAGACTCCCGTGCCGGCCCCGCGACATGAAGGATATCGACAAGACGAGCAATCTCCAAAAAGCGAACAACTTCACCCGATGCATTGACGAGCGAAAGCAGGCCTTCTCGCCTCATGAGCTCACGAGCGCGCGTAAGCAGGAATGCCAAGCCCGTCGAATCGATAAAGCTAACAGCCTGACAGTTGATGACAACACGACGCACGCCGCGGCCAATCAAAGCATCCAACCGCCGACGCAGCGCAGGCACCGTGGCGATGTCGATATCGCCTGGAGGCGTCAAAACCGCTATGTCATTCCACTCATTCATACGACCATGGTTCCCCAAAAAAGCCCACTCGATGCATTCGTTTCCCCAACCGTACGGATTCAGCCCGCCCAGCGTCGTCTATGAACGACCCCGTAAAAACTCAAGGGACACCAATGCAATGTCATCGTCCAGCGCCGATTCGGTAAATCGGTCAAGCTCGCCCAAGACCTTGCCGCAGATTCCCGATACGCCCTCACCCGAGACAGAGAGCAGAAGGTCACGAAGGCGCTGCTCACCAAAGAACGCTCCGGTGCGGTCGCGGGCCTCAATCGTTCCGTCCGTATACATGAAGAGCATGTCGCCAGGAGCGAACGTAAACACGCCTGTCTCGTACACCATGCTCTCAAAGGCACCGATTACGCCCGATTGGCATCCAAGCAGCTCGACCTCTCCCCCACGAGCCTCGCCGCCACCCAGCGGCATCGACTCTGGCCTAATGACCATGGTCGGAGGATGGCCCGCCGAACAATACGTTGCGCGTCCGGCTTTAAGGTCAATCTTGGCGATAAAGGCCGTCACGAACGTCTCGACCCTCGAAAAGCCCATGAGCATACTGTTAAGAGAGCGTGCCATGCGGGCCGGTCCAGCGCCCTCCCACGCATATGCCGTCAGGGCCGTCTTGACGAGCGCGGACATCGATGCGGCCTCAATGCCTTTGCCAGACACATCACCCAGAATCATGACGGCGCAGTCGTCGGGAAGACGAATGAGCGTATAGAAATCGCCTCCGACCAACGCCGAATTCGTGGCCGACAGGTACACCGAATCGGTTGCGATACCCGGAACATCCCCCAGGGAATTTCTCATGCCGATCTGGAGCGTCTGAGCGATATGGCGCTCCTCGCGCTTTTGAGATTCGCCTTTGTAGATCAGTTCAAAGTCATGCGCCAAGTGCACCAAGTAGTCATATTCAAGGTCATCAATCGGCTCTTGGCTACCATCACGAAGCAGCAGCGCGCGCGTCGTCGGGCTCTTCGCAACAGAAGCAGGAACAATCGCGTCGTTACTGTGCTTGCCATCGCCCTCAGAGCGCGGGTGCCCCGCCTCGATGCCGGAGTCGACGTAGAGACCTTGACAAGGCAGACCATGCGCCCTAAGCCAGCCTCCCATAGGCATCGATTCGTCAACGCGAGTTATACGGACGTGTTTAAGGTCCTCGGCACTCGTACCCCCCAAAACAGATGCCTCAAAGCCATCAGGGCCAGCCCCCAGACGTGCCGCTGGCGCCGTCGTGGAAAAGAAAAGCTTCTCGGGATCGTCCGGCAAAGCAACGCGACTGCCGCCTTCAAAATCTATGACGTAGGAATCCAGACTGGCGTCATACTCAACAGGGCAAAAATGGCAGTTGAGCATATTGCAGATCTCGGACGATACCGCCTGGGTAGCCGCGACGGAATCGTCTAGAAAGGTAAACAACTCATCACGTAAGACATTGAGCGAGCGGCCAAGCTCGGCCGTGCGACGAGAGCGAAGACTCGATGCCATGCCGACCAGTTGGATAGACAAGTAATCGCAAATGACCTCGAGTACATTAACGTCATAGGCGAGCGGTGCCTGGGGGCGTTTCCAACCAACTTCCAGCACGCCAAGGATCTGCGTACCGTAAAAAACGGGAAGACAGATCTCGCTGCGGTACGGAGGCATATCCTGCACGCGCAACAGGTGCTTAGAACGATTGTCCAAGTCCATGAACATACCGGAGGCGGCCTTATCGCCCTCAAGGTCCTGTTGAATCGACAAGCAACAGGCACGCGACTCACGAAGAACATACGTCGGAATGCCAGCGCCATACGGCAAAAACTCAGGCAGGTAGCTGTCGTACAGCTCCTTGGAAACACCGCGAAGTTTAAAACCGCCGCTCTCAGAAAAATAGATAGCGGCACCCGAAGCATCGAGCGTTCCTACAAGCTGGTTCAAAACAGTATCAAGCAGGCTGGGTAACTCATCGGAGCCCACAGTGCTCATAATGACCGAGAGCGTGCCAGAGAGACGCTTGTTCGCCACTCTAAGCTCCGATAACGCACGCTTGAGTTGACGGTCGTGAGAATACTGTTCTTCGATGCTATGGAGCGCCACCAGGACACGTGGCGCGCGGCGCCCAAAGATGCGTGGAGGCGTCACGGAGCCCGCACGAACCAAGACGGGGATAAAGGAGCCGTCACTCAGCTTGAGCATCAGTTCGTTCTCGGAGCCATCAGTTTCAAATGGCAGACGATGTTCCGTCGCACGTTCAAAAGCGGATGAGTACAGGACGTCTTTAACATCTCCACCGATGACGTCGGCGCGTTCCTCGCACATCAAACCAAGTAAGCGATTATTCACATGCAGAATGGTTCCGTCGAGCTCACAGATGATGACAGCATCGCTCGTGATCTCGACTAGTTGGGCAACGTCTGCCCACTCGTTGCGTTCAAGCGTTTCCATCGTGGACCCCACCGTCTATCGGTAACAAAAAAGCCTCCGAAGAGGCTTCTCAAATGCGATGGTGTCGGAGGCGGGACTTGAACCCGCATGACCAAAAAGCGGTCACTAGCACCTCAAGCTAGCGCGTCTGCCAATTCCGCCACTCCGACATGCTATGTTGTTGATTCGCAGTTCGTTTTGTTGGACCCGCGCGTTCAACGAGGAAGATAATAACCTATGATTCGAGAACTGTGCAAGCACTTTTTAGAAAAAAGTTTACGAATTTGAAAATGCCCATGTAGATCCATATGTCCGGGCCGGAATGGGGGCAACTTCCCAACGCGTCCTCGGGCATGCGGTACATTTTGATTCGCGCTTCGCGCTACAAAATGTACCGCCCCCTGCGGAATGCGTTGGGAAGTTGCCCCCATTCCGGCCCTACGTCTACGTACTCCATGCACAGTTCTCAAACATGTTCTGGGGCTGATGCTAATTTAGCGGCTCGGCAAAGCCGAGCCCTTATATAAGGAGGCCGGAGCCAAAGCTCCGGCCTCACTAACTTTCCTATTAGATTAAGTGAACGATCAAGGAATCGCACCCCTCCCTGCCGCGTTGCCGCAGGGCCCGCGCTGGACTTAGTTTTCAGAACATTCCGCAGACCAGGAAACCCCCTTATCCGCAGCTCCGAAGGAGCAGGATAAGGGGGTTTCCATGGTCGAGGACGTTCTGAAAACTAAGTCCAGCGCGGGCCCGGACGAGAACAACCGACTACAGGTCGATGTGCGATTCCTTGATCGGGAACGGCTCGGCGAAGTGGCACGCGCAGCAGTGGCCCGGGGCAACTTCCTTAAACTCGGGAAGCTTCTCGGAGCAGATGCCCTGCGCAATCGGGCAGCGCGTGTGGAAACGGCAGCCGGTCGGCGGATCCAGCGGCGACGGCGGATCGCCAGCGAGGATGATGCGCTTGCGGGTCTTCTGGATATCCGGATCGGGCACCGGCACGGCAGACAGCAGCGACTGCGTGTACGGATGGTGAGGCTCGCTATAGAGCGTCTTCCAGTCCGAAACCTCGACCATCTTACCCAGATACATAACGGCAACGCGATCGGAGATGTGCTGCACGACGGACAGGTCGTGGGCGATAAACAGATATGCGGTACCGAACTTGTCCTGAAGTTCCTTGAGCAGGTTCAGAACCTGGGCCTGAATGGAAACATCCAGAGCGGAAACGGGCTCGTCGCAGATGATCAGCTTGGGCTTCAGAGCGAACGCGCGGGCAATGCCGACACGCTGACGCTGACCGCCGGAGAACTCGTGCGGATAGCGGTTGATGTGCTCGGGGTTCAGACCGACGACGTCCAGCAGCTCGCGGACGCGCTCGATACGCTCCTCCTTGGTACCCACACCATGAATGGTCATGGGCTCGGAGACGATCTCGCCGATGGTCATACGAGGGTTGAGCGAAGCATAGGGGTCCTGGAAGATGAACTGCATCTCGCGACGCATATCCTTGATCTCGTGCTTGCTCATCTCGGCAACGTCTTTGCCCTGGAAAAACACTTTGCCTGCCGTCGGCTTGGTCAGGCGCATGATGGTGCGGCCCGTGGTGGACTTACCGCAACCAGACTCGCCGACCAGGCCAAAGGTCTCGCCCGGATAAATCTCGAACGAAATGTCATTCACAGCAGAGACGACACGCTTGGAGAAGCGCTTGGCGAACATGCCGGACTCAGCGGGAAACTCCTTAGAGAGGTGCTCGACCTTCAGCAGCGGAGTACGCTCGTTGGTATCTGCCATTACGCCTCGCCTCCCTTCTTGGAATCCTTGCGCGTACGGGACGTCTCAGGAGCGTTCTTGAGGAACTCGGGGTCACCGGAATAATGGCACGCAGAATAGTGGCCAGACTCGGTGACAACACGCTCAGGGCGCTGCTTACGGCACTTGTCCGTCGCATAGGGGCAGCGAGGAGAGAAGACGCAGCCCTCGGGCAGGTTCATGAGCGAAGGCGGGTTGCCGTGAATCGGCGTAAGCGGCTTCTTCTCTTCGATGGCCTGCTCCGGGATGGAGCGGATAAGGCCCCAGGTGTAGGGGTGGCGGCTCTCGTAGAAGATTTCCTCAGCAGTACCGAACTCGACGGGACGGCCGGCGTACATAACCATGATCTTGTCGGCCATGTCGGCGACGACGCCCAGGTCATGGGTAATCATGATGATGGCGTTGCCGTTCTTCTCCTGCATTTCCTGCATGAGCTCGATAATCTGAGCCTGAATGGTAACGTCCAGAGCCGTCGTGGGCTCGTCGGCAATCAGAATATCGGGATCGCAGGCAAGAGCCATGGCAATCATGACTCGCTGACGCATACCGCCAGAGAACTGGTGCGGATACTCATTGACGCGCTTCTCGGGCTCGGGGATACCCACGAGGTCCAAAAGCTCGGTGGCACGCTTGAGCGCCTCCTGCTTGGAGTAGCCACGGTGCAGACGGAGGCCCTCGCCCACCTGCTTGCCGATCTTATAAACCGGGTTCAAGGAGGTCATAGGATCCTGGAAGATCATCGCGATATCGTTGCCGCGAATGTGCTGCATCTCTTCCTCGGTCATTTCGAGGATGGAGCGGCCGCGATAGCGAACGTCACCGCCCTCAATCTTTCCCGGAGGCATCGAGATAAGGCCCATGATGGTCATGGCGGTCACGGACTTACCGGAGCCGGATTCACCGACGACGCCCAGGGTCTCGCCGCGATCGAGCGTGTAGGAGACACCGTCGACAGCGCGAACGACGCCATCCTCGGTGTGGAAATACATCTTAAGGTCATCGACCTCGAGCAGATGCTGGCCCTCAGGAACCGGCTGGTCCTTCAGGTCCACATAGTTCTTGTTCTTCTTCATCCTTATGCGTCCTTCATCTTGACGTCGAGGGCGTCGCGCAGACCATCACCCAACAGGGTGAAGGCGAGCACCGTCGAGAGAATTGCCAGACCGGGCATGATCATCATCCAGGGAGCGGTCAGAAGATACTGCTGACCGTCCTGAATCATGGAGCCCCACGAAGGCGTAGGCGGAATAACGCCCATGCCGAGGAAGGACAGAGCGGACTCGGTCAGAATGGCGCCACCAATGTTCATGGTCGCGTAGACCACGATGGAAGCGACGGAGTTCGGGAAGATGTGACGCACGACGATACGAGCATCAGATGCACCCATCGCGCGCGCAGCATCAACATAGTCGTTTTCCTTGACCGTCAAGATTGCAGAGCGGAAGACGCGCGCAATCGAAGGCCAGCCGAGAATACCGATGGCGATAAAGACGTTCTGAAGGCCACGGCCGATAACGGCGATCATGGCGACAACGAACAGCACGTACGGGAACGCTAGGAAGATGTCCGCACAGCGCATGATGATCGTATCCCAGATGCCGCCGTAGAAACCCGCCAGAGCACCCATGACCAGACCGATCAGCGTGGAGATCGCGGTGGCCATAATGCCGACGGACAGCGAAACGCGCGCACCGTAGATAACGCGGACGAGAATGTCACGACCAAGGGCGTCGGTGCCAAACGGGTGCTCTGCACACGGAGCCAGCAGCGACGTCTCGGCCATGGTGGTCGAGTCGGAAGCCGTCGGCGAACCGAGCCAGGGCTTAGCCCACAGATCTGCGGTCAGTGCAACCACAACGACGATGATGATCCAGCAGACACCGATAACGGCGAGCTTGTTCTTACGAAGACGCTTAAAAGCGTCGCCCCACAGCGTGCGGGACTTGGCGGGAGCAGATGCGGCCTTGGTGGCGGTAGCCTGCTCCTGAGACTGAGAATCAGTTTCCTGCATGAGACGTACCTCCCTTAGGCCTTATCCGACGGACCGCCAAGGCGGATGCGTGGGTCGAGGAATGCATAGCTAATGTCGACGAGCAGGTTGATCACCATAACGACGACGACGATGAGCGTAACGCCGCCCATAACGATGGGCCAGTCACGCATGCTAATGGCGCGATAGACCTCATAGCCGATACCGGGCCAGTTAAAGACCGTCTCGGTCAGGATGGCGCCCGAAAGCATGCCACCAAAGTCGACACCAATATAGGTAACGACGGGGATGAGTGCATTCTTAAGCGCATGCTTGACGATGATCGCGCGATTGGAGAGACCCTTCGCCTTTGCCGTACGGATGTAATCCTGGTTCATGACGTCAAGCAGCTGCGAGCGCATAATGCGGGCAGCATAAGCGGTCGAAACCGAAGCCAGCGTAATGGTCGGAAGCACATAGTGCATCCAATCCTGATACTGAGAGCTGGAACCGCCGGCACCCGAGATCGGCATGGAGATTGCACCGCCCGTGGCGTCCTTGAGGATGACGCCAAAGAACAGCTGCAGCAACATACCGAGCCAAAAGGCCGGGACCGCAACGAGGATCGACGTGGTGAGCGTTACCAAAATATCCCAGAAGGAATAACGCTTTACCGCCGAAATGATACCCGCACCGATACCCATGATTGCCTCGAGCACGATGGCGCACGCGGCAAGTTTGACCGTATACGGATACTTCTGGGCGAAGATTTCCGTAACCGGCAGCTTGCGCTGATACGAATTGCCCAGATCGCCATGAAGCAGGCCGTTCATGTAATACAAGTAACGGTCCACGAGCGACGTTTGAACGGGGTCGCCGTTCTCGTCAAGGATCGCGTTGCCGTCCTCGTCCGTCTGGACCAGGTGATAGCGGACGCGAAGCTGAAGCTCCACCTCGGGGGACAGAGCCTTGTCTCCACCGATCAGCTTGATCGGATCTCCCGGCACGATATTCTGGAGGGCGAACAGAATCAGCGTAACGCCCAAAAACACCGGGATGAACTGAAGCACACGTTTAACGATGTACTTACCCATACCACTCCCCTATCTAGGGATTAACCTAAATGGGATGCCGATCGCCAGACCGGCATCCCAAAATTACCATCAGCCAGTCTACCCCAGGTTAGGGAGAACTGTATGTTTCCCATGAGGTCTACGTAAATACTTGACCCTCACGGAAGCTGCAAACTCTTAGGCGAGCTCAGCGGTACCCAGATCGGCGTGCTTCTGCGGATCGACATAGAGGTGCTTGATGCGATCGGAGCCGGCGATGGTGTGCGTGTAGAACATAATCGGGATGACCGGGCAGTCGGCAGCGACCATTGCATCGGCCTCCTGCATCTTAGCGACGCGCTCCTCGTCGTCAACAATAGTACGAGCCTCGTCGACCTTGGCGTCGAACTCGGGGTTGTTGTAACCGGAGCGGTTGTCGCCACCGAGGGAGTCGGAGTGGAACAGCGGATACAGGAAGTTGTCCATGATCGGGTAGTCGGCAATCCAACCCAGACGACCGAACTGATAGTTAAAGTTCTGATACTGCTCGAGCAGGGCAGACCACTCAGGGGTATCGGAGACAGCGGTAACGCCAACCTTGGCGAGGTCGCCGATGATGGACTCCATGATCTCCTTGTGACCGCCGTCCTGGTTGTAGGACAGGGTCACGCTAATGCCACGATCCCCGTTAGCGCCAGCGGGAGCAACCTTGTCGAGGTACTCGTTAGCCTTGTCGACATCGTAGGCGCAGAACTCCCATGCGCCCTCCTTGTAGCCATCGATGCCCGGAGGAACAATGCCGTCGGCAGGGGTACGGGTACCCTTGAAGATGGTCTTGCAGATGGCCTCACGGTTAATGGCCAGGGAGATGCCCCTACGCAGGTCGGCGTTGTTGAACGGCTCGGCCGTGGTGTTGCAGGTCAGATAGTACGTGGAAGGCTCGGCGCCGAGCAGCATGCGCTCGCCGTCACCCATGGTGTAGCCGTCCTTGGACACGCCGCGATCCTTCTTGGCGGCATCGATCTGAGCGACGGGAACGTCGCAGACATCGAGGTTACCGGCCTGGAACTCCTTGTAAGCGGTCTCCATGTCCTTGATGACCTGGAAGTGGATGCCATCGATCTTGGCCTTGTCGCCATAGTAATCGTCGAACTTCTTGACGTTGATCTCCTGGCCATCCTCCCACTTGCCGTCCATCATGAACGGGCCGTTACCGACCGGGGCAAGATAGAAGCTCTTGACATCGGACTCGGCGCACTCGGGAACCGGGGCCAGAGCCGGATGAGAGGCGACGAAGGGGAAGTCAGCGTAAGCGGAAGACAGCTTGACGACGAGGGTCTCATCGTCGGGGCACGTAACACCGCTGAGCTCGGTAGCGTTTCCGGCAAGCAGGTCGTCATAACCCTCGACCATGGAAAGGTGATAGGAGACCTCGGAAGGACCGTACTCGGTAGCGATGGCCGACTTGGTGTTGACCAGACGCTCCCAACCGAGCTTGAAGGACTTGGAGGTAACGTCGTCACCGTTGTGGAACTTGGCCTTCTTGATCTTGAAGGTAAACTCGGTGGCGTCGTCGTTGGACTCAAAGGACTCGCAAGCCAGCGGAACGATCTCGCCCTTCTCGGCGTCGTAAGAGGTCAGAGCGTCAAAGAGCTGGTACTCGACCTGAGTGCCCTGGTCCTCCTGGACATTGTAGGGGTCGATGCAGACCGGGTTGTTGATGTAGAAGTTCAGCGTCGAACCGGACTCAGAACCGGAAGCGTCGCCACCCTTCTTGCCACATGCGGCAAGAAAAGCCATGGAGCTCGCAGCAAGGGTGCCGCCAACAAAGGCGCGACGACCCATAACGGGCTGGTGGAACATAGAATCAGCCATGCCATCCTCCTTATGAGATAGGACAAAGAAATGTTCAGTCGGACACATGTCGAAACAATCCGATCCGAACCATCAAAACGCCGCCCGCTGCTATGGCTGGTTATGCACAACGGACCAACGTTTTGCAATACAGTAGCGCATTTTATACACAATTTGGGGCTAATTCCGGTTAACGGTCGAGAATTTCTTTAGTTGGGCGAAGTATGTGGGGATATTTTGACTCTGTTACAAATATGTAAACAAAAAGGGTCCCGCACTTACGGGACCCTTTTTTGAATATTTATGCGGCTCGTGCTTAGTAGCCGACGATGCCCTGCGGGAAGAAGAACATGCACAGCACGACGCACACGGCAAACACGACAGCCATGATGACGGTCAGTCGGTCGAGGTTCTGCTCCATGACGCCCGTGGCAGAGCTGGAGTTATACAGCGAGCTAGCGATCATATCCGAAACGCCGGTGCCCTTACCGGAATGCATCAGGACGAGAATCGTCAGCGCCACGGCAGAGACAGCCCAAACGACAAACAGAAGAATCTGGAACGGACCCATAGATAAGCTCCTTAATAGAACAGTTTAAACTCCAGTACTGTACCACAATCCCCCGCTCTCCCCTACCTGCCACTCAAGGACGGGGTGGAAATGGCAGAAATACCAAAAAGGGGGTTGTCCGGTTGTGGACAACCCCCTTACTAGAAAACGGTATTTGTTTTCTATTAGGCCTCGGTGGCGAGCACGCGGCCCGTCATCTCGGCGGAAGGCTCAATACCAGCCATGGTGAGCATGGTCGGAGCGATATCGGAAAGACGGCCGTCCTCGATACCGGTGAGCTTGGCCTTCTCATCAACGATGATGAACGGAACGCGGTTGGTGGTGTGAGCCGTAAACGGATGCTTGGAACCGTCGGAAGCAACGTCAAACATGTGATCGGCGTTGCCGTGGTCGGCGGTGATCAGCGCAAAGCCGCCCTTGGCGAGAATCGCCGGGACAACCTTAGACAGGGCATCGTCAACGGCCTCGACGGCCTTAACGGCGGCGTCGAAGACACCGGTGTGACCAACCATGTCGCAGTTCGCGAAGTTCACGATGTAGAAATCAGCGCGATCCTCGTTGATGGCGGCGACAAGCTTCTCGGTAACCTCGGGAGCGCTCATCTCGGGCTGCAGATCGTAGGTAGCGACCTTGGGGGAAGCGACGAGCACGCGCTCCTCGCCCTCCTTGGGCTCCTCGATGCCGCCGTTGAGGAAGAACGTCACGTGGGCGTACTTCTCGGTCTCGGCGGTGTGCAGCTGCTTCAGGCCGTTGGCGGCGATAACGTCGGCCAGGACGTTCTCGGGGAACGTCTTGGGGAAGGCGACCTCGACGTCAAACGTCGGATCGTACTCGGTCATCGTCACAAAGTGCGAAAGCTTGATCTGCTCGCGCTCAAAGCCGTCGAACTCCTTGTCCGTGAACACGCGGGTCATCTGACGAGCGCGGTCGGGACGGAAGTTGAAGAAGATGGCCGCGTCGCCCTCGTGGATGCCCTCGTTGTGGGCAGCGAAGGGCTCGACGAACTCGTCGCCGCGCGGATCCTTCTCGTAGTAGGCCTTGATACCGGCAACAGGGTCGACATCGGCATCGGACGCGTTGACCATGACGTCGTAGGCACGCTGGATGCGCTTCCAACGGTTGTCGCGGTCCATGGCCCAATAGCGGCCCGAGACGGTGGCGACGCGAGCGTCGCAACCGGTCTCCTCGGAGATCTTAGCCAGGAAGCCGCAGAACTCACTCATATAGCCAGCGCCGGACTGCGGGTCAACGTCGCGGCCATCCATAAAGGCGTGGACGCGAACGGTCTTGACACCGTGCTCGGCAGCCATCTTGACCAGAGCCTCGACGTGGTTCATGTGAGAATGAACACCGCCAGGGCTCATAAGGCCCATGAGGTGGAGAGTCTTGCCGTCAGCCTTGACGTCGTCCATAGCCTTGACGAAGACCTCGTTCTTGGCGATGGAGCCGTCCTTGATGGCATTGTTGATGCGCGAAAGCTCCTGGAACACGATGCGGCCGGCACCGATGTTGAGGTGGCCTACCTCGGAGTTGCCCATCTGGCCGTCGGGAAGGCCCACGTCCTCGCCCGAAGCACCGAGCGTGGTGTGAGGATACTTCTCGTATAGGCTATCAAGGAAGGGCGTCTTGGCAGCGGCGACGGCGTTCTCACCATCGGCCGGAGCAAGGCCGCAGCCATCCATGATAATCAGGAGTGCAGGAAGATGACGCTGTGCCATATGTCCTACTCGCCTGCCTTGACGACCATAGAGGCGAAGTCGGCAGCCTTGAGCGAAGCGCCGCCCACGAGGGCGCCGTCAACGTCGGGCTTGGCGACGAGCTCGGCAATGTTGCCGGGCTTAGCGGAACCACCGTACAGGACGCGGATGCCGTTAGCGAGCTCCTCGCCGAACATCTCCTTGAGGGTCTCACGGATAGCGCCGCAGACCTCCTGAGCGTCCTCGGCGGTAGCGGTCTTGCCGGTGCCGATGGCCCAGATGGGCTCGTAGGCGACGACGACCTGCTTGGGGCAGGTGATCTCAAGACCAGCAAGGCCAGCCTTGACCTGGTTCACGACGTGCTCGACATAGGTGCCGGCCTCGCGGACCTCGAGGGACTCGCCGCAGCAGAAGACGGGAACAAGACCGGCGGCAACGAGGGCCTTGGCCTTCTTGTTCTGATCCTCGTCGGTCTCGTGGAAGTAATCACGACGCTCGGAGTGACCGATGATGCAGTAGGTGCAGCCAGCGGACTTGAGCATGTCGCAAGAGGACTCACCGGTGAAGGCACCCTTGGCCTCCCAGTACACGTTCTGTGCACCGAGGGCGATGGGGGCAGCCTGAATGCGGTCATGAACCGTGGTGATGTCGATGGTCGGAGGGCAGACGAGCACCTCAACGCCAGCCGGAACCTCGGGCAGAGCCTGAGCCAGCTCGTCGGCGAGCTTGGCGGCCTCGGCGACGTCGTTGTTCATCTTCCAGTTACCAGCGATAAGAAGGGTGCGATTAGGCATCGAGAAGCGCCTCCACTCCGGGCAGGGCCTTACCCTCGACGAGCTCCATGGAAGCGCCACCACCGGTGGAGATCCAGCTCATCTTGTCGGCCAGGTTGAACTTGTTGACAGCTGCGACGGAGTCGCCACCGCCGATGATCGAGGTGCAATCGGCCTCGGCGACAGCCTCGGCGATAGCCTGGGTGCCGTGAGCGAAATTGTCGAACTCGAAGACGCCCATGGGGCCATTCCAGAACACGGTCTTGGCGCCCTTGACAGCCTCGGCGTAGAGCTCCTCTGTCTTAGGACCGATGTCCATGCCCTCACGATCGTCGGGGATAGCGTCGGAAGCGACAACCTCGGGGACAGCGTCCTCGCCAAAGTGATCGGCAACGCGGTTGTCGATGGGGAGCAGGATCTTGACGCCCTTCTCCTCGGCCTTCTTAAGCATCTCGCCGGCGCGCTCGACCCAGTCCTCTTCCTTGAGGGACTGACCGACGGACAGGCCCTGAGCCAGGAAGAAGGTGTAGGCCATGCCGCCACCGATGATCAGGGTGTCAGCGGAGTCGATGAGGTGATCGAGAACGCCGATCTTGGAGGAAACCTTGGAACCGCCGACGATGGCGACGAAGGGGCGCTCGGGCTCGGCGAAGATGCCGGTCAGCGTGTCGACCTCCTTCTCGAGCAGGAAGCCAGCGACGGCAGGCAGGTAAGCGGCGGGGCCCACGACGGAACCCTGGGCGCGGTGAGCGGTGCCGAAGGCATCGAGAACGAAGACGTCACCATAGGAAGCGAGCTTCTTGGCGATCTCGGGATCGTTCTTCTTCTCACGCTTGTCAAAACGGACGTTCTCGAGAACGAGAACCTTGCCCGGCTCGACGGCGGCAACAGCCTCAGCAGCCTTCTCGCCGTAGGTGTCGGCGACAAAGGCAACGTCGAGACCAGAGAGCTCGGCGAGCTTCTTGGCAACAGGCTCAAGGGAGAGCTCAGGCTGGAAGCCAGTGCCCTCGGGACGGCCGAGGTGGCTCATGAGGATGACGCGAGCGTTGTGCTCAACGAGATAGTTGATGGTGGGCAGGGCAGCCTTGATACGGGTGGTGTCGCCAACGACGCCATCCTTGATAGGCACGTTGAAGTCAACGCGGACGAGAACGCGCTTGCCGTCGACATCGATGTCGCGGACGGTCTTCTTGGTAAAGGCCATGTTTGCTTCTACCTTTCGTACGTGTCTGCCTCCCATTACGGCAGACGATTTCCTATAAAAAGGGCGCGACCCTAGGGTGTAAGCCCTATAAGGCCGCGCCCTTCTTTAGACGCTCAACGAGCTATTCGCTAAAAGCTAAATTAAGCAACGAACTTCTCGAAGTACTTGATGGTGCGGACCATCTGAGAGGTGTAGGAGTTCTCGTTGTCGTACCAAGAGGTGACCTGAACGAGGGTCTGGCCGTTGCCGAGGTCAGAGCACATGGTCTGAGTGGCGTCGAAGATGGAGCCGTGGGTCTCGCCGATGATGTCGGTGGAGACGATGTCGTCCTCGTTGTAACCGAAGGTCTCGGAGATGGTGGCAGCGTAGGCCTTCATAGCGGCGTTAACCTCGTCGACGGTGACCTTCTTGTCAACGACAGCGTAGAGGTTGGTGATAGAGCCGGTCGGCGTCGGGACGCGCTGGGCGGCACCGATGAGCTTACCGTTGAGCTCGGGGAGAACCAGGCCGATGGCCTTGGCAGCACCGGTGGTGTTGGGGACGATGTTGACGGCGCAGGCGCGGCTACGACGCTTGTTGCCCTTGCGCTGCGGGCCGTCGAGCGGCATCTGGTCGCCGGTCCAGGCGTGAATGGTGGTCATGATGCCGGACACGATGGGAGCGAAGTCGTTCAGACCCTTGGCCATCGGGGCGAGGCAGTTGGTGGTGCAGGAAGCAGCGGAGATGATGTTGTCCTCAGCGGTCAGCGTCTCATGGTTGACGTTGTACACGATGGTGGGCAAATCGCTGCCGGCCGGAGCGGAGATGACGACCTTCTTGGCGCCAGCGTTGATGTGGGCCTGAGCCTTAGCCTTGCTGGTGTAGAAGCCGGTGCACTCGAGAACGACGTCGACGTCGAGGTCGCCCCAAGGCAGGTTGTTGGCGTCGGCCTCCTTGTAGATCTTGATCTCCTTGCCGTCAACGGTGATGGAATCCTCGCCAGCAACGACCTCGTGATCGCGAGCGTAGTTGCCCTGCGTGGAGTCGTACTTCAGCAGGTAAGCGAGCATATCGGGAGAGGTGAGGTCGTTGATAGCGACAATCTCGGAGCCCTCATGACCGAACATCTGACGGAAAGCCAGACGACCGATGCGACCGAAGCCGTTAATAGCAACCTTTACTGCCATTGTGTCTCCTTTCGTAAGGCCCCCGCGAGCTACAGCGCCCGCCGTTGAGGCCCACAAACTAACCACTCGCCTAATATACCTTTTTTTTGACTTGAATTTCACGAGAATGCTCGAAATTGAAAATCAAATTTACGTTAAAACGTTTTAAAGACTAAAATAGCAGCTAAATCCGTATATAAGTCGATGCTTCAAACTACCTGTTTGCTTCAATGAGCTTTTCAAGCCTCAAAACGCGATGGTACAGGGCAGACTTCGACAAGGGAGGGTCAGCCATCTCCCCTAAATCACGCAGCGAAAGATCGGGATAGCGCTCGCGCAGGTCGCAAAAGACCGCCAAGGCATCCGGAAGCGCATCGCGAAGGCCTCGCTGCTCGAGCTCATCGATCAACGCAAGCTGATGCTGGGCGGCACCCGCACTTCTGGTCTGGTTGGCGAGCTCGGCGTTCACGCGACGGTTCACATCGTTCTTAACCAACTTGACCGCGCGCGCTTCCTCGATCTCGGCAACGCTGCGCTTGGCACCAATCAGCTTTAATAGATGCTCGATTTCCTCGGCGCTCTTAATGTATACGGCATATGACCCCCGCCGTGCATTAACACGAGCATGGACCCCAATCTGCTCCAACAGATCGCAAAGTCCCTTGGCATATTGCTCGCCCTGCACAGCGATCTCCAAATGAAAGTCGCCGCGTGGATCGGCCACGAAGCCGCCCGCGATGAGCGCGCCGCGGATATAGGCAAGCCTGCAGCAGGGACGGGCAACGATATGTCGGGGCACGCCGGCGACAAGTCCTCCCCTGCGGTCGAGGATGCCCAGCAGCACCAGAGCCTTATCCAGGTCTGGCTGATCAGGCAAGGTGATGAGGTAGTTTCGAACCTTATGCAATACAGATTTACGAACGGTGAATTCCGTTTTGAGCTTAAGGATGCGATGCGTCAGTGTGATCATCGTGCGCGCGACGGCGCCCGTCTCGGTCGCGACCGTCAAACGATACCGCCCGGAGCCGGCCAGCGAAAGTGTACCGCTCACACGCGTCAGGGCGGCAAGCGTCGACAAATCGCAGTATTCACATTCGGGTTCGCAGCGCGCGAGTTCGTCACGCACCTCGGCGGTAAACGACATGCAGGCCTATGCTTTCGTGTTGGCGCGCGACAGGTCGCGGTGGGAAATGCTCACGTGATATTGAGCGCCTTCCAAATAACGTGCCGTGGCCTCGGCGATGGCAACGCTGCGGTGTTGACCGCCCGTGCAGCCGATGGCAATAGAAAGCTGTGGCTTGCCCTCCGCGATATAGCCCGGCATCACCGTATCGAGCAGCTGCGTCCAAGCTTTCCAGAACTCCTGGGTCTTGGGATGGTCCAGAACAAAGTCGGAGACCTTCTTATCGAGACCGGTCATGGTGCGCATCTCGGGATCGTAGAACGGATTGGGCAGGAAGCGAACGTCGATCATAATGTCCGCCTCAACGGGCATACCGTGCTTAAAGCCAAACGAGAACACGTGAACGTCCATGAGCTGCTGGTCGGACAACTCGGAGAACGCCATGCGCAATTTGTTGCGCAGGGCAGAGGTACGCAGGCGGCTCGTGTCGATGATCATATCGGCTCGGTCGCGCACACCCTGCAGCTGCAGGCGCTCGCGCTGAATCGCATCGGCCGTAGTCTCCCCCGGCTTGGCAATGGGATGGCGGCGGCGGTTTTCGCTATAACGACGGATCAGCACCTCGTCAGAGGCCTCGAGAAACACGATGTCACAGCTCATCTCGCGCTCCTCGAGTGCGGCAACGGCATCGAGCAGCTCATCGAACAAGCCCTGGCTGCGCAGGTCACAGGTGACGGCGAGATGCCTGCCCACGCCCGTATTGATGCCGACGAGCTCGGCAAGCTGGGCGATGAGACGCGGAGGCAGGTTATCGATGCAAAAATAGCCCATGTCCTCGAACACGTGCATGGCCTGTGTGCGGCCCGATCCGGACATTCCGGTGATGATGACGATATCGGGGATGCGCTCCGAGCGCTCCGCCGCATCCATGGCATCTCCCTTTTGCATGTGCTGCCTCCCGAAAACAAGCGCGGGACCCAGCAACCCGGATCCCGCGCGGTCAATTGCCTATATTGAGTATACCGCCCCGAGCGGATACGAGGCCTGTCTTACGCCTCAAGTGCAGCCTTGAACCAACTCGTAATACTCGTGGGGTGCGTGATGGCGGTGCCGACGACAACGGCCCAGGCGCCAGCATCGATCGCGGCGCAAGCCTCCTCGGGCGTATGCACGCGACCCTCGCAAATGATAGGAAGGCCGGGGAATTCCTCAGTCGCCTGACGCAGGAGCGGCAGGTCGGGGCCATCGGCCATGGTGCAGTCGATGGCGGCGACGCCGTGAGAAAGCGTGGTGGATACCAGGTCAAAGCCCATATCAACAGCACGGCGAATATCCTCGATGGTGGCACAATCCGCCATCAGGAGCACACCCTCCTCGTGCAGCGGGCGGAAGGTATCCTCGACCGTCTTGCCATCGGGGCGCGGACGATCGGTGGCGTCGATCGCCACGATATCGGCACCGGCAGCAACGCAGGCGCGAGCGTGACGCAGCGTCGGCGTGATGTAAACGCCCTCGTGCCCATCCTTCCACAGGCCGATGACGGGAACCTCACAGCGACCCTTAATGGCGGCAATGTCGGCAAGGCCCTGGCAGCGAATGGCGGCGGCGCCGCCGAGCTCGCAAGCGCGAGACATTTGCGCCATGGTCTCGGACGTACGAAGCGGCTCGCCCATATACGCCTGAACGCTCACGACGAGCTTGCCCTTCAGGGATTGAATCAAAGGATCGACGGTCATAAGGCTGCAACCTTTCTCAGAACAGCCTCCCGAGGCCTGTTGTCTCGGGAGGCTCCTACAGCAGATACTTTTACTTCAACGAGGCAAGAAGATGCTCGGCGGCACCGATGAGCGGAGCATCGCCCTCCAGAGAACCGATGAGGATCGGTGTGTTCTGAAGCGGATCGAGCGCTTGGCTGGCATAGCCCTCGTGCACCGAATCCTTCCACGTCTGCGAACGCCAATCGGGACCTTGGTGAATCACGCCGCCCGAAAGCACGATGACCTCAGGGTCCAGGATGTTAGCGAGCGAGCCCAAGCTGGCCCCCAGCGCAAAGCCAGCGTCATGGATGACCTCGGTCGCCTTTGCGTCGCCCGCACGGCACAGGTCGTTCACATCGCGACCGACCGAAGGACGGCTGGGGTCGACGCGGCCAAAACGCTCATCGTACATACGACCAATGGAAGTGCCCGAAGCAACCGACTCCAGATGGCCGGAACGCCCGCAGGCGCAGGGAATACCGGCGGCAGCCGAGCACTCGATGTGGCCCATATGGCCAGCAGCACCATGGAAGCCCTGCATCACGCGGCCGTTCTCGACATATGCGCCGCCGATGCCCGTACCGATGCCAAGACACAAGACGGAGAACTTGCCCTTGCCGACGCCCCAGTGGGCCTCGCCCAGAGCATGAGCCTGCACGTCGCCTACAACGGCAACGGGAAGACCGAGGTCCTCGCGCAGGCGCGGCCCCAACTGAACGCCGGACCAGCCGGGCATGATCTCGTTGGCATACGCGATGGCGCCCGTCTTGGGATCGACAACGCCGGCGGCACCGATACCGACGCCAAGGACCTCGACATCGGGATTCGCCTCGAGAGCAGCCTTGATGGACGCCTCGATACGCTGGAAGACGGCCTCGCCGCCCTCTTGGGCCTCGGTGGGAACCTCGGCCTCAAAAACGGGATGGGGCACGCCGCCGTCAGCCGGGTACTCCATGATGGCAGTCGCGATCTTAGTTCCGCCGATATCGACAGAGCAGACGTACTTGTTCTCCATGTCGCTCTCCTTAGGAGATAAAAAACAACTACAGGAAATGAAGGCGGTGTTATCGCCGCAACTTAGTAAAGGTTTCCCAGGTGCCCGAGGTTGGGGTGAAAGTGGTCGGGCGTTGACCTAATGGGTCACGCCCGACCACTTGAGCCCCAAGATCGGGTGCCCGGGGAAGCTTTACAGGAGACCGTTGTCCTGGAGGACCTTCTTAATCGCCTCGACGTTCTCGCCGGTCATGGCCTTCACCGGGCGCGGCATGGTCGGGCTGTCGAAGATACCCATGAGATTCATAGCGGTCTTGAAGGCGCCGACGCCACCGGCATAGCCCTGGACGCCCGAGGTGACATCCCAGATGTGCGAA
>JBKWEB010000004.1:28052-93387 GCA_046976245.1 Collinsella sp. | reverse complement strand
TTATATAACTAACTATGCAAGAGCTATTTCAGATTTTTTTTGATTTTTCTTTAATCAGAACCACCCTTAAAAAGGGTGGTTTGCTCTTAGGGTATAACCCACGGGCCCCGGGCTCGCGTCTAAAGGCGCGGGCCCGGACTTCGTCCAGGCCTAGTGCATCTTGACCCGTGGCGCGCCGGTCGAACCGGCGGGATCACCTCCTCTTGAAGGGGTCCTCGTACTCCTTCACGCTCAGCTTGTCCAGCGCGATGTCGTGGGACTCCTGCTCCCTGATGTACTTGGCGATCGTCGCCTCGTTCAGGCCGACGGTGGACACGTAGTAGCCCTCCGCCCAGAACTTCCTGTTGCCGAACTTGTACTTGAGGTTGGCGTGCCTGTCGAATATCATCAGCGAGCTCTTCCCCTTCAGGTAGCCCATGACGCTCGCGACGCTGTACTTCGGCGGGATCGCCAGCAGCACGTGCACGTGGTCGGGCATCAGGTGCCCCTCGATTATCTCGATCCCCTTGTACTCGCACAGCTTCCTGAGGATCTCCCCTATGTCGCTCCTGATTTGGTTGTAGATCACTTTGCGCCTATACTTCGGCGTGAACACGACGTGGTACTTGCACATCCACTTCGTGTGGGAAAGGCTGTAGGCCTTCTGGGCCATGGCGACCACCCCTTCGACTCGAATTCTTGACGGCCTGAACAATCGTCAATATCGGTCGGAGGGGTGGCTTTGTAAAGCCGTTTGTCTCCACCCGCGTAGCGGGTGGTTTAAAGCTGGCCGCTGCGCGGCCAGCAGACTAAAGTCTTGAACAATAAAAAGCCCGCCGATTAAATGATCGACGGGCTTAAGAAAGGAGGACCTGGTTAATAAATGCTAGACAATGGCATGTTTCCAGCTAGAAAACGTCCTTGGCAAATACCTTTGAGTCATTGGGGACCTGACGGATTTCGATAACCACGCCATCGTTCACAAGCTCTTGGATATGCTCGGCATCGGTTTCGGTCGCAAAGATCGCGGGGGTCGGATGAAGCGTGGTCTCGGGAGACTTTCGGGTTCCGCCCAGATTGATCTCCTTGATGTCTTTGCAGCCCTTAGCAAGGCGATAGGCATCCTCGATCGTCTCGACAATGATAAACAGCGAGTACTTGTCGGTGACGCCGCTGTTGAGCGCCTCGATGGCCGCGTTTACGTCTTTTATGACGAGCTTCACGCCGTTGGGACGAGCTAGCCTCAAAGCGGCTTTTCTCATGTCGTCTTTTGCCACGGCATCGCTGGCACACAGGATGCAATCGACATCCAGCGCATGCGTCCAAGACATGGCGACCTGGCCGTGAATCAATCGGTAATCGACCCTCGTAAGCTTAATCATCGTAATCATCTCCGCACGTAATAAAGGTAATGACAGGTGTGGCCCTTAGCTAGGGCTCGAACCAGAACTAACTAGAACTCTTCTTCTTCGACATCGGCAAGCATGTCCGCCGCCTCACAAAGCATGATAAACGAACGTGATCCCTCGACCGCAGCTTTGGCCTTGTCCGCATCCAGGGAGTCCAGCTGTGTAGCCATTTCCACCAGCAGCGGCAAGTTCATTCCGGTGATCAACGTAAACGATCCGGCGGTCTGCCTCTGAATGAATTCGTTGTTTACAGAGCCGCCAAAGATGTCAGTCACGACAAACCAAGAGTCGGCAGGGTCCTTCGACTCCATCCAAGCATCGATAAGCGCTGCGACATCCCTCGTGTCGTCATCGACATAGGCGCACAGACACTCGATTCGGTCGTTGGCGCCCATCAGGATCTCGAGAGAGCTCTTCATACCTTGGGCGAGATAACCATGACTCGCTAGCAATATCTTATTCATAGTTCTCCAATATCAATAAGACGTACTATATTGTCATAACAAAGTATATTAGCAATCTACCCTACGCGGTGTGTCTATTTTCCAAATCCGCGAACGGTAGCAATTGGTCGGTAAATTGACCAATCTATCTCTAATTTACAAATAGAACTTCAGTCGCTCGGTGCAGTACACCTGACGGGAGATGAAAAGCGGCTCGCCGCTTGGAGCATAACGTCTATCGACAAACAGAAGCAGCGGAGAGTCCAGCTCCACGTTAAGGTATGCCGCCTCGAGCTCGCTCGCATAGCAGACCTCGAGCGTACGCGTGTTGGGGCCCATCTTGATCCCCTGGCGATCGAGTACCGCCATCAGCGAATCCTCGAGGGATTCATGCTCCAAAAAAGAAAGCACAGCGGAATAGCTATTGGTTTCCAGCATCGTGGGCTTGTCATCCACAAGGCGCAGACGACGACTACGCAATACCTTTTGGGTATCGTCTACGCCCAGGAACTTCGCGTCTCGCAGGCTTGGGAAGTCCCAGCCCATTGCGAGAACCCTGGTAGACGCCTGTTTTCCCGCAAGCTGGCACGAATGGGTAAAGCTCTCACGGTCGTCCGCGGCATACATCTGTGTGTCCGACGAAACGAATGTGCCCTTGCCGCGGGCCCTCTCAACAAGCCCAGCATCTTCCATTTCTTTAATTGCGGAGCGAACCGTTATTCGGCTCACGCCAAATTGCTCGATGAGCTCCGCCTCGGTCGGGAGCTTATCTCCCGGGCGGTACGTGCCGTTGGCGATCGAATCAGAAAGCGCACGGACAATCTGTTTGTACAGGGGGACAACGCTATTTGCTTCAACCATATCAACCATACCTTTGCAAGGAATCAGCAGTTTATAGATAGATGACTTATATTGTATTAGAACTTTTTAGGAGTCCATATATTTCCTAAATGATTCGGTAAACGGGGGTGTTATTTCACTTTAGCGGGGCGCAGCGGCTACCCGCGGCATTTGTTATCAACCTAGCTAGGCTAGTCCACCCACATCGTCTTCAGTTCGCCGCAGAGCCGCGGCCCCATATGGGTATACTCTCGGGGATTCGACTCGATTCGCCCCCGCTGGGGCGTCAAAGGAGACTGCATATGCCCACCACCACCTCAACCGACCCGCGCGCCGCTGCTGCCGCGCTGCTGGTGCCCGGTACCACCTGCCACGGTTTTGCCGTCGAGCGCTGCGAGACCGTGCCCGAGCTCGACTCGGACGCTTACGTGCTGCGCCACACCGCATCGGGCGCTCGCCTGCTGTACCTGGCGTGCGACGACGAAAACAAGGCCTTTGCCATTGGCTTTAAGACGCCGCCGGCCGATTCCACCGGCGTGTTCCATATTCTTGAGCACTCGGTGCTGTGCGGATCGGCCAAGTTCCCCGTCAAGGAGCCGTTTGTCGACCTGATCAAGAGCTCCATGCAGACGTTCCTCAACGCCATGACCTACCCCGATAAAACCATCTACCCCGTTGCCACCACCAACGAGCAGGACCTGTACAACCTGATGGACGTGTACCTGGATGCGGTGTTCAACCCAGCCATCTACACCAAGCCCACCATTTTTGAGCAGGAGGGCTGGCACTACGAGCTGGACCTGCCGGAGGGCGCCGAGAGCGAGGGCGACGGCAGCGCCGCCAGCCTGCGCAAGGGCACGCTGCGTTATAACGGCGTGGTGTTCAACGAGATGAAGGGTGCGCTGTCCGATCCCATGAGCGTGCTGGACGACGCCGTCAACGCCGCGCTCTATCCCGACACCGCCTATGCGCACGAGAGCGGCGGCGACCCGCGCGCGATTCCCGCGCTCACCTACGAGCAGTTCCTGAACACGCACGCGCGCCACTACAATCCTTCCAACTCTTATATAACGCTCTACGGCGACCTGGACGTGGACCGCGCGCTGGCATTTTTGGACGAGCGCTATCTGTCGCAGCCGAGCGCCGCGAGCCGCCGCATGGACGCCGCCGTTGCCGCCGGCGAGGACCCGTCCACGCTGGCGCCCAATCCGCTGGGCGTGCAGGCGCCCGTGACCTGTGAGTATAAGCGCGTCGAGATGGCAACCACGCCCGAGAACGCCCTGGTTGGCCTAGGTCTTGTGCTGGGCAGCGCGCTCGACCGCAAGCGCACGATCGCCGCGGACATCTTGTTCGAGGCGCTGCTGGGCTCCAACGAAGCGCCGGTTAAGAAGGCCATTCTGGCGGCCGGCCTGGGCGGCAACGTTGTGAGCTACACCGCGGCCGAGAGCCTGCAGCCCTACGAGCTCATCATGCTGCAGAACGCGCAGCCCGGCGTGGCGCGCGAGCTGCGTCGCGTGTTCCAAGACGCCTGCCGCGACCTGTGCGAGCACGGCGTTCCGCGCGAGCGCCTGGAAGCCATCATCAGCAGCAACGAATACGACCTGCGCCAGCGCGACTACGGTATCGCCGACGGCGTGGCCATTGCGTGCGACGCGCTGAGTACCTGGCTCTACGATGACGACGCCGCGACGCTGGCGCTCAAGTACGGCCCGGTGTACGAGGAGCTGCGCGGCGAGCTGGACGGCAGCTATTTTGAGGACCTGCTGCGCGAGCGGTGCTGGAGAACGACACATGGCGCTGGTCGAGCTGGTGCCGGTAGACGCTGCCGAGGGTCGGAGGGGCCGAAGCGCCGAGCTGGCTGCCAAGCGGACGCCATGACCGATGCCGAGCTGGCGGACGTGGTCGAGCGCACGGCCGCGCTGCGTGCCGCGCAGGAGGCGGAGGACACGCCCGAGGACAAGGCAACGCTGCCGCGCCTGCGTGTATCCGACATTGGCGCGGCGCGCCCCGAGCCGCCGCTGGTCGTGGACACGACCGCGCCCATCCCCTGCCTGCGCCACGGCATCCCCACCAACCGTCTGGCCTACGCCATGCAGTATTTCGACCTGAGCTGCGTCGCGTTTGAGGACCTGCCCTATGTGACACTGCTCTGCCGCCTGCTTAAGCAGCTGCCCACGCGCGAGCACTCGGCCGAGGAACTCGACAACTTGCTCGCTGGCAAGCTCGGCTTTTTGAGCTTTACGACCGAAGTCATGACGCAGCCCGAAGTGGACGGCGTGCGCCCCTACCTGCTGGTGAGCGCCGGCACCCTGTCCGAGAAGATCGATGCGCTGGCGAGTCTGCCGCGCGAGGTATGGTCGAGCACGCTTTTGCTCGATGCCGACGCCGGCCGAGTGCGCGACGTGCTCACGCAGATTCGCATTGGGCTTGAGCAGGGCTTTATCAACAACGGCCACTCGGCGGCACTCGGCCGCGCGATGAGCTACAGCTCGCCTTCGGCCGTGGTGCGCGAGCAGCTCTCGGGCGTAGACTTCTACCTGTTCTTGCGCGATCTGCTCGAGCACTTTGACGAGCGCGTGGACGGGCTGCGTACCAAGCTTGCCGAGCTGGCGGAGCGCATCTTTGTGGCCGATGGCTGCATGGCGAGCTTTACCGGCAGCGACGAGGACTTTGACGCATACTGGGCCGCCGCGGGTAACCTGGGGCTGGGCGCTGGCGACGGCACCGATGCCGGCCGCGACGCGCTCGTGGTGCCAACGCCGCGCGACCGCCACGAGGCTTTTGTCATCCCCAGCGACATCTGCTTTGCGGCAAGCGCGTGCGATCCGCGTCGCCTGGGCATTGACGTGACGGGCGCCTGGGCGGTTGCCGCCAACGCACTCTCCTACGACTACCTGTGGAACGAGATCCGCGTGAAGGGCGGCGCGTACGGCTGCGGATTCCGCGCAGCCGGCGAGCGTCAGGCGGCGTTCTACACCTACCGCGACCCGGCAATCGACCCCTCGATTGAGCGCGTGGAGCGCGCGGGTGCATGGCTTAGCAGCTTTGAGCCCGACGAGGCCGCCTTTGAGGGCTTTATCGTGAGCTGTGTGAGCGGCATGGACGCGCCGGTGAAGCCGTACGCACTCACCAAGCGCCGCAACACGACCTACCTGGCCGGGCTCGATCCGCACGCACGCGAGGAGCGTCGCGCCCAGATGCTCGCCGCCACGCCCGGTGAGCTGCGCTCGCTCGGCGCCGACGTGACGCGCATCGCAGCCGAGTCGCCCACCTGCGTCTTTGGCGGCCGCGAGTCATCGCCAAGAGCAACGCCGACTTCAACGTAGTCGACCTGCTGGCATAACCACAGCACAAACCGCCAGCGGGGACAGGTACCTTGTGGGGTTCAACACTTGTTCTATACGTACATGTGTTCTATAGTATGGGTGATTGCTTCGATTAAATTGCAACTATAATATAGTTGCGGAGTGAGGCAGGATGGCTCGGATCGACAAACTCATCGCCCAGCTGCTTAGCTGTCCTTCAACGTATAGATTTGCTGACTTTCTTAAAGTTATGGCTTCATATGGCTTTGAAATGGACAACAAAGGCAGGACATCCGGATCGCGCATTCGCTTCTACAGGCCATCGACGGCAGAATGTTCGTGATGCACGCACCCCATCCATCTGACGAATTGACGGCGGGAACCATCCGAAACATCGTTCGATTTCTACAAGATGTCGGAGGCAGCCATGAGTAACGTTTTGGCTTACAAGGGTTATTCGCCCCGGTCGAGTTCGATGCCGAACAGCACGTGCTGACAGGTATGGTCGCCGGCATTAGGACGCAATTGTATTTGAAGGCTCCAGGTTGAAGAAGTGGAGCGATGCTTCCACGAGGCCGTCGACGATTACCTTGAGTTTTGTGCCGAAAAGGGCAAGGAACCAGAGCGGGCTTTAAGGGTCTTCAATGTGAGAACAGGCTCCGAGCTTCACAAGCAGCAGCACTGGCGGCGGCAAGAAGGTGAATCGCTTAACAAATTTGTGTCGAGCAATCGCCGCGGCGTTGTAATAGAGACAGTCGCCAAAACAACCACGAGGGTGTCTGTGTTCCCTTCGTGGTTGTTTTTGGTGTTGCCCAGATAAAACCTGCCAAAATAAACCTGTCCCTTTTTGGTAGGTTTGGGAGAGGGAGCTGGGATGGATAAGGCTGAGTTGCGGCGGGCAGTGATTGCTCGGCGCGATGCTCTTGATTTGGACTTGCGGGCGGCGAAGTCTGCCGTTATCTGTGCGCGGCTTGTTGAGTTGCTGGGCAGCTCGGATCCCGCAGCCCCGCACACCGTTGCAGTCTATGCCGTAATGGGCTCCGAGGCAGACCCTGCCGCGTTTGCCGCTGCGGCCGCCGCGCGCGGCTGGCGCGTAGCCTATCCGTGCATGTTCTCGGCAATTGATGCCGCAGCTTGTGGCCAGCGCATGTGCATGCGAGCAGTTGCCGCCGACGATGCGTCCGCGGCCCCGTTTATCGCCCACCCCGCGCGGGCCTTCGCGGCCACGGACATCGACAGCGACCGCTTCCCCATCGTGCCTGCCGAAGCACTCGACATGATTGTTGTGCCGCTCGTGGCCTTCGACCAAACCGGCGCGCGCCTGGGCTACGGCGGCGGCTGCTATGACCGCTACCTGTCCATGCTCTCGCCCGCATGTCAAATCATCGGCATCGCCTTTGACGAGCAGCGTGTCGACCGCGTTCCCACCGACGCCCACGACCTGCCGCTACCCCACATCATCAGCGCCTAACCGCCGTTGCATCGCACCTGCACGATGAGCGTGGAAAATCTCCCGCTTTGAACCCCCTTGCGAGCCAAAAACGGGAGATTATCCACGCTCATTCAACAAGCGTCCAGATTTCCACGCTCGTCCGTCCGATTTTCCACGCTTGTGCAGCCAAACGCCCTGCAACTGCCTCAGCACGCACGCGGCACGCCGGCGACCTTGAGCTTGCGATCGAGCTTTGTCGGATCCCTTAGATCATCCCAGCACAAGCGCACGATCTTGCAGTTATCAAGCAGCGAAAGCCTCGACTCGCGCTGGCGCTCATCAAACTGCGCCTTCGCGAGCTTGCCCTCCTCCGCCGCCTTCTCGCTTTTAACGAATCCGTCGAACTCCCCGATAATCAGCCGGTCGCCCACACGCCACAAGTAGTCAACTCGATACGGCCGCCCCGGCTCAACCGGGTCGAACAGCTCAAATTGCAGCTCCGGCGTCTGCCAGCCGCGCTCAATCATCAGAGCACGCGCCTTGGACTCGCCACCGCTTTCCGATAGGCCATCGGCACACCGCGCAACACTTCGCGCCGTCACAACACCGCGACGATTTAAGCCAAGCTTGTTGATTGCCTCAACGAGATGCTCCTTCGACAACAGCTGCTCATGAAGCGCCGAGTCCGCAATGATCAGTCCCTCGACAAACGATGCATCGACCAGGCAATCCGTAATCGTTTGGTCGATATCGGTCACGGCAATATCCATCTGGATTGCCCGCGTTTGACGAGCATAACGATGGCGAATCACCCGAGAGCCCGGCGTCGTCGATTGCGCCGGCGCCGCGGCGATATGGATGTGCGTCAAATTGGCATGCGAAACCGAAAGGCCATAGATAACAGCCGCCGTATAGGAGCAAAACGTCCAGTCGGGATGCTTTTGCGCAAGGGCCCGCACCCGATGCAGATAACGTTGCCGAAACTTGAGCTCGGACCAATAATCCGGACGCGCATACAGCCCCGGCATGACCGCCTCTAGACTTCCCGCCGCCACACGCCGCTCAATCTGCTTTGCCTCCGCCGCCGTGCGTGCGTACACGCAGCTCATCTGCTGTTCGCACGCTTTAATGTGGCTTGTAAGTCTTTGATTCGCCGTCATGTTTCCCATGTCGCCTCCCAACTCTTGGAACGGCGCAAACGTACCAGACGGTTTCATGCGAAGTCTGACCAAATGCTGTCCGGGCGCTGACCAAATACTTGACGGTTTTGGACGTTTTAGGCTGATGGCTTATATCTGCAGGTAGGGTAGTTGTCGAGAGGTCCCTGTCTCCACAATTTGGCGCCTCTAAAGCCGTCGATTTCTTTTAAAGAAAATATGCTGTGGCTCAAAACTACCTTGTTTGCAACGTGGCCCGTATGCACTCGACGTGTAATGAGGCCGCCGGCATGACAGCTACAGAAAAATCGAGCGTGGAAAATCTCCCGTTTTTGGCCCCTTCCTCGGCCAAAAGTGGGAGATTATCCACGCTCGATTTGTAAACGTCCGAAAATCCACGCTCGTGTGTCCGAAAATCCACGTTCGTCACGCCGCGAGCACAGCAACGGCCGCAGCAGCAACCACAGCTACAGCCTAGTGCTCCTCGCCGGCGCGGGCCAGGTCGTAGGGCGTGGTCTGGTAGACGTAGTAGTTGAGCCAGTTGGTGTAGAACAGCTGAGCTTGGCTGCGCCAGACGTTGCGCGGCTCGGCGGAGGGGTCGTCGCCCGGGAAGTAATGCGCCGGCACCTCCGGGTTGAGCCCGCGCTTCACATCGCGCTCGTACTCCAGGCGCAGCGTGTCGGTATCGTACTCGGGGTGGCCAAATACAAAGAAGCGACGGCTGTCGGTCGACTTGACGATGTACAGGCCAACCTCATCGGACACGGCCACGACCTCAAGCTGCGACTCGGCCTCCACGTCCTCGCGGCGCACATCGGTGTTGCGCGAATGCACGGCACAGAAACGGTCGTCAAAGCCGCGGACCAGCGGGCTTTGCGGCTTCACCAGATAATGCTCAAATACGCCACTCGCCTTTGCCGGTAGGTCGTACTTCTGGATACCGTAATGATGGTACAGACCGGCCTGCGCGCCCCAACAAATGTGCAGCGTAGAGTGCACGTGCGTGGTGGACCAATCCATGATCTGGCAGAGCTCAGGCCAGTAGTCGACCTCCTCGAACGGCATCTGTTCCACCGGCGCGCCCGTGATGATCAGGCCGTCGTAGTGGATGTCGCGGATGTCGTCGAACGTGCGGTAGAACGTCTCCAGGTGGCCGGCGCTCACGTGCGTGGCCTCGTGCGTCTTGGTGCGCAGCAGGTCCACTTCCACCTGCAGCGGCGTGTTGGAGAGTTTGCGCATGATCTGCGTCTCGGTGGCAATCTTGGTGGGCATGAGGTTGAGGATGAGCACGCGCAACGGGCGGATGTCCTGGTGCAGCGCGCGGTACTCGGTCATGACAAAGATGTTCTCGCTCTCGAGCTGCGCAGCGGCAGGGAGGGCGTCGGGGATGCGAATGGGCATGGATGCTCCTTACGAGTCAGTTGCAGCTATGGTACAACGACCGGCCCCATCCGCGCGAGCACATCGCCCAGCGATGCCGTCAGCGGCCCAAATCACTCCAAAAGTAGAGATTAAGGCATGCCCAAAAATCTATGGCGCTTTAGCCTAGCAAAGTGGCAGCAGGACGCTACAATGGTTCGACGCGAAAAACTCGGCCGAAAGGATACATATATGTACCAGACGCGTAAGATCGGTGTGGTCGGCCAGGGCCACGTAGGAGCACATGTTGCCAACAGTCTGCTCATGCAGGGCATTGCCGATGAGCTGTACCTGTGCGATATCAACCAGGCCAAGGTGACGTCCGAGGTCCAGGACCTGCGCGACTCCCTTTCGTTTGTCCCGTACAACACCAAGATCGTCAACTGCTACGACCACTACGAGGAGCTTGCCTGCTGCGACGTCATCGTCAACGCCGCCGGCAAGGTCGCGCTGGCCGCCGGCAACCGCGACGGCGAGCTGTTCTTTACCACCGACGCCGCCCGCACCTTTGCCAAACGCATCGTCGACGCCGGCTTTGACGGCATCTTCGTGAGCATCTCCAACCCCTGCGACGTCGTGTGCACCGAGCTGTGGCACCTGACCGGCTACGATCCCAAGAAGATCATCGGCTCGGGCTGCGGCCTGGACTCCGCCCGCCTGCGCACCGAGATCTCCAAGAAGGTCGGCGTGAGCCCCAAGTCCATCGACGCCTACATGATCGGCGAGCACGGCTTTAGCCAGCTTGCCGCCTTTAAGGCCGCAACCATCGCCGGCAAGAGCCTCAACGAACTTCAAGCCGAGAACCCCGACAAGTATGCCTTCGACCACATGGAGATCGAGGAGCTCGCGCGCAAGGGCGGCTATGTAACCTACCAGGGCAAGCAGTGCACCGAGTACGCCGTCGCCAACTCCGCCGCGCGCGTCTGCGCCGCCGTGCTGCACAACGAGCACGCCGTGCTTTCGGCCTCTACGCTTATGACCGGACAGTATGGCGAGGAGGGCATCTTCACCTCCCTGCCGTGCGTGATCGGTGCCGAGGGCGTCGAGGAGGTCTACACGCTGGACCTGTCCGAGCACGAGCTCGAGGGCTTCCACAAGAGCTGCCAGCACATCCGCGACAACATCGCCCAACTCGACTGGTGGGATGCCGAGGCCTACGACGCGAAGTAGGCCGCCGGCTGCCGCAATCTTGCGAATCTATGCGCGATACTAAGCGGGCCGCGCCGGAAACCCACCGGCGCGGCCCGCTTTTTTGACTCACGCAGTGCCCCTGCGAATCGAAGGTGAATACTTTTCCCGTTACTTAGTACTGCTCGATGCCCATGTAGCGACGAATCTCAGGGCTGTGGTCGAACACCTTTCCGCGGGCGGCGCGCAGCTCGCAGCTCATGTTGTAGAAGAAGATCGGCTCCAGGTACGAACGCACGCTGGCGGGCACCTCGCCCACGCCGTACTCGAGTGCATCGAGCACCATTACCGTATCGGTATGCGTGTTGAGGAACGCCAGCGCGCGCTCCTCCATGGGGCGGCACTCGCCCGATCCGAGCTGCACAAAGTAGAACACGCCGGGCTCGGTGGCCTCGAAGGGGCCGTGGAAGTACTCGCCGGAGTGGATGTAGCAGCAGTGCTGCCACTGCATCTCCATGAGCGAGCAGATGGCCATGGCATAGGTCTGGCTAAAGTTGGGGCCGGAACCAAGGATATAGAAGAACTTGTGCTGCTGGCAGAGCTCGGCAAAGCGATCGCCCAGCTCGGCGTTGACCTTCTCGCGGGCGGCGGGCAGCAGCGCATCCATCTGCTTGAGGCCCTCGTACATGTCAGCGAGTGCCTCGTAGCCTTCCTGCTGGTCGAGCAGCTCGGCGGCGATCAGAGCGCCGATGCCCTGCGGCACCTCGACCTGTGACACGCCCTCGCCCCACGGATAGACCCAGGTGGTCCACTTGCCGTTATCGATCTTGGAGCCCTCGCAGTCGGTGAGGGCAACGACCTCGGCGCCGGCAGCCAGCGCCATCTCGCAGCCGTCGACGACCTCCTGCGTGTTGCCGCTGTGGCTGCAGGCAATAACGAGCGACTTCTCGCCAAGGCTCTTGGGGGCCATCAGGCAAAACTCGCGTGCAGTGTAGACCGTCGAGGTAAACGTGGTGGCCTCGCGCTTGAGCAGCTCGTTAGCCGGCATCAGGTCGATCATCGAACCGCCGCAAGCGATCCAAAAGACGTTCTCAATCTTGCCCTTGCGCTCGATGATTTCCTGAACCAGATCATGTGCGTTCATCCTGGTTTTCCTCCTTGTGTGGCGGTTTTGAACGACGACAGCTCGTACCTGCGGTCGTTCTATGTTGTCCTATTTATAGCACGCACGACGACGCTCGTGAAGTCATTTCACCAAACTTGTTCTATGTTGTTCTATCTATGGACGTTAGATGTCGAACACGTAGCGCGAGCCCACGATCTTTTGGCGTCCGAGCAGCAAGGGCCGCTCGTCCGCATCGGTAAAGTACGCCTCCATATAGAAGAGCGGCTCGCCGACCGGCACCTCCAGCAGCGGGGCTGCCTGAGCATCGGCAAGCGCAATCTCCACGGTGCAGGGGTCGGATTTGAGCGGCGCGCGGCCCGAATGCTCGGCAACGAGCGCAAAGATGGAATTGTCCGTGAGGTCCTTGTCGGCAAGCGTCTGCAGATAGGGATGGTCGGCCAGCACGAAGGCGTTGTTCTCGAGCATGACGGGCACGCCGTCTGCCGTGCGCACGCGCTCGACAACGATGAGCTCGCAGCCGGGTTCCACCCCAAAAAACGCCGCGTCCTCGCGCGTCGCCGCAACCACCGTGCGTGACACCAGACGTGCTCCGGCCACCATGTCGTTGGCAGCGCAACCCTCGGAAAAGCTCTGAACGTCACCCTTCTGGACAATCTTGCGCTTGAGCTTGGGCGCGCACACAAACGTGCCCCTCCCCTGCTGGCGGTTGAGATACCCCGCGCGCGACAGCTCCTCGATGGCGCGGCGCACGGTGATGCGTCCCACGCCGTAGTACTTCACGAGCTCCATCTCGGAAGGAATGCGCGAGCCGGCGGGGTACACACCGCGCGCGATCTCGCCCTTTAGGTCATCCATGACCTGTTGGTACAGCGGCACGGCGGGCACGTCAGTGCGGTCGGTTTTATCGTCGAATGCCATCGTTACGCTCCATCCCGCGCATGCTCGGACTCAAATTCTTCAATCGCCGCCATAAACTGCTCGCCAAAGGCGTCGGCTTTTTTCTCGCCAATGCCGTTGACCTGGATCAGCTCCTCGCGCGTCTGCGGACGCAGGCGGCACAGGCCGCGCAGGGCCTTGTCGGAAAAGACCATATACGGCGCCATCTCCAGCTCGGTCGAGATCTCCTTGCGGAGAGCACGCAGGCGCTCGAACAGCTCGGCATCGTCGCCAACGCGCGGGCGCTGATCCAGCTCGGCCTCCTCGCGCAGCAGATCGACGGCGCGGCGGGCGCGGGCCGAGGCCTTGCGCTTGGACGCGCGACGCTTAACGGTAAAGACGAACGCCTCGTCCTCGACCTCGCCGGCACGCGGACCCAGTCCCACGACCGGGTACTGCCCCTGCGAGGTGGCCAAATAACCGCGACCGCACAGCTGCCCGATGATGTCCTTGATGCGCCCGACCGATTCGCTCGACAGCTCGCCGTAGCCGCGGTCCTCGTCCAGATGCATCTGGCGAATGCGCTCGGTGTTGCCGCCGTGGAGCACGTCGGCGATCAGCGACTTGCCAAAGCGCATGGGTCGCGCGGCCACGTAGCGCACGGCGGCGCGGGCCATATCGGTGACGTCCTCGACCTCGAACTGCGTGAGGCAGTTGCTGCAGTTGCCGCAGCCCTCGGCGTCATCCGTGGCGGTGGCGCCCGCACCAGCCGCAGCAGCATGCTCGGCCGCGGCCTCGTCGCCAAAGTAGCGCAGCATGTATTCGCGCAGGCAGCCGGTAGTATTGCAGTAGCCCTCCATCTGGCTGAGCAGGCGGTAGCGGTTCTGGAGCGCCCATGCGCGCTGCTCGTCGTCGAGCGCCTCATCGGCAGCATCGCCGCGGTCGATCAGAAAGCGACGCATGCGAAAATCGTTGCCGTTCCACAGCAGGTGGCAGCTGGCCGGGTCGCCATCGCGGCCGGCTCGACCCGCCTCCTGGTAGTAGGCCTCGATGCTCTCGGGCACGTTGTTGTGGATCACGTAGCGCACGTTGGGCTTGTCGATGCCCATACCAAAGGCGTTGGTGGCAACCATCACCTGGATATCGTCGTCGATAAAGGCGCGCTGGCTTTGCCGGCGGGCGTCGTTGTCCATGCCGGCATGGTAGCGGCCAACGCGAATGCCGCTGGGGCCCAGTGCCTCGGCAAGCTCGCCTGCCAGCGCATCGACCGTCTTGCGGGTCGAGCAATACACGATGCCGCTCTCGCTCGAATGCGCGATCACGTAGTCACGCACCCACGCGGCCTTGGCCTTGTCGCCCATCTCCTCGCAGCCAAAGTAGAGGTTCTTGCGATCGAAGCCCGTCACCACCGTCGCGGGGTTTTGCAGGCCGAGCATCTGCTGAATATCTGCACGCACGCGCTCGGTCGCCGTGGCGGTAAAGGCAGCCACGATGGGGCGCACCGGCAGCGAATCGATAAACTCGCGAATCTGCAGGTAGGCGGGGCGGAAATCCTGGCCCCATTGGCTCACGCAGTGGGCCTCGTCAATGGCCACGAGCGGCACGCCAATGCCGCCGTCCGCCGCGGCCTCCTGCGCAAAGGCTAAAAAGCGCGGCTCGAGCAGGCGCTCGGGCGCCACGTACATAAGCTGGTAGCGGCCCTCGCGCGCCCGCTTGAGCACGGTGTTTTGCTGGGCCGGAGTAAGGCTGGAGTTGAGATAGCTGGGTCGCGCACCCGCCGCGAGCAACGCACGGGTCTGGTCTTCCATAAGCGACAGCAGCGGACTCACCACAAAGGTGATGCCGGGCAGCATGAGCGCGGGCACCTGGTAGCAAATGGACTTGCCGGCGCCCGTGGGCATAACACCCAGCGCATCGCGACCGGCAAGAATCGCATCGACCATGCGGTCCTGTCCCGGGCGAAATGAGGTGTAGCCAAAATAGGCGCCGAGCGTGTCGAGCGCCATCTGCTGCATGTTATCGGTCATGGTTTCCTAACGTCCAAGTCATCTGCCGCCGATTATACGCCGCCACGCGGACCGATGCCGCACGGCTGTCGGCCACGGGCAACGCAATCCAAAAGGAACGAGCGTGGGATTTTTGGACACTTTCCCAACGGCTAATCTCTTGACAAGCGCGCAAACGTCGCTGGTTGAGCATAAGTCAGCGAAAACGCCCCTAAGCGAGCAAGGTGACGTGAAAGAGGAGGGAAGCGTACTTTGGGTACGCGACCGACGATTGAACGTCAGATTGCCGCTTAGGGGCGTTTGCAGCGTCGAGCCGTTACGCGGTTTGGTAAAACCGCGTAACTTACATGACCATAACGTAGCGCGATCCCACGTAGTACTGCTTACCCATCAAAACCGGCTCGTCATCGGGACCGGTAAAGCCGGCACGCAGGTTGAGCAGCGGATCGTGCGGAGCAATGCCCAGCTCGGCCGCCTGCTCGGCGTTAGCTCGAACGGCCTCGACCGTACGGTAGCCAACCGAGACAATCGGCGTTCCGCCAACACGCTCGACCTCGGCAAAAATCGACTTGTCCTCAAGATCGGCCGTCAACAGCTCACGGTAGGCGTCAAACGGCACAAAGATGTTCTCCTCAAAGATGGGCTCGCCGTCGGCCGTACGCACGCGCTTGATATGCAGCAGCAGCGCATCCTTCTGCAGGCCAAAGAACTCCATCTCGTTTTGGCGCGCCGGAACGATCTGGCGATCGATCACGTGCGCACCGGCCTTCATGCCGTTGCCGGCACACAGCGCGGTAAACGTCTGCAGCGTCGAGGCGTGAAACTGGCGGTTGATGTGCGGCGTGGAGACAAAGGTGCCGCGGCCCTGCTGCTTAACCAGGTAACCATCGGAGCACAGCTCCTCGACAGCGCGGCGCACCGTAATACGGCTCACCTCGTACTGCTCGGCTAGTTCAAGCTCGGACGGAATACGCTCCTTGGGTGCATAAACACCTTTCTCGATCGCATCCTTGATTTCGTCATAAATCTGCTGGTAAAGCGGTGCATTTTTGGGCGCAGGCATATCTGATCACTCTTATCAAAATAGCTAAATTTCTAATACGTATATAACGTCTAGTTTCATGTTACCTCATATTGATAAAACGATACACCCTCCCTACCAAAAAGCGACAGCTTCATTTTGGTAGGTTTTATCTGGGCAAACGAGAGCCCTCGAAAGCAACGGGGCTTTCGGGGGGCTCGTTCGGATGGGTTGCGCAGGACCGGCAAAATGCCAATACCCTACTTGCCGTCGTCCTGCTGCAGGCTGTCCTGTTCGCTGAGGCGCGCCTGCCTGCTGGCCATGCGTGCGGGCTTGTCGGGATCGGGAACGGCCGTGGGCATGGGCTCGTCGACATGACCGCCCCACCAGCCGCCCACAAAGTTGAGCGTGTGGAACACGTTGATCACGGCGCCGGGATCAACGTCGCACACCAACTTGATAATGTCCTGGCTCTCGTAGGTCGAAACAACGGTGTTCAGCAGGTACATCTTTTCGCGGCTGTATCCGCCGACGACCTCGGCGCAGCTAATGCCGTGCTGAAAATGGTTTACGTAGGCAGTCATGACCTCGTCTGCCTTGCGCGTCGTAATCTGCAGCGTCACGCGATCGTAGCGACGATAGAAACTGTCGATGGTCTTGGTCGAAATAAACTGGAACACGATGGAATACGCCGCCTTGTCCCAGCCAAACATAAAGCCAAAGATCGCCAGGATAAAGCAGTTGAAACCAAAGATGACGCCCCAGATGGTCTTGCCCGTGTGGTTGGAAACCCACAGCGCGATAAAGTCGGTGCCGCCGGTGGATGCGCCGGATTTAAGTGCGATGGCAGCGCCCAGACCCGAGACCACGCCGCCAAAAATGATGAGCATGATCTTGTCGCCCAAAAATGGAGCGAAGTGAAAGACGTTGAGGAACAGCGACGAGAGCACGACCTGCATCATCGAGAAGATGACGAAGCGCTTGCTAATGCCGCTCCAGCATAGGAGCGCCACGGGGATGTTGAGCGCGAGCATACCGAGCGAAATGTCGATGTGAACGCCGCCCAGCGAGGTAACGCGATCGAGCAGGACCGCAACGCCGGTGAGGCCGCTCGGAAGCAGGTCGGCGGGCTGAATGAACGCCTGGATCAGGAATGTCTGGAGGACGGCAGAAATTGTGACCGCCACGGCAGTAATGGCACGGCGGACGATGGTGAGGCGGCCGAGCATGAGCACGCGGTCCGTGAGCTGATCGATGGCGTTCGCCACGTAGGCTCCTTTCGAAGGCAGATGTGGTTGTGGGGCATGCCCGCGATTGTAGCATGGAGCGTGCGGGGGCGCTTCAATTCAACCTCCCTCGACAACCAAAACGGGACCAGCAACCCCCACGACCAAAGGGCAAAATTCCAAGTGAGTAGACTTTTTACGATCTGCCGAGCACACCCAAAACCGCCACCCCTGTGACCTGCGGTTTTACAAAGGAAGATATGCATTGTGCTCGGCCTGCGCCAAAAAGTCTACTCACTTAGTCCGAATCGAAGCCAAACGGATCAAAATCGAAACCAAATTGAGCCAGTCCACCGCAAAAAATGTTTGAACCCGTGCTTCTCGCGGCGGATTGACACTACAAAGCGGCCAAAATGTCGGTCAGATTATCAATAACGGCATCGGCTCGCGATTGATCGAGGTTGACGCCCTCGTGCGGACGCAGTGCCAGGACGCGGGCGCCGGAACGCTTGCCGGCCTCGATGCCCAAAGGCGAGTCCTCGATAACCAGGCACTCGGCAGGCTCCGCCCCCAACGCCTCCATGGCACGCAGGTAAATCTCGGGGTCGGGCTTAAACGCGCTGCACTCGTGGCCGCTGATGGTGTAGTCCAACACGTCGGCAATACCGGCGATGTCCACCAGCTCGTCAATCAGCTCGCGATAGGACGAGCTCGCGATGGCACACTTCACGCCGCGCTCGTGCAGTTCGCGCATCACCGGCTCTGTCTGCTCGTTGAGCAGCTCGGCATACGGAACGGGATGGACCGGGCTGTAGACCTGCTTGTACTCCACGCGCAGGCGCTCGCGCAACTCAACATCGTCGGGCACCAGCGCCTGCCAAATGGCCGGCTCGTTAGACCCCGAAAGATCGGGGATCTCGTCAAAGTGGAAGCCCTTCTCCTCCATAAACGCCACGCGGCGGCGGTTGTAGAACCACTCGGTATCGACCAGCACGCCATCCATATCAAACAGCACTGCCTTGATCATACGCATCTCCTCTCAAGAGCAAAAAAGGGGACGGGGCGTAAACCCCATCCCCTTTCAATCAACCCGTAAGGTTTACTTACTTGTGATTAGTAGGAAAGCTTCCACATGTAGCGACGCATGGTCAGCGGGTGCTGACGGGCCTCGGCGATCTGGTTGCCGTACTCGCGCATAACGGCGAGGTGCAGCAGCGGGTTGAAGTAGGTGATGACGCTCGCCGGCACGGCGTCGGCCAGACCGTAGTCCTTGGAGTCGATCAGAGCGACCTTGGCGCCCATGCGCTCAAGGAAGGTGAGGGCGCGGGCGTCCATCGGACGGGTAGCACCATCGGACATGAAGAAGACGTAGGGCTTACCCTCGGTGGAAACCTCGAACGGGCCGTGGAAGTACTCGCCGGTGTTGTAGGCGGCGGCGTCGATCCACTGCATCTCGGTGAACAGGAAGGCGGCGTGAGAGTAGGCCATCTTCTCGGAGGCACCGGAAGCCATGAAGTAGATCATCTTGTCGTCCTTGAAGTCCTCAGCGAACTTCTTGGCAAGCTTCGTGCAGTGCTGAGCGGCGTTCTCGCACAGGTCGAAGATGTTGGTGAGGCCGGTGATCATATCCTCGTAGTGATCATAGCCCTCGGTCTGCTGAAGGATCTCGAGAGCGAGAGCGATGGCGTAGCCAGGCTTCTCGGCCTTGGCGGCATAGTTGGCGTGGAAGCCGTGGACGATGACGTGGTCGGCGTCGACGGTCAGAGCGGAGCCAGCCTTGTTGGTGAGGGAGACGACCGGGCAGTTGTGCTTCTTGGCGGTCTTGTTGGCCTCGACGGTCTCGGGCGTGGAGCCACCGAGGGAGCAGGTGATCACGAAGGTGTGCTCGTTGACCCAGGAAGGCGTGTCGTAGTTGAACTCGTTAGCGGTGAAGATCTGAACGTTCAGTTTGTCCGTGTTGTTGGCCAGGAAGTACTTGGCGGGGTACAGGTCGGACATGGAAGCACCGCAGCCGACGAAGGCGACACTGTGGATCTCGTGGTTGGACAGGACGTCAGCGACGATCTGCTTAGGGAGGTTAAGGTCGATCTCGTACATCTGACACATTCCTTTCGATTTTTGCGGCGCCACATTGCCGGGCGCTCGCAGGGTTACCGTGATTTGGACCGAGTCGCCGGCCCGTTGAGGATGCGACAAAGGGACTGTCCCATTGTCGCATTTTGGGGATGGAAGCCTGCCTGGGGTATGGGATGCCAGGCAGGCCCCCGGGGGAAAGCGGTTAGACGCTTGGTCGCGACTAGGCCAGGATGCCGGCCGCGGAGAGGGCGATGCCGCCCACGATGGCGATCACGAGAAGCCAACCGGTGTTGACGTTCTTCTTGATGAGCCAGTACATAAGGCCGGTGAGGCCAAGGGAGATCATCTGGGGCATCATGCCGTCCAGGATGTCCTGGATAACGACGGTGCCCTCAGCGAACTGCAGCGGGGTGGTGGCGCCGATCAGCGTGGCGATCATGCCGCCCACGGACATAAGACCCACGATGCCGCAGACATACATGAGCTTCTCCATGAGGTCGCCGCCCTGGAGCTTGCTCAGGTACTGGTGGCCGCCCTGATAACCCATCTTGGCAGCGAACCAGGTGATCAGCACAGAGGGGACGATGGAGATGAGCATGGCCAGGATCGGGCCCATGATGGAGCCCTGCTGAGCCAGCTGAACGCCCAGGCCAAAGGCGATAACGCGGATGGTGCCCTGGAAGAAGGAGTCACCGATGCCGGAAAGCGGACCCATGAGGGAGGTCTTGACCGCGTTGATCGAATCGGGATCGAAGTTCTCGGGATCCTTGGCGTACTCCTCCTCCATGGAGGCGGTGAGGCCCAGGATAAAGGCGCTCGTCTGCGGGGTGCAGTTGTAGAACGCCATGTGACGGTGGTAAGCCTCTTTCTTAGCAGCGAGCTGCTTGGGGTCGGACTCGTCCGGATAGAGGCGATCGAGCGTGGGAACCATGCCGTAGAGGAAGCCCATGTTCATCTGACGCTCGTAGTTCCAAGAGGCCTGGATGGCCCAGGAGCGCCAGAAGAACTGGCTGACCTTCTTGTTCAGGGACACGTCCTTGGTTGCGGTTGCCATAGTGTGTTCCTCCTTAGTCTTCGTCGTCTTCGAGCGGATCGTAGTCGGAATCGACACCGGCGGCTGCATGGGAACCGTTGAACTTGAAGCCCATGAAGACGACAGCCAGGCACACACCGATCAGAGCGACCGCGATGACGGACAGGTTGAGGTAAGCGGCGAGCAGGAAACCGATGAACAGGAACGGAGTCATACCCTTCTTGATCATCATGGTGAGCAGCAGGGCCAAGCCGTAGGCGGTCATGATCTTGGTCGAAACGTTAAGACCAGTGGACAGCCACTCGGGAACCATGTTGACGATGGCCTGAACCAGGTCGGTGCCAACAAAAACGGCGAGGAAGATCGGCAGGAAGTACATGACGGCGTACAGACCGGAGCCGGCGCAGATGTGCATACGGTAGGCGGTCTTGAACTTTCCGTTATCGATCGCGCTATCTGCCACATGGGTGAGGGCGGCGATGATGGAACGGAACACGATGCCGAGAAGCTGACCCAGGACGGCGACCGGGATGGCGATCGTCATGGCGGTCTCGGCGGAAGCATCGGTCAGGCACGCAAAGGCAGCGGCCACGATGCCGCCCAGGACCATATCGGGCGGAACGGCGGCGCCGACCTGCACCAGGCCCATGGACACGAGCTCGACGGCGGCACCGACGGCAAGGCCGGTGGGCACATCGCCCAGCAGCAGACCGACGAGCGTAGCGCCAACGAGGGGCTGCTCGAAGTTAAGACGACCGAGCAGGCGGGAGTCCCACATGCAGAACACGCCGACGAGGCCGACGAGCACCGCACTGATGAACGTATTCATACCCTTCTCCTTTCAGTCAGGCAAAAGCCTGGTTGATTACAGCTTGGCGTCGATGTCGACGCTCTGATACGTAGGGGTCTGCTGGACGTAGAGCTTGATGCCCATGTCGAGCAGCTGGTTGACGTCGGCCTTCTGGTTGGCGTCGAGGAAGACGGAGCTGTCCTTGCCGCCGACCTGATCGGCACCGTCGTGGTTGGCGGTGGCGCCCAGGTTGATGGCGTCGAGCTTGTAGCCCTGGCAGAACTGCAGCATCTCGGCCGTGTTGCCAAAGACGAACATGACGCGCTCGCCGAGGGTGTTGAGCTTGTCCATCTTGGCGAGGGCACGCTCGACGGTGAAGACGTTCAGGCGCACGCCCTGGGGCTTGGCCAGCTTAAGAGCGCCCTTCTTGATGTCATCGTTGGCGGCAGCGTTGTCGACGACGATGATGCGCTCGGCCTGAACCTTGGTGGTCCAGGTAAAGACGACCTGGCCGTGCAGCAGACGGTAGTCAAGACGTGCGAGGACGATCTTGGCGGGACCGGAGCTGTGACGGGACGCCTTGGCCTTCTTGGCGGGAGCCGCGGCGGCCTCGACCGGTGCGTTGGGATTGGTCAGACCGGTGCGGGCCTCGTTGATGAGGGCCGCGAGCTCGGCGCCCTTGACGGGGGCGGGGCTCATAGCAAGCGTGAGCGCCAACGGGATGTTGAAACCGCTGACAACCGTGAACTTAGTGCCGTTCTTGGAAAGCTCGACCATGTTGTTGTTGACCGAGCTGCCGAGCATATCGGTCAGCACATAGACGGTGTCGTCCGCGTTGAACGTGGCGATCATAGCCTCAACCTTATTGGTGATGGGCTCCTTGTCGTCACGAGCAAGCGACACGACGTGGACGTTCGACACGTCGCCGAGAACCATCTCGAGCGTGTCTTTGGCGCCTGCGGCCAGGCCGCCATGAGATGCGAGAATGATCTGATTCATCTTGCCTCCTCCTTTTCGTTATGGTCATTATAACGTCTTATACGTTGCTTATATTGCTAATTAGTATAAAGACCGTTCGCGGGTGAAAATCGACCGTTGACGGGTTTAACGTACTCGAAACGTTGGGCTGGGTAGGCCGGCGCTAGCTGGATAACCCCAGGTCAGACCCTGCGCGCAATCCCCTATCGCACGAAGTACCAGGGGCTTTCCTGTACGGTGGGTTCCAGCGCAATGCCGGTGCGTTCTTTAAACAGATCCATGTCCTGAGATTTTTCGGTCCACCACGCGTTGGGCTTAAAGGTCATGCTCTCAATGACATGACCGACAAACACACTGTTGCGCAGCTTGGAGAAGTCGGTGTTCATAATCAGGATGGACGCGAGCACCAACACGATGCCCAGGACTTTAATCGCGCCGGCGGGCTCGGCGTAGACACCAATGCCCACCAGTACGGTGACGACCGTCTCGAAAGACATTACGACGGGAACTTTCGATGTCTCGAGCCCCATGGACAGACCCTGCATATATAAGATGTAAGCAACGGCTGTGGGGATGAGTCCAAAGCCAAGGAACAGCAGCAGCAGCTGTGGCGACATTGCCGCGGCGACATCCGGCCACGGAGCCGCGATAGCTGCCATAACCGCACCGCCAAAAACAAAGCCCCAAAACGTGACAGCCAGCGGGTGGACCGTCTTGGTTGCTATTCGGCTAAACACCGCGAGCGACGCACCACAAAGGCCTGCAATCACGCCCGACGTGACGCCCCAAACCGAAAAATGAAAACCGGAAAGGTCGCCATTGGTCACTGCAAGCACGCAGCCTACGATGTTAAAGACAATGGCAACGAGCTTGTTGGGGGTCACGTCCTCGCGATAAAGCACGCGGCCGAGCATGACGCCAAACACCGGCGAGGTGTAGAGCAGCACCGAGGCCGTGGACATGCCCACCTCGCCCATGCACTCGTAATAGCAGGTGTTAGCGGCGGCCAAACCGACGATGCCAACAAGCGCACAAGGAACAAGCTCTTTAGGGCTTGCCTTGAACAGGGCCAGCGGACCCTGAGCCACGGTAGACCCCTCACCCGGACGGCAGCCCATAAACATCAGGACCGGCGCCAAGATAAGCGCTCCGACCAACAAGCGAAAGGCAGCCATGCTCTGGGACGAAACGCCCATGGCCGAGATGCCGTTTACAAAGATTCCGATGCTGCCCCACATAAGCGCGGCGATCAGCACCAGCACATAGCCCAGATTGCTCTTCTTCAACGCAGCCTCCTCGGTATTGTTTCCAATATGTTTCGTACTACGTTATAGTCGTTATATACATTTTTCAAGACACAAATCGGCGAGCGGATAAGTGATCCGTTTTCCTCCGCCCCCAGCGGATTACTGGGCGGTTGCGGTGAAATAGTTCCTGAATAGAGGCTTCAAGCCCCTAAACAGGAACTATTCCACCGCAACTTATGAGGACATTGAGTTGTTAGACCGCTCTATCCCCTCTCTATCCCCTAGTAGTCAAGCTTCCACATGTAGCGGCGCGTCATGTAGTCCTTGTGGGTGACAGCAGAGAGCGCACGCATGTACACGTTGTTGAGGATCGGGGCAAAGATCAGGTGGTTGAAGTACTCGCTCACGCTGTCCTTGATGTCGTTGAGGCCGAGCTCCTTGGCGTCGAGCTGATAGACGCGCTCGCCACCGTACTGATTGACGAAGCGGATACCGCGCTCGTCGTTGCAGCGGCTGCGGCCGACGCTGATGAGCTGGAACAGCGAGGTGCGCTTGTCCAGGATCTCGAAGGGACCGTGGAAGAAGTCGCAGGTGTTGATGGTGCAGGAGTCAATCTGCAGCATCTCCTGCACGTTGCAGATGCTAAAGACGTAGGCGGCACCAAAGAGCGGACCCTGAGCCATCACGTTGATGCAGGGCTTGTCGGCGTTCTGCTCGGCCCACTTGGCAGCGAGCGGACGGGTGTACTCGACGGCCTTACGATAGATGGGGTCAACCAAGTCGAACGCAGCCATAGCGGTCTCGTACTCGGCATAGCCCTCGGTCTGCTGCGTGAGCTCCATGGCGATCATGGTTACGACGGCGGAGTTGGTACGGCCCATGCAGGACTCGTCGACGGCCAGGCTGTCATACTGGATCTTGTAGTCGCAGACCTCGGTGAGGCCGGACTCGTCGACATAGATGGCGATGGTGCTGGCGCCGTGGTCCTTGGCGACCTGGGCGGCGACGATGGTCTCCTTGGTGCCGCGCATGGACACGACGACGGCCAGGGTGTTCTCGTTAACGTAGGCAGGGGTTGCGTGCACGAACTCGTTGCTGGTGTAGCTGGAGCTCACGACCTGCGTGGCCTCGTGCTCCATAAAGTACTGAGCAGGATAGTTGCCGCCGTTGGATCCGCCGGCGCCAATCCACACGACGCGCTTGATGCCGCCCCTGTCTGCCTTGTCAGCCAAAACCTGGGAGACGACATCCTTAACCTGTTCCTGAGTAGTCATCGTGCATCAGCCTTTCTTCTCGTTTGATGCTCATCACAGGCATACAAGTTACATACATGTTTTAACGATGTCGACTAGTTGTATGCTATATTTGTCTTAGAAATTTTGCTGGAAAGGTTTTCGGCGAACCATTACCAGCGGTTTTATTGTCATGTTGGATACATGCTTGGTTCGGTAAGCATACAGGTTAGATACAGGTTGATCGAATGAGCACTTCGTCGAAAAAGAACTTGTCCCAATACGAGCGCTTGGCGGGCATGCTGCGTGACCGCATCGCCGCCGGCGTCTACGCGCGCGAAGACAAGCTGCCGTCCGAGATGGAACTCATGGACGAATCGGGGCTGTCGCGCAGCACCGTGCGCCACGCCCTTAAGGTGCTCGTTGATGAGGGCCTGGTGCGCACCGAGCGCGGACGTGGCGCCTTTGTGGCCGACACGCCAGCGCTCCACGAGAACAACCTGGTGTTTTCGAGCTACACGGCACAGGTCCAGGGTCAGGGCATGAAGCCCACCACGCGCACCGTGGACTCGGGCTTTGCCAAGGCGGCCGGCAGCATAGCTAAGTTCTTTGACGCCGCCGTGGGCAGCAAGCTCGTCAAACTTGTCCGCCTGCGCTATCTGGACGATGCGCCGCTGTGCTTGGAGACCACCTATCTGCCGCCAAGCCTCGAGACGCTCATCGATCGCGATATCAACGGTTCGCTCTATGCCACGCTGCGCCAAGAATTCCATCGTGCACCGGCACAGGGACATAAGACCTTTGAGGTGTGCTATGCCTCGCAAAACGAGGCGTTTTTGCTCAACGTTGAGCGCGGGCAGGCCCTGATCCTAATCACCGACTACGTCTACGACACCGACGGCCGCCCGCTCCATGTCTCCAAGCGCATCCAACGCACCGACCGCGCCAAATACACCGAGCCCATCGGCTAACCAACACCAAAAACCACCACATTGGGGACAGGCACCTTTGTGGTGGTTTTAGGCGAGGAGGTCGGGGAACCAGGTTGGTTTGGGTTGGCTGGGGACGCGCTCGGCCAGGACCAGCTCCATCCAGCACATGTCGTACCAGCGGCCGAACTTTTGCGCGCAGCGGTCAAAGGCACCCACCAGGCGATATCCCATATGGGCATGAAAATCCTGGCTGTTATGCGTCAGGTACTCGTCGTCCTTATCGTGCGGCACGGCGATGAGCGCGCACATGTTGGTAATGCCCATCGCGACCAGGCATTTCTTGAGTGCATCATGAAGCTTGCGACCCAACCCGCCATGACGCACGTCGCGTGCCAGGTAGATCGACGTCTCGACCGACCAGTCATAAGCCTCGCGGCTGTTGAGCGGACTCACGTAGGCATAACCCACCGGGCGGCCATCGAGCTCCATCACCAGGTACGGATAGCGCTCAAGTGTCTTAGCGATGCGCCCGGCGAACTCCTCAACGCTCGGCACCTCGTATTCGCAGGTAATCGCCGTCTGGCGCACATACGGCTCATAGATGGCAAGCAACGCCGGCGCATCATCGGGCGTCGCCAGGCGAATCGTCGGCTCGGACATCTCGGTCATACAACCCTTCCCCCTCAAAAACAAAGACCGCCTTGCGCCAAACCCAGCGCAAGGCGGCCCCTCGTCATTACATCAGGCTACAGGACAGCCGCCAACGCGTCGATATCCTCCTGCGTCGTGGCCCAGCTGGTGCAAAAGCGCACCACCGTGTGGGTCTCGTCGTACTTTTCCCAGTACTCGATCGCCGCATGCTCGCGAATGCGCGCCATGTCCTCGTTGGGCAGAATCACAAACTGCTGGTTTGTGGGCGTCTCCAAAAAGAACTGGTAGCCGCGCTCGTGCAGCACACGACGCAGCGCCTGAGCCGTCTCGATCGCCTGTCGACCAATCTCAAAATACAGGCCATCGGTAAAGAGTGCCTCAAACTGCACGCCCGTCAGGCGGCCCTTGGCCAACAGCGCGCCGTGCTGCTTAATGCGCGGAATGGGATGTGCCGGAGCGTGCATGCCGCAAAACACCACAGCCTCGCCGCAGAGCGCGCCGCACTTGGTACCGCCGATGTAGAACACGTCGCACAGCTGCGCCAGCTCGGGCAGGGTAATGTCGCACTCATCGGCCGCCAGCGCATAGGCCAGGCGAGCACCGTCCACAAACAGCGGAATCTCGCGCTTCTGGCATACCGCATGAATCGCCGCAAGCTCGGCCTTGGAATACAGCGTGCCGTACTCAGTCGATAGGCTCACGTACACGGCGCCCGGGAACACCGTGTGCTCGTAGCTCTCGTTTTCGTAGAACACCTGGATATAGTTCTCGAGGTCCTCGGCGTGCATCTTGCCCTCGTAGCCGGGGATGGTGAGCACCTTGTGGCCGCCAAACTCGATGGCGCCCGCCTCGTGGCAGGCGACGTGGCCGGTCTCGGCAGCAACGACGCCCTCGTACGGCGCAAGCAGCATGTCGATCACCGTCGCGTTGGCCTGCGTGCCGCCCACCAGAAAAAACACGTCGGCATCGGGGGCCTGGCAGGCCTCGCGAATAAGTTGCTTGGCGCGCTCGGTATGCGCATCGGTACCGTAGCCAGGCTGCGGTTCCATATTGGTATCGACGAGCGCCTGCAGCACTGCCGGATGTGCACCGTGGGAATAGTCGTTGTTAAACGCGAGCATGGCAATCCTCTCTTACCGGGTATCGGCCAGATGATTCAAACGGAGCTATTGTACGCCGCTGGGATAGGCAATGCGCGCGGCAAGGCACTCAAGCGCCAGCACCAGGGCAAAGCCGCAGCTCACGTCACTCAAAAAGTGCGCTCCGATCACGATGCGGCCAAACGCGACGAGCGCCGCGACCACAGCCGCCGTCCAAAAGACCACACGACGGCGCGACGGCTTTTCCTTAAAGGCCGTCGCGGGAAGCCCAGCGAGCATGAGGCCGATCGCCGCGTGCGCCGTGTGTCCGCTCGCAAACGACTTAAAGCCGTCCTTGACTACACCGGCGGCAATATAGGCCCACTTGTCGGGGTTGCCGATCACCCACCACGGCTGAAACTCGAGTCCCTGCGTCACCTCGATCACGCGCATGCGTGGGCGCGACCACAGCGGCTTAACAATGACGTTGAGGATGATGGCTTGAGCGGCCCACACGGCCAGCACCATCAACGCCCAGCGCGTGAGCTCGTCGGGCTCGGTCGTGCGCGTGAGGCGATAGACGACAAGGTTAGCGGCGATGACCAGCACAAACGTCAGTACCAACTGAACCGCGATGAGTTTGCCGCCAACCCGCAGGGACGAAACGATCTCGTAGCCGGCCAGGCCAATGTTGACGAGGATGCCGAGCACGGCGAGCCATTTGCTCCCCCTGGAGTCGGGACGCACCGCGCGCACGAGCATAACGCCCGCGATGCTCGCCGTCAGCTCGAACGGCAGCTCGCCGGCGGCCTCGATAAAGCGACCGTACATGCTGCCGATATTGAACAGCGCGCTCGAGATCTGATAATCGAAGAAACTGCCCACGCCCAGACAAAGACACAGGACAACCGCGATAATGGCGGCATCTTTCTTATAGATGTATCCGAACATGCTTTCCTTTCGATCGGGCGAAGGGTCGACCCGCAACGTGGTGGGGCAAAGATAGCTTTGTCCCATAAATACCCTTACAGGTTGAGCATAAGTGAGCGAAAACGTTCCATTTGTGGCAAGGTGGCCCGAAGGAGGAGGGAAGCGTACTTGCGTACGCGACCGACGAGTGAGGGTCAGATTGCCCAAATGGAGCGTTTGCAGCGTCGACCCGCTAGTCGTCGTCGCTCGCGCCCAGCTGTTGCAGCAGCATGAGCGCCGCGGCCACCGGGCCGGTGCCGTCGTTGGCGTCGAGACCGCGACCCAGGCCGCTGCCCGCACCGGCGCCTGCCTTGTAGGGTACCGACAGCTTGCGGCTCTTGGGGAAGTTCACCGCGCCATAGCGGGTCTTAAGCTCAAAGGCCACCTTCTTAGGCACGTCGACGCCCAAAAACGTGATGCGACCGCCACTGAGCGTGACGCTCTCGAGCCCCAGACGCTCGCCGCGAATGCGGATGCGCGCGCGATTGAACAGGTTGAGTCCCGCCAACGGCAGCTCACCATGCGCGGCCTCGGTCTCTTCCTGCACCTCGTCAATGCTCTCCAGGTCCTCGGCCGCTGCGAGCTTACGGTACACGAGCACGCGCTGGTCCACCGCCGGCAGGTACTCCTCGGACAAGAAGTAGTCGGCCGGCAGGTTAATACCCACGCTCGCCGCCTCCACGCCGGCGTCGTCATCGCCGCGCGCCTCGGCCACGGCCTGGCCCAGCATCTGCGTAAACAGATCAAAGCCCACGCTCGACAGGTTGCCGTGCTGCTCGGCTCCCATAAGCGAACCGGCGCCACGGATCTCTAGGTCGCGCATGGCGATGCGCATGCCGCTGCCCAGGTCCTGGAACTCGGAAAGTGCGGTCAGGCGCGCCGTTGCCTCCTCGGTGAGCGGCAGCTCGCCGGGGAACATAAAGTACGCGTAGGCCTGCGTGGCAGAGCGGCCCACACGGCCCTTGAGCTGGTAGAGCTGCGCCAGGCCAAGGCGCTGCGAGTCCTCGATGATCAGCGTGTTGGCCGTTGCGTTGTCGATGCCGCTCTCCACGATGGTCGTGGCGATGAGCACATCGATCTTTTTGGTCGCGAACTCAATCATCACGTCCTCGACCTCGCGCGGGCTCATCTTGCCGTGTGCCACGCCCACGCGCGCCTCGGGCGCGGCCTCATGCACGCGCGCCACGGCGTCATCGATGGTCTTAACGCGGTTGGACACGTAGTACACCTGGCCGCCGCGGCCCACCTCCAGGCGAATCGCCGCGCTCACCACATCGGGGTCGTACTCCCCCACGTGCACGATCACGGGACGACGCCCGGTCGGCGGTGTGGTGATCAGGCTCATGTCGCGCACGCCGCTCGTGGCCATCTGCATGGTTCGCGGAATAGGCGTTGCCGAAAGCGTGAGCACGTCGATTTGCTCGCGCAGGTTCTTGAGCTGCTCCTTGTGCTGCACACCAAAGCGCTGCTCCTCGTCGATGATCACCATGCCCAGGTTCTTGGGGTTCACGTCGGCAGAAAGCAAGCGGTGCGTGCCGATGAGCACGTCGATCGTGCCCTCGGCAAACGCCTTAAGCGCGCGCTTTTGCTGCGCCGGGGTGCGGAAGCGGCTGAGCACTTCGACCTCGAGGCCAAACGGGGCAAAGCGCTCAAAGAACGTCTCATAGTGCTGCTGGGCCAGAATGGTCGTGGGGCAGAGCACCATGACCTGGCGGCCGGAGTCCACGCACTTAAACGCCGCGCGCAGGGCAACCTCGGTCTTGCCAAAGCCCACGTCGCCGCACAGCAGGCGGTCCATGGGCTTGGGCGCTTCCATGTCGGCCTTGATGTCGGCAATAGCCTCCAGCTGGTCGCGCGTCTCGTCGTAGGGAAAGCTCTCCTCCATCTCGATCTGCTCGGGCGTGTCGGGCGGGCAGGCGATACCGGTAATCGACGAGCGGCGTGTATACAGGTCGACCAGGTCAAACGCCAGCTTTTTGGCATTCTTGCGCGCCTTGTTGGTAGCCCGCGTCCAGTCGGCGGTGTTGAGCCTGGTCAGGCGCGGCTTGTCGCCGTCGGGGCCAACATAGCGCGTGATGCGGTCGACCTGCTCGAGCGGCACGTAGAGCTTGTCGCCGTCGGCATATTCCAGCAAAAAGTAGTCGCGCTCCTTGCCGCCCACTTCTTGGCGCGCGATCTCGCTAAAGAGTGCGATGCCGTGAGTGGCGTGCACCACGTAGTCGCCCGGCTTAAACGGGAATGTGATCTGCGTAATGTCCACCTTGCGGCGGCTGCGCGCGCGGTTGGCGTCCATGCGGGCGTTGAGGTCGGCAATCGAGAACACGGCCAGGTTGGCATCGGGCACCACCACGCCCTGCGGCAGAGCGGCATCGACAAAGGTCACGCGTCCGCGCGAGATAGTAGGCACGGCGGCGCCGGCGGCTGCCTGGGCGGCACCTGCCTCGAGCGAGCGGGCGTTGAGCGCATCGGCCTTGCGCTCGCGAATTGCAGCATGGGCATCCTGACGGGCAGCACGGTCGGCAGAATCTGCCGCCGCCACGCGCACGCGCTCGCCAATGACGCCGGCGTTTTCGGGCGCCGCGGTCAGCGATTCCTCAAAGGTAATGCCCTCGTCGCCAAAGGTGAGCTCCATCGACTCGCGCGCACCGCGGTCGGGAATGGCAAACACGCAGGCGTAACGCTTGCCCACGACTTCCTGAATGCGCGTCATAAAGCGATTGTCCGAACCCGCGATGGCCGGCTGCTCAATCTTGAGCTCGGCCGTAACCGCACCGCCGGCACGGATGAGGCTTACGTAGTTCAGGCGCTGCTGAGCACCAAAATCGAGCTGCTGGGCACGTACATACAGGCCATCCAGTCGGTCGACCCCCGCCTCGCCGGCACGGGCCTCGATATCCTCGTAGGCACGCAGGCAATCGTCGAACAGCGAGCGCGGCTCGGACAGCACCACGAGCGCCTTGCCGCTCACGTGCGCCAGCGGGCTCACGGTCTGGCCGTACATCACCGGCAAAAAGCGGTCGAGCTCGGGCGTGACGATGCGCGCATCCACCATCTCGAGCAGCGCTGCCAGTTTGCTGTCGTCCTGGCTGGCGCGATAAAGCGCCACATGCATGTTGTGGACGGCCTCGTCGGTAAGCGCCAGCTCACGGCAGGGGAAGATCTCGATGCTGTCCTCGTTGCCGATGGTCTGCCCCGTTGAGCTCACCATGCGACGGATGCGATCGATCTCGTCGCCGAAGAACTCGATGCGCACGGGCGCTTTTTCCTGCGCGGGGAACACCTCGACGGTGTCGCCGTGCACGCGGAACAGACCAGGCGCGTCGGCGGCGCCGGCATTGGTGTAGCCCATGCCCACCAGGCGCTGCGGCACCTCGTCAAAAGGAATCTCCTCGCCCACCGCGAAGGTCGTGGACTCCCAGTAGCGGCTCTCGACTGGCGGCACGCAACGCAGCAACGCGCGGGCCGAGGCGACCATGATGCAGTTGTCACCGCGAACGATGCGTCCCAGGGCCTCGCAGCGCTGGGCAACCACAGCATCGTCGGGCGCCTGCTCGCGCCACGGATAGTCCTTGCGCTCGGGAAAACGGCACACGTGTGCCAGACCCACGTAGGCGGCAAGGCTGCGCGCGGCGCGATCGGCCGCATCCTCGCCGCTCACAATGTAGACCGTCGGGCGCGGACGGCGCGCAAACTGGGCGGCCGCCATAAGCGTGCGACCCGACTGCGACACGGCCAGCGTCACGTCCTCGCCGGCATCGAGTCCGACCTCGACGGTCTGCAGCGCCTCGGCAGTGTAGAGCTGCGCGGCTATACGGTGAATGAGCATGCTGTTCCTCCGGCATCGCAACGCCAAAAGCCCGCCGGGGCAAGCTCGGCGGGTCGTACGTCAAATACATTGCCTGTCATGGTAGCGCATGGAGAGGACTCCGGCTCAAGGGCAAACCCAGCCCCGCAAAAAACGCCAGACGAAGATGCGTTCCGCCCTACCCCGCTACGCGCACGCTGGGGCACAAATCTGCCAGCGGACACTCGTCACACTTGGGTTTGCGGGCGTCGCAGATCTCGCGACCGAAGGTGATCCACTGATGGTTGACCGACTCCCAATACTCGTGCGGCAAAATCTTGAGCAGATCCTGCTCGGTCTTGAGCGGCTCCTTGGCATGTGTCTTGGGACTCAACATCAGGCGATGCGCAATGCGGTTGACGTGCGTGTCCACCGCAATGCCCTCCACGATGCCATACCCCACGTTGAGCACGATGTTCGCCGTCTTGCGTCCCACGCCCGGCAGCTTCACGAGTTCCTTCATGTCGGCCGGCACCTCGCCGCCATAGTCGGCGACGATCATCTGCGCGGCCTCCACGGCGTGCTTGGCCTTGCTCTTATAAAAGCCGAGTGACTTGATGGTGTCTGCCACGTCAGCCACACTCGCCCCGGCCATGGCCTCGGGCGTGGGCCACTGGGCAAACAGCTTCGGCGTCACCTTGTTGACCTGCGCGTCGGTCGTTTGCGCCGAGAGCAACACCGCGATCAGCAGGCGGAAGGGATTCTCGTGGTCCAAAAAGCACTCGACCGGGCCATAGCGACGGTTGAGGCGCTCACACACCTCAACGGCGCGCTCGCGTTTGGCGGCATTGGTCTCGCGTGGCATAACGACTCCTCGGCTCAACGGCACAATAAACTTATGGGCACAATTGTCCCACGTCCGAGACGCTTACGCCTCCAAGAATGCGCCGGTCTGACGGCTCCACAGGCTCGCGTACTCGCCACCCGCCTCGACGAGCTGCGTATGCGTGCCGTCCTCGACAATCTCGCCATCGGCCAGCACCACAATGCGGTCAAGCGCCGCCACGGTGGACAGGCGGTGCGCCACCACAATGGAGGTGCGGCCGCGCATCAGATTCTCGAGCGCCTCCTGCACCAACGCCTCGGACTCGCTGTCCAAGGCAGACGTCGCCTCGTCGAGCACCAGAATCGGCGCGTCGGTTAGGATGGCGCGGGCGATAGCCACGCGCTGACGCTGACCGCCTGAGAGCTTGACGCCGCGCTCGCCCACCATAGTGTCAAAGCCACGGGGCAAGCGGTCGATAAACTCGGTCGCATTAGCCAAGCGAGCCGCCTCGCGAATCTGCTCATCAGTGGCGTTGGGACGACCGTAGGCAATGTTTTCGCGAATGGAGCGGTGGAACAGCAGCGCCTCCTGCGGCACGTAGGCAACCTGACGGCGCAGGCTCTGCTGCGTGCAGCGCGAGACGTCCTGGCCGTCCACGAGCACGCGGCCGCCCTGTACATCGTCCAGGCGCAACAACAACTTGGTGAGCGTCGTCTTGCCCGAGCCCGATTTGCCCACCAGGCCCACGCGCTGGCCCGCCGCCACATGAAGTGTCAGGTCATCGAACACGCTCTCGCCCGCCGCAGCGTCACGGTACGCAAAGCTCAGCTGCTCAAAATCAATCGCGCCCTCGGTCACTTTGAGCTCGGGGGCGTCCGGGTCATCTGCCACCAAACGTGGCTCGTCCAGCACGCGCGTCATCTCGGCCGCATCGCCGAGCGCGCGGTTGATGCGCTGCATCATGGAGCTTACGTAGTTCAGGCGCATGGTGAGGTTATAGGTGTAGGTAAAAATCATGACGAGCGAGCCGGCCGAGATGCCAAACCACGCGTTGCCGCCCGCCACGAATACGCTCACCACGGCCATGGTGATGACGATAAGACCCGAGGTCGTAAAGTTGCGCTGCATCATGGCGTGCATCGAGACCGTCTCGGCATCGCGCGCGGCACGATCAGCGGCGTCGAACAGATCACGTTCAAAGTCCTCGCGCCCGCAGGTCTTGACGGCCAAGATGTTCGTGACCGCGTCGGAGAGCACGCCCGAGAGCTTGTTCTGCGCGGCGGACGTCGCGGCCGAAAGCGGCATGATGCGCTTGTACATAAGCCAGACAAACGCGATGTAGACGGCCATGATGCACACCAGGATCACGGTAAACGTCGGCACCACCGGGGCGAGCGCCGCCACCGTGCAGATGACCGAGGTGATGGTGGGGATGAGCGAATACACCGTCACGTCGACCAGCCCCGTATAGCCGCTCATAAAACGACTCGTCTGGCTCACGAGCGATCCTCCAAAGCGGCTGGTATGGAATGTCATGGATTGGTTGGAGAGCGTGTCGAAGCATAGACGCGCCAGGTGATAGTTGCCTGCAATCTCGAGCTTGTAGACGGTGTAGTCCTGTAACTTGGAGAGGATCTGACCCACCAGGTTAACGAGTACGAGCGCCAGGATATAGGGGCCGAAGACCTCAAACACCTGGTCACCCGCCACGGGACCGGCTTGAACGCGGTCGACAATGAGGGCCATCACATAGGTATTGGCAAACGTCAGCAAAAAGATGTAGCCCGCCGACGAGAATACCGAGAGAAAGACAATCAGCGGCTGCGTGCGCGTGACACCCCAAAACCGCTGCAGCGTGCGGCGCACGGTGGAGCGGCTGAGCGGGCTGGTGCTTCTCTGAGACATGGGCTTCCTTTCGCGTCTGATAGGGCGAAACGCCATTGTTGCACATTGAAGCGCGCTTCAGGCAAGCGCGATGCGAAAAGCGGTGGGGCGCCCGCGTTTGTGCCGGTGCCCCACCGTCTTGTTGCAATTAGTCCTCGTCTTCTTGGTCCGCGAGAAGGCTCGCGGACGTGAGTCCCAAGATCTCATCGGCTTGGTCGGCGTCTTCCAGCGCGTCGATGTCCTTGAGCTTGCGCTCCATGACGTTGGTGCGCGTGGTGATGATGCCCTCGACCGTTTTGCCCGCGGTCTCGATCTGCTGCTGGGCGCGGCGCAGCGCCGCCTGATAGCGCGGCAGCTCGGCCTTGACGGCGGAGAGCACGCGCAGCACGTCGTCGGTACGTTTTTGCAACTTAAACGTCTGATAGCTCATCTGCAAGCTGTTGAGGATGGCCGCCATGGTGCTGGGACCGGCAACGTTGACGTGATAGTCGCGGCCCAGGGTCTCGATAAGCCCGGGGCGGCTGACGACCTCGGCGTACAGTCCCTCAAACGGAACGAACATAATGCCAAAGTTGGTCGTTGCCGGCACACTCAGGTACTTTTCGCAGATGTCCTTGGCCTCGCGCTTGACCATGGTGTCGAGCGTCTTGCGCGCAGCCGCCACGGTCTCCGCATCGCCCGACTCCTGCGCGTCGAGCAAGTGCTCGTACGCGTCGCCCGGAAACTTAGAGTCAATCGGCAGCAGCACGGGGTCGCCCTCGTCCACCGGCAGCTTGACGGCAAACTCAACACGCTCCGAGGCGCCGGGCCTGGTGGCAACGTTTTCCAGATACTGGTCGGGCGTGAGGATGTCCGCCAGAATTGCACCCAGCTGTACCTCGCCCAAAATGCCACGCGCCTTCACGTTGCCCAGCACGCGCTTAAGGTCGCCCACGCCGGTGGCGATGGACTGCATGTCGCCCAGACCCTTGTACACGGCCTCGAGCTGGTCGCTCACCTGCTTAAACGATGCAGACAGGCGGTCGTTGAGCGTGCGGGAGAGTTTCTCGTCCACCGTCGCGCGCATCTGATCGAGTTGCACGTTGTTGTCCTTGCGGATGGCGCCCAGCTGGGCATCGACCGTCTCGCGCACCTTGTCCAGGCGATGCTCGATGCCCTCGCGGTTGGCGCCGAGCTGTTGGGCCGTCTCGCGGCGCAGGTCATCCATCCGGTCACCAGCTTGCGAAAACTCGCGTGCGATGGTCAGGTAACGTTGCTGCTCCACGGCCGCATCTGTCGTCTGCTGCTGCGCGATGGCATTGGCCGTGCGGCGGGTTTCGGCCAGCGCGACGTTCAGGGCATCGAGCGCGTTGTTAGCCTGCTCGAGTGCTGCCAACGTTTCCGCGCTACTGTCGACACGCTCCCGCAACTCGGCACGCAGGCTCTTGAGTTGGAGGGCGCAAGCCACAGCAACCCCCACCGCCACCAAGGCGATCACAACAAGCACAATATCAATAGCAGACATAAACTCCGCCCAACAAACCCAATCGAGCACCAATCAAAACCGCGATCAATCTTACCCCGCCATACGCACCGGGCGCCCGGTCCCTTCTTGGGCGCCCCTCTCCTCCGCATATTCCATAATGCGGCGCGCCGTCTCCCTGCTCACCTTTGAGTCATCACCGGCTAAATATGCGTACACGTTTCCCTTATTCAGATTCAAATCGCGGCAGAGACCGTAGCGCGTTACGCCCGATTCCTCTAGCGCTCCCAACGTTCTTTTTCGCATCAGGGCGTTGATCCTTCTGTCCGCCACTGGCTTTTCCTTCACCGCTCTATACGCACGCCAAACGTTGGCATAACGATTAGGAAGTTTGTCCTCGGCGCATAGAGATGCCAGGCTACCCGTTTGGGCGTACAAGGACAAAACGCCTCGGTAACCCTCTTCCATCCACGAACCCTCGGATAAGCCCAGAACGTATTCGGCTTTACCCTGTGCCAAAGCGAGCAAAAACAGGGGCTCCGCCACGCGCGGCGCAACCGTCGTCGCTTGCTTAACCAGTTTTCTAAAACTGAGCGACTGCTGTCCGGATAGCTCTCGGCAATAGCCTTTTAAGAATCCCTCAAAGGTCAGATTCAACCGAGCACCTCCTTTTTGTATTGGCTGTATGCGCAGACCATCTCTTGATAACTCCGCTCCGAAGGCGACGACGCCAGCGCCTCGCCCTCGTCGAATATAAGCCGTTCGAGCAGTCCCCAATCAAGTCGGTCGACGAATGCCTGGCTATGAAGATCGATGATGTCGTTCGGACGACAGGCATAGAGCTTCATTACCGCCAGGTCCTCCAAGGATGGCGTAAAGTACCTGATAAAGCGCGCCCCAATATCCAAGGGAATCAAACGATCTTCTTAATTGAACGGCATCTGATTACAATATGCCACCGCCATACCATTCACCTCGGGGTATCGAGCTATGATCTCGCGGAGGCACCTATCTGCCTCAAACACATCAATGTCATGTGTAACCGAACGATTCGTCACATCGTTTAGCATGAAGGCGCTTCCTCCCACCAATACAACGTTCGGCCTGTCGTCTCTTGGACCTATTTCCAGCTCCGCCTCTTCGTCAATGCCCAAAAGAGTCTGCTCTAAATCCTGCTTATACATAGCAAATCCTATTATTATTTATCTTCAATAATACTATTCAGTCGCACGACAGGACCCACAGGATGCAAGAATTCTGCTCGTGGCGATAATTCGTACACCCTGGAAGTCCTAATGTGACAAACGCTAACTCTCCCAGCCGGCGCGGATGGTTGTTGCGACATCGCCTAGGCGCTGGCCCAGGGCCGCTAGATGCTGGAGCACCTCATTGGGCGAGGCACCGTTGAGAATGCACGTGAGGGCATATGAGGCCAAGAAGATTGCCGCAAGTCCTAGCGGAATGAGCACGATCATCGCCAATGTGCGCAGGCGCTGGCCCACGCGGCGACGACGCGCACGACGCTTGTCGAACGCGAGCTCCTGCGCATATGAATCTTGCTGTACGGAATAGGCCTCTGGTGCCGATTCGCACCCGGGCACGGCTGCAGGTACAGCAGCGGGCACGACGTTTTGCACGGGCGCCTGGTTGGCAACCCCTTGCATTTGCATCTCTATAAGCCGCCGCTGCTGCCGCAGCATGCGCTCGGCTTGTTGCTGTGGGGTCTCAAGAAACAGGTCCATGTTGGCCTCCAAAATCGGAGCGTTCGACGCTTACGACCAGCATCCCGCACCGCCATGACCGCGACAACGCAATCGCCGGCAATAGCCACAAAGTTTCTTTTGCTCAAAAGCTGTCGAAAAGCTCAACAACTCCCCTACCAGCACTTTCTCTGAGCTTTTTTCGCCAGCAATCTTTTGGCCTTCCACCCTTACGCCAACTGACCAAAATCTAACCAAAAGCTTGACGAAAATTGTGGAGACCGGGACCCCACACAAAAAGTGCCGCCCCAAAGGGGCGGCACACAAACCAATCTATTAGCCAAAACTCGTTGGCAAGCCCGCGTCGTCAGACCCGCGGCGCATGCCTTTGCCTCGCGTGACTCTGCGAAGCCGTGAGCGAGAGGGAAAGGGATGCGCCGCGGGTCTGACGTCCGGAGCGGTGAAACCAGCAGTTGCCCTGCGCTCCGTGGTCGGTGAGGACAGACTACATGCCCGCGAGACCGCGGGCGGCGGTGGCGCACATAAACGCCAAGGCTAAAATCACGAGCGAGCCCGCAATGTCTGCCAGCACGCCCATTGCACGACGCTCAAACAACCAGCTCTCAAAGTGCGGGGCGACGTTGCGCCAAACACGCCACAGCAAGATGCCCATACCGATGACGCCTGGGATATTGAGCAGTAGGATCTCGGAGCACAAAAGACCGATCAGGTTGCCGGCGGCAAAACCAGCGTCGCCCTCGCAGTATTTGCGATAAATCATGTACAACATGTACGCCACAAACGGCTGCAGGCACGCAGAGATAAACGTAACCACCATCGAGGGGTCCTGAGAAAAGACATCGGTGAGTTTATCGACACTCGTGGCATCTTTCGAAGCCAAGAACAAGCCAATGACCACCACGGGCACCACGCCCAAGATAACCTCGACCAGAGTAAACAACTTAGCAGTCAGATCCTCGCTAGCCGTATTGAGGTGAGGCGCCCACTCAGGATGAGCATGCGCGCCAACCTTCTTGTCCTTCTCGACACGATCGACCTTTTTACCCTCGGCAACCCGACGACCAGGATCCTTGCGAGTTCCCGCCGCAGCAACCCGAGCCCGAGACTTCTTACCCATACAAAAACACCCCATCAGGTAGTAGATAAACTAAAAGTCGCCACCCAGTGTACCCCACCCATGAACGGTGCCGTCCCAACCAGTCCCCATACAAAAACGTGCCGCCCCGATAGGGGCGGCACACAAACTTAGTTATCAGCTTTTCTGTAGCGAGCACGCAACGAACCAAAGCGGGCCGGGAGGGCCGGACTACCTTCCCTCAACGCGACCCTGCGAAGCCGTGAGCGAGGAGGGAAGGTAGTCCGGCCCTCCCGGCCCAGCTCACGCCAGCGCCAAGCGCTAGTAGTTCACCACCTGCTCCTCAAAGTACGCCTTCGGGTGGTTACACACCGGGCACACCTCAGGCGCCTCGGCACCAACGTGCAGGTGCCCGCAGTTCAGGCACTTCCACACCTTCACGCCCTCACGCTCAAACACCTCGCCCGACTCGATGCGCTCGACGAGTTTGTTGTAGCGCTCCTCGTGGGCCTTCTCGACGGCGGCGACGCCACGGAACTTCTCGGCGATCTCGACAAAGCCCTCCTCCTCGGCGGTCTTGGCGAACTCGTCGTACATCGTGGTCCACTCGTAGTTCTCGCCCGCAGCGGCGTCGCGCAGGTTGTCCAGAGTGCCCGGAACGGCGCCGTCGTGCAGATACTTAAACCACAGCTTGGCGTGCTCGGACTCGTTGCCCGCCGTCTCGGCAAAAATATTCGAGATCTGAACGTAGCCGTCCTTTTTGGCCTTGGATGCATAGTAGCGATACTTGGTGTGTGCCTGGGACTCACCGGCAAAAGCGGTCTCGAGGTTCTTCTTGGTTTGGGAATTCTCAAAATCCATAGGTGTACTTCCCTTCAACGCATGCCGCCCACAGACTTTGAGCGGCCTTGCTTTAAGGATGCCCTCATGCCGAGAATTTAAACCTTACAATCCCGTTCTTCAGATTCGAGTGAGCTACACACTCAGCCAACGATCGCCCTCGGAGCCGCAAAAGCCCTCGCGCTCCAGATCGGCAAGAATGCTTGCGACCAGCTCGCGCTCGACCGGCTCTCGGCCGGCTGCCGTCTCCATCTCGTTAACGCCTGCAACGGCTTCATCGAGCGTAATACCTGCCGGTTGTCCATCGCGCGCCGCCAGCAGCATGCGCACAATGTGGGCGCGCTTTTGGCGGCGCGAGCCCTCAAACTTGGACTGACGACTATAGCCCGCCGACCGCCTGGACGGATTGGGCAGTGTCTTTTTAAGATACGCGCCGTAATCCAGCAATGCGTAATACCACGCGCGCGGCGTGTCGGCATCGTCTTGAGGCGCGGCAAAGGGCGTAATCTCGTCCGCCGCCGCACCGGGGACCGCCGGACAGGCAGCTTGGATCAGCGGCACCAGCTCGCGATCGGGAACGGCCGGCACATCGGGAAAGAAATGATGCAAAAAGACCGTGCGCACGTTGGTCTCCAGATACACGCCCGGAAGATCAAACGCAAACGACCGGATACCCTGCGCCGTTGCCGGGCCAATACCAGGCAGAGTGACCAAGTCACGCGTCTCACGCGGAAACTCCCCGCCCCAGTCCTCTACAACGCGCTGAGCGGCCCCGTGAAGCGCCAGAGCGCGTCGGTTGTAGCCCATCCCCTGCCAAGCGTCCAAAACATCCGAAGGCGCGGCCTGGGCAAGCGCCTGCACGGTCGGAAAACGATTGAGCCACACCGGCATGCGCGCCTCCACACGCGGCACCTGTGTTTGCTGCAACATGACCTCAGAAAGCCAAATGATGTACGGGTCGCGCGTTCGGCGCCACGGAAGGTCGCGATAACGCAAGACCCCTTCCGAACGAATCATCGAACGAAAGGGGTCCTGAATCATGGCTATGCTCCTTATGCGGCGCTATTCCTCCCGGTAAGCGCACGCGCAGGTGGCGTACTCGGGAAACGCTTCGCGGTCGGCGAACTTGGGATCGACGGCTGGGAACTGGCGGCGAGCGACGATGTCGCCGAGCGAAACGGAATCGAGGTAGTCGCGCATCAACGCCTGGGCTCCGGCCCACAGGGGATGATAGCAGCACGCGCCCATGCGCGCACAGTCACCATCGGGCGCGGTGCAATCGTTCATAACCATAGGACCCTGAACGGCCTCGACGACCTGGCGGATAGTGACGTCGTCCGGACTGACCTTGAGACGCATGCCACCGTGGACGCCACGCAGGCTCTCCACAATACCGGCCTGGACCAAACCGTGCTGAATCGAGCGGGCAAACGAATACGGGACATTGACCTCTTCGGCAGCGGTGCGAACAGAAAGCAAACGCTCCGGATCCTCGGCAAGCATCGCCAGCATGCGAAGGGCGTAATCAGTCTTCCTCGATATGTCCATTTTTCCCCTTTCAAGGAATACGAACAGCTCGAACGAGCTCCGGGGCCGAGCTTGTGTCGAGACGCTAAATGACCGCCAGGACATCCAAATGGTAAATCGGATATCCACTGAGTGCCGCGCTTGGAGCGAAATGCATCAGATGCGGCGCACAGTGCAATTTAGTATAACCTAACCCCCTGTCTCGTAGAACAGGTGTTGCGCAACAAAGCTGTTGTTCAGACAGATATACTCATTAGATTTTACTTGCGTTCCCGAAGGCGCGGGGGTTCTGGGCGAAGATGCACCAGGGCGATCGTTCTATCAAAACAAAGTGCATCAAACGCAAAAAGCCACGTCCGAAGACGTGGCTTTAATTGCGTTGGCGGGAAGTACGGGGCTCGAACCCGCGACCTCCGACGTGACAGGCCGGCGCTCTAACCAAACTGAGCTAACTCCCCAGGCAGACGTTCGCGTTTGTTTCCGCTCGCGTGCGCTGCGGGGATTAGTATACACAGAAGTCTGTCCGGCGCGCAACAACTTTTTTGAAAAATTTTTTGGAGCCATCCGGGAGGGCTTCCGGGGCTGAGGGCGGGGGTTAAGTTTGCTGCTCTACAGTCCTGCGCAAGACGGAAAGCACATTAAGTGCTTTCCTTTGCGTGCGGAACTCGCGACAAACTTAACCCCCGCCCTCAGCCCCGGAAGCCCTCCCTGCCGTCACATTATTCAACCAGTTTTGCGGGCGTGCGCCGCTGCGCGGCTAGCCCGCGTGCTCCTCGGCGGGGTTGGTCTGATTGTTTTTGTTGAAGCTCTGCCTTTGGCTCAAATGGAAACGGGGGACGCATTTGCATCCCCCGTTTTTGTTGTGGTTACTCTAGGTCAATAAATTTGGTGCTTATGATCTTGCCGTCTTTTACGAGCATTCTGGCCATGGTGGGGCCTCGGGTGCCTCTGGGGTAGCTGGCGCTGCCCGGGTTGAGGACTAAGCAACGGCCCACTTGGGCTTCTTTGGTTACGTGGGTGTGGCCGTTGATGGCTACGTCTACGGATCCCACCGGAAGGTCTTCGCGGTAGTGGGCTACGGCGAATTTAAGGCCTTCGTAGGTAAAGAGTGCAAGACGGTCTACATCGGGGCCGTAGTCGCGGTAGTAATCGTTGTTACCCAGTACGGCCCGCACGGGGGCGATGGTGCATAGGTGCTCGTAGTCCATCTCTGACGTGAGGTCGCCGGCGTGGATAATCAGGTCTGCGCCCTCAAGCTCATCCAGGAGCGCAGGCGAAAGATAGCCGTGGGTGTCCGAGATGATGTCGATACGCTTGGCGCTTGCACTGTTCATGGGATCCCTTCCGCAAAAAACGATTCGGCAGATACATACAAAAAGGCCCCACGGCTCCGCAGACGATGGGTCTACAGGGCTGCGGGGCCAGTGTGCTAGAGACTCAGAGCCTTCTTGAGCGGCACGACGCGGCGGCGCGAAACCGGCACGCGTTCGTCGACGCCCGTAATGCCCAGCTGGATGGCGCCCGAGGGCACCGTCTCCACATCCGTGACGCACGCCAAGTTGACGATATAGCGGCGGTGAACACGGAAGAAGCCAAAGTCGCAGAGTTTGGCCTCAAACTGCGCCAGCGAGGTCGTCGACAAAAAGCGATCATCGACGGTATAGATGCAGGAGTAATCGTCCTTGGCCATGATAAAGCGAATGTCGTCCACGGGAATGAGCACCTTGCGGCCGCCCTTTTCCACCGGGATACGCTCGATGGTCACCTTGCTGTCCGTAACCGGCTTGGTGCGTTGCATGACCTTCTCGATCGCGCGATCCAAGCGAGCTTCCTCGACCGGCTTCATCAGATAATCGACGGCATCCACGTCGAATGCCTCGACCGCATGGTCACTATACGCAGTCACAAACACGATCGCCGGCGGATTTTTGAGCTTATGCAGCGCCTCGGCAAGTTGCAGGCCCGAGGCACCGGGCATCGAGATATCGAGAAACACGACATCCACGCGACTTTCCATAAGCATCTCGATGGCGGAGCGGACGCTCGACGCCTCCGTGATCGTGCCGATCTTGCCCGTTTGCTCGAGCAGGAAGCGAAGCTCCGAGCGAGCCGGCGCCTCATCATCCACAATCATCGCACGCAGCATAGGGATAAAACCTTTCGTCAACTAACTACGCCGGGCATCCGTCGCATGACGTTGAGCCCGTAGCCTTTTATTTTACTCTTGAATGTCAAAGATGCTCTCTGACGAATCAAGATGAAGGAGCACTTTGGTGCCCTTGCCCGGCGCCGATTCGACACGCGTATAGGAGTGCGGCCCATAAAAGCGATGGATGCGCTCCGAAATATTGTGCATGGCCACACCGGCGCCGCCACCCTGGGGAGAGCTGGCGTCGGGACGGGCAGAGCGCTCGTCAAACAGTCTGGCGGCGGTACCCTCATCCATGCCCACGCCATTATCGGCCACGGCAATCAAGATTGCATCCTCGCCGTCTTGGTGAACGGTCACGTCGATCCTCAGGGCGTCGTCATCGCCCATACCATGACGCACGGCGTTCTCGACAATCGGCTGGATCACGAACGCCGGCACCAGCGTATCTTCCACGTCCTCAGACACATCGAACGTCGCAAGCACGCGGTCCTCGCCAAAGCGGGCCTTCTCAAAGGTAAGGTAGCGCTTGGTCTGTGCGACCTCGCGCGAGACCGGAATAAGCGATCCCGAGTTGTCGAGCGTGGCACGATAGAACGATGAGAACTCACGAAGCAGTTCGCGGGCCCGCAGCGGGTCGGTGCGCGTAAACGATGCAATGGTGTTCAGCGTGTTGAACAGGAAGTGTGGGTTAATCTGCGCCTGCAGCGCACGCACCTCGGCGCGCGCTGTGAGTTCCTTTTGCACCTCGAGCTCGTGGATGGCGAGCTGCGTGGACAAGATCTCGGCAAAGCCCGAGGCAAGCGCGTACTGGGTACGGTCGACGGCGCGCGGGGTCTTGTAGTAGAACTTGAGCGTGCCGACGGTACGATCGCCCACCTTGATGGGGGCGATAATGCCGGCGGGGACTTGGTTGTGCGAGCCATCCGAGCCCACGACATCCACCATACGGTTGAACGACTGCACGATGCCATGTTCGATAACGTAGCGTGTGGCAAGCGTGTGGATGGGAGAATCTGGCAGTAGTTTTTCCTCAAACTCGCCCGCGCAGGCCAACACGTTGCCCTCGTCGGTGATGGCCACCGTCATGGCGCGCGTCTCGGGCAAAATGCGCCGGCACACCAAACGCGCCGACTCCTGCGTCAGACCGCCCTTAATGTCCTCGAGCATGGCCGAGGCCACCGAGAGCGTCTCCTCGGTGTACTGGGAGCGCACCGAATCGGGATTGAGCGTCAAAAAGATAAAGATGCACAGAAAGATGCACAGCAGCGCGCAGGCAATCACCGTGGCGATCGGCTCGATACCGGTCACCAAGGCAAAAATAAAGTACACCAGCACGCAAATGGCGCAGGCAACGGCAATGATGCGAAAGATTGATATTGAACTATCGCGCTGGGCGCGGCGGTCGATCATTCGGCCCCCTCCAGGATACTGATCAGTTGTGCGTCACGCCAAAGCCCGTCCATGATCTTGGGCCAAAAGCTCTGGAAACGCAGGTAGCTTGCGGCGTTTTGGCGCGCGTAGGTCTTGGCCTCGTCAATACCGTGGCGCCAGATGCGCAGGTAGCCCTCATGCTCGCGGGTAAACACGCTGCGGACCATAGCGGTCTTGCGCACGCGGTCGTCGAGCTCGCGCGAAATCCACGGGCCCGGGTAGGGCATGAGTGATGCCGCCGTAACGGGAATGAGCTCCTTTTGATGCGCGGCGAATGTCAACTTGGCCCGTTCGTAGTACCAACGGTATACATCCTGCATAAAGCGCGGTGAGCGCTTTTCGGACTCCGGAGGCAGATGGCGCACGGTCCACTCGTTATCGAACCACACGTCGTAGCCAAACATGCGCATGTTAAAGAGGTAATCCAAGTCCTCGCCGCGGGTGATAAACGGGTCAAAGGCCACACGCGTAAAGGCGCGGGCGTGCAGGGCCATCAGGCCGCCGCACACGTAGTTGGAGCGCGAGATGCGGGTGCCCGAGAGCGCCTTTTTCATCCAACGGTTGAACTCGATGCGCTTGGTCCACCAACGATGGCAGATGCCCGCCTTGTCCGTGGGAGCCAGCGGCGAGCCGTCGCGATCGTAGAAATAGCCGCTCTTGACCAAGATCGGCAAGCCCTGACGCGTCTGCTGCCCCAACGCATAGGTCGCGCGCTTCATAAAGTCGGCGTCGATGACAGTCTCATCGTCATCCAAAAAGATAACCGCGTCATGCCCCAGCACAGCGGCACAGGCTAGCCCCATGTTGCGGATGGCACCGTAGCCTCGCAGGCTCACGCACTCGCCCGAACCCTTGGGCGCGATCTGAGCAACCCGGTCTGCAATGCGCGAGGCCTGGGTGTTGGTGACAACGGTGACCTTGAGCGTGGGATGCGCGTCGACAATCTCGCGCACGCGCAGCGACACATCGGCTGTGGCAGAAACGGGACAGACCACCAAAAGGATGATGCGCGGGATGTCACGTACCTGCTCAAGCGAGGCCAGGCAGCGGTCGAGTTCGGGATTGTCGGCGTTGAGTCGCGTCGAATGGTCATAGGTGCCAGGGGCGTTTGCGCAAGCGTCATCGCCCGCCCAATACGTTGGAATCACGACTGTGGCGTTCATGCCTTACCCTCCCTGCAACACAAAAACGGGACGCCGCCAAACACAGGCGACGCCCCGCGACCTAGCTGATTCCATCATACCCACTTGGGCAAATCATTGCTCGCAAGTCGCAATGTTTATTGCGGATAACCCCAAAAGAGTACCGTGGACAGGCACAATAGCCGCTCGCTCCTATGCGGCATGCTCTGCCGCCCGAGTCATGCGGGACAGGCGGACCAGCAGCATAAAGCCAACGATCAGCAGCACGCCAATGGAAAGGACGCCCAGCGACGGGTTGCCGGTCAGCGAGGTGACGACCGACACTAGGAAAGTGCCCATGACGCTTGCATAGCGACCGAAGATGTCAAAGAAGCCGTAGTACTCGTTGGACTTTTCCTTGGGGATAATGCGACCAAAGTAGCTACGGCTAAGCGCCTGCACGCCGCCCTGAAACAGGCCGACCATAATGGCAAGCACCCAGAATTCAAAGGCGGTCTTTAGGAAGAACGCGGCGAACAGCACAATGCCCATGTAGGCGGCGACTGCCACCAGGATCATGTTGAGCGTGCCCACGCGTCCGGCGAGCTTGCCGTAGATGATGGCGGACGGAAAGGCCACGAACTGCGTGACGAGCAGCGCCAGGACCAACTGGGTCGAATCGATGCCCAAAGCCGAGCCGTAGCTGGTAGCCATGGAAATGACCGTGTGCACACCGTCGATATAGAAGAAGAACGCAATCATGTAGACCAGCACGGTCTTGTTGTGGGCGATCTCGCGCATGGTGTGTCCGACCTCGGAGAACACACCGCCCACGATGTGGCCGATGGTGTCCTCGGGACCGCGCTCGCGACCGTACTTTTGCTTATAGGTGCGAATGAGCGGCAGGGTAAAGATGAGCCACCAGGCACCAGTGATGATAAACGACAGACGCGTTGCCAGCATGGTAGGGACGCCAAGAGCGGGGCCACCCATGATGAGCGCCAGGCAGATGACGAACGGCACGGTGGAACCGATGTAGCCCCAGGCATAGCCCGAGCTGGACACGGCGTCCATGCGCTCGTCGGTGGTAATGTCGGGCAGCATGGCGTCGTAGAACGTCATAGAAGAGTTAAGGCCGATGGTGCACAGCACGTACACGGTCAAAAATGCCATGGCGGACATTGGGATAGCCTGCGCCAGGCAAAGCACCAGGCCCGTGAGGAAGAAGCCCAAGAAGAACTTGATCTTGTTGCCGGCGTAGTCGGCAAGCGCGCCCAGAATGGGCATGAGCATGGCGATGACCAGCGAGGCAATCGTCTGCGCATTGCCCCAGGCGACCACCAGGTCGGCCGAAGAAGCGCCGGTATTGATGGCGTTAAAGTAAATGGGCACCACCGAGGTATTGAGCAGCACGAGGGCCGAATTGCCCACATCATACATAACCCAGTTTCGCTCGAGCTTGGTGTATTTCATGGACAGGGACCCTTCGTATTCGCCCGATATGCAGTTAGTTCATCGTACCCCAATTGTCCAGAACCGCCGGTAAGGATTCGGCAAAGGGGCACGCACGGGCCCTATTCCTCGCGGTCGAACTCCTCATCGGCATTGAGCACGCGACCGCTGTAGTTGACGTGACTGGTCACGGCATCCATGTCACCGGTCTCGATAAAACGTGCGACCGTGCACTCGTAATCGACCAGCGCGCGATCAAAGACCTCGGGGAAACTCTCGTTCGAGACCTCGTCGGTAAAGGGATTCTTCCATGTCAGATGGCCCAGGTTACCGGTGCGCTCGGGCAGCTCCGTCGTCACGCGATGGGCAAGGCCATCGAGCAGCGAGTAGTCGTGCACCAAGCCCTCAACCAGCGAGATCGCGCGCGTCTTTGCGGAGCCGGCCGGCTCAATCGCGCGGTAAAGTCGCTGCATATTGGCAACGGCAGCACCGTACTCCCCCGCCGGAATGTCAATGCCGTACACGCGTCCGGCAACATAGCTCATCAGCACGCCGGCCACGCGATTGATGCGATCGGTGGTGACGATCTCGCCCGCCGGCGGGTAATCGTCGACCGTAGCGCCGGCGCGTTTAAGCTGCAGCATCAGTACATCCAGGTCGCTCTCGATCACGGCATGAACCTGACTGCTCGAATCCTCAAGCTCTGAATCGGACTCCACGATGCCAAACTGCTGCTCATAGACAAAGGGATGGGCGTTGCGGTCGAGCACGTAATGGGACAGCAGGCCCAGCGCAAAGGCGCGACCCAAGCTGGCGTCGCGCGGCAGCAGATGCGACACGCCGTCGCGCAGGCACGCGAACTGGCGAGACATGCGCGACCGATGCATGACCTGCGCCAGCAGCGTGCAGTCGGAAACACGCGGTGTCAGAATGTGAAAGAAAAACGGGTCGGGGCCTTGGTTGCCCAAGATAAAGGCAATGCGCTCTTCATCGGACGTGATGACGCCCTGCGGAAGACGGTCGATGCTTTCCTCGCCAAACAGATGATGGGTGATAAGCGCGGGCATAATGATCCTTTCGATTTCATTCGATGCCACCCATTATGCCCACCGCGCGCCCATGCCAAACCTGCGATGGTAAACGACGGCACGCAGACCGTCTACGCAAGCCCCAAGTGTGCTTTAACCTCGGCAGCGCGACGGCGGGACACGGGCACCGTCGAGGTTACGCGATCGAGTCTGAGCTCCATAAGACCCGTGGAACCGATCTCGACATTGTGCACGTCTTCCAAATTGACCAGATAGCTGCGATGAACGCGAATAAAGCCCTCGGAGCCCAAGCGACGCTCGAGCGAAGAGATCGACTCATTGATCAGGTACGTTCCCTCGGCGCAGACGGCGTTGCAAAAATCGGCGCGCGCCTCAAAGTAGCAGACGTCTGCGGCGGGAATGAACACCTTTTTGCCCCCGCGGTCCACCGTCAGACGCAAAGGCTGGCGCGGAGCGTGGATAACACGACGGACACCCAAGGCTGCCTCGATCTTGTCGAGTGCCTTTGACAGGCGTGCGTCCTCGACCGGCTTGACGACATAATCGGCGGCATCGAGGTTATAGGCATCGGCCGCATACTCGGCAAACGCCGTCACAAACACAACCACCGGCGGCGTCTTTAGGTTCTGCAGCGTCTCGGCAAGCTCAATTCCCGAGCGACCGGGCATGGTAATGTCTAAAAACAACACGTCGGGCTTGTTCGACAGAATCGACTCCACGGCTTCGGTGACATTGCCCGCCTCGGCAATCTGACCCACACGCGTATCCTTTTCCAACAGATAGCGTAGCTCAGCCCTAATGGGAGGCTCGTCATCAACCACCAAGATGTTCCAGCCTTCGGACATATGTGCTTCCCCTCTTTTTCTCTCAATCCAACCGCGTGCTACGCCGTCAACGGCGCAGGCTCATGCGGCTCGCCGTTCAGCTCGACGATGACCTGCGTTCCCACGCCCTCCTGGGACTTCACGCGCATGCCGGAATCTTCTCCGTAAAAGAAATGGATGCGCTGAAGCACGTTGAAGAGCGCCAGGCCGCAACCTCGCTTGACGGAGCCGTCGGCGGTAATGCTCTCGGGCTCCTCCAGGCGATGTTGCTCAAACAGATGCGCGCAGACCTCTTCGCTCATACCGATGCCATCGTCCTCGACGATGATCTCCAAACCGTCATCGGTCTCGAAAGCCCTAACATGAATAGAAAGCGGCTCGGTCTCGCGCTGCGCGTGCTTGATGCAGTTTTCGAGCAACGGCTGCAAGATAAACGGCGGCACCATGCAATCGCGCACCTCAAAGTCGATATCGGCCGAGACGCGCAGACGGCCGTCGCCATAACGAGCCTGCATAAGATTGATATAGCGAGTGCCCTGTTCCACCTCGTGCTCGAGCGTTGTGAGGGTATCGGAATCAGAAAGCGTCTGACGGTAGTAGTTGGAGAAGTCGATCAGCAGCGACCTGGCCTTGTCCGGCTCGGTACGCACGAGCGACACGATGGTGCTGATGGTGTTAAACAGAAAATGAGGATCGACCTGCGATTGCAAGGCGCGCAGCTCCACGCGGGCCGTAAGCTCGTCCTGGCGCTCGAGCTCAAAGCTCGCAAGCTGCGTGGAAATGAGGTCGGCAAAGCCCGAGGCAAGCGCCGTCTGGCGCATATCGATGCTGCTCAGACGGGGATAATACAGCTCGAGCGTGCCCACGCAATGCCCGCGCACGGTAAGCGGTGCGACAATACCGGCGCGCAGGCGCGGAAAGTAGCCACCTGTCTCGGTCGAGGCATCGCGCGAGAACACGCTTTGCTCACCGCTGTTGATCACGTTGAGCGTAGTCCGCAGCACCACCGGGGTGCCCGCGGGGCATTTTGCCGAGTCCTCGCCCCAGCTTGCCAACACCTGCTTGCCGTCGGTAAAGCAGATGGCAGAGGCGATAGTTTCGGACAGGATGATCTTAGAGGCGCCTAGGGCAGCTTCGGGCGTAAGGCCGCGCGACGTGTAGGCGAATATTTTTGAAGCGATGGCGAGCGTGCGGTCGGTTGCGCTCGATGTGAGGTCGTCGGGAACGACAAAGACGTACGAGAAGAAGAAGCACAGCATGACCAAGCCGGCAATGACGACAACGGCCGGAACGGGATTGGGATTATCGGTTAGATCCCAGATGAGCAGCAGGATAAGCAGCGGAACGACAATACCGAGCAAGATGGCTTGAACCACATGCTGAGCGGTACGAAAGACCTTGGTAGAGTTGTAGCTCTTGCCCAGAATCAGCCTATTGAGATCCACCGTCATCTCCTTCTTACCGACGCACCCCATAGCAATAAAGAGGGCCGCAAGCGACCCTCTCCATTGCATTATGCAATCAAATACTGTGTTTTACATCAAGCCATCGATGAACGGTAGCTTAGGCGCTGTACTTGTTTGCCTCGCCGAAGGTGCCGCCCTCGACAATCCAGCCGTCCTTCATGATGACGTCCATGTTGTCGGTGTTGAGCACGTGGATGTCGGCGGCGACGTCACCGTTGACGACCAGCAGGTCGGCGCACTTGCCGGCCTCGATGGACCCGGTCTCGTCCTCGATGTGGCACATCTTGGCACCGTTAAGGGTGGCGCAGGTGATGGTCTCGACCGGGGTGAAGCCGATCTTGTCGACGAACTCGTACATCTCCTCGATGGAGCAGGTGCCGTACGGGGTGACGAAGGAGAAGGAGTCGGAGCCGATCGTCATGACGACGCCGCGCTTCTTTGCCTCGCGCAGGCAGTCGTAGTTGCGCTGCAGCTCCTTCTCGACCAGGGTGCCCTCGTACTTGTCGTGCAGCTCGGGAACGTAGACGGGCGGATAGGTGGCGTACCAGGTGGGCAGGAAGGCGATCGTCGGAGTGAAGAAGGTGCCCTGCTCGGCCATGAGGTCCATGGTGCGCTCATCGATATCGAAGCCGTGAATCAGCTGCTCGCAGCCAAAGCGAACGGAATCGTAGGCAGCGGCGTGGTTGTTGTAGCAGTGGCTCCACACGGGGATGCCGACCATCTTTGCCTCTTCGACCACGGCCTGGATCTCCTCGGAGCAGTAGTGCTGGTCGCGGCCGGAGTCCCAGCGCCAGATGCCGCCACCGGTAGCCCAGATCTTGATGGCATCGGGGTTCTCACGCAGGCGACGGCGGACGGCCTTGCGCAGATCCCAAGGACCGTCGACCTGATCGCCCCAGGGGTGCGATTCCTTGTTGAGCTCCTGACTGCAGTGGTGGGAGTCGCCGTGGCCGGCAACGCGGCAGAAGCCAAGGCCGGTGGCCAGAACGCGCGGGCCCTTGAAGACGCCTTTGTCGATGCAGTCGCGAATCTGGATACCAAAGCGGCCGATCTCGCAGACGGTGGTGAGGCCGTGGGTGAGGCAGTCGTAGGCCTGCTTGACGGCGACGGCCTGCTTCTCGAGGAGCGGCTGCATGACCCAGTCGGTGTCATCGTCGGTCAAGTTGCCCGAGAAGTGCAGGTGGGTGTCGATCAGGCCGGGAAGGACGGTCTTGCCGGCGGCGTCGATGACCTCAACGCCCTCGGGAAGGTCCTGCATAACACCGGCGTACTCGATCTTGCCGTTGTCGTCGACGAGAACGAGGGAGTTCTCGACCGGCTCGGCACCGGTACCGTCGATGAGCTTACCGCCAACGATTGCATACTTAGTGGACATGGTTCCTCCTTATGGATCCATATAGTGGGCGAGGCCGTGTTGGGTTAAGGCCTCACAAAGCTACCCAAGTGGCGCCGGGTTCGGTGCGCGGAAGAGAGGATTCCGCGCACCCGATCCGCCCCGGCTAGGCGTTACTTTTTGCGGGAATTGGTGAAAGCCATGAGGGCCAGGCCAATAGCCAACCAGCCGATCACGATGCTCCACTCCACCATGTTGAGGGAGGCGGGAGAGAACGGAATCACGAGCAGGCCGATGATGATGGCGCAGGCAGCGATGGCGAGGCAGATGCCAAACTTGCCGCCGGGCACCTCGTAGGGACGAGGCAGGTCGGGCTCGGTGAAGCGCATACGCAGGCAAGCGAGGGCGACCATGCCGCAGGAGAAGATGAAGGCGAGAGCCGACACGTTGGTCAGAGGGATGAGCATGTTCTTGCCCAGGAACGGACCAACGACGGTGATGACGCCCAGAACGACGCAGGCGAGCTTGGGAGCGCCGGACTTGGGGTCGACCTCGGCGAACTGCTCGGGCAGCTGGCCCTTGCGGCCCATGGCGAGCATGATGCGGCTCGTGGCGCCGTAGAAGGAGTTCATCGGGCCCATGGGTCCAAGCGTGGCGATGACGAGCATGGCCAGGTACAGAAGCATGTTGATGCCCTTGAGGCAGGCAAGCGCGGGAACCGGGCTCTTAACAAACTCATGCCAGTCAAGGATAGTGCCGAACGAGTAGATGCAGACCATGTAGAAGCCGCCAGCGGCCAGCAGGGCCAGGGAGATGATCTTGCCGAACTTGTTCCAGTTGAGGCCCTCGGCTGCTTCCTCAGCCTGCTGAGGAATGGTGTCGAAGCCGGCGTAGAAGAACGGGGTCAGAACCAGGACCGACACGATGCCGGCAAACAGGCTGGTGCTCTCGGTAGCGGCCTTGCCGCCGCCAGCGCCGGTGACCTGGGAGAACACGGGCATGGCGTTGTCCGGCGAGCCGGTGAACAGCGAGACGCCCATGGCGAGCAGCATGCCGCAGAGCAGAGCCTTGGTCAGGAAGGCCTGGAGTTTGGCGGCCGAGCTGGCACCGCGGAAGTTGAGGAAGATGACGTAGACTGCAAAGCCGAGCGCGATCAGCGTCGGGAACAGGTAAACGTCGGCCCCCAGGATGGTGTAGAGCTTGACGGCGCGCAGCCACTCAAGGCCGGGCAGGCTGCCGAACATCTCGGACACGAGGGTCGAAATGGCGATGGCCTCCCACGGGCACAGGATGCCGTTGCCCAGGGCCAAAAGCCATCCGGTGATGTAGCTCAGCGTACGGCCAAAGCTACGATCGACATACTCGACGATGCACCCGAAATGGGGATAGCAGCCGTGAGCTCACCGAAAACAGCTCCGACGGGCACGAGGAAGATTGCACCCAAGAGGAATGCGATCATAGCGGGAACGGGACCGCCGCCCACGACCATCCAGTCGCCGACCTGCAGAACCCAACCGGTACCGATGATGGCACCGAAGCCGATGGTGAAGAAGTTCCAGAGCGAAAGCGTTTTCTTCATGCCGCCGTTATCCTCGACTGCAACTTCTGCGTTCTTGTCCGCCATTGTTCCCCTCCTTTCCTTTTTGACGCCCCTTGACGTCACCCCTTGCGCGGTCCGTTTCGCCGCGCGCTTTTATTTCGTGGCTTTAAGATACGGCCTTGGCACAGCAGCGCCGCTTGTAGCTCGACCGAAGGCAGAACTGCAAAACGAGCGGCGCCGTTTTTGGGACGAACGGCGGGAGACGTCATTCGTCTTGGACGCTTTCATCTTGTCTGCTTTTGAATACCTGTTGCCGTGACGCTTGGCGCGCGGCGCGGCAACGTTCGTACCATTTGTCAGGCTTTTGGCGCGCATACCCATGTGTCGTGCATCTTTTTATGTAGGATAGACAAGTTACACATGAGGCAAGGTGATTCAAATGGCATACGGATACAATGACGGCGACCAACGGCCACAAAGCGTGCGCCTTGCCGGCCGCACCACGCCAACGCCCAGAAGCACCCCCGACAACGACAACCCGCAGCGCTCCCAAGAGCAGCCCGGGGCTTCTTCGCGGCAACAAAGCCGTACCGTGCAGCAGTCAGACCGCGTGAGTACGAGCACACGCCAACGTCAGACCGACACATCGCAGCCACGCCGCTACGATCGCCGTAAGACCGACTACTACGTCAAGCGTTCCTTTTCGCGACCTCAACGCGATCGCGGCAATTCCTCCCCTCACCCCGCGTCGCACACCACAAGCCACGCGCTTCCGGCCCGCCGCCTACGCCTTGCGCTTTGCTCCATCGCCGCCTGCCTCGTCTTTGTGTTTTTGGGATCCTGTATCTCCCACGGATCAGCCGGTCTTGAGCCCACTGCCGAGGACAAGCTGCTTAAAGCTCCCGTCGCGCCCGGTTACTCCTTTGCGTTCTCGACCCCACGCTCGCAATGGCAGGCCGGCACCATGCCCCACATCTACCAAATTGACCCCGCATGGTCGGAGCTGCCCTATGCCGGTGGCACTATTCGCGAAAACGCTTGCGGTCCCACTTGCCTCACCATGGTCTATATCTTTAAGACCGGCCATACCGATAAGACGCCGGTCGATATATGCGCGCTGGCCGAAGCCGGCAACTACGCCCCCACTGGTGCCACCGAGTGGTCGTTTATGACAGGCGGTGCGTGGCAGCTGGGGCTCAACGGAACACAGCTCTATAACGATCGCGAATCGATTACTCAAGCACTTCGCTCGGGTGCGCCCGTCATCGCCGCAGTGCGCCCCGGTACGTTTACCAACGTAGGCCACTACATCGTGCTCTACGGCATCGACGATGCCGACCAGATTGGCGTCTACGACCCCAACTCGGCCAGCCGCAGCGCCCGTCGCTGGGGCGTCGTAGAGGTCCTCAACGAAGTCGAAGCCATGTGGGCCTACTACTAGTCATTGGGCACTCATTGGGGACAGACTTAAATGAGTGGTCGTCGGGGACAGTCTTACGGACGCCGGCCGAGAGCAGACGAAAAGGGCCATCCCGAACTGCTTGGAACTGCCAGCACGGAAAGCGCATCCTGCTTTGGGGCCCAATAGCGGGATGCGCTTTCCGTTAGCGGCCCGTTTGGGAAACTAGGGACCGCTTTTCGACAAAAATCCGGGATGCATTTTCCGATTGAGGGCCTCAAGGGAAACCGCACCCCATGTTGGACGCTCATTCTGGGATGTGCTTTCCGCAGTTGATCGATGCGGCCTTTAAGGACTGTCCCAAGCTGCCGGCAGGAAAGGAACGTCCCCAAGTGCCGGGTTTCCGCAGCCTGCAATGCTCCTCATGAACAGCCGCCTCAATAACAAAAGCCCCCGCGGCCGAAGCGGACCGCGGGGGCAACAGACCTGCAAGAGTTAACTCAAGTCCTCGCCATTTGATGCAATGACCTTTTGGTACCAGCAGAAGCTGTCCTTTCGGTAGCGATCGAACGTGCCTTTGCCCATATCATCGGCATCAACATAAACAAAGCCATAGCGCTTCTTCATCTGCCCCGTCGAGGCCGACACCAAATCGATACAGCCCCACGGCGTGTATCCCATCAGGTCAACACCGTCCTCGACAATTGCATCGCGCAGCGCAAGAATATGCCTTCGCAGGTAATCAATATGATACGCATCGTGGACTTTGCCGTCTTCCAGCGCATCGAGTCCGCCCACACCGTTCTCGGCGATAAAGAGCGGAAGATGGTAACGATCGTGGTAGCCGGCAAGCGTCACGCGCAAACCCAGCGCATCGATCTGCCACTTCCAGGCAGTCTCTTTATCCTTGAGGTACGGATTGCGCAACGTCGGGAACACGTTGCCCTCCGCCTTCTCGGCGATCACCTGATCATCGGCGCACACCAAGCGCGAGCAATAGTACGAGAACGAGATGAAGTCGACCGTATGCTCTGCCAGATACTCCGTATCGCCCGGCTCAAAGGGCACGTGAACACCCTCTTTCTCGAGTGCACGCAGCTTCCAAGCAGGATAGGCGCCCGCAGCCATCACGTCTGTGTAGAAGTAGCGGCCGCGGTCCTCCTCATACGCAAGCCATACGTCCTCGGGCGCACAACGGTACGGATAGGTCGCACCGGCAGCGACCATGCAACCCACCTTGTTTGCGGGATCGATCTTGTGCAGAATCTCGACAGCGCGAGCGCTCGCCATAAACATATGGTGCGAGAACGCCGCGGTCACGGCTGCACGGTCACGCTCATCCTCGAGCGTGACACCCGCGTTGAGATAGGACAGCGCCACGCTGTTGATCTCGTTGAACGTAAGCCAATAACGCACGAGGCCCTGGTACGCGCGTCCGACGGTCTCGACGTAGTGCGCATACCGCTCGATCATCTCTCGGCTTTGCCAGCCACCATAGCGCTCGACCAGAGCCAACGGATAGTCGTAGTGCGACAGCGTCACAAGCGGCTCGATTCCATGCTCGCGCAGCGCCTCGAATACCTGACGGTAAAACTCCAAGCCCTCGCCGTTGGGCTCGGTCTCCATCCCTGTGGGAAAAATACGGCTCCAGCAAATTGAAAGACGCAGGCACTTAAAGCCCATTTCGGCAAAGAGCTCGACATCCTCGTGCCAATGATGGAAGAAGTCGTTGCCCCAGCGGCATGGATACAGCCTGTCCGGATCGTCCACGGGCTTTTGCCTGCCAAACATTACATCCCAGCGGTCGGAACCCTGTGGGATCAGGTCGGAGTGCGACATGCCGCGGCCGCCCTCGTTCCAGCCCCCTTCGGCCTGGTTGGCGGCGAGGGCACCACCCCACAAAAAGCCCTCGGGCATACCGGCGGCAGACGTTCTGTCAAAGTAACTCATGCTACTCAGCATCCTCGGCAGAAGCTGCCGCGGCGTTCTCCTGCTCCTGAGCCAGGAGCTGGTTATCGTACACCTTAAAGAACGGGTACCAGACCACAGCCATGACCACGATCAAAACGATCGTAAACACCCAGATGCGCGGGTCGAGGCACTGGACAAAGCCCTGAACGAAGATGGGGAACGTGCCGCTCACCAAGATGTAGAAGTTAGAGACAAGACCCAGTGAGACCGCACCCCAATACAGCAGGGCCGAGATCATGCCGCCTAGCACAAACGGAATCATGAGGATCGGGTTGAAGATGATGGGCGCGCCGAAGATCGCGGGCTCGGAGATACGGAAGAAGCTCGGCACGATCGATGCCCTGCCAAATGCCTTGAGCTGCTGCGACTTTGCCCTAAACGCGCAGAGCGCCACAAAAGAGAACGTATTACCCGTGCCGCCGATGAGGTTGATGGCCAACGACATGAGCGCCGGGTGGAACTCAAGCGGCTGCCCGGCAGCATAGAGCGAGGCGTTGGCGGCAAAGGCGGCAAGCGTGACCGGGGCGGTGATGGGCATTACGATCATGTTGCCGTGGACGCCAAAGCACCAAAACAGCAGCGTCATGAAGCAGATAAGCAGTGCGCCGGGCACAGAGTCAACTGCGACAGAAAGCGGGGCAGCGAGCAGCTTCTCGATAACCGAGGGGATGGACAGCGCGGGATCGATCATCTGGATCAGCAGGTTGCCGCCAAAGAAGATGAGGATGTTGGCGAGCATAGGTACGATGGCGCCAAAGGTTTCGGACAAAAACGGCGGCACGCCATCGGGCATCTTGATGGTGATGCCCTTGGTCTGGCAGAAGCGCGTGACCTCGACGGAGACCAAGGCAACGATGATGGCGGTAAACAGGCCCTGCGCACCCAGATAGGTGCAGGGGACCGCCTGGAGCACGGACTCGTCAGTAAGCTGGTAGTAGGACGACGGCGCCGCGGCGATCAGGAACATCACCAGCGAGGTCATGCCGGCGTTAAGCTTGGGCATCTTGTAGGTGCCCGCCAGGTTATAGGCGATTGCGAACGTCACGATCACCGACAGTATGCCCATCGTCATGTTGAAGGGAATGAGCAGCGTGAGCTTATTGGCCGTGGCAAAATCGAGCCAAGGGCCAAAGACGGACCAGAACCCGCCCTGCGCCACCAGGTCGGCCGTGACCGGCGGGTTGGCGAGGATCATAAAGACGGCAGATACCAAGATGAAGCTGATCGCGCTCATAAAGCCCTTTTGCATGGAGGCAAAGTGGCGCTCGGTGCCGCAGAAATTGGCGATAGGGGTCAGTTTTTCCTGAAGCAGGGTCATGAACTTCTCCATGGTTGCCTCCTAACCCAACAGCGACTGGGCGAGTGCCAGCACGTTGGCGGCGTTGCCCATGCCGTAGTCCTGTGCGGGGATGACCGCGGTCGGCTTACCGCTCCCCTGCTTGACGGTGTTGAGCTGGTAGGACACCTGCGGCCCCAAGAGCAGCACGTCATAATTGGCGCACGTCTCCTGATACTCGCCGATACCCACCGCATCGATATCGAGCTCGATGCCGTTTTGCTCCGCATATTTCTCGAGTTTCTTCATCAGAATGCTTGTAGACAGACCAGCTGCGCAAACAAGAAGGATCTTCATAAGGGATTCCCTTCGCATTGATTGGTTGGATAGTCACCGCACGCCGCTAGGCGTTCTTGGTTGCAGTGCGCTCATACAGGCAGATCAGCTCCTGCACGAGCTCCTGAGCAAGCATGGAGCACATGAGGTGGTCCTGAGCATGGACCAGCAACACATCCACCGACAGATGCTCGCCCGCTGCCTCAGTCGAAAGCAGCTGCGTTTGGATGTGGTGAGCCTTGATTCCCGCATCCTTTGACTGCTTCATGAGTTTGGCGGCGGCGTCAAAATCCCCCGCCTTTGCCTTTTCAAGGGCTTCGAAGGCAAGGCTGCGTGCCTCTCCCGCTGCAGCGACCAGCTGAAACGAAACCATCTCGGTTCCCTGATCGTCCATAACGGTCTCCTCTCCCGTGATGTTTGGTTTGTACTTGAATATTCGAAACGCCTATCTCCCGCCCGCAATCCTCGAGGTTTATTGCAGGTAGACTGACAGGGTCATCGACAAAAGAAGTCTTAAGCCGTATGCGCTTGCACAAGCGCCATCAGCTCATGCCAGGACCGGCGCTCGCGTAGGCGCTCGACCCCCTGGCGGTCCATAAAGATCTCGGCGAGCAGTGAGCTCAAGATCCGCGCCTCATCGCCGCCCGACCGGGCAAACGACACCATAAAGACGATATCGACCTCATGGCCGTATTCGTCCCAAAGAATGGGATGTTCGAGCAGGCCCACGGTAACAAAGGCCTCGGCGCTCAAGGGATGCATCCCATGGGGCATGGCTACCCCATTGCCAAACGAGGTGGCGCTCGCGCTCTCGCGCTCGGCGACCTCTTGGGCAAACTGGGCATCGACACGGCCGCTCTCGACGGCGCGCTCGGAGAGATATCGGAGAACGGCCTGCTTCGACGACGCCTCAACGCGGTTGAAGAACAGGGCACGGCTAAAGAAAGAGCTCACGGAGTCCGATTGCGCAGTGTCGTCGCTCAGCACCTTGCGGATAGCGTTGACATCGCTCGTCTCCAAGAAGAAATCGGCCTCGCGGACGGGCACGGGCAACTTGACGTTGAGCGGCACCGTTGTGAACACGTAGTCGATATGCGAAAAATCGAACGTTCCCACGCGGGCGACATCGCATGTCTCAATCGAATCGATATACATGCCAAACTGCTTGCGGTACTGGTGCTCGAGCATACGGGCGCTTCCCGCTCCCGAGGCGCACACGATCAGGATGCGTTTGCGACGCGGCTGGTCGGCTTGCTGCTCGAGGGCCAGGGCAAATGCCATGGCGATGTAGCCGAGCTCTTCATCAGAGGGCTGGCTGCCAAAATGACGCTCGAGTACCTGCGAGGTGCCAGCTGCCATCGAATAGGCCAACGGAAACCTCGTCTTGATATCGGACAGCATGGGGTTATCCATATGCATGTGATATTCAAGGCGAAAGCCCAGAGGGCCGATATGCCGAGCAAGGTTCATGCGAAGTTCAAGATCGCCGCTAAAGTCAAACCTAAACTCATCGTTGACCGCACGTACCATCTCGGAAGCAATCTCCCACATCTCGTCCGAGATAACGGCAGAGCCCTTCTCGGGCACGCCCGTGCCCCTGCCGAGCAAATGGATTGCGATAAAGGCAACCTCTTCTCGGGGCATGCTCACGCCCAGGGCATCCTTGATGTTTGCGGCAATCTGGAAAGCCGCGGCGTATTCGCGCGTTCCCTCCAGTTTTTGAACGTCCGATTCTGCAGCTGGGACATAGCAGCCCTGCTCGATGCGGCCAAGAGCAATGTAAAGATGCATGATGAGATTGCGGGATGCCAGCGAGCTCACCGTGACGGGCGAGGCCGTCAGAGCATCGTCCACACATGCGGCGATGGCCCGCAGGCGCTCGGCGAGCTTTGCATCGTCGGTGTCGGGCAACACGGGCCTCACCAGCGAGGCCAGGCACAGGCGCCGCTGCGACTCCCCGCCCGCAACGCGGATTCCGTAGCGTGGGCGCTTTTCGAGCGTTAAGTCAAATTGGGCGAGTTTCTGCTCTACCAGACGCATGTCATTGGACAGAGTTCGCGCCGAAACGTAGAGTAAATCCGCATACTCCTCAATCGTCACCCACTGGGACCGCATGAGGAGGTCGTTAAGAAGGAAGGACACACGGCCGTCGCGCGTATCAGGAATGCCCGGATGGGCCAGAGCCGCACCGTCTAGCAAGCGAGCAAGCTCATCTGCACGTGCAACATCGATACGATACTGCCCCTTGCTGCCAACGATGCGTGCAACCCCTGCAAGGTTGTCGTTTGCGCGATGGATATAGTTTCTCACGGCGCGCTCGCTTACCTCGAGACGCTTGGCAAGTACCGCGACAGCGACAGGCTGAGCGTCCTCGATCATATTTACAAGCTGCTTGACGCGAGCATCCATGTCCTCCTCCTTTCCCTGCGTCTAGTCTAACGCGGTAAAGAATGACACTCCACGTCGCGCTCGTTCCGCCAACTCGGAACAGGTTGCGGGGAGTCCAGCTGAGCTATGGAGAGCCTGGGGAGAGGGCCCGAAGGCAATGCGTCGGTGTGGGATGCGCCTTCCCAGCCATTGGGCAGTCATTGGGGACAGACTTAAATGAGTAGTCGTTGGGGACGTTCTTGTTTGGCTAGTCGTTTAAGAACGTCCCCAATGACTAGGTGAATAGCAAAAGCCCCGCAGCCGGAGCGGACTGCGGGGCTCATGAAGAGAGGCTAGTTTGTGGGCGCTTTGCCTGGCGCCCACGAGAGAGGCAACAGAGTAGAGACTACTCGTGGATGCGGGTACCGGAGAGACCGGCCATGGTCTCGGCGGCCTTGTCCAGAGCACCGATGATGCAGGTGCGGCCCTTGCGGGAACGGGCGAACTTGATGGCAGCGCGGACCTTGGGCTCCATGGAACCCTTGCCGAACTGGCCCTCGTCGGCCAGGCGCTCGGCCTCGTCGGCGGTGAGGTCCTCGAGCTCCTCCTGGTTGGGCTTGCCAAGTTGATGGCGACATGCTCAACGGCGGTCAGCAGGAACAGAACGTCAGCATCGCAGTCCTCGGCCAGCAGCTCGCCGCCCAGGTCCTTGTCGATGACGGCGGGAACGCCCTTGTAGCAGCCCTTGTTCTCGTAGTCGCGGACGACGGGGATGCCGCCGCCACCGCAGGCGATGACGATGAACTCGTTGTCGAGCAGGTTGAGGATGGAGTCGGCCTCGACGATCTTCTTGGGATCGGGGGAAGCGACGACGCGACGCCAGCCGCGGCCGGAATCCTCGACGAAGACCTTGGAGGGATCCTCGGCCATGAACTCCTTGGCCTGCTCCTCGGTGTAGAAGGGGCCAATCGGCTTGGTCGGGTTCTTGAACGCGGGATCGTCGGGATCGCACTCGATCTGGGTGACGACGGTGGCGGCGTGCCAACGCTTATAGCGCTTGTGCATCTCGCGGCCGATGCCCTGCTGCAGGTGATAACCAATGTAGCCCTGGGACATGGCGCCGCACTCGGGCAGCGGCATCTCGGGGGTACCGATGGCATCGTGGGCAGCGGCGAAGGCGTTCTGGATCATGCCGACCTGCGGGCCGTTGCCGTGGGTGATGATGATCTCATTGCCCTGCTCGATGAGACCGAGGAGAGCGTGGGCGGTGTTGCTCACGGCCTCGATCTGCTCGACGGGGTTGTTGCCGAGGGCGTTGCCGCCAAGGGCGACGACAATACGATCGGGCTTGCCAAGAGGCTTAGACATTGCTGGAATCCTTTCTGTAAAAGGCCTACAACCCATTAATAACCCGCGTCCGTGCGATACGCGAGTTTATTAAGGTTTATATTCTCTTTATCGCTCATTTTATTCATTTTGAAAATAGTGGAACGGTGAACGGTCGTTTTTGTCCGCTCAGCGTACAGAACTCCAGCTCAGACATATCTACGTAATTTACGTGCGACTTTATTTAAATGAAGCGAGGATTATGTCGGATTATGCAAACTACATCTCTGCTAAACACAAAACGGACAGCGCAATATCTTACTCGCGCTATACGAGATTCTATGCACTTATAAGTCGAGTATGCACCCCTGCAAAAACAAGGGGCTTTTCATCCAGCAAAAGGAATAAAGAAGCGCTCCGAAAAGGCGGCAACAGCCAAGTCCCCCATCCATCCCCAAAGTGGCGCGAGGTTTCGCGGCAAAGCCGCGAAACAGCGAAAGGGACGGAATACCCGGCCAACTACGTCCTTCATCCGCCCACACAATCTGAGGACGTAGTCGTAGCAGGATCTGAGGGCTAACCTTCGCGGGCACTCCGCAGGACGAAAGAACCCTCGCCGCACGTAGTGCGCAGCAGGGGTTCTTTCATGTCCGAGGACGTCCGCGAAGGTTAGCCCTCAGATCCTGCGGTGGGAGACTTAGGCCTCGTTGTACACCGTCTTGAGCTTCAGCAGGTGCTGATAGCGGTCCATAGCGGCCTGCTCATTCTCCTTGAAGAGCTCCTCGGCGCGCTCGGGGAAGGAACGCGTCAGCGAAGCGTAACGGGCCTCGTTCATCAGGAACTCCTGATAACCGCCCGCGGGCTCCTTGGAATCGAGCGAGAACTTCTTGCCGGCAGCAGCCTCGGGGTTGAAGCGGAAGAGGTTCCAGTAACCGCACTCGACAGCCTTCTTCATCTCGGCCTGGCAGTTCTGCATGCCACCCTTCTTGATGGAGTGCATCTCGCAGGGGCTGTAGCCGATGATGAGGGACGGACCGTCGTAGGCCTCGGCCTCGTGGATGGCCTTGAGGGTCTGAGCCGGGTTGGCGCCCATGGCGACCTGCGCCACGTAGACGTAGCCGTAGCTCATGGCAATCTCGGCCAGGGACTTCTTCTTGGTCACCTTACCGGCAGCGGCGAACTGAGCGACCTGGCCCAGGTTCGAGGCCTTGGAGGCCTGACCACCCGTGTTGGAGTAGACCTCGGTGTCGAAGACGAAGACGTTGACGTTGTGGCCGGAAGCCAGGACGTGGTCCAAGCCACCGAAGCCGATGTCGTAGGCCCAACCGTCGCCGCCGAAGATCCAGAAGGACTTCTTGGTGAGGTAAGCCTTGTCGGCGAGGATCGCCTTGGAAGCGTCGCAGCCGCACTTCTCGAGCTCGGCAACGTAGGCAGCAGCAGCGGTCTTGGAGGCCTCGGCGTCGTTGACGGAGTCAATCCAAGCCTGGCCGGCGGCCTTGAGCTCATCGGACGGACCATCGGCAGCGATGATGTCCTGGGTAGCGGCAATCAGCTTCTTCTGGACGGCCTCGTAACCGACGGCCATGCCCAGACCGTGCTCGGCATTGTCCTCGAACAGGGAGTTGTTCCACGCCGGGCCGTGACCGTCCTTGTCCTTGCAGTAAGGAGCGGTGGCAGCGGGGTTGCCCCAAATGGAGGAGCAGCCGGTGGCGTTGGAAATGAACATGCGGTCGCCGGCGACCTGGGTCACCAGACGTGCATAGGCGGTCTCGGCACAGCCGGCGCAGGAGCCGGAGAACTCCAGGTAGGGCTGCTTAAACTGGCTGCCCTTGACGTTGGCCGCGATGAGCTCCTTCTTCTCGGAGACGTTCTCGACCATGTAGTCCCAAACGGGCTGCTGGTCCATCTCCTGCTCGGTGGGAACCATCTCGAGGGCGCCCTTGGGGCAGACCTTGACGCAGTTGGTGCAACCCATGCAGTCGAGCGGGGACACAGCCATAGTGAACTTCATGCCCTTGGCCTTGGGGCCCATGGCGTCGAGCGTGCGGGTAGCCTCGGGCGCGGCGGCAGCCTCGTCCTCGGTCATCGCAAACGGACGGATGGTGGCATGCGGGCACACATAGGCGCACTGGTTGCACTGGATGCACTTGGTCTCGTCCCAGTGAGGAACGACCACGGCGACGCCGCGCTTCTCGTATGCGGAGGCGCCCAGCTCAAACTGGCCGTCGGCGCAACCGACGAAGGCGGAAACGGGCAGGCTGTCGCCATCCATGCGATCGATGGGCTCGAGCAGGTTCTTGACCTGCTGGGCGATGGAGGACTTGGTCTCCTCGGAGAGCTCGACGGGAGCGGCATCCTCGGCGGTAGCCCAGTCGGCCGGAACCTCGAACTTACGGAAGGCGGTAGCGCCGGCATCGATAGCCTTATGGTTGGCGTCGACGATGGCCTGGCCCTTCTTCATGTAGGACTTGGTGGCCGCGTCCTTCATGTACTGCAGGGCGTCCTCGGCGGGCAGGACCTTGGCCAGCGCGAAGAAGGCGGACTGGAGCACCGTGTTGGTGCGCTTGCCCATGCCAACCTTAGCGGCCAGGTCGATAGCGTCGATCAGGTAGACGTTGACGTTGTTGTTCGCGATGTAGCGCTTGGCCACGGCGGGCATGTGCTCGGCGAACTCCTCGTCGCTCCACTGGCAGTTGACCAGGAAGGTGCCGCCCGGCTTGACGTCGCGGACCATCTTGAAGCCCTTAACGATGTAGCTGGGGTTATGGCAGGCGACAAAGTCGGCCTTGGTCACGTAGTACGGCGAGCGAATCGGGGAA
>JBKWEB010000004.1:0-28042 GCA_046976245.1 Collinsella sp. | reverse complement strand
GAGACGGTTACGCCGCCGGTCTTCTTGGAGTCGTACTGGAAGTAGGCCTGGACGTACTTGTCGGTGTGGTCGCCGATGATCTTGATCGAGTTCTTGTTGGCGCCGACGGTACCGTCGCCACCCAGACCCCAGAACTTGCACTCGATGGTGCCGGGGGCTGCGGTGTTGGGCGCATCCTCGGCCTCGGGCAGGCTCAGGTTGGTCACGTCATCGACAATGCCGATGGTGAACTCGCGCTTGGGCTCGTCCTTCTTGAGCTCCTCGAAGACAGCGAACGCGGACGCGGGAGGCGTGTCCTTGCTGCCCAGGCCGTAACGGCCGCCAACGACCTTGATGCCCGTCTTGCCGGCCTCGTAGAGAGCGGAGACGACGTCCTGGTAGAGCGGCTCGCCGATGGAACCCGGCTCCTTGGTGCGGTCCATGACGGCGATCTTCTGGACGGTCTCGGGGAGAACGTCGACGAAGTGCTTGATGGAGAACGGACGGAACAGACGGACCTTGACCAGGCCGACCTTCTCGCCGTGAGCGTTGAGGTAGTCGATGACTTCCTCGAGCACGTCGCAGAAGGAGCCCATGCACACGACGACGCGATCGGCATCGGGAGCGCCGTAGTAGTTGAACAGGCCGTAATCGGTGCCGAGCTTCTCGTTGATCTTCTTCATGTAGCCCTCGACGACGGCGGGAAGCTCGTCGTAGACCTTGTTGCAGGCCTCACGGTTCTGGAAGAAGATATCGCCGTTCTCGTGGCTACCGCGGGTGTGCGGGTGCTCAGGGTTGAGCGCGTGATCGCGGAAAGCCTGGACGGCGTCCATGTCGCACATCTCGGCCAGATCCTTGTAGTCCCACATGGCGACCTTCTGGATCTCGTGGCTGGTGCGGAAGCCGTCGAAGAAGTTAAGGAACGGGGTCTTACCCTCGATGGCGGCAAGGTGAGCCACCGGCGAGAGGTCCATGACCTCCTGGACGTTGCCCTCGGCGAGCATGGCGAAGCCGGTCTGACGACAAGCCATGACGTCGGAGTGATCGCCAAAAATGTTCAGGGCGTGGGAAGCGACGCAACGCGCGGAGACGTGGAAGACGCCCGGGAGCTGCTCGCCCGCGATCTTGTACATGTTCGGGATCATCAGGAGCAAACCCTGAGAAGCCGTGTAAGTGGTGGTCAGAGCACCGGCGCCCAGCGAACCGTGAACGGTACCGGCTGCACCTGCCTCGGACTCCATCTCGACGACCTTGACCGGGGTGCCGAAGATGTTCTTGCGACCCTGGGCCGCCCACTGGTCGACATGGTCGGCCATCGGGCTGGACGGCGTAATGGGATAGATTCCCGCTACCTCGGTGTACGCATACGAAACATATGCGGCCGCCTCGTTGCCGTCCATAGACTTAAACTTACGCGCCATATACCCCTCTCCTCTCATATAGGTATACAGGCCCCGGCGATCGCCGGGATGTTGGCGTGATGGGATTTACGCTGTTGCTTCCAATCATCTGGCAGGCAGGCTCAGCAGCAGGTACGTGGCGTGGAGAGAAGACATGCCGAGGCGAGGGGCAGCTGATGCGCCCCACAGACCCGACCGCCCGTCTTGCACATGACCGAGCGCCGCAAAGGCCGCATGCCGGATGCTCCCGGGCACGCCCCGGCGATGGGAAGCGCCCGCAACGGAAATCCGCATGCGGGTTTATTGTACCCCGCCGTTAAGTGTAATTTCGACAAATATAGGCGGGCGGTAAAGGTTTACCTCGGGTGACCGCCAAAGGCCAGAATGGTCCCTCCATCCCCGGACGACTGGCTCTGACGCGCCAAGGAGTGTCCCCAAGTACCGGCAGGAAAGGAACGTCCCTAACTGCCGGCTAGAGGGCGCCGAGCAGGATGGCGTAGGTGGTGGATTCGCCGAGTTTGAGCTCGTCGCCGGGGTTGAGCTGGGCGGAGCGGCCGGGCTCTACTTGAATACACACACTCGTGGCCCCGTTTACCACCACGGTGCCGTTAGTGGACGACAGGTCCTCGACAAACCATGCGCCAGACTCGTCGCACCAGATATGGGCATGGCGGGCCGAGACGTCGTCGGTGATGCCGCCCTCCCCCGTTGCCAGCGCGCCGATCTCAACGCCTTCCTCACTCGGCTGAATCCAGCGCGGGACGCTCACCACGTAGCCGTTTTGCACGCACAGCAGTCCCAGCGGATGCGCCGGCGCGACCTCGTGCTCGCCCGCGACCGAAGATGTGCTCAGCGAGCGCGGCGTCGACGTGTCGCCGCCACGGGTCGCATGAGCGCGGCGGCTCGCCCGACTTGGAACTAAGGCGGGCGTGAGAGCAAACGGCATAGGGAACGAATCTTGCGGATGTACTCCTCGACGTCAGGCAGGTAAGCCCCACGAAGTCACCGGGGAGGCCCAAGCGGCCCGGCACCACTTCCAGATTCTGACCAGGGCGAGTCGTTCGCCGGTGGCTGAAGGCTCGCTCCCACCCAAAAGGGGAGATTCGCGTTGTTCCCCAATCGCTCTCGCATCTTTCATTTTGCTCGAGGTGGGCTATAAAAACTTTCCTGGTGAAAGGCGGCGATTGGTTTCCTTTCTTTCTAGAGGAGCGCGCCTGTAATCTGTTTTCATCCTAAATCAAGTTAAGATCGGACCTTCCAGAGGCAAGTCGACTCAAACTGCGAGGCTCCATGTTGGAATAAAGAGCGCTGTCGAAGTGCCAACAACACAAAGCTTGCCAGTCTCAAATAGAACCTTTTGGGAGTCCGATTGGGCCGCACACCGAATCCCCGCTGGTGGTTTTTTATAGCTGCGCAACAATAAACAAGGTTAGTGCCAGTCCAGCATGAAATTGAGGAACGTATGCATTTTTTCTCAGTAAGTGATCGTCGTTACTGCTTCGATGAGGTCACTCGCAATTGCTTTCAGGTTGACCAAGCATCGGAAGATGCGCTTCGCATATTTGAAGCATCGGGAAGAACGGTCAACTCGAAGTTGCTAACAAAGTCACTTGCTGCGAAAGGCTACGACCAAACGACCATAGCAGAACTTGAAGACGACATTGATGAGTATCAACGATTGTCTGAGCGGACTTTCTTAACAAAAGACACGCCTCGAAAACTTAGATCCATCGAACTCCACGTTTCACATGCATGCAACCTTGGTTGTAGTTACTGTTTTGCCGGTAAAGGAGATTATGGAACGTCTCCTCTGCTGATGACAGACGAGATAGCCTTCAAGGCGGTCGACTACCTCGTCGCAAGTTCATCGGAAAACGAAACGCTTGCGATCGTCTTTTTGGTGGGGAACCCATGATTAACGAGCCGCTGATATGGAAAACGGTCGACTATTCAAAAAGAATATACCCCAATAGAAACTTTACCTATTCTATTACGACCAACGGAACGCTTTTGAATGACACTGCTGTGAATTCTTTCAAGGAGCACGGGTTTTCTGTTCTGATTAGTCTCGATGGTACAGGATGCAAGCACGATGCATCGCGCCCGTATAAGACGGGAGGCGGCTCTTTCTCCGATATCGACAAAAACGTTCGTCGTTTTTCCGAGTCGTTCCCCTTCGGCGCAAGAGCGACCTTAACAAATAATAACTGTAACCTTGTTGAAGACTATCTTCAGTTTAAAGAGATGGGCTTCAGAAGGATTTACTTCTCGCCCGTGAGCTCATTCGATGAGAATATCAAACTCGACGAACACTCATTAAACAAAATCAGGGCGGGCCTAATAGATTTGGCGGATCAATATCTCAAACAGATTGATCAAGGGGAAAAGCCCTTGTTTAGAACATTGAAAACTGCAGTTGATTTGATTATGAGCAACAGGATCGCCTTTGTCGGATGCGGGGCTGGCAGGCGTTTTATTTCCGTGACTCCCGAAGGGGACGTATACCCCTGTCACAGGTTTGTCGGGATGATGCGATTCAAAATGGGCAACATCGTCACCGGAATTGACGAAACTAGGTATATTGAAAACTGGAGTCAGGGTGTCGAAAAAAGAATTGACTGTACGGACTGTTGGGCTCGGTCTTTCTGTGGTGGGGGCTGTAGCTGGGAGGCTGCAGACGAGCACGGCTACTTGCCCAAGAGTCTACACCCTGCATCATGTGAATATAGAAAAATGTGCTACGAGATGGCTTTTGACCTTATTTCCCGCCACTCATCTTCGCAGGAGAAAAATCAACGAGAAGCTACTGTATCGGAATAAGCGGTTCAGCGCATTGCTGTCACCATTGTGGAGGTGTTCGTTCTTCTGATTACCGTCTGCGAAGCTTATTGCTACATTCGCCGAAACCATTCTAGAAATATGGTGAACTAGACATCTTGGTTTGTTATACACAATATTGAGGTTTTTCTGCACTCAAAGGGAGGTAGTCGTGAAGCATATTCATCCGATTAATCCAGGAAGTGGCGGCGAGGCAGGCGTGAAGCCGATGTCTTTTGACTGCCTCTTGGGCATTACTGACATCTGTACTGTTTATGATAAAGCAGATGGCTGTGGTGCATACGATTACTGCGACTATGACATGGATGGCGGCAGCATCTGCGTTGTAGATCACTGTGGCATTGATCAAACGTAGTCTCTAATTGGATTAAGGTGAGGAGCTGTTATGAAGCATATCCATCCTGTTGGTTCAAATGAACATCCTCCCGTTGAGCCTTGTTGTCTTGGAGTTGATATATGCAATTTTTACGACATCGCCGAGTGCCCTGTTGCGGATTGGTGCTATGTCGATAAAGAATCAAGCTGTGTTTTGCCAGCAGATTGGTGCGATCCAGTTGACGAGTAGTTTTGTGGCTAGGAACTATTTGGTCCAATTCAGAATAAGATGGGAACAAATACCAAAATCTCGTGTCTGGGAGGAGTTATGCCATTATTGCAAGGTCTCGTTGGATTAGCCTTTATATTTGCGTTATATCTGGCACCTTTTTTAATTCTATTCTTCATTATCCGACTCTTTCTTCGGAGAAAATAGGAGTGTCACGCAAACATTAGCGTAGCTTTCTTCCAATATGAGCCGAGCATTGGCAAGTGGAATAAGAAGCCCGACCGTTCGCCACATGAAAGTGATCGGACGGGCTTCTCTATTTAACCCGGGCCGCCACCCATAGCGGCTTTCCAAGCGTATTCTCAGTGCAAAGCAATCGTCAGTTTAATCCTATGCGCTGATACCGCATTTCATTTGTTCGGCTCGAATTCTACGGCCTGGCAACCCTCGCACTCTCCGGCAAATGGATTGAACGCGAAGGCAGAGATGATGTGTGCGTGGACATCGAGGCTGCTGTAGGCAACATACTGGGACATGGACCCCCGCTGCGCGTGGTATGCGGCCCGGCATATTCATTGCCGTCCAACCCCGTGTAGTTGCAGCAAAGGGTGGAACCTCAATGCTCAGCTCATGTTGTCCGTGGGACACGAGAATCGTAAGTACACTTTGGTGCGATTCTCACGCTGATACTGAGCCACCTGGAATAAGATACGTCGCGACAACACTTCGCTTCACCTCTGTCTCGACAAGATGACGTAGACTAAAGTTTCCTTTAGTAAGAGAACGAGAACTATATCTGAAAGCGTTGCGATGGCGTGAAGGCACCGAGTCCGAACCGCCTGAATGCTACGTGCATCTGCATCGCCTTTTTGTTATCTCTGCCAGTTGGGTAGCACTACACTTGTCATCATTTACCCTGGTACATGCTGCCTAAATCCACTACCCCTTCTACCGCGCCGACCATCTCGTCATCGTGAGAGACAACGATGATCAGCTGGCTTTGCTTGTTGCGCTTAACATAGGCCGCAAGCTCGGCGCGGCTTACAGCGTCTAACCCAGTCGTGGGCTCGTCGAGTACCAAAACTGACGACTTGCGTGAAATCGCCGACCATAAGTACACTCGGCGCAGCTCACCGCCCGAAAGCGCGGAGCAACGTTTCCCGAGCAACTCCTTCACGCTGTTTTCCAGCGAAAGTAGGCCATCTACACCCCGGTGATAGGAAGAAAAGGGCGTGTCGAAATACTCTAACAGCTCTTTCACCGTTTCGTCCGGCGCGAAGCACGACTGTGGGCAGCACGATATCTCTCTCGCACGTATGTAATCCAAGTCGCATTCTTCGATTGGCACGCCGTTGTATTTTACTTTGCCTTTCGATGAGTATAGCCCGAGCATCAAGTAAAGAAGTGACGTCTTGCCTCTTCCGTTTTCCCCAACTATGCAATATGTACCAGGACCGGAAAACTTGAAAGAAAACCCGCCGAGGACCTCTCGGACAGATCCGTCTGGAAGGGCAACCGAGAATTCCAAATCAGATACCGAAATGTCATTTATTTCATCGAGTTTAGCTAAATCGGTCCGATTCCACCCCGATCTCTCCTTTTCTCTCGTCGCGATAGCCGTCCTATCCCATGATGCTTTGGCATCTTGATAGGATTTGAACAATGACATCATACTTTTCAAAGTCTTAAAGAGAACCGCGAAGTATGTACCGATGATAGTGTACTCGCCTATTGACATAGTTCCGTTAATGATTCGTACTCCGGAAACAACAAGTATCACCGCTTGAAACAACGCTGCGAAAAGACCATCGAGCGATGTCAGAGAATATGATAGCTTTCCGGAGCGCAAAACTTTGGGAAAATAGCTCTTAAACCCAGCGTCGAGCGCTTGTTCGCTCTTGCCGTACGAAGATGTCAGTTGAATGTTGAGAATCTGATTAAGCTGCGATGCAATTGCGGCGTAAAAGGCGCTGTCCGCCTCTTTCTTCTCATACGTGACCCTATACAAAAGTTTCCTCAACCCAGTAATTACACAGAAATACACGATGAGGAGAATGATGGAAAACACCGCGAGAGTTGAATCAATTGACCATATGATAAGCAATACGATGGGAATGGCTACAATGGACAGCGGCGCACTGATAAAATTCGCCAAAACGAAGGATGAGACCACGCTGGAGTCGGAAATAATCCGTTGCGTTGTATAGGCTGGATCGATGGTCCGACTCACCAAGTAATCGTCTCTTTCAAAACGCAAGACGGCCTCCCTGAGAAGATCAAAGGAAAGTCTCGTGGTTATGCGAATGGAAAGTGTTCCTGCAAAATAAGTAAAGAGGGTGGAGAAAACTCCTATTGACGCAACCAGGAGCGCGAAGAGTACGGCGTCTCTTTCGCTGCGGTTACCGAGAAGAAAATCTAAGAATTTCCCGTTCACGTATGGCATGGCATAGGAGAGAGCGGTTCCAATCACCGTGATAGCAATGAAGACGAAAGCCCCTTTTGCTCTGATGAACCTCGAGAGAACGCATCGAATCAAGGAAGGCCCCAATCTACCCGCCACAAAACATCAATCACTGATACCTTACACCTCAACACAACAGGAGCGAAGATTTGCCAATGAGACTGCTTTAAGATTGCCTTGGGCCAATACGATCTCAAGCTCTTCCTACAAGAGAGTCGGAATCGGACATCTCCTCCGACGAACCTGGCAATCGGGCGGTTGAAATATCTTTTTCAACCGCCCGATTGCCACAATAGATTTGAGCATCCGCCCACAAACGTCCGCGTTTTATACCCATCAAATCCTTTGCCTTTTGTCGTCTAGACTAGAAAAATCGCTCGAAATAACGCAACCGGCCTGCTCGCTTGAAGAAACCTAAGCCCGTAACGTAGATGTGCAAACTTCCGAAACGCCTTGCGCGGCATAGTGCGTATAAACTTCGTCAACCGCCTCAGAAATATCTGAGTATCGCGCCGGGTCAAAAGCATACGATGTCGCAGCTATACCCTGCACCCATTCGGAACGCGGATTAATTGAATAGCCACACAGCATCATCATACATGCATCTAGACCTGATTTCCCAAGTATCCGACGTATTGATGAGAGCATCGCGGGTCGCCCCTGCACCATCGTCGTCACCCCTATTAGCAGTATTTACCGTTTTTCTCTAAATGCGTATCGCCACCCTTAAGAATACGAAGTGTTTTATCCAGACCCGATTGTCCTCCATCTCAAACGAAGGGATAAGGAATCTCATCCGGAATCGGCAGTAACGGAGGATTCACAACGACAAGCGAAAAACATGAGTCATCTCTCAGAGGGGAGTAAAGGCTCCCCTCAAGCACCCTAGTTTCGTCATCCAAAGAGTTGATGGCAGTGTTTTTCTTACAAAGGTCGACAACAAAAGGGTTGATTTCTACAGATGTTACATCCATGCCACAGTTGGTAAGTATCAGGCCCTGTATTCTGGGGCCAGAACACAAATCGAGAGCCTTCCGTGCGCTCTGCGGTGTAAGGCGCCAATCTCAGCAAATCTGTCCCACAATACTGCGCTGAAGAACAAGACGGAACCCCTGAGCCAAACTCCCCTATACCTTATTAAGGCTAAGACAGGCAAGTTCACGCACCCGGCATATTCCAGAATAACATCCTATTGTTTTAGATGCTCTACAAGCATGAACAGCCGCGAATCGGAAAGATCTTCTAGTTTCGCCCCGACTGACCGCCAAGGGCCAAAATGGCCCCTCCATCCCCAGGCGACCGGCTCTGGCGCGCCGAGGAGTGTCCCCAGCCGGCAGAGAAAAGGAACGTCCCTATCTGCCGGCTAGAGAGCACCGAAGAGGATGGCGTAGGTAGTGGATTCGCCGAGCTTGAGCTCGTCGCCGGGATTGAGCTGGGCGGAACGGCCGGGCTCGACCTGAATGCAGACGCGCGTGGCCCCGTTTACCACCACGGTTCCGTTGGTGGACGACAAGTCCTCGACGTGCCAGATATTTTGAGCATCGCACCAGATATGGGCATGGCGGGCCGAGACATCGTCGCCGACGTCGGTAATATCGCCCTCACCAGTGGCCAGCGCGCCAATCTCAACACCCTGCTCGCTCGGCTGAATCCAGCGCGGGGCGCTCACGACAAAACTGTTTTGTACGCGCAGCAAGCCCAAGGGGTGCGCCGGGGCGGGTTCGCGTTCGCCCGCGGTCATCGACATGCCAAGCGAACGCGGCGTGGATGTGCCTCCGCCACAGGTCGCGTGCGCGTAGTCGATGGCATAGTTCACCGAGGACCGCACATCCGCCGAACAACCGACGGCGACAAACAGCACCAGCACGGCCTCGGCGCGCTCGGCGGGCATGAGTTCCGCCGCCTGGGACAGGCGATCGAGCGCGTTGCGATAGAGATTCGTGTCCTGGTGACACTCTTCGAGCGCGCGTACCATCGGTTCACCTGCAGGACCGCACACCATATTGATCACAGCCGTGGAGTCCATGGGATTGCGCTGGCGCAGGGCCAGTTGCGACATAATACGCGCAGCCGAGGTACCGTATTCGGCAAAGTAGCGCTGCTGAAGCGTGCCGACCGGCGCGCGAACGATAAAGCGGGAAACCCAAGAACGATCGGCGGCTCGGCTCTGCGGGCTGCGGCCGTCGGCGAGCGGACGGGACGAAAGCGCCAAGCCGCACAGCTCGATATGGCTCAGATGCGCCGCGCGCTTAAAGATGTCAAACATGGCCCCGCATGGGGTGAGCTCAACTTGAGATGCCATGACCTAGGCCTCCTTGGTCGTAGAAATAGAATCGGACGATACTTCGACAGGTCCGCCAAAAGTACGGGCAGCTGCGGCTCCACCGGCAAGCGGAGTCGCCATCTGGGCTTTTGTGCGTCGCGGTGCCGAAACGGGAAGTTCAAAGGCAAAGCCCATCGCAAGCAAAAACCACGTAAGCGTATAGGTTGCAACCAGAGCGGCAACAAGGCCGCCCATCACGGCGCGTTGGGAAAATACGCTACATGCAGCCACAACCAGCACCGGAACCTCGCAGGCAGAAAGCGCAAGCACACCCTGCAGGAACCCCGAGCGCCGATCGCGCGCAAGTGCCCCCGCGGCAACGCCGGCTATGCCTGGCAGCGCCAACGCCAGCGCGGCAATAACACCCGGTAGCGACCCAGACCACACGAGCGATCCCAAAGTCGCCGTCACGCGAGCGCCCGACGCCAGCAGCGCGGCCGAAACCACGACCACAGCCCAAACCACGCCACAGACGACCGTCGCGCCGACCATCAGCGCGCGACGAACCGCGCGGCCAGACGCATCCATGGGGCACGGCGTGAGCGGCTCGCCGCGGAGCGAACGACCGACATTTTGCGCATAGTGGTCACAAAACGCCGAGAGCGCCGCCTCGACCGCCGCCGGCTCGGGACGATCTTTTTGGTGGCTGGATAGACAGGCCATCACCACGTCGAACAGCTGGGCATCGACAAACGCCAGCGCATCGCGTAGCTCCTCGGAATCCGGCTCAAGCCCCAACTGCTGGGCCTGCTCAGCCGCGGCGAGCGCCACATCGGGCTCACGACGAAGCAGCTGAGTCAAATCGCAACCGGGCGCATGGGCACCAATGGGATAGTCGGGCCGCGTGTCCGTCTTGAGACGGTAGGGGCTCGCGATGTCGCGCGTCTTTTTGCGCGAACCCGAAGTGCTCGGCGCGGCTTCGTATGGCGCGACGCCGGCAATGAGCTCGTAAACCGTGCTTGCCGCGGCATAGACGTCGATCGCCGGCGACATACGCAAAGCGCGCAGGTCGGGAATATCGTCGGTGAGCATCTCGGGCGGAGCGTAGGCCACCGTCGCGCGACGCAGCGTGGCATAGCGCTCGGTAAAGGATGCCTTGCCGCCGGTACCGGCCACGGCCGACGCAGGCTCGAGCGCCAGCGACGAGCCAAAGTCGATCAGGCACAGGTCAAAGGTGCCCTCGGCAAGCTGCCGGTCAAGCGGCAGGCGCGCCGTACGCACCATAATATTAGCGGGCGAGATATCGCGATGGACAAAGCCCTCCCCCACCAGGCTCATGCGGCAGAGCAGGTCGAACAGGTCGCGCCCCAAGCGCGCCGCCACAAGCGGCGATAGGCGTCCGGCATCGTCCACCGCGAGTCGCGAGCGCAAGCGGGCGAGCGTCTCGCCCTCGACCCATTCCATGACAATTGCAGGCACACCGTCAACCTCGCCCCAGCCATAGAGGCGGGGAAAGCCCTTAAGGCCCGAAAGGGCGCGATGGCATTCATATTCCTCGCGAAATGCCGCTTTGAACTTGGCGACCAGCGACTCATGGGCGGCATCGTCGTCAAACTCATCGCGCGTCGGCAAGATGAGCTGCTTGAGTGCCACGGCCTCGCCTTGGGCGTTGACGGCACGCGTCACGCGGCCGATACCGCCACGGCGCATGGTGGCATCGTCGGCAAACAGTATCGTAAAACGACGCAGATAGGCAGGCAGTTCGTCCTGACCGAGCGCAATGGCCGGCTCAAACCCGTCGACACGCGCCAGGCGCAGGCCGACCATGGGATCGCGACCGAGCGATTGTGGTGTGGTGGATGCAAGATCGGTCATCATAGGGCAAGCGCCGCCACGTTATTGTTGAAGTTACCGAGCGCGACGTCATCATCGCCGTAATGGCCGACCCATTGACATAGGTTGGTGTAACAGCCCCACAGATTGGCATACTGCTGATACCACCTTGACCGGGGCGAGAATGTCTGACGACCGAACTCGGCTCGAATGACAAACATCTCCCCGACCAGGCTGTCGCACGGCCTGGGATCTCCCGTAGAGTTATAGGTCGAGACCACGTCATTGGCACGAGAAACATAGCCGTCGAGCATGTTGTACTTGGTCACAAGCCAACTGTGAATGCTCTCTTCCTCAGCAGCGGAAAGGCCGCCGGAGTTTGCATCGTTGTCAGTGTTGCCGCCCGTCGAGCCGCCGTTTCCAGGCCCTCCGGTAGAGGAACCCAACCCAGAGCCGCCGCCCGAACTCGATGAATCCGAGCCGGAGCCAGAAGTATCCGAGCTACCGGGCTTTCCGGACTGCTGGGCGTCCTGCTCCTTTTGCTGCTCGACCTTATTCACCGTTGCCGCCACGCTATTGTTGGACAATCGATCGATGATCTTGGTGTTGGTGAGCACGATGGTTTTGCCATTGGCAAGCGTGACTTCGTTGTCCGGGGCCTCGGCGCCGTCCGCATCGTCGGTGCCAAACACAATATGCCCGACCACACTTGCCCAAGCATATCCAGTCGTGGTGCCCAGATCGCTTTTGACCTCATGCCCCACGCGCGGTTCGCGTGCGGCATGCGCCTGCATCATGGACGGCACGGTCATGCCATAGGCAGAAACGCCAGCTATGACCAGCACCAGCGAGCACGATAGCAGTGCGTACGCCCGCGACGCCAAGCCCAGTCGGCGTCGTATGCGCACCGCGGCGCCGCGCTTTGTCTGAGTGCCACCGGGCCGCATGCGTTCTCCTCCAACAAAAACACGCCGCTCGGGAGCGGCGCATTCATTCGAATCCATATTTGAGTGTATCAGCGAACCCAAAAGGTTGCGCAACGAATGAGCAAATTAAGGATGCGAGCGGAAGCATCCATGCGATAAGCGGATACGAAGCATCTTTGTTGCGCAACAAACTCACAGTCGCACGGGGAAATTATGACTACCCCGTGCGACTGTGAGGAAAACATACGGCAGGAGCAGGCTCGCCACCTAAATCGCGCGACGGGCCTCGATGGCGCGGCCAAGCGTAAGCTCGTCGGCATACTCCAAGTCGCCGCCCACGGGAAGGCCGCTTGCCAGACGCGACACCTCGACGCCCAACGGCTTGATGGTACGGGCCAGATAGCTCGCCGTGGTCTCGCCCTCAATATTGGGGTTGGTGGCGATGATGACCTCGTGGATGTCCTCGTGGCCCAAGCGTGCCAGCAGCTCTCGAATGTGCAGCTGCTCGGGGCCAATCTTGTCCATGGGACTGATCACGCCGCCCAATACGTGGTAGAGGCCGTGGTAGCTGCCCGTGCGCTCGATCGCCTGGACATCGCGCGGCTCGCCCACCACGCAAATGCGAGTGGTATCGCGCATCGGGTCCTGGCAGATGGAGCACTCGTCGGCCGTGGCGTAGTTAAAGCAGCGGCTGCAAAAGTGGACCTCCTGCTTGACCTCCAGGATGGCCTCGGCCAGGCGGCGCGCCTCCTCGGCGTCGGCCTCCAACAGGTAATAGGCGATGCGCTGGGCCGACTTGGGACCAATGCCCGGCAGACGGCCCAGCTCATCGAGCAGTTTTTGCAGACTGTGGTTGGCACTCATATATATGCGTGTCTTAGAACGGCATGCCCGGGATGTTGAGGCCGCCGGTGATGGCGCCCATCTGCTTGTTGGCGAGCTCGTTGACGCCGCGGACGGCCTCGTTGACGGCAGCCATGATCATATCCTGCAGCATATCGACGTCCTCGGGATCGAGCGCATCGGGATCGATGGTGAGGTTGACGAGCTCCATCTCGCCGTTAACGGTCACCTTGACCATGCCGCCGCCGGCAGAGGCGTCGACGGTCTGGGACTTGAGGTTCTCCTGCGCGGCGGCAAGCTGCTCCTGCATCTTGCGAGCCTGCTTCATCATCTGCTGCATGTTCATACCGGCCATGATGGCTCCTTTACGTGCGGCCGCACGCCGAGCTGCAAGGGCAGCCGGAGCACGGCGGGACTTTCAAACTCAAAAATCGTACCACGGCGCGCGGCAAGAGAGCGGGGCGGACGTGTTACCTCAGTCGATATACATGTCCTCCAATACAAACCGCACTCAAAGATTATGCAAGGTCGAATTATGCAAGGTTGCATAATATCGCACACTCAATCTAGTAGAGCCGAATCCGGCATTTCATGTGCGCCACTAAATAGCTAAATGCCGAACCGCTGCTCGAGGCGGCGCACATGGCGGCAGGGTATAATTTGATTGCCATAGATAGTAATTTGGAGGTGCCCCATGAATGCCCCCAACGCGCTCCAAAACATCCGCTCAAAACACCCCGTTGCATATGTGGTTCTCTATCTCTTTGTCGGCTGGGCATTGCTGGTTGTCATCACCCATGCCATAGCTTTTGGAGCAGAACTGCTGATAGCCAGCTCGGACCAGCCCGTCGTCAAATGGGAGACGACCGATGAGTGCACCGACGGAACCCGAACCGTCTACTACAACAGCCCGTCCCTCTATCAAGAGTTCAAGGTCAAGATAAAGGACTTCAAGATTGTCGATGCCGAGCTAGGCGTTTATTTGGCAATCGGAGCAACCATTAACGCCGAGCAAGTCGAGTACACGGACAGCCATGCGACGTATCGCATCGACCTCAGCATCCTAGGCCGACCGTCACGCACCTGTCTGCTCGAATGCGAGATACGCGGCACCACACTACACATGTCCGAAATACAGATGCGCCCGGACAAGGGGTCCTCTTCTTGAGCAGTATACCCGCCTGCGCAGCTACTCCACCGGCTTGAAGATGGTGGCCTGGCCAAAGACGCTGCGGATGAGGGCCTTGGCCTCGTCCTCGGTCTGCGGGATGCTCGGGGCTGCGCCCTGATGGCCGAAGGGGCTGCCAGCACCGGGATTGGATTCCCAGGGAGCGGCGGGGACGTCGTCGTTTGCAGAGGCTGCGGGTGCCACAGCAGCGGCCTTGGTCGCGGACGCCGCACCCGGCACGTCGAACGGGGGCAGATCGTCCCCGCCGGCATCGGCAGCAAAACCACCGACCATAGCATCGTCGTAGGGCACCTGCTCGGATTCCCATGGCGCAGCCTGCGCAGGCGGCTGAGCCATGGGGACGGACGCGCGCTCGGGCGCTCGGGGCGCGGGCTCGGTCGGGAGCTTGCCCGTGGCAGGAGCACCGGCAGGGTTGTCGGAGCGCAGCCAAGGGGCCTTGGCCAGGTCGGATGACTTGGGCGCAGGCGCGGCAGCGGACTTGGGCGCGGGGATCGGAGCAGCCGGTTTGGGCGCAGCGGGTTCAGGCGCCGACGGGGTCGGTGCCGCTACCGGCGCCGCTTTTGGCTGCGTCGCGCTGGCGCTCGAGGATGCAGGGGGCACCGAGGACACGGGTTGCGGGTCCGCAGATACCGCAGCCCGTGCAGATGGAGAATGCTCCTCATGTTGAGGAGCCGGCGTGCCACCCCCATCCAGGACATAGTCGACGGTACGACGACCGAAGACCGCGCAGACCGTCGGCAGGACCACCGACTGCGTATCGGCGCGACCGAGCATCTTGATGGCAAAAGTCGAACCCGCGGGGAACGAGACCGTGAGCTTGGAGCCGTCGTCGGCCGTGGCGCGGGCGTTGAGCAAAAGCCCTGCGTAGGAGGCCTGACGAGCCTTGACGCGCTCGACGACCTCGGCCCATTTGCGCTGGAGCTCGCCGGCGTCCTCAACCGCGGGGGTCTCGGCAGCACCGGCGGCGGCAACCTGGGCGGCGTTGTTGGGCTTGGACACCGACACGGTCGATGCAGCAGGCGCGGAAGCCGGAGCCGCAACGGGCTGAGGTGCAGGCGTTACAGGTCTGGGCGCCGGCGCAGGAGCCGCGGACTTGGTCGCAGGCTGGGCAGCCGGAACAGCAGCGCCGCGGTCCCAAGGCATACCGCCCTGGCGCGCGGACGTAGCAGCGGGGGCAGCGGATGCCGCCGGAGCGGCAGCACGAGCGCCCGAAATGAGCGTCGGCTGTTGGGCAGCAGCGGGTACGGATGCTGCAGGCGCGGCGGCCTGAGCAGCAGCCACGCTCGCCGGCACGGCGCCGTTGGCAATCATGGCCTCCAGGCGTGCCACGCGCTCGGCCAATGCCTCAATCGTTAAATCGGCCTCGGGACGCGCCAGACGCGTGCAGGCAATCTCGAGCACCAGGCGCACGTCGCTCGCGCCCCTCATCTCCAGTGCGGCATCGTCGAGCACCGTCAGCACGCGGGCCAGGCGGTCGGCAGGATGCTCGCCAAAGGCAGCGGCCTCGGCAGCAAGCGCCTCGGCCTGCTCGGAGCCGCCCTCAAACAGCTCGGCACGGGCACCGGCAACGCAGGCAACGTACACGTCGCGCACATGCGCCACCAGGTCGCGCGTCAGCTCCAGCAGGTCATTGCCCTCCTCGACCTGCGCACGGATCAGTCCATAGAGCTCGGCAGCATCGCGATCGGCAATGGCGCGGGAAAACTCGCCCAAGATCTGGTCCGAAACCTCGCCCAAAAGCGAGCGGGCATCGTCCGCATGCACGGCGCCGTTGCCAAAAACGCTCAGCTGCTCCAGCGTGGAGAGCGCGTCGCGCATGCCGCCCTTGGCATGGCGCGCCACGATGGCGAGCGCCTCGTCGTCGTAATCGAAACCCTCCTGCTCGCACACGTAGGACAGGCGATGCTCGATATCCTCGTTGCCGATGCGGTGGAAATCGAAGCGCTGGCAGCGCGAGAGGATGGTCTCCAGAATCTTTTGCGGGTCGGTGGTGCACAGCACAAAGATCACGTGCGCCGGCGGCTCCTCAAGCGTCTTGAGCAGCGCGTTGAACGCCGCCGTCGTGAGCATGTGGACCTCGTCGATGATATAGATCTTGTACTTGCCGCGCACTGGGGCAAAGTTGACGGAGTTGATGATCTCCTCGCGCACGTTGTCCACGCCGGTACGGCTTGCGGCATCGAGCTCGTAGACATCGGGGTGGTTACCCTCGGCAATGAGCTCGCACTCCTCGCAAGTACCGTCGGGCATGCAGCCGCTTGCACCCTCGGCGCGCGCCGCCTCGGCATTGCGGCACAGCAGCGCCTTGGCCAGAATGCGCGCCATGGTGGTCTTGCCCGTGCCGCGCGGTCCGCAGAACAGGTAGGCGTGGGACAGGCGCCCCTCGGTGATGGCGTGCTCGAGCGTCGAGACGATATGCTGCTGGCCCACCACGGAGTCAAAGGTGAGCGGGCGATACTTTCGGTACAACGATTCCATGGGTGCTCCCCCGGGTATACTGAGTCTTGTTGCCGCGGCGGCCATGCGGTCGCACGGCATACTGCATTCCATAATAACCCGTACGGCGAGCCCGCCGCGATAGGAGTCCAAAGAGCATGGCAGACGCAGAGAGCAACCTCGTTCCCTCCGAAGCAGCCGACCAGGTCGAGGTCGCGCTCGAGGAGCAGGCCGCAGCCGATGACGGCATCCTGTACCTCAACGAGTACCAGTACGAAAACGACCTGGTCACCGACTTCGCCCGCCTGGTCGCCTCGCCCAGGCGTCGCGGCTCGCTGTATGTCGCCGCGGCAGTTGCCGCGCTCATCGGCATCAGCATGCTGGTGGCCGGCGGCAGCTGGATCAAGTTCGGCGTCGTGTTGATCGTGTTCGGCGCCTTTTTGGCCTGGTGGAGCAAGAACCTGCACCACACGCTCGCCCGCGACTTTATCGACGCCGTCGAGGCCGACGAGTCCATGGGTGGCCGCTATCGCCGCGTCGCCGCCAACGAGGACGGCCTGATGGTTTGGGGCAAGAGCGGCAAGTCGCAGTTCTTCCCGTTTGACAAGCTCGACCACGTACTCGACGGCGAGCGCATCTTTGTGGCCATGTTCGCCGACCAGGGCGTGACGATCCCCAAGGACACCTTCGTCCGTGGCGATGCCGAGCAGTTCGGTCCCTTCCTCAAGGCCCGCATCAACAAAAAACTCCGCATCGAGACCAAGAAGAAGAAAATGAAGGCCGAGAAGGCCGCCGCCGAGGCCAAGCAGGGCGACAAGCCCCAGGAGACCAAGGGCAAGCGGCGCAAGCAGAAGAAGAACAAGAAGAAGCGCTAAGGCCAAGCCAGGCAGGCAGCCTCGCATCCCGCTATCCTCCCCATGCACCCGAGCGTGCTACACTAGCAGCATCTATGCCACCGCGAACGGCTCGGCCCCGCGCCCGCCGCTCGCAAACGAACTTTAAACGCACGAGGGTTGGCCATGCCGCTTTTCTCGCAACATACCGCCCGGTTCTCGCCGGACGTTCCTTTGGAGGGCACCAGCTCTCGCGAGCTGCTCAAGCGGTACCAGCCGCTCGAGACACTTGCGACCGGCGGTTTTGGCTCCATCGAGATCTGCCGCGACACGCACCTGCGCCGCCGCGTCGCCATTAAGCGCATCCCCCTTATTAACGGTGTCGGCATGCCCGCCAGCGACATCATGGATGTCCTGCGCGAGGCGCACACTGCCGCCATGCTTCAACATCCCAACATCGTGCAGGTCATCGACTTTACGCACGACACAGCCTATGCCTACCTAGTTATGGAATATGTCGATGGCATGTCGCTGGCCGAGTTTTTGCACCGCGTGGACGGTCACTCACTTACCTTTGACGAGGCCGCGGCCATTGCCGATGCCCTAGGCCAGGCGCTCACCTTCGCCCATAGTAATGGCGTACTCCACCTGGACATTAAGCCCGCCAACGTGCTCATCGACCACTCGGGCAATGTAAAGCTCACCGACTTTGGCATGGCGCGACTGTCGTCCGCCGGTGGCTTTGGCGGCTCGCGCGGCGGCACCATCGGCTACATGCCGCCCGAGCAGCTCGATATCGAGACCGGCACGGTCGATGAGCGCGCCGATGTCTTTGCCCTCGCCTGTGTAATCTATGAGGGCCTGTGCGGCAGCGCTCCCTTTATGGCGGCCACGCCCGCCGACTCGCTCGACCGCATCATCGGCGGCGCCACCTATCCCAGCGAGCTGATACCACACTTTCCCCCGGGAGCCGAGGCCGCGCTCATGAGCGCGCTCTCCCCCATGCCGCAGGACCGCCCCAGCAGCGTCGAGACATTTTGCGACCAGCTCCTTGCCGGTCTGGGCAGCGTGCGCGAAGGCCGTCGCAGCCTGGAGCAAATGGTTGGCGAACTTTCGGATGACGAGCAGGAGCTCGACGATATCGAGCCGTCGCACTACGAGGACGACGCCATCGAGGTCGACCCCGCACTCGGCTGGGCGGGCACGCGCTGGAGCCATGCGCGCGACTACACCATGCGCACTATCTCGGCGCTAACGTGCGGCACCTTTAGCTTTTTGCTGATGCAAACGGCCGGGGTCGCGGCGCTTCCCGGCCTGGTCATTGCGGCCATCGCGATCGGAGTGGCGGCTGGCCTGGCCCCCCAGATTGGCTCGGCCATCTCGGCTGTGGGCTTTTTGGTGCTCATGGCCAACGCCACCATGCAGGCACAGGGCATCCTGTCGATGCTGCCCGTCGCGGTGATCTTTGCCGCCGCCATGTCCGGTTGGTGGATCGCCTGGGGTCGCACCGAGACTGCCGCGAGCGCCACGCTCACCTGTGCACTCGCGCTTGGCTGTCTGACCGGCAATACCTTCCTGGCAGCTGGGGTCGCCGCCGGCGTCGCGTCATTTTGGCTCGGCCCGGCAAGCGCCGCCGCGGCAACGGGCATGGGCGCGCTTTTTGCCCGTCTGGCCACGGTCGCGCTTTCAGCCGGAGGCGTACTGGGGCTCGGTAACGTTGCCGCAGCGCTGGGAGACCCGCTCCTTTGGGCTGCCTTTGTGCTGGTCGCGGCAACTGCCGCGGCGTCATCTGCGCTGCTCAATGCCCATGCCAAGCGTGCCAATCAGGGCTCAAACCTTGCCGCAATCGCCGCAATCGCTGTCACCGGCATCGGCTGCGCAGCGGCGTCCTGTCTTGCACACCATATGGAAATTGCCAGCCTTGCAGCCGCGGTCGTCGCCAAGGCGGCGGTTGCGGGAACCCTATCCTCTATAATCGTTGGGATATGCCTATATTTGCTCGGATACCAAAGAACCTATACGGAGAGTGATCTTTCGTGAACTTCCTGAACATCTTCGAGGACCACGTGGCCGGCATCTTCGGTGCCACCCGTGCCCCGTTCTCCTTTAAGAAGCTTGCCAAGCAGGCCGCTCGCGACATGGAGGATCAGACTCTGGTGATCAACGGCGTCAACACGGCGCCGGCACTCTATACCATCCTTATCGCCGCCGACGACGATCCCATGCTCGCCCCGTTCTACCCCGAGCTTTCGCGCGAGGTCCGCGAGTTTGTGAAGGCGCAGGCCGAAAAGCGCCGCTATGTCTTTGTCGGCGAGCCCCTCGTGCGCTTTATGATCGATCCGCAGCTGCGCGCCGGCAAGTTCTCGGTCTTTGCCGAGAACGTCGATGCCCCCACGCTCGGCCGCCTGTACGAAGAAGAGCGCGCCTATCAAAACGGCCTGGGCCAGAACAACTCCGCGGCAAGCCGTGCCGCCAGCGCCCCGCGCGCCGGCCAGCAGCAGTTTGCTGCCCCGCAGCAGCAGCGCCCCGCCGCCATGCCCCAGCAGCAGCCGACGCCTCGCGCCGCCGCTCCCGACCCGCTTGCCGTGGCAGACCCCTTCGCGCCTAGCGTCCCCGACCCCGCCGCCGCACCCATCCCGGTGCCGCAGACCGTCTCGCGCGACGCGCTTGCCGGCATGGGCGGAGCCGCCGCGACCGGTGCCGCCGTGGGCCTAGGCGCCGCAGCCGGCATCGCCTCCAACATGGCGAGCACTCGCGCCCCGCAGCGCCCGCTCGCCCAGCTCGTCGACGTCGTGAGCGGCGAGAGCCATAGCATCACCTCCGCACAGGTGACCATCGGTCGCGAGCGCTCAGTTTCCGACATTGCCCTGCGCGACCCCAACGTGTCGCGCCGCCACGCCCAGCTCACCTTTACGGGCTCGGATTGGTCGATCGAGGACCTCAATTCCACCAACGGCACGCTCGTCAACAACCGCCGCATTACGCGCTGCCCGCTGCGCAACGGCGATCTGCTGACGTTTGGCCTGAGCACCTTTGAATTTAGGGGATAGTCGCTTATGAACATCGATATCGTCCTTTTTGCAGGCCGCATCGTCCTGGTCGCCCTGCTCTATATCTTCCTGTTCGCCGTCATGAAGACCGGCGTGGGACTTGTGCGCGGGCAGCGCCGCGACTCGGCCATTTGGACGATCGATGTGGACAAGGGTCCGCGCGGTATCCGCGGCATCCACGTAGACATGCTCGGCCCCGTCATCGTCGGTCGCTCGCCATCTTCGGACATCTGCATCAACGAACCGTTCGTCTCGGCCTCGCATGCGCGCTTTTCGCTGCAGGGCCCGGCACTCATCATCGAGGACCTCAACTCGCTTAACGGCACGCTCGTCAACGGCCGCCAGCTCGTGGAGCCCGCAACGCTGCGCGAGGGCGACGAAGTCCAGATTGGCGACGTGGTCATGAAGGTGAACCGTCGATGATCGACGAGGAGAACAAGTCCGCAACTATGACCGAGGCACCGGCCGCCACCACAGCTGCGCCGGCCCACGCCGCTCCGGCAGGCTCCGCACCCGTGGAGCCCGAGGACACCGTGTTCTCCCTGCCTCTTTCGCATGTAACGCATGATATTTCGGATCTCGCCGATAACGAGGACGAAGAGGATGCCGTAGCGGCGCCCATCGGCGCACATGCTGCGGAACAGCCCACAGCGCCCGAAGCAACCCCGGCGCCGGCTCACTTTGCAGAGCCCGTCGCCGCGGCAATCAACGAGAGCGCTGCGGTGTTTGCGGCACCCGAGCCCGCCGCGCCGGCGTTTCCCATAGCCCCGGCATCCGAGGTTGCGCCCGCGTCTACGCCGACGCCCGAGCCTATAGACGTCAGCCCGCAAGACGACGAGTCGACCGCCCGCGTGTCCGAGGAGCCCGACTCCCCGGACACCGGCGACTCCGAATCAAACGCCGAGACAAGCACCGTCTCTCCCGGTGACACAGCAGAGATCGACGTTGCCGCCGTTGAGGCCAAGCTCAAAGACCCCGGCTCGACCATGAGCTTTGAGCCCCTGACCGAGGAGCGCATCGAGACCGACTCGACCTATGACGCCGGTACCACCACGCAACTCATGTGGGGCGCCCGCTCCGACGTTGGCTGCGTGCGCCCGCACAATGAGGATTCCTACCTGGTGCAGTCGCCGCTCTTTTGCGTATGCGACGGCATGGGCGGTCACGCCGCCGGCGAGGTAGCCTCTTCTATCGCCGTCGAGACTATTGCCAAGACGGCCCCGCAGTCCGCCGACGCAGCGCGCCTGGCCGCAGCCGTCGAGGCAGCCAACGCCGCCGTAATCGAGGCGGCCCTGAACGGCCTGGGCAAGCCCGGCATGGGCTGCACAGCCACCTGCGCCTATATCGAAAACGACACGCTCGCCATCGCCCACGTGGGCGACTCTCGCGCCTATCTGCTCCACGAGGGCACGCTCATCCGCGTGACCCGCGACCACTCCTACGTGGAGGAGCTCGTGGACGCCGGCGAGATCACGGCAGATGAGGCTCGCGTCCACCCCAACCGTTCGGTCATCACCCGCGCGCTGGGCTCGGACCCCGCCATGTATGCCGACCACTTCACTCTGCATATCGAGGAAGGCGACCGCCTGATCCTGTGCTCCGACGGCCTTTCGAGCATGATTCCCGATAGCGATATCGAGAACATCGCCACGCAGTCCTCAACCGCGCAAATCTGCGTCGACAACCTAGTGGACGCGGCGCTTGCCGCCGGCGGCCACGACAACGTGACCGTAGTAGTCGTTGACCTGGTTGACGATGGCGTTATGCGCGAGGCGCAGCGCGTGCGTCGCCGCAACATTACTATCGCCGCCATCCTGGCCCTCGTCTTTGTGCTGGCAGCTGGCATCTGGGCCTACACGGGTGTCACCGGCTCGTACTACCTGGGTACCTACCAGGGCAATGTCGCCGTCTGGCGCGGCCTGCCCGGCAAGCCGCTCGGACTCAAGCTCCACTGGCTCGAAAGCGAAACCAGCATCAAGCTATCCGACCTGCCCGAAGACACGCAAAACCGCCTCAAGGCGGGTATTCCGCAAACAAGTGTCGACGATGCGCAGGACACGATATCCAAGTACCGCCACCAGATCGACGAGGAGCAGACCCGCCAGGTGATCGACGCGCAAACGATTCGCGACAACACCAATCAGGGATCGACCTCCGAATCAGATTCCGAGAAAACCGCCGAACAGTCCGCCGAGGCCGAAGCCTCCGATAAGAATTAGAAAGGGAGTGCCGCTTATGAGTCGCCGCAACACCGAGCTGCTCTTGCTCATCGCCTCGGCGTTCCCCGTCATCCTGCTGTATGCGATGTACGTCCTCACCGCGGGCGCTGCCATCTCCTTTGAGACGCTCGCCGTACCGATCGGCCTCTTTGCCGCCTTTGCCGCGGCCCACATTGCCGTGCGCATCTTGGCGCCCGGTGCCGACCCCGCCATCCTGCCCATTGTCTTTGTGCTTTCGGGCATCGGCATCACGTTCGTGACGCGTCTCGCCCCCGCTCTCGCCATCTCACAGCTCATCATCTTGTTTGTCTCGGTGGCGCTCATGGTGGGAACGCTCGCACTGGTCAAGAACCTCGACGTGGTCATGCGCTACAAGTACACCTTTGGCATTATCGGCATCATCCTGCTGATGCTGCCGATCTTTATCGGCACCACGATCTCGGGCTCCAAGCTGTGGATTCGCATCGCGGGCTTCACCATCCAGCCCGGCGAGTTCGCCAAGGTCTTCATCGTCTTGTTCCTGGCAGGCTATCTGGCCGAGAACCGCGAGCTGCTCTCCATCTCAAACCGCAAGATCTTGGGCCTCAAGATTCCGCGCTTCCGCCTGCTGCTGCCACTGTTTGCCCTGTGGGGCGTGTGCCTGCTCATCGTCGTCTTCGAACGCGACCTGGGCTCGGCCGTCCTGTTCTACACCATCTTTTTGCTGATGCTCTATGTTGCCACGGGACGCTTTTCGTACGTCATCATCGGCCTTGCGCTGCTGGCCGTTGGAGCCGTGGGTGCCTACAAGTTCCTGTCGCACGTGCAGGTGCGCTTTCAGGTCTGGGTCGATCCGTTTAAGGACGCCCAGGGTCAGGGCTACCAGATCGTACAGTCACTTTACTCGCTGGCTGACGGCGGCCTGGTTGGCGTCGGCATCGGCAATGGCATGGCAAACAACATCCCCGTCGTCGAGTCCGACTTTATCTTCTCGGCCATCGGCGAGGAAATGGGCCTTTTGGGCGGCGGCGCCGTGCTCATCCTGTTTATGCTTTTTGCCGTGCGTGGCCTCACCACGGCAGCCCGCGCCAAGTCCGACCTTGCCGCCTTTAGCGCGACCGGCCTTACGGCGGCCATCAGTTTCCAGGCATTCTTAATCGTTGGCGGCGTAACCCGCCTGATCCCGCTGACCGGCGTCACCCTGCCCTTTATGAGCCAGGGCGGCTCCTCGCTGCTGGCGAGCTTTATCATCGTTGCGCTGCTGCTGCGCGCCGGCGACGAGGCAACCGGACGCGAAGCCGAGCTCACCGGCACCGGCACCATGGCCGCCATCACCGATGACCAGGTCGCATCCGCCGCTGCCCCGACCGGTACGCGTTTTGCCAACGTGCCTTCCTACAGCCACGGCAACCACTCCGCGGGCTCTCGCATGCGTCGTCGCCTGCTCGACACGCCTGAGTCCGGCGTGCTCGGCCGCGTGGCGCTTGCCAACCGTCTGACTCGTGCCGTGTTTGCCTTTACGGCGCTGTTCGCCATCCTTATCGGCAACCTCACCTATGTCCAGGTCATCAAGGCGAAGGACTATCAGGACATGCCGACCAACAACCACACCATCGCCCGCTCCAAGTACATCCAGCGTGGCTCCATCATCACGTCTGACGGCGTGACGCTAGCCGAGTCGCTGCAACAGGAGGACGGCACCTACGCCCGTTCCTACCCCAACGGCAACATGGCCGCGCACGTGGTGGGCTACGTGAGCCAGCAATACGGCACCGCCGGCATCGAGAGCGTCATGAACGATACGCTCACCGGCTCCAAGGATTACTCCAGCTGGAACAACGCCATCGCGTCGCTCGCGGGGCAGACCCAGCCGGGCAATACCGCCAAGCTCACTATCGACTCGCGCATCCAGACGGCTGCCGAGCAGGCGCTCAAAGGCTTTAAGGGCGCTGTGGTGGTCATGGATCCGCGTACCGGTGCGGTCCTTGCGTGCGCGAGCTCACCCACCTATGACAACACCAACATCGATGCCCTGATGCAGTCGGGCGGTGGCGAGGACGGCTCCATGTACGACCGCGCCATGGACGCGCTCTACACCCCGGGCTCGACCTTTAAGGTCGTCACACTCTCCGCGGCACTCGAAACCGGCACCGCCAGCCTTACCAGCACGTACCAGGCGCCCGGCTCCATGGACATCGGCAACGCGCCGGTCACCAACTCTGCCAACGAGAGCTACGGCACCATCAGCCTGCAGCAGGCCTTCGCCGTATCGTCCAACGTCGTCTTTGGCCAGGTGGCCAACGAGGTCGGCGCCAACTCGCTGGTACAGTTTGCCAACGCCTTTGGCTATGGGCAAAAGCTGGGTCAGGACCTTACCGCCGCGGCCTCCATCATGGCCGACCCGTCGCTTATGACCGAGTGGGAGACCGCTTGGGCAGGCGCCGGCCAACCCGTCGGCATGGACCACACGCCTGGCCCGCAGACCACCGTCATGCAGAATTGCGTGATCGCTGCCGCTATCGCCAACAGCGGCGTGGTCATGGACCCGTTCTTTGTGTCCCAGATACTCGCCCCGGACGGAACCGTGGTTAAGACCACGCAGTCCCGCTCGCTGGGCCAGGCTGTCAGCTCCACCACGGCCGACCAGGTCAAGCAGGCCATGCTCGCCGTCGTCCAGTCCGGCACCGGCACCGATGCCCAGATCCCCGGCGTCAAGGTCGCCGGCAAGACCGGCTCGGCCGAGACCGGCGGCACCAACGTCAACTCGATGTTTGTTGGCTTTGCACCTTACGATTCACCCACGGTCGCCATCTCGGTGGCCTTGGAGGATTTCGACAAGCATGACGTCGAGGCCGCCAAGATTGCCGGTATCGTCCTGACCGCGGCGCTTGCCGCACAGGGAGCGTGATGCCCATGATCGAATCGGACACCCGAGGCGCGCCGCGGCCGAAGAGTTAGCGGCAACGCGCCACACGGCCCCAGCGGCCACATCGTAGGTACTACACACATCGTTGAGCGAATAGTTATGTTAGGAGCAGGAATGGAACAGAGGGTCCTCGGGGGAAGATACCTCCTCAAGGATAAGGTGGGAACAGGCGGCATGGCGACCGTCTACCGTGCACAGGACCAGGTCCTCGACCGCACGGTTGCCGTCAAGATCATGCTGCCGCAGTATGCTGGCGACGCAACCTTCGCCGCACGCTTTAAGCAGGAGGCCCAGGCAGCAGCCGGTCTCTCCTCCCCCTATATCGTGGGCGTCTACGATTGGGGCAAGGACGGCGACACCTATTACATCGTCATGGAGTACCTGCGCGGCACCGACCTTAAGAGCGGCATCAAGAGCCACGGCGCCCTCGACCCCAAGAAGGTCGCCCAGATCGGCTCGCAGATCAGCTCCGCGCTTTCGGTCGCCCACAAGCACGAGATCATCCACCGCGACATTAAGCCGCAGAACATCATGGTGCTGCCCGACGGCAACATCAAGGTGATGGACTTTGGCATCGCGCGCGCCAAGAACAGCCACCTCACGCAAGACAACAACGTGCTGGGAACCGCCCACTACGTCAGCCCCGAGCAGACCCGTGGTCAGGACCTCGGCCCCACCTCGGATATCTACTCGCTGGGCGTCGTGATGTACGAGTGCGCCACCGGCCGCGTCCCCTTTGACGGTGACGACGCTATCTCGGTCGCACTCAAGCAGGTCAACGAGCTGCCTATTCCGCCGAGCCAGATCAACTCCGGTGTCGACGCCGACCTTGAGCGCATCATCCTCAAGTGCATGGAGAAGGACCCGGCAAACCGCTTCCAGACCGCCGACGAGCTGCGTCAGGTGCTCAACAGCTACCTGTCGGGCCGTGCCGTCAACGTCTCGGAGCCCACGCGCATCATCGGTGCCCCCGGTGAGCTGGGCGCCACCAAGACTCGCGAGCTTTCCGATCAGACGCGCGCCATGGTGCGTCCCGTCTCGGGCGTGAGCGGCCAAAATACCGCCCGCAGCTCGGTTTCGGGCTCCACCGGCTCCTACGAGGTCGAAAAGCCCAAATCCAACAAGAACAAGATCATCGCCGCCGTGGTGGCAGCCGTTGCCGTCATCGGCATCGTGGTGGCCTTTGCCACAGGACTCTTTGGCGGCGAGCAGGTCACCGTGCCCGATGTGCTGGGCAAGGACCAGCAGACTGCCGTCGAGCTGATCAAGGAAGCCGGCCTCGAGGTCGGCACCATCGACCAAAGCTACAACGACGATGTCGACGAGGGCAAGGTCGCCGAGCAGACGCCCAACGGCAACACCAAGAAGACCAAGGGCACCAAGGTGAACCTGGTAATCTCCAAGGGCCCCAAGCCCTCCGAAAAGGTTGAGGTTCCCAAACTTGTCGGCCTGACCAAGGACCAAGCAGAAGCCGCACTGGCAAGCGTTGGCCTGAAGGGCAACGCCTCCGAGGAGGCCAACGAGGCTGATGAGGGCCAGGTCTTTGAGCAGGGCACCGAAGCCGGTAAGGAAGTCGCGAAGGGCACGACCATCTCGTACAAGGTCTCGAGCGGCCCGGATACCACGTCCGTCCCCGACCTGACCGACATGACCGAGGCCCAGGCGCGCAACGCCCTCGATATGGCAGGCTTTGGTGTCGACGTGAGCTACCAGGAGAACGACTCGGTTACCGAGGGCACCGTGATCAGCTGGAACCCCAGCGGCAAGCAGAAGCCCGGCGCCACGATTACCGTCGTCATCGCCAAGAAGTCCGGCAAGGCCACCGTCCCGGGCAACCTGTACGGCAAGAGCATTTCCGCCGCCGTTACCGCGCTCAACAACGCCGGTTTCTATAACATTGGCTTCTGTGACCAGAACGGCAATCCCGTAAGCGGTAACGAGGATGCCACCGTTACGGGCGTCTCCCCCACTGGCAAGCAGTCCACCGACAGCACGATTACGCTGACGGTCGCACTTTCTGGTTCGGGCTCGGGCTCGGGCACGAGCACGGGCGACGATTCCGGTACGACCAACTAGTCGCCACCCCACCGCTTATCGCGGCTTTCGCCGCAAACATATTCGCTCACAGGCGCCCGCTTGCTCCCCCAGCAAGCGGGCGCTTCGTTTTTGACATGGCATTGAACCAGAAGAGCCCGGCACCGTAGCGGTACCGGGCTCGACAAATCTCTGGTGCTCCGGGCGGATTCGACCCCCCCCCGCGGGGAAATTGGTGACGCGGGTGTCGACGGTTCGAATCCGCCGGCAGTTCCCACAAACCAGAAAC
>JBKWEB010000003.1:0-113104 GCA_046976245.1 Collinsella sp. | reverse complement strand
AAGGGAAGAGGCGGGGCATGCCCCGCCTCTTACACCACATCTCTGCGCGCTACCTCATAAAGTAAGAAGATAATAAACAAATGTAGAATAACTAAGCATCAGGTTGGCGACACTGAGCGCAAAATCTGTCCGAGAGGCCAAAAATGCCTGTTACTAAATTGGTGACAGTACTCATATTTGCCATTTTTTGGCCACGGCACCCTAGGAAGGGTGCCCCGGAGCTCCCCATAGGGGGAGCTCCGGGCTTCACAGGGGCACGAATAGCCCACTCCGACCTGCGAAATCTGTACTCGCGATGCGAATGACGCCCCTAACCTTAAACTATAGCTTGAACTTAGCTATAATGCGCTACGTTCCTACCAGGCTGTGGTTGCGGACGGACGAAATGCCCGTCCTAGTCCAAGACAGACGCGGTCAAAGGGATCCACGTAAGCGACCGCGTGTGCGCGGCGCGATCATGGCGCGTCCTAGATGTAAGCCGCACCGTCCGTTCTACTTTCTTTGGGGCAATACCGCCTCGCGGGCGAGCGGGTCAGTCGTGAAGGTGGCTGCGGCCTCCCGAGCAAACACCCCGGTGCGCAAGTGTGGGGTCAAATACCAGGTCAGCTGGTGGGAACAATCTGATATTCCGCGCAACGCACGGATTGTATACGACACAGAAGGCAGGGTAGTGGACATGGTGAGGGGCAGCTTGATGCACGCGGCTCGGTTAGGTGCTGGGACCGCAGCGGTCATTGCCGTTTTGGGCCTGAGCGGATGCGCGTTCAACCCGCTGTCTACGTTCACGACTCCCACGATCGACCAGATCGAGTACGAGACCGTCACGCCGGCGGTGTCGGACGATGCCCTGGTCACTCCCGGAACCCTGACGGTCGCCCTCGATACTTCCGATGCGCCGCAGGCCATGCAAGGCGCCGACGGCGAGCTCACGGGATATGCGGTTGACGCCGCCCGCGCCCTCGCAAGCCGCATGGGCCTTAAGGTCGCCTTTGTCGATGCGTCCTCGGCAGGTTCCGCGCTCGGCGACAAAAAGGCTGATATCTTTATCGGCGAGATCAACTCCACGGACGGGGACGTTAGCTCGCTCGGCACCTGCCTGTACGATGCCGCTTCTGTGTTCGGTAAAACCAGCGATGGTGGGTCGCTAAGCGTTTCCACCGATACCCTTAACACGTCTACCCTGGGTGTCCAGATGTCCTCGGCCTCGCAGGAGGCGCTTGCTAAGCAGAGCATTACCGCCAACCAAAAGACCTACTCCAACATCAACGAGTGCTTTGAGGCGCTCGAGTCCGGCGAGGTCGACTATGTGATCTGCGACTCCACGGCCGGCGGCTACCTTGCACGCCTGATGAGCGAGGTCTCCCATGTCGGTGCGCTCGAGGCGCCCTCGACGCTTGGTGTTGCGGGCCTCTCGTCCAATGACGAACTGTGCCGTGCCGTGAGTGATGCCCTCGACGACATCACGGTCGACGGTACGCTCGAGGCGGTTCACTGCGTCTGGTACGGTCAGATTCCCTACGACCTCACCACTAAGACGGTTTCGGGCGCTAACGTGCAGCCGGGCGACTCTGAGTCCAGTGAGACCACGTCCTCCGGCAGCGAGTCTTCCGATTCCAACAATGAGACCGCATCCTCCGAGGACAAATCGTCCAGCCAGGAAGGCACCATCACCGACGACGACATTAACAAACTCAATAGCTAGTTATTGCTAGGGGTGGTGTCTCCTATACGTTGGAAAGGACACCTCTTCACGGTTTCAACACGCACTGCCGGGCTTCCCCGATGGGGGAGCCCGGCTTTTTCATCCCAATAAAACAAGCAGGTCAAAGCCAATTTTCGGGACCAAATACAAAGCTGTTGGCTCCCTCCTATAGCGCACTTTGCCATGGAAAAGTACGAGACTTCGGTATGCGGTATCAAGCAATCGTTATTCGGGTCTTTAGGAATCCGCGTGATTAAATGCACGGCAATGGGTACATAGCCAGTACAGTAAGTCCCCGAGGCAGATTGGAGCCACGTATGGATATCAAGGTTTCTGGACGCAAGACGACGGTAACCGATGCTCTGCGTGCGCATGTGGATGAGAAGATCGGCGAGGCGCTCAAGGTTTTCGATATCGAGCCCATGACGGTCGACGTTGTACTTCGCTATGAGAAGAACCCCTCGAACCCCAACCCGGCAATCGTCGAGGTCACGGTTCGTGCCCGCGGTTCGGTGATTCGCGTTGCCGAGCACGGTGCAGATATGTACGCCGCCATCGACCTCTCCGCCGATAAGGTCACCCGCCAGCTGCGCAAGTTCAAGACCAAGGTCGTGGACAACCGCCAGGGCGGTGCCAGCGCCGCGGATGTCGTGCCGGTCGAGCGCGTCGAGGATCTGGCCGACCTGCTGCTGCCCGAGGAGGAGGACGACCTGCTCGTCCGCGAGAAGGTCATCGACGTCACCCCGATGACTGAGGAGCAGGCGCTGGTGCAGACCGATCTGCTTGGCCACGACTTCTACGTGTTCGAGAACGCGACGACCGGCCTTATCAATGTGGTGTATCACCGTAAGAATGGTGGATATGGCATCATCAAGCCCCGTATCGAAACACTTGACGAGTAAAATACGTTAACTTGCATGAGTTAACGGTTGGCGGCCATCCCATGCGGGTGGCCGCCTTTTTACGTAAGGAGTCGCTTTGATGGACAAGGCCGCATCCGCCGGTCATTCGGACCGTTGCCGCATCGTCGTCGATACTTGCTGCGACTTTAGCCCCGAGGTCGCCGCGAACCTCGATGTCGATATCCTGGGTTTCCCCTTCATTATCGATGGCGAGGAGCGCACGGACGACATCTGGTCGAGCATGAGCCCTAAGGAGTTCTACGACCGCATGCGCGCCGGTGCCCGCGTGTCCACCTCGGCTGTGTCGCTCGGTCGCTATATCGAGTTCTTTACCGAGTGTGCCAAGGAGGGCACGCCCACGGTCTACCTGTGCTTTACCTCGGCGCTGTCGTCGAGCTACAACTCCGCGTGCCAGGCGGCAGATGCCGTGCGCGCCGAGTATCCCAACTTTGAGCTCTACGTGGTCGACAACGCTCTGCCCTGTGCAACCGGCGCGCTCTTGGCGCTCGAGGCCGTGCGCCAGCGCTCGGCGGGACTGACCGCCAAGCAGCTGGTCGACTGGGCAAACGAGGCAAAGACCTACGTCCACGGCTACTTTACGCTCGAGAGCTTTGACGCGCTGGCTGCCGGCGGCCGCATTCCGCCCGCGGCGGCGCAGCTCACGGCAAAGCTCGATGTCAAGCCCGAGCTCTCCTACGACCTTGCCGGCTCGCTGTCGCTGATCGGCGTCAACCGCGGCCGCAAGAAGGCGCTCAAGTCCATCCTCAAGTCGTTCCGCGAGAACTACGTGCCCGACCGCACCATGCCCATCGCCATCATGACGGCCGATGCCGAAAAGGACGGTGACTGGCTCGAAGCCGCCATCCGCAAGGAGGAGGGCTGCGCCGACGTCACGATCATTCGCAGCTCCGTGGGTCCCACCATTGGCTCGCACGTGGGCCCCGGCATGGTGGCCTGCGCGTTTTGGGGCAAGAATCGTGCCGAGAAAGCCTCGCTTTCCGACCGCATCGCGCGCCGTGTGCGAGGCGAGTAGGCAGGCGCTGCGGCTGCAAGCGCCCTCAAGTCACGGCCGAAACGCTGGCACCGAGTATTTAACCTGGTAACAACACCCAACCCAAAAGGAAAGGTTTCATGGCAAACAAGCTCTCCGTCGCATTTATCGGCACCGGAATCATGGGTGCCCCCATCGCCGGCCACATCCTGGATGCCGGCTATCCCGTCACGGTCAACAATCGCACCAAGTCCAAGGCTGCCGCGCTTATCGAGCGCGGCGCCGTCTGGGCCGAAACGCCGGCCGATGCCGCGGCGAACGCCGATGTCGTCTTTACCATGGTGGGCTATCCCTCCGAGGTCGAGGAGCTCTACCTGGCGGGCGACGGCCTGCTCGCGTGCACCAAGCCGGGTGCGGTCCTGATCGATCTCACCACGAGCTCGCCCGAGCTCGCCCGTGACATTGCCGAGGCCGCCCAGGTTTCTGGCCGCATGGCGTTTGACTGCCCCGTCACCGGCGGCGAGTCGGGCGCTATCGCCGGTTCGCTCACGGCTATCGTGGGTGCTACCGAGAACGACATCGCGCCGGTCCGCGACATCCTTGCCACCTTTGCGGCCAACATCTGCTGCTTCGATGGCGCCGGCAAGGGCCAGGCTGCCAAACTCGCCAACCAGGTGTCGCTGGGCGCCTGCATGGTCGGCATGGCAGACGCCATGGCATTTGCCGAGCTGAGCGGTCTTGACCTGGAGAAGACCCGCCAGATGATCCTGGGCGGTACCGGCAAGTCCGGCGCCATGGAGAGCCTGGCTCCCAAGGCGCTCGACGGCGACTACAAGCCCGGTTTTATGGTCGAGCACTTCATTAAGGACCTGCGCTTGGCGCTCGCCTATGCCGACGATCGCGAGCTTGCGCTGCCCGGCGCCGACGTGGCCTTTACGCTCTACGACATGCTCGACGCCATTGGCGGCGCCAAGCTGGGCACCCAGGCCATCACGGTACTCTACAAGGAGGAGGCCGACGCCATCGCCGCCGGTCTGGACTGGTCGCAGTATCGTCCCGAGGAGCACGGTGCTCACGAGGAAGGCTGCGGTTGCGGCGAGCACGGCGACGACCACGAGTGCGGTTGCGGCCACCACCATGGCGAGGACCACGAGTGCTGCGGCGGCCACGGCCATGACGACGGCCACCAGTGCTGCTGCGGCCACCATCACGAGGAGTAGCGCCCATGAGCTGGACGTTCGTGGTGCTTGCGCTGGTGCTCTTTCTCTTTGCGATCTACATCGGCTTTTTGTGCGGCCAGTGGGCGTGCGAAAAGCGCGTCATCACCAAGCGCGACTACTGGATTGCCAATTTTGCAGGCGCGGCGGCAGTCGTCCTGCTGACCTGGGTGTTCTCGCTGTTCCCGCTGGTTCAGTTTGCGCCGATCGGCTGGCTCGGCGGCTTTATCGCCGGCCTTAAGATGAGCTTTGGCGAGTCCGTCGGCCCGTGGCGCAAGCACGACGAGGTCTTTAACGTCAACAAGGCTCACCGCGCCGCCGCCGACGCGGGCGACGCCGAGGAACGTCGCCGTGCGCGTCGCAATGGCGCGGCCGACCGACAGCTCATCTCGGTCACCGATGACAGCAAGGGTGCTGGCAAGCACGCTAAGAAATAGTAAGAAGAGGTAACTATGGCAGAAAACAAGGAAGAACAGCTCACCGACGAGGAGCTGGCACAGCTTCAGCTGGCAGAGGAGAACGAGAACGCCGTCGACCGTCTGGTCAAGGAGCTCGGCTGCCCCACGCGCCGCATCCGTCAGTTTGCCGCCCGCGTGCTGCACCTGCTTGCCGAGCGCGATCCGCAGCGCGTCGTTCCCTGCGTGCCCGCGCTGATCGAGGCGCTCGACCGCCCCGAGGCTCAGACCCGCTGGGAGGCTCTCGATGCCCTGGCGGCGCTCGCCACCACCTGCCCCGAGCAGCTGGGTGATGCCTTTGAGGGCGCCGAGACCGCGCTGTTCGACGAGATTTCCTCCACGCTGCGCTATGCCGCCTTCCGCCTGCTGTGCGTGTGGGGCGCCACGAGCGTCGAGCGTTCGCGCGAGGCTTGGCCCATCCTGGACGAGGCCATCCAGTGCTACCACGGCGACCTCGAGTATCGCGACATGCTCGGTTGCCTGTACGAGTTTGGCCAGGGCGAGATCGACGCCGAGGTCGCCGAGAAGCTTGCGCTGCGCCTTAAGTTCGATGCCGAGAACGGCAAGGGCAGCTATCTCAAGGCCCGTTCGAGCGAGATTTGCGAAATGCTTGTTAAACGTTTTGGCCTGGATCTCTCCAAAAAGAAGAAGCGTGCTAGCGTTAAAAAATCTGACGACGCCGAAGACGAGGAGTAACAGATTATGGCGCACGATGTAGTCCTGATCCCCGGTGACGGTATCGGTCCCGAGATTACGCAGGCCATGCGCCGCGTGGTCGAGGCCACCGGTGTCCAGATCAACTGGAACGTCCAGGAGGCCGGTGCCGGCGTCATGGACGAGTTTGGCACGCCGCTGCCCCAGCACGTGCTCGACGCGGTCGCCGAGACCAAGGTCGCCATCAAGGGCCCCATCACCACACCGGTCGGCACGGGTTTCCGCAGCGTTAACGTGGCCCTGCGCAAGCACTTCGACCTGTATGCCTGCGTGCGCCCCTGCCTGTCGCAACCGGGCGACGGCTCGCGCTTCCGCGACGTCGACTTGGTCATCGTGCGCGAGAACACCGAGGACCTCTACGCCGGCATTGAGTTCGATGAGGGCGCTGCCGAGGTTGAGGAGCTCGCGCAGCTTGTCGAGCGCTCGGGTCAGAAGACCTTTGCCGCGGATTCCGCCATTTCAATCAAGCCAATCTCCATCGCAAAGAGCCGCCGCATTGTGGAGTATGCCTTTGAGTATGCCCGCCGCTGCGGCCGCAAAAAGGTGACGGCCGTGCATAAGGCCAACATCATGAAGGCGACCGATGGCCTGTTCCTGCGCGTTGCGCGCGAGGTGGCCGCCAACTATCCCGATATCGAGTTCAACGACAAGATTGTCGATGCCACCTGCATGGGCCTGGTCCAGAACCCCAACGACTTCGATGTCCTGGTGCTGCCCAACCTGTACGGCGACATCGTGAGTGACCTGTGCGCCGGCCTGGTGGGCGGCTTGGGTATGGCCCCCGGCTCCAACATCGGTGCCGACTGCGCCATCTTTGAGGCTACGCACGGCTCCGCACCCGATATCGCGGGCAAGGATATCGCCAACCCCACGGCCGAGATCCTCTCTGCTGCGATGATGCTCGATCACTTGGGCGAGAACGGTGCTGCCAATCGCATTCGTGCCGCCGTATCTGCCACGCTCGACGAGGGCGAGCGGGTTACCGGTGACGTGCGTCGTGCCCAGACCGGCTCCGTTGAGGGCGCTGTGGGCACGCAGACCTTTGCCGATGCCGTTATCGCACGCCTGGCCTAAGGCATGCAGACTGCAAACGCCTAAATAGTACTTAAGTGTTTGCGTATAACCTAAGAATCAATACGCCCGGCGTCTCGTCGGGCGTATTCTATTGAGGACTATGTTTCCTAACAAGGAGTAACTGATATGGGTCTGATTCAAAAGAAGGACGAGAAGGACGAGATCGACGGCATCCAGATCATCGAGCGCGGCGAAGGCCCCGACGGTGACGAGGACGAGAAGATCGATCTGGTCGCCGGTACGTCTGCCGAGCACATTGCTGCCGGTACGACGGCCGAGGAGGAGGACGCTCGCCTGGAGGCTCAGATTGCCGCGGATGCCGCCGACGAGAACCTCATGCCCGAGGAACAGGACGAGGACGACGACTCCGACGCGGACGACCATGCATCCAAGCACAAGAAGACGATGATTGCCGCCTTTGTGGTCGCTATCGTGATCGCTGCTGTGGTCGGCTTCTTTATCGGCAACGGTGGTTTTGGCGGCAAGGGCGTCGGCTCGGCGACCCTCACCGAGGACCAGCTCGATTCGACCGTGGCAAGCTACAGCTACAACGGCAAGAAGAGCGACATCACCGCGCGCGAGGCCATTGAGAGCCAGTACAGCCTCGACACCGTCAAGGATGGCGATGGCAACTACACCGCTCCCTCTGCCGACGTCATTCTGTCCTACGTGCGCAACAAGATTCTGCTCGATGCTGCCGAGGACGAGGGCATTACCGTCTCTTCCAAGGAGATGAAGAAGTACGCCGAGGATTCCATCGGCACTTCGGACTACAAGACCATGGCCACGCAGTATGGCGTGTCCAAGGACCAGGCCAAGCAGATCGTCCGCCAGTCCGCGACGCTGCAGAAGCTCTACAAGAAGAAGGTGGGCGATAGCTCCGCAAGCATGCCGACTGCTCCGACCGAGCCTTCTGACGGCAACGAGGACACCGCGAGCAAGGATTATGCCGACTACATCATCAACCTTGCCGGCGACGAGTGGGATAGCTCAAAGGGCACTTGGAAGGATGCCGACGGCACCTATGCCAAGGCCTTTGCCGATGATGCCTTTACGGCCGATAGCGCCACCTACAAGCAGGCCATGACCGCCTATTACACCGCCTACCAGCAGTATTCCTCGCAGGCTTCGAGCGCCAGCTCCAAGTGGACCGAGTATGCTAACGGCCTCTATGCCAAGGCCAACATCAGCATCTACGGCCTGTTTGCGTAAGGCTTGCCTGCACTACTGCGCGCTAACCGATCACCTGATTAAGCCCGCTAGAACGGACAACGTTCTAGCGGGCTTTTTTGTTACCGAAACCACTGGGGTAGGCCTCGCGCCCGCGCAAGCGCTCCATCGCGTTTCCCTAATTCATCTGGGAAAACAACTGCAAACGATTGCAAGTAACCGGTGAACGGTCGAAAACTACCGTTCACCGATATTTTCGAAACTGGTTCTAACTGGTATTAAGTCAAAAAGACCAATTCACATATCTTCACAATGACCTGCAATTTTTCTACACGCTATTTTTAGCCGCCCTGCGTTGTTTAGACACAGGAAAAGATCCGATTTTTTGCCAAAGCATTTCGAAACGGTTTCAAAACCGCAGGTAGAAGTGTTAACGACCGGTAAACGGTCGATTTATCACCGTGAGCGGTGCAAAAACGTTTTACCGTATGAATCAACGAAAGCGACCTCTTCTGGGGTGATATAGTGACAACAACACGTCACGTGGTTACTACCAGTTTAGAAACCACTGGTCTTCAAAGAACGCTTTCTAAGAAGCTTTAAGGGCGAGTGCCCGCTGGCTTCCGAAAATCATCGGACTCAGATCGTACACACCTTCGGAAGGGAAATTTGAATGGTTGGCTTTATTCTTACCGGTCATGGACAGTTCGCACCCGGCCTTGCAAGCGCTATCGCTATGGTTGCCGGCGACCAGCCTGCTTTTACCGTCGTTCCTTTTGAGGGCGACCAGGCCGCATCCTACGGTGAGGATCTCCGCGCCGCTATTACCGCCATGCGCGAGGAGTGCGATGGCGTGCTCGTCTTTACCGACTTGCTCGGTGGTACCCCGTTCAACCAGTCGATGATGATTGCTCAGGATGTCGACAACGTCGAGGTTCTGACTGGCACCAACCTTCCCATGGTTATTGAGCTTCTGTTCCTCCGCGGCAATGCCACGCTCGCCGAGCTTGGCGAGCAGGCCGTGACCGTTGGCCAGACGGGCATCACCGCCCAGACGGTCGCATCCGTTGCCGGCTCCGAGGAAGAGGATATCTTCGGCGACGAGGACGGCATCTAATGGCCGATTTCGGAGCCAACGTCCTGAGCTCCTCGGTCGCCCTTTTAGGCCTGCTTGTCATCATGGGCTTGATTTACACCATCTGGTCGCAAATCAACATGAAGAAGAAGCAGAAGTACTTCAAGGAGCTGCACACCGAGCTCAAGCCGGGTCAGGAGGTTCTTTTCGCCGGCGGTATCTACGGAACCGTAAAAGGCATCGAAGGCGAAAAGGTCCAGATCAAAGTCCGATCCGGAGCCGTCGTAGACGTTTCGCGTTACGCGATTCAAGAGATCAAGTAACTGTCGTCAGCAAATAACGAAAGGAAGCTGATCAACATGGCAGAACCCAACATTCTTCTTACCCGCATCGATAACCGACTGGTTCATGGTCAGGTTGCCACCCAGTGGAACTCCACTCTGGGCTCCAACCTCATCCTCGTCGCCAACGACGACGTGGCGACCAACACCATGCGCCAGAACCTCATGAAGATGGCCGCTCCCGCCGGCGTCGCTACGCGTTTCTTCTCTCTGCAGAAGACCATCGACGTCATTGGCAAGGCGAGCCCGCGCCAGAAGATCTTCATCGTGGCCGAAACACCGGAAGACGTGCTTACGCTCGTCAAGGGCGGTGTGCCTATAAAGAAGGTAAACATCGGCAACATGCACATGTCGGAAGGAAAGCGCCAAGTCGCCACCTCCGTCGCAGTTAACGACGAGGATGTCGCTGCGTTTAAAGAGCTGCAGGAATTGGGGGTGGAGTTGGAGATCAGGCGCGTTCCGAGCACGCCTGTTGAGGACACGAGCAAGCTCTTCTCGTAATCCTCATGATCCACGTTGTCAGGAATGAAAACCTGACATTCTGTACGTGAAATCCAAAGTGCGTACATACATTTTGAAAGGAGGAGCAAGATGGAATACTCGATCATCCAGGTCGCTCTGGTCTTCATCGTCACGTTCGTCGCGGCAATCGACCAGTTCAACTTCCTCGAGTCTCTCTATCAGCCCATCGTCACCGGCGCCGTCATCGGTCTTATCCTTGGCGACCTCAACACCGGTCTTCTCGTGGGTGGTACTTATCAGCTCATGACGATCGGCAACATGCCGATCGGAGGCGCTCAGCCGCCTAACGCCGTCATCGGCGGCATCATGGCAGCCATTCTCGCTATCGCTACGGGCCTCGAGCCCAACGCGGCAGTCGGCCTTGCCATTCCGTTCGCTCTGCTTGGTCAGCTCGGCGTTACCCTGGTCTTCACGCTTATGTCGCCGCTCATGTCCTCCGCGGACAACATGGCTCACAACGCTGACACCAAGGGTATCGAGCGTCTGAACTACTTCGCCATGGCTCTGCTCGGCCTGATCTTCGCTGTCGTCGTCACCCTGTTCTTCATCGCTGGCGCTACCATCGGTCAGACCATCGCTTCCGCCATCCCGACTTGGCTGCAGACCGGTCTCTCCGCTGCAGGCGGCATGATGCGCTTCGTCGGCTTCGCCGTCCTGCTCAAGGTAATGATGAACCGCGATATGTGGGGCTTCTTCCTCATGGGCTTTGGCCTCGCGCTCATCACCGTTGCCAACGATTCGCTGGCAACCCCTGCTCTGCTCATCCTCGCTCTCATCGGCTTCGGTATCGCTTTCTGGGACTTCCAGCAGCAGACCGAGCTGAAGGGTGCAGCTGTTTCTGACGGAGGTGACTTCGAAGATGGCATCTAATGAGTATGTGATCCCGGAGCACTACGAGGATCTCACTCCTGCTCCGCAGCTCGACCAGAAGACCCTCAACAAGATGGCTTGGCGCTCCTGCTTCCTGCAGGCCTCGTTCAACTACGAGCGTATGCAGGCCGCCGGCTGGCTCTACTCCATCATCCCCGGTCTGGAGAAGATCCACACCAACAAGAACGACCTCGCGGCTTCCATGAGCCACAACCTGGAGTTCTTCAACACTCACCCGTTCCTCGTCACCTTTGTTATGGGCATCGTGCTTTCGCTCGAGCAGAACAAGGTTGACATCCCCACGATCCGCGCCGTCCGCGTCGCCGCAATGGGCCCGCTCGGTGGTATCGGTGACGCCCTGTTCTGGCTGACGCTCGTGCCTATCACGGCCGGCATCACCTCCAACATGGCCATCAACGGCAACGCCGCTGCACCGATCATCTTCCTGGTGATCTTCAACGTCGTCCAGTTCGCTCTGCGCTTCTGGCTCATGAACTGGTCCTACAAGCTTGGCACCAGCGCTATTGACGCTCTGACTGCCAACATGCAGGCCTTCACGCGTGCCGCTTCCATCATGGGCGTCTTCGTCGTCGGTTGCCTGGTCGTCACCATGGGTGGCACCCAGATCAACCTCCAGATCCCCAACGGCACCACCCGTGGCCTCTCCGCTACTACCGTGATCGTCTCCGAGAAGGAGGCCGAGAACTTCACCGGTATGGAGGGCATCGATACCGAGACCGCTGAGGCCGGTACCATCGCCATGACCGATGAGGACGGCAACGCCCTCACCGCCTCCGATGCCGACGGCAACGCTGTCGAGTGCGGCGTCACCGATCTGGGCAACGGCATGGAGTCCGTTACCTACGGCACCGTTACCGAGGATCCGGTCAACTTCTCTGTTGCCGACACCCTCAACACCATCGTCCCGAAGCTCGTCCCGCTTATGCTTACGCTGCTGCTTTACTACATGTTCGCTAAGCACAGCTGGACCCCGACCAAGGGTATTCTGCTGCTCTTCGTCCTCGGCATCCTGGGCGCTGGCCCGCTTGGTCTCTGGCCGAGCATCTGGTAAGGCTCTAGCTTGAGGGGTGTGTCCCTACGCGGCTCACACCCCGACCCCTTAAGCCATGTGTATGTTAAAAGCCGCGTGCTCGAAAGAGCGCGCGGCTTTTGTTTTCTTGTTGATTCGGGTGTGGCAGACAGATAATGCTAAACACCCAAGGTAGTAGCCGAGTTTGAGAAAATGGGAGGATAGGATGGCGATCGGAGCGCGTAAGCAACCGCTGTACGATCAGCTGGTCGATATTCTGACCGAAAAGATCGACCATGAATATCGCGCCGGTGACATGATTCCTTCCGAGCGCGAACTTTCGGAGCGCTATGGTCTCTCGCGTACTACGGTACGCCTGGCTCTGCAGGAACTGGAGCGTTTAGGACTGGTGGTTCGGCAGCACGGTCGCGGTACCTTTGTGACCGACCGTTCGGCAAAGGCAACCAATCTTATGCAGTCCTACAGCTTTACCGAGCAGATGCGCGCGATGGGTCGCGACCCCGAGACCACAATTCTCGAGTTTTGCGAGATGGAGGCCGATAAAAATCTGGCCGAGCATATGGGATTGCGTATAGGTGATCGCATTTTTAAGCTTAAGCGCCTTCGTTCTGCCGACAACATGCCCATGATGGTCGAACGCAGCTATCTACCAGTTCGTCAATTTTTGTCCCTAAAGCGACCGCTGCTGGAGCGTAAGCCGCTTTACGATGTGATTGAGCAAGACTTTCAGCAAAAGATACGCGTGGCCGAAGAGGAGTTCTATGCGAGCATAGCCCGTCCCACCGACGCCCACCTTTTGGGAATTGTCGAGGGCTCGCCTGTGCTCGATTTGGTCAGGACTACGTATAACGAGTCAAACGAGGTTGTGGAGTATACACTCTCGGTTGCTCGTGCCGATCAGTTTAAATACAAGGTTTACCACCAGCGTAGCGACTAGTGTTCGCATCGTATCCATATGATGATTCTTTGCATTTAACTGGTTACTACCAGATAACCAACTGAGGTGTATAATTGCACGTCAGAGGATTACTTCTAGAGAGAGGTATTAGAAATGTTCGAGAAGAGTGTCGAGGAGCTCACCGAGCTCGGCGCCCAGATCACCACGGCCGAGATTGCTCAGCAGCCCGAGCTTTGGCGTGATACGCTCAACATCTATCGCGAGAACAAGGAGGCCATCGAGGCCTTCCTGGCCGAGGCTCGCGCTATGGGCGAGGGCCGTCTGTCCGTTGTCTTCACCGGTGCCGGTACGTCCGACTACGTGGGCGATACCTGCGCCCCGTACCTGCGTCACGCTGGCAACACTGATCTCTACGACTTTAAGCCCATCGCCACGACCGACATCGTGAGCGCCCCGCGCGACTTCCTACGCGCCGAGGATCCCACGCTCGTGGTTTCCTTTGCCCGCTCTGGCAACAGCCCCGAGAGCCTTGCCGCCGTTGCCGTTGCCAAGGAGCTCGTCCACAACGTCAAGTTCCTCAACATCACCTGCGCTCCCGAGGGCAAGCTCGCCGTCGAGTCCGCCGATGATCCCAATGCGCTGACGCTGCTCATCCCGCGCGCCAACGACAAGGGCTTCGCCATGACCGGTTCCTACACCTGCATGACCCTGCTCTCCACCCTTATTTTCGACACTGCCTCTGACGAGCAGAAGGCCGAGTGGGTCGAGACGATTGCCAAGATGGGCGAGGAGGTCATCTCCCGTGAGCCTGAGATCGCCGATTACCTGGCTGGCGACTTCAACCGCGTGACCTACTTGGGTTCTGGCTCCTTTGGTGGCCTTGCCCAGGAGAGCCAGCTCAAGATCCTCGAGCTCGCTCACGGTCTGGTTGCTACTTCCTACGACACCTCCATGGGCTATCGTCACGGACCTAAGTCCTTCGTCGACGATAAGACGCTCGTCTTCGTGTTCGTCAACAACGACGCCTACACCCGTCAGTACGACATCGACATCCTCAACGAGATCGGTGGCGACAAGATCGCTCAGCACACCGTTGCCGTTCAGCAGGATGGCGCTACCGTCTACGAGGGTGAGTCCTTCACCTTTAAGGGCTACGAGGCGCTTCCCGAGGGCTACCTTGCCCTGCCGTTCGTGACGTTTGCCCAGGCTATCAGCCTGCTCAACTCCGTGCGCGTGGGCAACACGCCCGATACGCCGAGCCCCACCGGCACGGTCAACCGCGTGGTCAAGGGCGTGACGATTCACCCCTTCACCGCTTAATCGCGTCCCCCTGTAAGGGCGCCCGTCCGCTCATAACGGCGGGCGGGCGCTTTTTGTTTTTAGGTGAGCTGGGTATAAGCATCACCATGGTCAACTGCTTTTAGAAGCAAGGAGTGCATATGAGCACATACGCAATTAAGGCTGACAAGTTCTTCTTGCCGGCAGGCCCGCAGCTGGGCGGCTACCTCATGGTCGAGGACGGCGTCTTTGGCGCCTGGCAGACCGATGAGCCCTCTTGCGAGATTAAGGACTACACGGGTTCGTGGATTGCGCCGGGCATGGTCGACACCCACATCCACGGCTTCTATAACCACTCGACTACCGATAACGACCCCGAGGGCATCGATATCAGCTCGACCGAGCTCGCCCGTCGCGGTACTACCAGCTGGCTGCCCACGACGTTTACCGACGGCGTTGAGCAGATCAAGGACGCCTGCGCCGCCATCGCTCAGGCGGACGAGGGTCGCGGCCCCGACTTCTGCGGTGCTCGCATTCAGGGCATCTACTTGGAGGGCCCCTTCTTTACCATGAAGCACGTGGGCGCGCAGAACCCCGCTTATCTTATCGATCCTTCCGAGGAGGTCTTCGATCAGTGGCAGGAGGCTGCGGGTGGTCGCATCGTTAAGAGCGCTATGGCGGCCGAGCGCGACGGTGCCGCTGCTTATGCGGCTGCTCTGAACGCTAAGGGTGTGGTGACCAGCATCGGTCACTCCGATGCCACCTACGATGAGTGCATCGCCGCCATCAACGCCGGTGCCAGCTGCTTTACGCATACCTATAACGGCCAGCGCGGGTTGCATCACCGCGAGCCCGGTGTTGTGGGTGCTGCCATGTCCACGCCCGAGACCTACGCCGAGATCATCTGTGACGGCAAGCACGTAAACCCTGCCGCCATCAAGGCGCTGCTGCAGGCAAAGGGCTGGCAGCATACGGTGCTCATCACCGACTGCCTGGGCTGCGGCGGCATGCCCGAGGGCAGCTACACCAGTGGTGGTATGGACGTCATCATGAAGGACAACCTGTGCTGGCTCGCTGACGGCAAGAGCATTGCCGGCTCGGTGCTCACGCTTGCCCAGGGCGTCAAGAACATCGTCGACTGGGGCATCGCCAGCGCCGATATTGCCATTCGCATGGCAACCGAGGTGCCGGCACGCTCCGCGCACATCGAGGATAAGTGCGGCAGCATCATGCCGGGTCGCGATGCCGACTTTGTCGTGTTCGACCATGAGCTCACCCTCGTCGAGACGTATGTTGGCGGCCAGAGCGTCGGCAACGCCTTTACCGAGTAACGATAAAAAAGACGGCGGGCCCGAATCTGCTCGGACCCGCCGTATGGGTTAAACGCTCAAAAGCACCTTCACAGTTACAGCTTGTTAGCAATCTTCTTTGCCGTGCGCTTAACGCCGGCCACCAGGCCTCCCGCAGGATGCTCCTTCTCGTATGCTAGGCGCTTCTCGCGCTTGGCGTACTCTTCGACGATGATGTCGCCATACTCGTCTTCGATCTTGTCGAAGAAGTCGACAGCGCCCTTAATTTCCTCAGCGGTCGGGTGTCCCTTTTGGACACCACCGGCGAGCTTGAACGGCCCCCACGTATCAAAGCCGGGGCAGCCGTAGACACCCATAAAGATGGCCTGCCTCATGCGGCAGATGCCATCGATATCCTTGCCGTACCACTTGTTTTTGCCACCGTAGGTCATAAGGCCAAACACCTTGTCCTGCGGCTGCAGCACGTTAGTGAGCACGCGTGCCATGTCCTTGTCGATCTCGGAGTAATAGATGCCCGTGGCGACGCCGATCAGATGGTATTCGTGCAGGTCGGGGTACTCGTTTTTACCGAGCGCCTTGACGTCGAGGGTATCGATCTCGGGGTGTGCCTCGACGATGGCGTCCACGAGCTTTTTCGTATTGCCGTGATGGCGCGAGGCGTAGAGGATGACGGTTCGCATAAGAAGGCCTTTCAGCTGTAATTGCATCAATGTCTGTATGGTACCCCGTTGCATGGCTGGGATACCGGACGTATCGATGAACGTGCGGGTTTGTCCTTTGGTCAGGGCCGAGACGGGTTCTTGCGAGCAAAAAAGCAGTTGTTCGAAAGGATGGGCAATGGAATACGCTCTCTCCAACGATTCGATTTCTATTAAGGTGTCCACGGCTGGCGGTTCGTTTACCTCGATCGAGGCTGGAGGTCGCGAGTATCTGTGGCAGGGCGATCCCGCCGTGTGGTCTGGCCAGGCACCGATTTGCTTCCCGATTTGTGGAGGCTTGCGCGACAACAGCGCCATGACGTTTGCCGGGCATCATGTAAAGCTCGCTCGCCACGGGTTTGCGCGCAAACAGGAGTGGAAGCTGCTGAGCCAAGGCGAGAACGAGCTGGCGATGTGCCTGGCTTCGGAGGATAACGCCGCGCTGCTGAGCGATTATCCGTATCCGTTTAAGCTTGTCGCCCGCTATGCGCTTGAGGGGACTGCCGTGCGCGTCTCCTATGAGGTGACCAACGAGGGAACCGAGGACATGCCGTTCTTTATCGGCGGTCATCCCGGCTTTAGGTGTCCGCTCGATGAGGGCGAGGCCTATACGGACTACGAGTTGCGCTTTGAGAAAGACGAGGCTGCGGAGCTCTGCACCGCCGTTCCCTCGACTGGATTGATTGACGTGGCAAACCGCTCCAAGAACCCCATGGTGGGAAAGACGCTGCCCCTGTCGCACGAGCTCTTCGATTTTGCGGAGACCATCTTTGACGTGCTCGAGAGCCGTCAGGTCACGCTTTCCAAAAAGGGCGAGGACAAGGGCGTCCGCCTGAGCTTTGAGGGCTTCCCATATCTCATTGTGTGGAGCAAGCCCGAGGGCGATTTTGTGGCGGTTGAGCCTTGGGGCGGTCTCTCGACCTGCTCCGATGAGGACGACGTGCTTGAGCATAAGCGCGGCTGCCTTGTCGCCAAGCCCAAGGAGACCGTCGTTCGCTCGTTCACGATTGAGATCCTGTAATTCCGTTTTGTCGACTCGTATCGCGAGGCACAAGGAGCCTGCGAGATAAGGAGCTAAAAATGATCCTCACCGTTACGATGAACCCGTCTGTCGATACGCGCTATCAGCTCGACGAGCTCGTTATCGACGACGTCAACCGCGTGACGCCCGAAAAGACCGCCGGCGGCAAGGGCCTCAACGTGGCCCGTGTTCTGGGTCAGCTGGGCGACGACGTTGTGGCAACCGGTCTACTCGGCGGCCACATGGGCGCTTACATGGCCGAGCTCATGGACGCCAACGGTATTAACAACGACTTTGTGCCCATCAAGGGCGAGACTCGTATTTGCCTCAACATCCTCCACGCCGGCAACCAGACCGAGCTGCTCGAGAGCGGCCCGACAATTGCCCCCGAGGAGCTCGATGCCTTTACCGCCAAGTTTACTGAGCTTGCGGGCAAGGCCGACGTCGTCACCATTTCGGGTTCGCTGCCCCGCGGTGTCGAGGCAGACTACTATGCCAAGATCACGGGCATTGCCGAGAACGCCGGCGCCAAGGTGCTGCTCGATACCTCGGGTGCTTCGCTCGAGGCCGCCCTTAAGTCCGAGGTCAAGCCTGAGCTGGTTAAGCCTAACCTGACCGAAATTAACGGCCTTCTGGGCACGAGCTTTACCACCGACGATGTGGACGAACTCCGCGCCGCGCTCGCTTCTGATGCCCGCTTCTCCGATATCCCCTGGGTCGTCGTGTCCATGGGCGCTGCCGGCTCCGTTGGCTTCCACAACGGCCGTGCGTTCCGCGCAAAGACGCCCGATATCCCTGCGGTTAACGCCACGGGCTCTGGTGACTCCACTATCGCTGGCTTTGCGCATGCCATTGCTGCTGGCGCAGACGACGAGACGGTGCTGCGTACCGCCAACACTTGCGGCAAGCTCAACGCCATGGATCCTATGACCGGCCATCTGGTCATGGATCGTTGGGACGAGGTCTACAACGGCGTTGTCGTGACCGAGCTGTAAGAGCTTGGGCGACGGCCCCGGCATTGCTTGTTCGCTCATGTCGACGATAAGTGCAGTAGCATTATGCCGGGGCGCGACGCCGACTTTGTCGTGTTCAGTCCCGACCTTACCCTGGTCGAGACGTATGTGGGCGGCAACAGCGTCGGCAATGCGTTTGCCGAGTAGCCGCCAAAGAAACGATCCGAGAGGGGATTTAGATGATTTACGGTGCACTGGGCGATATCGAGGAGTACCGCGGAATGCTCAAGGGCCTCGACGTGCTGATCGATTGGCTCGAGGAGAACGATCCGGCGAAGCTCGAGGTCGGCAGCCATCCGATTCTGGGCGACAAGGTCTTTGCGAACGTCATGGCTCCCACGACGCGTCCCGAGGCCGAGGCCCACTACGAGACGCATCAGCGCTATCACGACCTGCAGATCGATGTCGAGGGTCGTGAGGCCTTTAAGGTTGCCACGGGCAGCCTGACGCTGGTCCAGGAGTTTGACGAGAAAGACGACTACGACCTGGTCGATTCAGACGCCTCGATTGCCGGCGATCTTGCCGACGACAAGTTCGCGCTGTTCGTTGCCGGCGAGCCTCATATGCCCACGCTCGAGTTCCCGGGCGATGGCGCACAGCCGGTCAAGAAGATCTGCTTTAAGCTGCTTGCAGATGCTTACTGGGAAGAGTAACGCGCTGCTCGGCTGAGCTGTTCGTCTGATGGCGTGATTCCCCTAGGGATATCACGCTAGGACCCCGCCAAACGTGTTTCCCTAGGGGAATCACGTTTGGCGGGGTTTTCTGTTTTTGAATAGGGAAGCTGTTTATTTGCGAAGAACATCGGCTAGCCGCAGGATTGAAATCATCGACCGATAAGTGAGTTCCACTTTTTCGCCCGCAAGCAGTCGTTTCGAGCCAATCTCATCTAGCCCCACAAGCCGAGAAAACAGCGAGCCGCTCATCGTGCCCTCGTCAATTGATTCCCTTATGATCTTCAAAACGTCCGTATCATGAAGCGATGCCGAGCTGTAGGGGGCAACACGAGCGGAACTCTCAATTAACGACGAGACAAAAGGGTGGAGATGCTTTGGACATAGTCCATCAAACACCACATCCCCATTGTCGTTCGAGCCGACCAGGCGCCAAGTATAATGATCGACCCAGTCATCTCCGTCATATATGGCGTCCATGAGCAACTTCCCGTCTAGAGAGAGAAACCTATTTGGACATCGGGTCGCAAGACCGCAATCCATATCGGGCCTGCAGCAGCTCCAACCCAACGCACCACATAGGTTCCCTTTCGTACATGTGTATCAATCTGCCCCGAAATGCCGGTGAATGCAATTCCAGACCCGTTTGTCGGGTAGCAATCGACGTATTTTTGTTTTCCGCTCACAACCTTGTATAGATATATCGTTCCAGCAAAAGAGAAGGTATCGTGGCTATTTTAAATCTATATGGCCAATTCGAGCCCTCACCATGGCAATTGTTGCAGCTGGGTTTCTTTTCATTAAAATTTCACTTTGGTAAATCCCCGCCCCCTAAGCATTAAATCCGAAGTCCACCGAGTGGGCGAATCGGCAACAAAAAAGCCGCCCGAAGGCGGCTATCTTGTGCAATGGAGCCAGCGACCGGGCTCGAACCGGTGACCCCCGCTTTACGAGAGCGGTGCTCTACCAACTGAGCTACGCTGGCGGCCATGTGGTGACGCAACTGAGGCGTCAACGGCTGTCTATGATACGGGACATCGCACATCCGTGCAAGTGTTCTGACGGCTTTTCTCACTTTAAATGCACTAATATTGGAGACGTGATGTCTCGCTCTTACGAGTCTCAAACAGAATGGGACTGCCATGGCTCAACCCAAGATTCTTCTCACGCGTATCGATGACCGGTTTATTTACGGGCAAGACGTCGAGCTGTGGAACGAGGCTATGGGTTCCAACCTCGTCCTAATCGTCAACGACGAGATTGCGGCGGATTCGCGCAAGTGGGCGCCTATGAGGGTCGCGGCGCCCGAGGGCGTGTGGACGCGGTTTTTCTCGGTGCAAAGGACCATCGACATCATTCATACCGCAACGCCGCGCCAATGGATTCTCATCATGGTGGCGTCGCCCGCGGATGCGCTCGCGCTGGTCAAGGGCGGTGTGCCCATTACCAAGATCAGTATCGGTCACATGCAAGCAGGGGAGGGCAAGCGTCCCGCGACGCCCACAGTTGCCGTAGACGACACAGACGTCGCCGCCTTCAAAGAGCTGCAAGAACTCGGCATAGAGCTAGAAATCCGCTACCTTCTCAGCTCCAATCCCGACCCCATCGACAATTTGTTCAACTGATCCCTTGGGGACGGAGGGAAACGGATCATTTTGCCCTTGCGAGGGATGCGCGCGATGCCGCCTGTCAAAAACAATGCTCATTTACTACGTTTGATCGGCTATCGCCGAGCATGTCGAATTTGAGAAAAACAAAACCGACGCTCCTATAAGTTGTCAAGAGGCAGTTTGCGGGAGCGCTCTCTCCAATTCGCACAGGAGCTCGTAATACCTCCTCTCCAGTTTCGTCGACCGCCGTTTCCCCCGTTCCAAGTGCCCGAGTGTGGCTGCGGACAGGCCGAGCTCCGCGGCGGCTTTCTTCTGAGTCACCCGCATCGCCTTGCGCATCTTCGCGAGCTCGGGGCCTTCCGGCGCGGCGCCGTCGGGGTTCGGGTCCATGAGCACGTGGTACACCTCCCGCGCTATGTAGCGCTTCAGGCAGCGGACCGCCTCCCGCCGGGACTTCCCCTCGGAGGTCCGCCTCGCCACGTACCTCCTCGTCCTCTCGTCGTACGCCATGCGCTTGATCGCGATCTCGTAGAGCGCCCAGTTCGCCTGCCGGTTGCCGCCGCGGTTGAGCCTGTGCCGGTCCGTCTTCCCGCTCGACGCGGGGATCGGGGAGGCGCCGCACATCATCGAGAACGCCGCCTCGCCCTTCAGCCTGCCGGGGTTGTCGCCGGCGGCCACGACCAGGGCGGCGGCGGTCGTGGTGCCGCAGCCCTCGACGCCGAGCAGCGCGGGCGCGTTCGCCTCCAGCAGCGCGCGGATGCGCGCGTCGAGGGACTCGACCTGGCTGCGGGCCTCCTTCCAGACCGCCGCGACTGACCGCAGCGAGGCCAGCACGCTCTCCTCGAGCGCGTCGCCCGCCTTCCTCCCGCGCGCGAGCAGCGGCATGAGGTCCTTCGGCCGCTCGCGGCCCCTGAACCGCTCCCTCAGGGCGCTCGGGGCCGTCGTGAGCATCGACTTCGCGCAGGCCACGCAGGACGTGGACGTCGCGACGGCCAGCCTGCGCGCGACGTAGAGCTGGCGCACCGCCTCGACCCAGCCGTCCTGCGACTTCGGCACGGAGCAGCCCCTCCCGGACGCCGCCTTGCGCGCCGCGCGCTCGGCGTCCAGCGGGTCGCTCTTCCCCTCGCCGGGCCTCGCCTTGTCCCTCTTGGGCCTGAGCACCTCGACGACGTTGTACCCGAGCTCCACGAGCCTCCTCGTCAGCCCGGCCCCGTACGATGCCGTGCCCTCGACGCCGACGACCATGCAGCTCCCCGGGTCGCCTATCGCCTCCGCCAGCCTGTCGTAGCCCTCGGGGTCGGCCCCGAAGCTCCCGCTCCAGATCTTCCTCCCGAGGCCGTCGAGCAGGCACAGGACATGCACGTCCTTGTGCGTGTCGACGCCCGCGATGACCGTTTCGCCTTCCATTTTCGCTCCCCTCGGTCTGCCGCCTGCTCCGCGCCCGGGCCTCCCAGACATTGCACTGACGGGAGCGCTACAATCCAATTGGCTTGTCCGATTGTCCGCGCTCATGCTCCTATTAGGTCATGGCAGGACTCCGGGACGCGGATGCCGGGGCGAGACAGGTCGGATTTGAGGACGGCCGAAGAGGCGTCAGCAGGTCAGTGGGTCATCGTCCCGGCATTCAGCATCAGGGTAGCGCCGCGACGCGGAAATCGCGCGCCGTTGCCGCGCCCCCGCAGTGCCCGCTTCCCCCGAGAACAATTATCAGTGCAGGTAGACGGCTTGCGAATTTAACAAAAACCGGTGCATGGTCGAGCATCTCGGGCTAAACGTAGTAAATGGGCATAGTTTTGATATGTCACTCATACAGTCACAGCGAAAATGAGCCCAAAAGATGAAAAACGCCCGTCGGCGGTGGTGCCGGCGGGCGTTGCTGTGCGATATGTCGCGTTGCGGGTTTAGTGCCTCATAAAGTGGTATTCGATTACATTGCTATAGGGGTGACCCGGGCCCACAATGCCCTGCGGGAACAACGGCTGGTGCGGCGTGTCGGGGTACATCTCGGCCTCGAGGGCAAAGCCGGCGCCCCAGCCATAGTTAGCATCGTCCTTGGCGTGCTCGTCGCCCAGCCAGTTGCCGGTGTAGAGCTGCACGCCCGGGGCAGTGGTGTAATAGTCCAGCTCACGGCCGGTCCACATCTCCTCGACGTGCATCGCGTGGCGCAGATTACGGCCGTACTGATAGCCATCGATGCACAGGCAGTGGTCGTAGCCACGGGCCTGCTTAATCTGCGGGTCGTCGGCTTCCATGCCGGGCGCGACGGGGCGCAGCTCACGGAAGTCAAACGGCGTGCCCTCGACCGGAGCGATCTCTCCGGTGGGGATATTCTGCTCGTTGATGGGCAGGTAGTGGGCAGCGTTAGCAACAAAGAAGTGCTCACAGTCCATGCCGGCGTTGTGACCGGCAAGGTTAAAGTACGTGTGGTTGGTCATGGACACGTACGTGGCGCGGTCGCTCTCACAGCCATATTCGATACGGAAGCAGCCGGTGCGCGTCACGGTAAACACGGCCGTAAAGGTGCGGTTGCCGGGAAGGCCCAGCTCACCGTCCTCAAGCGAGGTGGTCATGCGCACGGCATTGTGGACCTCGTCGAGCTCAACGTCCCATACGCGCTTGTGCAGACCATGCTCAAGATCGCTGTGCAGGTTGTTGGTGCCCTCGTTGGCGGGCATATGCCAGTCCGTGCCGGCGATGGTGATCGTGGCACCTGCAGTGCGGTTGGCCACAGGTCCGATGGTCGCGCCAAAGCAGGCGGGGTTGTCAAAGTAATCCTCGAGCTTATCGAAGCCCAGCACCACATCGCGCACGTTGCCGGGAATGTCGGGCACATCGATACCCAGCACGGTGGCGCCATAGTCCATAATGCGAACGCAGATCTCGGGCCCGTTGAGGGTGTAACGATGAACGGGGGTACCGCACGGCGCGGTGCCGAAAAGCTCGGAAGTGATCATTTGGTTCCTAACATCGAGGTATTTCCGACAAACTGTAGCGCGAACAGGCGAGATTATCACTACACCCCACTAAAGCAGAGGGTATTTTTCTCAAAAAAGTGATGATTGGAGCTGTGCGGGCGTTCATTTTTGACGTGCACGAGTCTGATACAATTTGTTCGTTACTGTTTGAATGATATGCGCGCAAAGAACGGCGAGGATTCATCGTGATTAAGGCAGAGCGACAGGATAAGGTTCGGCAGCTGCTCGAAGAGCAGGGCACGGTCTCGGTTAAGGAGATTTCGGATGCACTGGGCGTCTCGGATATGACGATTCGTCGTGACCTTGAGGAGCTTGCGAGCCTGGGCGAGATCGAGCGCGTGCACGGCGGCGCCCGCAGTGCACAGGGCCGTCCCCACGCTATGTTGCGCCATGAGTACTCGCACAGCGAAAAGCGTACCAAGCATGCCGAGGAAAAGCTGCAGATTGCGCGCCGTGCCGTGGAGCTCATCGAAGAGGGCTCGACCATCTTTTTGGGTACGGGCACCACAGTTGAGCAGATGGCCTCGATGCTGCCGGCGTTTCGCCTGCGCATCGTGACCAACTCGCTTTCGGTGTTCAACCTGCTCGAGGAGCGCGAGGACTGCGATCTGTGTCTGGTGGGCGGTATGTACCGTCGCCGCACTGCCGCTTTTGTGGGGCCAACGGCCGAGGATACCCTGCGTGCGCTGGGCATCGACGCGGCGTTTATCGGCGCAAACGGCATTCTGGACGGCGACGTGTCCACATCCAACATGGAAGAGGGCCGCATCCAGCAGCTCGCCTTTAGCAAGGCCGACTCGCGCTATCTGATCGCCGACTCCAGCAAGATCGGCAAGCGCGACTTCTACACCTTCTGCCGCTTGGACAGCCTGGACGCCGTGGTGTGCGAGCCGGGTATTACCGCCGAGGACCGCACTGCCATCGAGGAACACACGCAGGTCATTTGCTAACTAGCGTAGCAGGCGATACTTCTGCCCTCTGCCGGTGCCTTCAACTGTCGCCAAGCCTGTCTCAACGAGTTTTTTGAGGATGCGAAGAAGCTTCGAGCGACTAAAGGTGACTTTGGCCGCAAGCTCGCTTGTCGATTGAGGGTGTACTCCGCTCAGCAGTCCGAATACGATAAGTTCGTCGCCTTTGAGCCCCGGGTTATCCATGAGTAGGGGAAGTGTTACCACAATGGCGTTATCCGAAACTTGAAACCGGGGCTTTCTGACGCTGTCCTTATAGGTATCGCGAATTCGCATGATGCCCGTTCCAAAGGCTTCGATAAGACCCAGGCGCAAAAAGACTTCGGCAAGAATACGATTGCGTCTAACGGATAGCATGTCGGACAGATATTCATCGACGGTCATGCTTGCCGGCAAGCCGCCGGGCGAAGCGACTTCCACACGGTCGTCGAACATCGAGATGCGGATGTGTGCGGGCGCATCCCAAGTCCTATGAACGACTGCATTGGTAATGGCCTCGCGGAATGCTTCGAGCGGAATGAGCTCCTTGCGGATCCGCTCCATCCCCTGGATCTCTTCGTAGCAGTACTGGGCTTCGAAAAGCTCAAGGGCTCCGTCAATTTCCGCTAGAACGGATGCATGTTCAAGAGTCTTGCGCTGCTTAATGAGGTTGATAGTTTCACCAAACACTGCGATGTCGATACCCGGGAAGCCATTCTCGTCCGCGAGCAGTTCTGCCGCGTTGTTGTAGGTTCCGGTTTCATCAAGCAGGCCAAGGGTTTTGAGAGTATCGGTTGTGAATGACTGAAGCGAAAGTTTTGCTGTTAGACGATTCTCTAAAACGGTGAAAGATAAATCTTGTTTGTTTGCCGGGAGCTGCTCAAAGGAGAGGTTTTGACCCTCGAGTACAAGACGCGAAAGGCCTAGGGTATCAACTGGAATGGTCGCGGTGTCATTGCGCTTGTATGCCTTCGAGCGGTATAGGTAAGGCTTCGATCTGCCGGGAAAGACCGTAAGCTCCACGGTTGCATCGGGCTCGTCGATCTTTAGGGAGTAATCGGGCTGGGGGATGATCGAATCGTTAATCTTGTTTTCGATATCCAGGCAGGTCTGCTTGGGGTCATCGAGGCCAACGGCTTCTCCGTCGTCGTTAATTCCAAATAGAACGCGTCCTCCCGTGCCATTTGCATAAGCGGAGACGGTTTTAAGGAACGAATTGGTGACGCATTCCTTGAATTCAAGATCTTTGGATTCTTGCATTGTGATGCTCCGTTTCGCTTCAATTTGACGTGAAAAATAACACGTAAAAATTTTACACGTCATTTTACGCGTCAAAATTATGACACGAAAAAATTTGCGTGTCATTATGCGCGTCAAAGTGACGCGAAATGACGCGCAAACGCGAATGCATTGGCATTCTGAACAATAACGGAGTTTGTAAGCCTGGGGCTTGATTGGGCTAACGCATGGAATTATCCGTATTCTCGAACACGCTTTCGGTATCATTTTGGCATTAAAAGATACCGAAGTGTGTTCGTGATGCCGATAATAATTAAGAAAGAGGAGCGCTTCGTAGCTGCCTGGAAAGTGAGGATTTGACCATCTGATTGTCTCGATCTGTAACAACTAGGCGATCAAATGCTCGTTAGATGTTACAGATTTAGATTTTCTGCCTGGCCGATTCCGTTTGTCTCAATCTGTAACAACTGGGACCGAAAAGCTCGGCTAGATGTTACAGATCGAGATTGAGCGGATTGACCTGTGCGTTTGTCTCGATCTGTAACAGGTAGATGGTCAAAAGTGGGCTAGGTGTTACAGATTTAGATTATTCGGACCGGCCTGCGCGTTCGTCTCAATCTGTAACAATTAGGACCGAAAATCCCAGCTAGATGTTACAGATCGAGACAAACGATCCGCGCGGCTCGGCAAAAAACAAAAAGGCCGCATGCGAACCCGTGGAGGGATTCGTATGCGGCCGACAGGGGGTATGCGGCGGAAACTAGGCCATGAGCAGGCCGGTCTCCGCGACGTTCTTGTACCAGTACGCGCTTGCCTTGGGATGGCGCTTCTGGGTCTCAAAGTCGATGTAGAACAGGCCGTAGCGCTTGTTGTAGCCGTTGGTCCAGGAGAACTGGTCCTGCAGCGACCACACAAAGTAGCCGTCAACGTTTACGCCGCCGTCGATTGCCTTGAGGATCCATGCGAGATGCTGACGCATGTAGTCGATGCGAGGGGCGTCGTCGATAAAGCCGTCCTCAAAGTCGTCCTTATAGCCCATGCCGTTTTCGGTGATGTAGATCTTCTTGTAGTTGGGGTAATCGTTCTTAATGCGGAGCAGCAGGTCGTAGAGGCCCTCGGGATAGATAATCCAGTCCCAATCGGTGGTGGGTACGCCTTCGCGCACGCATGACTCGCCCACGCCCTTGAGGAACCAGCGCGAGGAGCCCTTGTCGCCGGTGCCATTGTGGTTGATGTCGTTTTCGCCCTCGGCAGCACGCAGGAACTGGCACTTGTAGGTGTTGACGCCCAAGCAATCGTTGTAGGGGAGCGCGGCGGTCAGCGCGGCGATGTCCTCGTCGCGGACGTCGAGCTCGCCGCCGGCGATATGGGCCAGCTTGGTCGCAGCCTCCATGGTGTCGGCTGCATAGTGGCCGCGGAAGGTGGCGTCGAGTACCCAGCGGTTGTTGATGACGTCGGCCATGCGAGCTGCCTCGCAGTCGGCGGCGTTGTTGGGATCGAGGGGATACTTGGGCTCCAGGTTCTGGACAATGCCGATCTCGCCCTCAAAGCCGCCCTCGTGGAAGGCGACGACGGCCTTGGCATGGGCCACCATCATGTTGTGCATGAGCTGGAAGGCCTTATCCAGGCGATACTTCTCGCCGTGCGGCCAGTTGCCGACGATAAAGCTGCCCTCGGCGGTCGCGGGGATCTCGTTAAAGGTAAACCAGTGCTTGACCTCGGTGAACTCGGCAAAGCAGAACTTGGCGTACTCGACAAAGGCGTCGATCGTCGTGCGCGTCAGGAAGCCCTCGCCGCCGTTCTGGTAAAAGGCCTCGGGCGTATCAAAGTGATCGAGCGTGACATAGGGGATAACGCCGGCTTTATTGCAGGTGGCAAAGAGCTCGTGATAGAAGGCAACACCCTCGGGGTTAATCTCACCAGTGCCGCTGGGGAAGATACGGCTCCAAGCGATGGAGACACGAATGCCGTTGATGCCGAAGCGCTGGCACAGGTCGATATCGACCGGGTACTTGTTGTAGAAATCGCTTGCGGGGTCGGGGGAGAAACGGCCCTGAGCAGCCAGGAAATCGTCCCAGGGCACTTTGCCCTTGCCGTGCGTACGGGTCTCGCCCTCAACCTGGTAAGCAGCGGTGGCGCCGCCAAACACAAAGCCGTCGGGGAACTGCATGGGGTTGGTCATGAGTCATCCTTTCTGTGGGATTCGAATAGGGAGAGGTGCCCGAACTGGGGATCCGGGCACCAACAGAGGGAGGAACCTAGTCGAGGTTCTCGCGGAGCCACTTAATGGCGCCAGTGGGGTCGCGGGTAAGGTCGATATATTCCTTACCGCGGGGAGCGAGCAGCTTAATGCCCAGACGATCGGTGTCGGCCTTCATGTCGTTGTAGTAGCTACGAACCTGCGGGGCGAGCACGATGACGTCGTACTGATCCATGATGGCAGTGTGCTGACCATAGGCGCCTGCGGAGGAAGCGATGTTCTCTCCGGTCTGCGCAGCACCTTCCTTGATGGCATTGGCAAGCATGGCAGAGGTGCCGGCGCCGGCGCACAGGACGAGGACCTTCAGACCGTCGACGTCCTTCTTAGCGGATGCGTCGGCGGCGGGCTCGGGCTGATCGGCGACAGGCTTGCTGTCGGCGGCAGCGGCGGTCGGCTCGACGGAAGCGGTGGCCTGCTCGACAGCGGGCGCAGAGGTGCTGGCGGCGATGGTGGCAGCACCATCGGACTCGAGACCCAGCTCGGCGGCGCGCTCGGCTTCCTGGTCGCAGAGCAGCTTATCGTATGCCTTCAAGAACGGCAGGTAGATGATGGCGTCCAGCAAGATGATGATCGCGACAAATACCAGGGCGATAAGCTGGAAGTTCGTGGTGATGAAGATGCCGATGGGGGCAGGGGTAGCCCAAGGCACCACGAAGGAGAAGCCGTTCATGCCCACGTTGTCGATAAAGAACTTGGCAACACTTACGTTGACGCAGCCGGCGGCAACAAAGGGGATGAGCATGTAGGGGTTGAGGATCATGGGCGCGCCAAAGAGCAGCGGTTCGTTGACGGCGAAGGCAACAGGAACAATCGAGGCCTTACCGACGGCTTTGAGCTGCTTGGACTTCATAAAGAGAATCAGCAGAAGCGGAACGATGAACGTGGCGCCGGTGCCGCCGAACTCACCCACGAGCGACATGTTAAAGGTGAGGGAGTGGGCGGGGTGGCCACCGGCCAGCAGAACCTGCAGGTTCTCGGCCTGGTTGGCAAGACGGATGGGGTCGATGCCCGGCTGGACAATCGAAGGGCCGTGGACACCGATGAACCAGAAGAACGCGGTGGCTGCCTGAATAAGGATGAGTCCGGGGTAGGTCTCTGCCGCAGTGAAGAGCGGGGAGAGCAGTTTGATAAGCAGCTCGGAGAACGGAACGCCCATGAGGTTGCGCACAACCACATCGATGATGCCGCAAATGATGACAGCGCCACCGAAGGGGATGATGTCGCGGAAGTTCTGTGCGATGGCGCCCGGAACCTCCTTGGGCAGCTTAATGGTCAGATCGCGCGAGACGCAGAACTTATAGACCCACACGGTAATGAACGCGGCGATATAGGCGGAGAACAGACCGCGCGTGCCCATGCTGGTGCAATCGAAGACCGAAAGCTCGGAGCCGTTGAACTTGGTGGTGAACTGCGTAACAGCGAGCAGCAGCATGCTGCACTGGGCGGCAACCATAGTGGAGCCGTCGTTGAGCACCTTGCCGGCGGGCATGCGACGGTTCATGGACGCCGTGAAGTTCTTGGCGGTGGTGCCGGCAACCATGATGCCCATGACGCCCATGGTGAAGTTGTACAGCTTGTTGCACCAGTCGATGAGCGGCTGGGGCAGCGTGATGCCAACTACGCCGGGAAGGGTGGCGATCAGCAGGAAGATTGAAGAGGTAAGGACGATGGGCATGCACCCAAGGAATCCGTCCTTGATGGCCTGGAGGTAGATGTTCCTCGAGATCTTCTCAAAGAACGGTTGATGCTTTTCGAGCATCTTTACGATGGCGTCCATAGAGCTCCTTTGCTACTTGATGCGCGATGCATGTGGATGGAACTGGTCGTCGATGGATGGTCAGGACTGCCCGGAAATCTTCCTGCTTAAGGAAGGCATTGCGAAATGACAACGTTGTCATTTCGTTAATGACAACGTAAGACATTTTTGGAAGAGCAACAAGGATATACGGGTGAGCGGTCGATATTGTTCGGTAAACGGTTGATTTATCAGTCAGGCAGGTAGTGTATGCTAGAACGCAAAAACAAGCGATGTAAAACCGACTGGAGAAGCAGTGGCAACGATGGACAAGAAAAATGTCTCAATGAATGATGTGGCGATTGCCGCTGGTGTTTCTCTCAAGACGGTTTCGCGCGTGATTAACGAGCCCGATAGCGTGCGAGAGTCGACACGCGATAAGGTTCATTCGGCCATGGAGGCGCTCGGGTTTCGAGCCAACTTTGCCGCGCGTTCGCTCAAGTTGGGCCGTTACGGGTGCATCGGCGTCGTGCTGTTCCACTTGTCGGGCGGTGCCGTGGACATGATCGACGGTATCGCCGATGCCGCCGCAGAGCGAGGCTTTGCTCTTACGATGATCAAAAAGCGGGCGGGGGAGAAGATGACCCTTGCCGAAGCGGCGCGTAGAATGTCGCAGCTCCCCGTCGACGGCATGATTTTCAACCTGCGCCAGATGGTCGATGACTTTGATACCTTTGAGGCGCCGAAAGACCTCAAGACGGTGATTATCACACCGATGGAACATCCTACCTGCTCTACCGTCAGTGACGACCAAGAGGGCGGCGCGCGCATGGCGTGCGAGTACTTCTTGAACCACGGGCACAAGAACGTGTACTTCGTCTCTGGTAAGAAAGAATCACTGTCGAGCCAGTGCCGTATGAAAGGTTGGCGAGCGGCACTCGAGGCACGTGGCATTGAGCCGCCCGAGCCTCTGCAAGGCGATTGGAATGCGGATAGTGGCTATGCCGCGGGCCTTGTGCTTGCCGATAAGCCCGATTGCACGGCGGTCCTCGCTGCTAACGACTGCATGGCAAACGGCGTGATGATGGCTCTACGTGACAAAGGGCTCAATGTGCCCGACGACGTGTCCGTGATCGGCTTCGACGATGAGCTCTACAAGACGATTCCCAACTCGATTCTGACGTCGGTGAAGTTTCGCCACCGCGAACTGGGCATCCGTGCGCTTAACGAGGTCGTCGCAGGTCTGGAAGCCCCGAGCTCCAGAAGCCGTACGCTCGTCTCGGGCGTGTTGGTCGAGCGTTCCAGCGTAAGGGATCTGCGGGCGTAGACGTGCTCGGCCTGCTCGTCTAAATCTGTAACAGGTGGGACCCGAAAACTCGGCTAGATGTTACAGATTTAGACAATTCGGCCCGGCTTATTCCGTTTGTCTCGATCTGTAACAGTTAGGAGTGAAATGACCAGCCAGGTGTTACAGATCTAGATTGATTGGATTGACCCATCTGTTTGTCTCGATCTGTAACATCTAAGCGGTCAAAAGCGGTCTACATGTTACAGATTGAGATTTTTGGCTTGGCCTGTGCGTTCACCTCGATCCGTAACAGCTGGGACCCAAAAACTCGGCTAGATGTTACAGATTGAGATGAACAGGAGGACGGGTGCGGTCTAAACAAAATGGCCCGCGCATCACACATCGATGCACGGGCCATTTATTGTCTGCAAGCGGCAGGTGGTGTCAGCGTCTTATGCCTCGAGGTTTTCCTCGATCCAGGCGACGGCACCCTTGGGATCCTTAGTGAGGTCGATGTACTGTTTGCCCTTGGGCGACAGCAGCGTGATGCCCAGGCGGTCGGTGTCGGCCTTCATCTCGTTGTAATAGGTGCGAACCTGCGGAGCCAGGACGATGACGTTGTACTGGTCCATGATGGCGTAGTGGCTGCCGTAGGCACCGGCGTTGGCGGTAATGTCGATGCCCAGCTCGTCGGCGCCTTCCTTAAGCGCGTTGGCGAGCAGTGCAGAGGTGCCGGCGCCAGCGCACAGAACCAGAACCCTCAGATCCTTGCCCTTAAGGGCGGACGGAGCTGCGGAGGCCTCAGTGGCAGAAGCGGTCTCGACAACAGGAGCCTCAACGGCGGGGGCGGCAGCGGTCTTGACGGCCTTGGTCTCCTCGGCCTCTTCTTCGGCCAGGGTCTCGGCCTCCTGCTTGCACAGGACGTTGTCGTAGGCCTTGCAGAACGGGTAGTAGATCAAGAAGTCAACGACCAGCAGGACGACAACCAGGACCAGAGAGATCGGCTGGAAGTTGGTGTCGATGAAGGTGCCGATCGGTCCGGGGAGTGCCCACGGCATGGCATAGATAAAGCCGTTCATGCCCAAAAAGTCGATGAAGAACTTACCAATGAGGACGTTGGCCACGGGGGCAAACAGGAACGGGATCAGGAAGTACGGGTTGAGGATGATGGGCGCGGCGAACAGCAGCGGCTCGTTGACGGCGAACATCACGGGCACGACAGAGGCTTTGCCGACGGCCTTGAGCTGCTTGGAGCGCATAAAGAGCAGGAAGATAATCGGGACAATGAACGTGGCGCCGGTGCCGCCGAGTTCGCCGATGTAGTTACCGAAGTTTTCGGTCAGGGCGAGGGCGGGGTGACCGCCGGCCTGCAGCGTGGCGAGGTTGGTAGTGATGTTGCCAAACAGCGCGGCGTTGAGGGCAGGCTTAACGACCGAGGGGCCGTGGATGCCCATGAACCAGAACAGAGGGATCATGAACCAGATGAGGGCGAGGCCGGCGTAGGAATCGGCAGCGGCGAACAGCGGGCTCACCAGCGTGGAGATGGCGTTGGCAAACGGGACGGCCAAGCAGGTGCGGCAGATAACGTCGATGACGGCGACAAACAGGATGGAGAAGCTGAAGGCGAAGATGTCGCGGAAGTTCTGGGCGATGGCGCCGGGGACTTCTTTGGGCAGCTTGATGGTGATGTCTCGCTTAATGCAGAAGGCATAGATGTTGACCGTGGCAAATGCGGCGACAAAGGAGCTCAGCAGGCCCTTGGTGCCCATGTTGTCGGTAAAGAACACCGAGACATCGGCGCCGTCGATCTTGGCACTCGTCTGGGTAACGGCCAAGATGAGCATAGCGCACATGGCGGCGACCATGGTGCTCGTGGCGTTGATGGCCTTGCCGGCAGGCATGCGGCGGTTCTTGGAGCCGGTCAGCGCGCTTGCGGTGGTGCCGGCGACCATGATGCCCACGACGCCCATCGTGAAGTTGTAAACCTTGTTGCAGAAGTTCACGACGTCGACGTTCCACCAGTCGGGCAGCGTAAAGCCGCCGACCGTGGCGACAACGCCCGGCAGGGTCGAAATAAGCAGGAAGACAGAAGAAGACAGGATGATGGGCATTGCTGCCAAAAAGCCGTCTTTAATGGCCTGAAGGTAGATGTTCTTAGAGACCTTGTCGAAGTACGGCTGACCTTTCTCCAAGAACTTAACGATCGATTCCATAGTTCACGCTCCTCTTTGCATGAAATCTTAATGGCATGGACGTTGAAAACCTATATGGTCTCCCGCTTGCTAAAAGCCCGGGTGCAGGCGGGGCCGGTCCCAGGGGGAGAGAGGGGGTGTTCCTATAGTTTTGTCAACTGGGAAATGCTCTCCGTGCGACCGAATCGCGGCATGCTGACGCCAAGCCATTAGGCCGGTGGGCTTCAGTCTGCTCGGTGCGTTTCGGCTAGGCTGCGTAAGGCACCCTGTCTCGCATTACCGCGTAGATGACCTTCAGTCTCTTTCGCGCCAGCGCCTTGAGCGCCTTGCCGTGCGACATGCCCCGCTCCCGGCACCTGGTGTAGTAGTCGCCCCATCTCCCCTCTGTCCGGGTAAGGCAGTTACATGAGAATATGAGCAGGTTCTTCAGCCTCTTGTTGCCTTGGCGCGATGCCGTCACCGAGGAGATCGAGGTTCCCGACTGGCGGTTGCGCGGCGCCAAGCCGCAGTACGACGCGAGCCTGTCGTGACTGGGGAAGTCTTCGATGTCGATGGAGATCGCGAGCTCGGAAGCGGTTTTGGGCCCGATGCCCGGCACCGTCAGGAGGCATCGGTAGGTATCGTCGCCCTCGAGCAGGGCGGAGATCTCCGCCGTGATCGCCTCGATCTCCGCCGAGTTCTCGGATATCCTGCGCGCGAGCAGTTTCACCGCCCGGTCCTCGGCGGCGACGACCGACGCATCCGGCCTTGTCGAGGAGGTTGTCGAGCGGACGAGGGCCTCGATCTTACCGCGCGCCGCCCCACGCGTGAGCGCCGCCGCCCTGCGGGGCCCGGCGTCGGCTACCGACCAGGCCCCGCCGAGGGATGCCATGAGCCTCAGCTGGGGCCCGTCGGACAGGTCGACCAGCGCCTCGAAGGCGGGGCACGATTCCAGCAGGATGCTGCGCAGCCGGTTCTTATTCCTAGTGTTCTCGCAGGTCAGGAAGTTCCTCTGGGCGGCCAGCGCCCTCGCCGCCGCAATCGTCGGACCTGGGTCTCCGACCGGCAGGAGCGCGTCGGGGATGCCAAGCGCCGTCTTCGCGATGACCATCGCGTCTCGCTCGTCGGTCTTGGCGTCGCCGGCGAAGAGCCTGGCGGCCCCGTGCGCCGCGAGTCCCGGCAGGTACGCCGCCGACATCCCGGCCGCCCTGGCGCGGGCGAGCGCGAGGGCGCCTATGTTGCGCGACTGGTCGACGACCACGAGCGCATCGGGGAAGCGGCCGAACAGCGAGTCCAGGTCGTCCTCCCTGTTCGCGACGGGGGTGCTCAACAGCACCTCGCCATCTCGAGTCGCGACGCATGCCCAGTGGGACGATTTCCCGACATCGAGCCCGATGACGGCTTCCGGCATTCTAATTGGTGCCACGGTGGTATCCTCCAATCGGTAGGCCGATCGGAACCCCTCCCCGCGACACCCACATTACCTGGCCGTGGCGCTTGCGCCCGGCAGTTTCCTATCAGTCGTCCGGAGCGGCGAGCGCCCCCGGTGGCAACACCCCCCGGGCCCTCTACGGGGCAGGGGCAGACGGCCATCCGGAGGTGCCCGATCGGCGGCCCCTCGGGGCTTGCCCGTATCGTAGGCAATGCGCCGAATGCTCGCCATCGAAATTTATCGATGGCCTATTTCAGACTGTAATGGGCGGCTGGGTTTGTATCGCATAGGGCCGCTCCCTTCTCGGGGGAAAGCGAGGCGATGCGCTACTGCGCGTCCGCCATAGTGTCGGCGAGCTCCTTGTACCAGAGTGCCGACTGCTTGATGTAGCGTTTTTGCGTGTCGAAGTCGATGTAGAACAGGCCGTAGCGCTTGTTATAGCCATTGGCCCACGAGAACTGGTCCTGCAGGCTCCAGATAAAGTAGCCCTGGACGTCGACGCCCTCGGCGCGCGCCTGGAGCACCTTCTCCATGTGCTGGTCGACAAAGTCGATGCGCTCGGGATCGGCGACGATGCCGTTTGCGTCGGGCTCGGGGTCCTTGTGGCCCAGGCCGTTTTCGGTGATATAGATGACGGGGAGGTTGGGATAGGTGGCGCTGATGTGCTTGAGCGTGTCGTAGAGGCCTTGCGGGTAGATGAGCCAATCCCAGTCGGTGGTGGGGATACCCGGCATATCGACCTGCTGCCCGACGCCCTTAAACTTAAAGCACGAGGTGCCCTTGTCTCCGGTGCCGTTAAAGCTGTTGGTTGACTCGCCATCGTAGGCGGCGATAAACGCCGACTGATAGTAGTTGAGGCCGAACATATCGTTGCGGGGCGCCGCCTTGGCGAGCTCCTCCATGTCGCTGTCCACAACCGTAAGTGTGGCGTTGTTGGCACGCAGAATCTCGTTGATGAGTGAGAGGGTGCGCGCGGAGTAGTGACCCAGGAAGGCGCCGTCCATGATGAAGTCGGTGTAGAAGGCGTTGTACAGGTCGGCGGCGTGCTGGTCGGCGGGCGAGTCGGTGGCAGGATATGCCGGCGTCAGGACGTTGACCATGCCAATGCGTCCGCCCAGGTGCTCGGTCTCGTCAAGATCCTTATACAGGTTGACGGCGCGGGCGTGGGCAACGAGCTCGTTGTGCTGGCTCTGGATGCCGCTCGTCACATCAAAGTGATGGTTGGGCGGGAAGTTGCCTTGGATGTATTGGGAGTGCGAGAGGCTGATGAGCTCGTTGATGGTGAACCAATTCTTGACCTCGCGGAACTCGCGGAAGCAGAACTCGGCATAGCGCACATAGGCGTCGACGGTCTTGCGGTTGAGCCAGTCGCCCTGGTTGAACAGGGCGGCGGGGGAGTCAAAGTGATGCAGGGACACATAGGGCTCGACGCCATACTTTTTGCAGCAGGCGAACAGCTCGTGGTAGTGCTTAACGCCCTCGGCGAGGGGTTCGGCATCGTCGCCGTTGGGGAAGATGCGGGTCCAGGCGATGGACACACGAATGGCGTTGAGTCCATGCTCGGCAGAAAGGCGGATATCCTCCTCGTAGCGGTTGTAGAAATCACTGGCCGGGTCGGGCAAAAAGCGACCCTGGGCGACAAGGTAATCGTCCCACATGGTCTTACCCTTGCCTGCCACCTTCGTGGAACCTTCCGTTTGGTACGCGGCGGTTGCGGCGCCCCAAACAAAGCCCTTCGGCAGCTGCTGTACGCGGTTTAGCAAAGACATATGCATACACCCTCTCGTCTCGCTGTTCGATATTGTGCGTTTGCGCTCAGGAGGCTCCCTGGTTAGCGTTCAGCGGTGAAAAAGCCCGATAAACACTATCTTAAAATGATTAGAACCAAAATGAGCACGTGAACATTTGACAATGAGCACGTTAACATCCGGTTGGGATGTATAGAAACAAAACAACTTCAAACAGCCGCGAACGGTTGTATTTGTTCGGTAAGCGGTTTTGATTGACAGAAGTTTTCATGTTGTGGTATATGGCTCGGGTATCATGAGCACGTTATCAATGTATGTACGATGCGCCATGGGCGCGGGGAATAGTTGGGAAGCAGGTTAGCGTGGAAGGCATGGATCAGCAGACAAGGAATGGTCGTTCGGCGAGCGCGGCAGAGGTTGCGGCGCTCGCTGGCGTGAGCCGCCAGACTGTGTCTCGCGTGGTCAACGGTATGCCCAACGTGACGGAAAAGACGCGCGAGCGTGTGCTGGCCGCCATGGAAGAGCTGGGCTTTCGTCCCAATTTTGCTGGAGCGGCGTTGCGCGGCGGGTCGTATCGTTCTATTGGCCTGTGCATGTACAACATCACACGTGTCGGTAACCTGGCGACGCTCGAGGGTATCATGCAAGCGGCGCGCGAGCACGATTTTGCCGTCACTATGATCGAGATGGGCGGCGACAAGCCCTATGCACTTGCCGATGCCTCGCGCCGCATGGTCGAGCGACCCGTCGACGGCATGATTCTCAACATGAACCGCATGGCTCCCGATTTTGAGGAGTTTGTTCCCCAGCCGGGAGTGCGAACGGTCATCCTGTCCATGTATGCGCATCCGCGCTGCACGACGATCGACTCCGACCAGTATGGTTCGTGCGAGCTGTTGACCAATTATCTGCTGGAACATGGTCACTCGAATATGCGGTTTGTGGCGGGTCCGGAAAACTCGATTTCCTCGCGTTTTCGTGAGGCCGGTTGGCGCGATACGCTGGGTCGTGCTCATGTCGATGCCGCTCCGATGCTGCGCGGCGATTGGAGTGCGGACAGTGGGTACGCCATGGGCGAGCGGATTGCGGCCGAGGTGCTTGCCGGCGGGTCGCAGACGCCGACTGCCGTGCTTGCGGCAAATGACCAGATGGCGCTGGGCGTTATCGCCGCGCTCGAGAACGCGGGCCTGTCCGTGCCCGACGACGTGAGCGTGGTTGGTATCGACGACGCACTCGAGGGACTTGTTCCTCACAATCGGCTGACGACGCTGCGATTTGATTTGCGCGGTGTCGGTAAGCTTGCGTTTGAGGCGGCGATTGGAGAGAGCTCGTCTATCGAGGCGATTCATGTGCCGAGCACGCTGGTCGAACGCTCGACTGTTAGGGACATACGGGGTTAGGTCCTACTCCGTCTGTCTCGATTTGTAACAGGTAGACGGTCAAAAGCGGGCTACGTGTTACAGATTTAGATTCTTCGGAAAGAGCAATCCTGTTCGTCTCAATCTGTAACAGCTAGGACCCAAAAACTCGGCTAGATGTTACAGATTGAGACAAACGGACCCCGAACCGCCCAAAAAGGCCGGGGGCGGCGCGCCGTGTGACGTGCCGCCCCCGGCTGAGAAATGGGGACAGGTTATGTGGGCGGTGCAACTCCGCCAACCGCTCGCCGCAAGCCGCTAGTCCAGACGACGGGTCTGCGCCACGTGCTTATACCAGTAGGCGCTTGCCTTGGGCGTGCGCTTCTGGGTTTCAAAGTCAACGTAGAAGAAGCCGTAACGCTTGTTGTAGCCATTGGTCCAGGAGAACTGATCCTGCAGGCTCCACAGGAAGTAGCCGCCTACGTTGACGCCAACCTCCATGGCCTTGAGCAACCAGCGCAGGTGCTGCTCGATGTAGTCGATGCGCGGCTGGTCGTCCACAAAACCGTCCTTGTAGGGGTCCTTGTAGCCCATGCCGTTCTCGGTGATGAAGATCTGCTTGTAGTTGGGGTAGCGCTGCTTAATGTAGACGAGCAGATCGAACAGGCCCTCGGGATAGATGATCCAGTCCCAGTCGGTGGTGGGGATACCAGGCTTGTTCACATGCTCGCCAATACCCTTAACGCGCCAGCGGCCGGTGCCCTTCTCGCCCGTACCGTTGTGGTGCAGGTCGTTCTCGCCATCGTAAGCCTTCAAGAAGCGGCACTGGTAGTTGTTAACGCCCAGGTAGTCGTTGTAGGGTGCGGCCTCGCGCATAATCTCGAGGTCCTCGTCCAGGATCTCGATGGTGCCGCCCGAGATGGCCGCCAGGCGGTTGGCGCACTCGAGGGTGTCGGGAGCATAGTCGCCGCGGAAGGTGGCGTCGAGCAAGAACTGGTTCTGCAGCACGTGCTCGTTGTTGGCGGCTTTGATGTCGGCGGGGTCGTTCTCGTTGAGCGGATACTTAAACTCCAACGACTGGATGACGCCGATCTTGCCCTTAAAACCGCCGTTGTGGAAGGCCAGCACGGCCTTGGCGTGGGCGAGCATCATGTTGTGCTCGCACTGGAAGGCCTCGGCCAGATGCGCCTTGACGCCACCGGGGAAGGTACCCTCGATGTAGGTGTTGGAGGCGTCGGCCCAGATCTCGTTAAAGGTGAACCAGTAGGTTACCTGGTCGGCGTACTCCTTAAAGCAGAAGGTGGCAAAGTCCACAAAGGCGTCGATGGTCTCGCGGTTGAGGAAGTCGCCCTTCTCAAAGAGGGGCAGCGGCGTGTCAAAGTGATGCAGCGTGACAAACGGCTCAACGTGGTGCTTGTGGCACTCGGCGAAGAGATCGTGGTAGAACTGGACGCTCTCGGGGTTGATTTTGCCGGTACCGTTGGGAAAGATGCGGCTCCAGGCGATGGAGAGGCGAATGCCGTTGATGCCAAACTCCTCGCACAGCTCCAGGTCGACGGGGTACTGGTTGTAGAAGTCGGAAGCGGGATCGGGAGAGAAACGGCCCTGGGCCTCCAGGAAGTCGTCCCAGGCAACCTTGCCCTTACCGTGGGTGCGGGTTTCGCCCTCTACTTGGTAGGCAGCGGTGGCGCCGCCAAAGACAAAGCCCTCGGGAAACTGCGCAGGCGGGTTGGTGACGCTAGCAGGGTTAACGGACATGATGATCCAATCGTCTAAATCGAAGGGCCAGCCGGTCTTGGATGGTCGGCTGGCCCTGAGCGTTACTTACTTCGAGAGTTGCTCGCTCACGAAGGCGAGAGACTTGTCGCCGTTCTGGGAGAGCTCGATGTATTGCTTACCGCGGCAGGCGACGCATTTGTTGCCCACGCGCTCGCAGTCCTTCTGCAGGTCGGCCAGGTAGCTGGCTGCCTGCGGGGCCAGGACGACCAGGTCAAAGTCGGGAAGCATGTCCACGTGGTTGCCATAGGCCTCGGCAGCGGTCTCAAGATTGATGCCGCGCTCCTTGGCGGCCTTGGCCAGCGCGTTGGCGAGCAGGCCCGAGGTACCGCCGCCCTGGCAGAGCACGAGCACGCGCTTGCCGTTGAGGTCGCTGGCGGTCGTTGCCTCGGCAGCGGGTGCTGCGGAGGCGGCGGGGGCGTCGGCCTTTACGGCCTCGGCGGCGGCGCCGGCGGCAACGCTCTTGGCATCGGCCTTGCCCTGGAAGGCATCGTTAAGCTTGGCGGCCTTCTCGGCGTTCTTGGCGGCAAGCTCCTCCTGGGAGATCTCGGCCTCCTCGGCGCACTTCTGGGCGTCGTAGGCACGGAAGAACGGATAGTACAGAACAAAGTCGACGACCAGGATAAGGGCGAGCATCACAAAGGCGAGTGGTTGGAAGCCCAAGCCCATGATGGTGCCGATGGGGCCGGGGACAGTCCAAGGCAGGGTGTACATAAAGCCGTTCATGCCCAAGAAGTCGATAAAGATCTTGAGGATCCAGATGTTGGCGATCGGGGCAAAGACGAACGGGACAAAGAAGACGGGGTTGAGCACGATGGGCGCAGCGAACAGCAGCGGTTCGTTGACAGCGAAGCAGACGGGGACGATGGCGGCCTTACCGACGGCGCGCATCTCCTGAGACTTGGCCAGGAAGCAGAACATAAAGACCAGGACGAGCGTGGCGCCGGTGCCGCCCATGCAGACGACGAAGTACTGGGCACCCTGGGTTAGGACAGCGGAAGCGTGCTGACCGGCCTGGAACGCAGCCAGGTTGTCGGTCATGTTGGCAACGAGGGCGGCGGCGATGGCGGGCTCGACGATCGAGGGGCCGTGGACGCCGACGAACCAGAACAGGCTCATGGCGCCGTAGATCACAGCGAGGCCGATATAGCCGTCGGCAGCGGTGAACAGGGGCTGGAACACCTGGATGACGCCCTGGGCAAAGCAGAAGCCAAAAGCAGCGCGGAAGACGATGTCAAAGACCCAAAAGACGGTGATGCAGACGGAGAAGGGGATGATGTCCTTAAAGGTCTGCGAGATGTTGGGCGGAACCTGCTCGGGCATCTTGACGGTGATGTTGCGCTTAATGAAGAACTTGTAGATGATGCCGGTCACAAACGCAGCGATGAAGGCGGTCAGCAGGCCCTTGGAACCAAGGTAGGTGGTGTTGAAGCCGCTGGCAGCGTCCGTGGCGATCGTGTCGCTCGAAAGGAGCAAGAAGCCGATGATGGCCGCGCACATGCACGAGATAAAGTTGATCTGGTTGTTCTTGGGCAGGTCGCGGTTCTGCGCGTCGGCGAAGTGCTTGGCCGTGGTGGCGGCGCAGGCGATGGCCAGGATGCCCATGGAGTAGTTGTAGCACTTCCACAGGGCGTTGTTGATGTCATCGGGCCAGTAGAAACCCCAGATGTTGGGGACCGAGGCTACCAGGCAGAAGATGGACGAGAAGATGATGATGGGGATGACGGAGATAAAGCCGTCGCGAATCGCCTTGAGGTACTTGTTGCGGGCGATCGCGTTGAAAAAGGGCTGGCCCTTTTCGATGATGGCGATAAGTTGCTCCATGCAATGCTCCTAAGAGTCGGTGGGTTAACAACGATGGTAGCTTTTGACGTTCGGTTGCCAAAATGTTGACGTTGCCATTTTGCGATACAAAAAAAGACGCGAACCGGTGGTTCCTGTGCCTGCGAACCGTCGATTCCTTACGCGTAAACGGTTGAGCCGCCCGGTGGCTCTGTGTTTGCGCAATGGCAACGTTAACATTTGGTCGACAAAAGCCGTTCGGGGAGGCAAAAATGTCGGTGAACGGTAGGTTTTGGGTGGTGAGCGTATGGTGGGGGAGGCGTTAGATATACTTGAAGACGTTTCATTTGACTGCGTAGGGTGTCACCAATGGCATCGTTGACATAGAAAGATCGACCTATGGCCGCTGTTAAAAAATCGGTATCCGTCAAAGACGTAGCGCGCCTCGCGGGCGTCTCGGAGCAGACGGTCTCGCGCACCGTGCACGATTCGCCCAGCGTGCGCCCCGAGACCAAGGAACGCGTGCGTGCCGCCATGCGCGAGCTGGGGTATCGCCCCAATTTTGCCGGTCGATCGCTGCGCCGCGGCAAGTTTAAGACCGTCGGCGTCGCCATGTTCAACATTACCGGTACCGGCAACCTCGACCGTATGGAGGGCTTTGCCGCCGCGGCCGACAAACATGGCTATGCCATCACCCTCACTAAAGTAGACGGACACCCCTATACCCTTGAGAGCGCATCGTCGCGTATGAGTGCACTGCCAGTGGACGGTATGGTCGTGATCATGAATCGCATGCCGGCGGACTTTGGAACCTTTGAACCGCTGCCCGGTATGCAGACAGTGCTCGTTACCATGCTGGAGCATCCGCTGTGCTCGACGGTCGATAACGATCAGTTCGATTGTTCACGCCAAGTGGTCGAGTACTTGCTGGGGCAGGGACACAAGACCGTGCACTTTATCTCGTGTCCCGAGCGCTCGCTTTCGGGCATGCGGCGCGAGGAAGGCTGGCGCGAGACATTGCGCGCGCATGGCATTGAGCCACCGCGACTCGTTCGTGGCGATTGGACGGCACAGAGCGGGTATGCTGCCGGTCAGGCTCTGGCGGACGATCCGACCTGTACGGCCATTTATGCTTCCAACGACGCCATGGCCTACGGCTGCATCCGCGGGCTCGAGTCGCGCGGGAAGTGCGTGCCCCAGGACGTGAGCGTGGTGGGTGTTGACGATAGCCTGGGCGATATCGTGCCCGACCGTCGCCTGACCACGGTGCGCTTTGACAACAAGCGCGTCGGCATGTGGGCGGTCGACAAGATTGCCGGCGCCGATGGGGGTGCGTCTGGCGTGGAGCACATGCTGATCCCCGGTGTGCTCGTAGAGGGCGATACGGTACGCGGTCTGCGCTAAGGTGCGGACCTGTTTGGGTCGAGCTTCTTTGTGTTTGATATTGTTCGAAATGGTTTAAAAACCGTTCACGGGTGAAAATCGACCGTTCATAGCCTGATATTGCGTTTTGGATTGTTCTATTTTGTTTGAGTGTTAATGTTTCTGACATACACAACGCAGCGCGTATGCCCGGACGCGATGCTCTCCATTGGTTCATGTGTGAAAGGAACGCAATATGGCAACCAAAGAAGAAATCTCGATGGTTGGATTCGAGATCGTCGCATACGCGGGTGACGCCCAGACCGACCTGCTCGCTGCACTCGATGCCGCCCGCGAGGGTGACTTTGAGAAGGCCGAGCAGCTGCACAAGGATGCCAGCGACGCGCTCATCGGCGCTCACGACACGCAGACCAAGCTGCTTTCGCAGGAGGCCGGCGGCGGCGAGATGGAGATGACCTTCATCATGGCCCACGCTCAGGACACCCTGATGACCACCATGATTCTGGAGAAGCAGACCCGCTTTACCATCGATGCCTACAAGCGCATCGCCGAGCTCGAGGCTAAGCTCGCCTAACGAACTCTTACAACCAAGTCCCCTTCCAAAAGCTCTGCCGCTATCCGCAGCAGGGCTTTTTCTGTTCTCCTCCAAGTTGCGGTGAAATAGGGACTGAATAGGGGCTAGCAGGCATAAAACAGTCCCTATTTCACCGCAACTTATTGGGTGCTGTTGGACATTTTGCTTCGTGGGTATACTTCCATCCGCAATACAGGCCGGAATGAGGAGGTATCCAAATGCCGGACAACGGATCGATTCAAAAGAGAGACGCGGGCGAGATGACTCACGGGCGCCCCGTCCAAATTACCGAGCATACGACGGTGGCCGAACTGCAGCCCAGCCTGTCCGATGTCGTGTGCGCAAATAAAAAACTGCAGATTGGCTTCATCGTTGCGCTCGTGGTACTGGCGCTACTGTCGGGCTTTGTAGCTCGTCCGCATTTTGCCGATACCAAGACTTGGGACTCCACCATCGAGGTCATCGATCAAAAGAAGGGCAACGTGTTGGCGCTCACGACCTCGTGCGTCGCCCTATCTGCGGGCATCACTGCGCTGCCGGGCGATACGGGAACGCCGGTCGCCGAACAACTCGCACAGCTTTCGGGAAACTTGGGCATCGTGCTTGCCGTGCTCTACCTCGAGAAATACTTGCTGACCATTTTGTGGTCGGTTGGCCTGGGCATCCTGATCCCGTTTGCGCTGGTGCTCTTTGCGGTGTCGCTCGGCATTCACGGGCGCTGGAGCACGAGCGCCGTCCTGCGCCGCGTGGCGACTCGCGTGCTGGTGGTCGCCATGATCGGAATGGCCTTGGTGCCTGCAAGCGTATGGGTGTCGCAAAAGGTCGACGAAACGTATCGAGTGAGCATCGAGGCGGCCGAGCAAAAAGCGGCCGACGCTGCGAGTGCGGCAGATAGCGATAACTCCAAAACAAGCAAGAAAAAGACCGAGTCCACAGAGTCCAAGAACGTGCTTGAGCAGCTTGCCGACGGCGCCTCGGGTCTCGTCACGTCGGTGACCAGCGGCGCCAAGCAGATGACCGACGAGATCGTGCAACAGGTGACCGATCTCATCGAAGGCGTCATCGTGATGATCGTGACCTCGTGCGTGATTCCATTGCTGGTGCTCGCGGCGTTTTTGTGGCTGGGACACACGCTGTTGGGGATTGATATTTCCGGGCCAGCGAACTATTTGACGGGCCGCTTTTTGAGCGCTCCGTCCAAGCATGTCAAGAAGGGTGGGCAGCCTGAGTAGGCGGCAAATCGATCTTTGGAAGATCAACCGTAAGAAGGGCGGCCGAGACGCGTTCTCGGCCGCCCTTTTGTTTGTTGAGCACGCGGTCGCTACGTCCGTGCTGGGCCCAAACGGTCAGCAATCATCCGTAAACGGTATTTGTTCAAAAAAGAACAAAGATAAACAAATAGTTGTTGCAGTTACTGTTCGAATGTGTTCAAATAAACATGAACAGTGAAGAACCGCACATTCAGATGCCCGGACCTGAACGCGATTCAACACTTCCAAACAGAAACTACGCACCTGCGTATCTCTCAAGGAGGATGTCATGAGGGTTGTAATCGCTTCCGATGCCGACGGTATGTCGATGAAGGAGTCCATCAAGGAGATGCTCATCGCCGACGGTCACGAGGTCGTCGACTATTCCGAGACCCCTGCCGCGGACTTTGTCGATTCCGCGACCGCCGTTGCCAAGGACCTGCTGGAGCACAAGGATTCCCAGGGCTTCGCATTCGATAAGTACGGCGTCGGCTCCTATATGGCCGCCGTCAAGATCAAGGGCATGGTCGTCGCCAACATTTCCGACGAGCGTTCCGCCTACATGACCCGCGAGCACAACGGCTCGCGCATGGTCACCATGGGCCCGGGCGTTGTGGGCACCGAGGTCGCCAAGAAGATCGCCCGCGAGTTTCTGCGCGCCCAGTACGCCGGTGGCCGTCACCAAATCCGTGTCGACATGCTCAACAAGATGGCCTAACGAGAGCCACCGAGAACTCGAACTTCTACCTCAACTTGTGAATTCAGACGAAAGGACGTTCTGATGAAGAAGACCATCGCAATCGGTTGCGACCATATCGTTACGGACGAGAAGATCTATCTCGCCGACCGTCTTGAGCAAGCCGGCTACAAGGTGCTCGACTGCGGCACCTACAGCCATACCCGCACCCACTACCCCATCTACGGCAAGGCCGTGGGCGAGGCCGTCGCCTCCGGCAAGGCCGACTTTGGTGTGGCGTTGTGCGGCACCGGCATTGGCATCACCAATGCCGTTAACAAGGTTCCCGGCGCCCGTTGCGCCCTGGTCCGCGACATGACCTCTGCCCTGTATGCCCGTCGCGAGCTCAACGCTAACATCGTTGGCTTTGGCGGCAAGATCACCGGCGAGTTCCTGATGGCCGATATCATGCTCGCCTTCCTGGAGGAGCCCTACGAGAAGACCCCCGAGCACGATGCCCTGATCGCCAAGATCGATGCCTGCAATAAGGCCGATGCCGAGGCTCAGGCTGACCCGCACTTCTTTGACGAGTTCCTCGAGAAGTGGGACCGCGGCGAATACCACGATTAGCGGGTATCCGGCGTAATTAACTAGTCCGTTGACGGCTCGCGTTTCTGTGATGGGGCGCGGGCCGGTTTGCTATCAGCCCAATTGGCCCAGCGGGCTGGACGTGCATTGTTCTTTTGTTTGCGGCGCTGCCTCATTACCTTTCTGCTAAAGGCACGACGTTCACAATGGATCGTGCGAGATGATATGTGAAGGAGAAGATTCCCATGGAGTTTGTTCTTGATAACGGCTCTGTCCGCATTGCGTTGAGCACGGCTGGCGGATCGTTCACTTCTATTGCGGCCAACGGCCGTGAGTACCTGTGGCAGGGTGATCCGGCGGTCTGGTCGGGGCAGGCACCTATTTGCTTCCCGATCTGCGGTGGCCTTCGTGACGGTCACGCAATGACCATGGGCGGCCGCGAGGTAAAGCTCGCCCGCCACGGCTTTGCGCGCAAACAGGAGTGGAAGCTCGAGGAGCAGAGCGACAACATGGTTGCGCTGAGCCTAAGCTCTGCCGACCATGCCGAGTTGCTCGAGCAGTACCCGTATCCGTTTAAGATCGTTGCTCGTTACACGATCGATTCGGAAAAGGTGGCTGTGTCGTACGAGGTGACCAATGAGGGCACCGAGGACATGCCGTTTTTTGTGGGCGGCCACCCCGGCTTTAAGTGCCCGCTCGACGAGGGCGAGTCCTATGACGATTATGAGCTCCGTTTTGAGCAGCGTGAGGCCACCGAGCTCTGTACTGCCGTTCCCTCGACGGGCCTGATTGATGTTGAGCATCGCAACAAGAACCCCATGATCGGCCATGACCTGCCGCTGACCCACGAACTCTTCGACTTCGCGGAGACCATCTTTGACGTGCTCGAGAGCCGCGTGGTTACGTTGACCAAGAAAACCGAGGACAAGGGCGTGCGCCTGACGTTCCCCGATATGCCGTACCTGATTGTATGGAGCAAGCCCGAGGGCGACTTTGTGGCTGTTGAACCGTGGGGTGGTCTGTCCACCTGCTCCGACGAGGACGATATTCTGGAGCACAAGCGTGGCTGCCTGGTGGCCAAGCCGGGAGAGACCGTCACCCGCGGCTTTGAGATCGAGATCCTTTAACGAGTTATCGTATGTTTGGGGCGGGTTATGCCGCCCCGGAACAGGAGTTCAACATGATTCTGACCGTTACCATGAACCCGTCGATTGATACCCGTTACCAGCTCGACAAACTGGTCATCGACGATGTTAACCGCGTAACGCCCGAAAAGACCGCCGGCGGTAAGGGCCTCAACGTGAGCCGCGTGCTTCTGCAGCTGGGCGACGACGTGCTCGCGACCGGTCTGCTGGGTGGCCACATGGGTGCCTATATGGCCGAGCTTATGGATGCCGATGGCGTCAAAAACGACTTTGTGCCCATTGCCGGCGAGACGCGCATTTGCCTGAACATCCTGCACGAGGGCAATCAGACCGAGCTTTTGGAGAGCGGTCCGCAGATTGCTCCCGCCGAGCTCGAGGCCTTTACGGCCAAGTTTGCCGAGCTCGCGGCGAAGGCGGATGTCGTGACGCTTTCGGGCTCGCTGCCGCGCGGTGTCGATGCCGGCTACTACGCCGAGCTGGTCAAGATTGCCGAGGAGGCGGGCGCCAAGGTGCTGCTCGATACCTCGGGCGCTTCACTGGAGGCCGCGCTGGAGTCCGACGCCAAGCCTGAGCTCGTAAAGCCCAACCTGACCGAGATCAATGGCCTGCTGGGCGCGTCCTTTACGACCGACGATGTCGATGCACTGCGTGAGGCGCTTGCCGCCGATGGTCGCTTTGCCGGTATTCCCTGGGTTGTCGTCTCGATGGGCGCCGCAGGCTCGGTGGGCTTCCATGAGGGTCGTGCGTTCCGCGCCAAGACGCCCGCGATTGCCGCTGTGAACGCGACGGGTTCCGGCGACTCGACCATCGCCGGCTTTGCGCATGCTATTGCTGCCAGCGCCGACGATATCACCGTACTTAAGACTGCCAATACCTGCGGCAAGCTTAACGCCATGGATCCCAAGACCGGCCACCTGGTCATGGATCGCTGGGACGAGGTCTACAACAGCGTTGAAGTAACGGAGCTTTAGGGTTACGGCGTCGAGTTACGGCGTTTTACCAAACGCCGTAGCCTGCCGACGCTGCGCGGGCCGCATTTGGACAATCTGACGTTCAACTTCAAGGGCGCGACCAGAAGGTCAGCGCCCTTTCGTTTCACGTCACCTTGTCTCAAATGCGGCCCGCTCGCTGGCGTTTCCAAGACATCGGCGTTGCCTTGCTTCGGGAATGCGGCAGATAGGGACGTTCCTTTTCTGCTGGCAGTTTGGGACACTCCTTACGGGGCACCCCCTCCACAGCGCCTATGCCAGCTTGTCGATTTGCCCAATCTCCCAGAGCGGAATGTTGACGAGCGTGCCCTCGTCTCTATATGCCGCTAACGATGTTCTCACGCAGCGCTCGAGCTTGAACTTCTCGCAGGCAATCCTCAGGCTCTTTGCTTTGAGATTCTCTGCTGCCTTGACCTCGAGCGGAAGCACGGTCCCCGCATGGTCGATGGCAAAGTCAGTCTCTGCATTGCCGGAGGAGGATGACCAATACGCGGGAGTATTGCCTTGGAGCAAAAGCTCCTGTGCGACGTATTGCTCGGTCAGCGAGCCTTTGAACTCCGTAAAAACAGCGGGCCCGTTCAGAACAATGGCTGGCGTGAGGCCGGAGAGTGCTCCGAGGATGCCGGTGTCGATGCAGAACAGCTTGAAGCCCGAGAGATCCTCGTAGCTTGTGAGCGGTGCTCTTAGGGCGGAAACACGTGGTACCTTATGAACGATTCCATAGTCCATGAGCCACTGGAGGCTTTCCTCAAAATCGCGTGCGCGCGCCCCGGGACGAAGCGCGCCGTAGACGAACTTCTTGTTTTCCTTTGCGAGCTGGCCGGGAAGGGATTTCCAAACCAGCCTCATGCGCTCGACGATGCGGGCTGGCGCATGCTTGCCAAAATCGGATTCATAAGCTTCGATGATTTGCTGCTGAAGCCTGCGGGCCTCGATGAAATCGTGGGAGGCGGAGAAAGCGGAGACAACTTCTGGCATGCCACCGACAACGAGGTATTCCTTGAGCAGGCGCTCGAGCTTTTCGGAAACGTTTGTCAGCAGGTCCATGTCTGCGGCAAGGATGGCATCTGCGAGCGGATCGCCATCGACGGCACGAACGAACTCGACAAACCCCATGGGGCGCATGGTGAGCTGGTCGATCTTGCCGACGGGGAACGACTCGTTTTCGCGTCGGAGCGCGAGCCCCATATAGGAGCCGGCTGCCACGATATGGTATTCCGGCGCCAGCTCGTTGAAGTATTTGAGCGAGGTGATGCCACGCGGTGCCTCTTGGATTTCGTCGAAGATGATGAGCGTGTCTGTCGGCGTTATGGTCTGGCCGCGCAGGAGCTCTATCTGGGAGATGATGCGTTTGGGGTCAAGGCTTCCGTCGAACAGCGAACGTGCGCCCGGTTCGAGCATAAAGTCAAAGCGGATGACGTTTTGATACTGCTGGCCTGCGAATTCGTTAAGAAGCCAGGTTTTTCCCGTCTGGCGGGCCCCCTTAAGCAGGAGGGGCTTGCGGTTTGCCCTAGATTTCCAAGCGATGAGTGCGTCCATTAGCTGTCGCTGCATACTGCCTCCTAACGATCATGGTTAGTATAAGACCGTTTCGGTCTTTCCATCGAAAAATGTGGGAGTAAACCACGTTTTTCCATCGAATAATGTGTGAGGCAACCACGTTTTTCCATCGAATAATGTGGGGGTTTAGGTCGGCACCTGGGGACGTTCCTTCTCTGCCGGCAGTTTGGAACACTCCTTGTTTTGGTGCAAATTAGCTACCCTTGCATCAGAAAACGGCGCCCGTCGGCGATGTTGCCGGCGGGCGCCGTGGTCGTGTAGGCGCTATTTGTTAAGTGCGTGCGTTCGAGCTCGCGTGCTACAGCGAGTCGATAAAGCGCTGCTGGGCGGCGCGTCCTGCCTCGTCCCATTTAAAGACGCCGGCGTTGTCGAGCACGTGGCCAAACACCACGCCCACCTCCTCGTGCAGGATATCGATGGCGTTGTCGGTCGTAAGTTCATCGGCGCGGCGAGCAAAGACGTCCTCGGCCCACGCGGCGTGGCTGCGGCAAAGGTCGTCGCCCTCGAGCGCGCCAGCAAGGTCGTAGCTGGCATCGGCCTTGGCTGCCAGCAGATGCTCACGGACAGCGCCAAGCTCGGGAACCAGGCGCGGCGGCAGAATGGCCAGGCCCATGACTTCGATCAGGCCGATGTTCTCCTTCTTAATGTGGTGGTACTCGGCATGTGGGTGGAAAACGCCTAGCGGGTGCTCGTCGGTCGTGATATTGCAGCGAAGCGCCAGGTAGGCCTCGTAAATCTCGCCGCCGGCGTTGCCGCGGGAGTCCACGCGGCGAATGACGGGCGTCACGGTGTTGTGGGCCACGCCGTCGGCTGTGTGCGCGATGACGCCCACCGACTCATCGGTCCACTCGCGCCAGGCGAGGATAATCTTCTCGGCGGTATCGAGCAGCTGGGCGCGGTCGTGCGAGCGCAGTCGCAGCACCGAAAGCGGCCACTGCAACACGGTACCGCTGACCTGGTCAAAGCCGGGCATGCTAAACTGCGAGACCTCGGCGGCGTGCATCATGGGGAACTCGTGCGCGCCGCCCTGGAAGTGGTCGTGCGACAGAATCGAGCCGCCCACGATGGGCAGGTCGGCGTTGGAGCCAATAAAGTAGTGCGGGAACAGGTCGACAAAGTCGAGCAGGCAGGTCAGCCCCTTGCGGTCGACGTGCATCGGACGATGCTCGGAGCTCATGGCAATGCAGTGCTCGTTAAAGTACGCGTACGGGCTGTATTGGAAGCCCCAGCGCTCGCCGTCGAGCTTAATGGGGATAACGCGCAGATTCTGGCGGGCGGGGTGGGCGCCGCCGTCGGCTGCAGCGGAGCGTCCGGGATAGCCTTCGTTTTCGATGCAGAGCTGGCAGGCGGGATACTTCTCGCCCGTGTTTTTGGCGGCGCCGGCCGCGGCAATATCGCGCGGGTCCTTTTCGGGCTTTGACAGGTTGATGGTAATCTCGAGGTCGCCCCAGTTGGTGGGGGTGCTCCATTTGATATTGCGCGCGATGGCGGCGCGGCGCACGTAGCCGGCGTCGCAGCACAGACCGTAGAACCAGTCGGTCGCGGCGCGGGGCTCGTTGACGCCCATGCGGCCGTTGAACTCCTCGTTTACAACCGAAGGCCTGGGCATCAGCACGCCCATAACGCACATGGCGATACGATCACGGCCCGAGGTCGTATCCTCGGCGGCGCCATTGGCAACGGCGGCCTCCGAAAGCACGGCAAGCGTGCCCTCAAGGTCAAAGTCGGGGAGCGTATCGGGATGCAAGAGCGAGAGCTTCTCGGTCTGGAGCGCCCAAGTCATGTCGAGCGCGGGGCCCGTGGCGCCGATGCACTCCAGAATGGTGTTATATGCCCAGATGCGATCGTCCTGTCCGATCATCGATCGGTGAATGGCGTACTCGATCAGGTTCTGCGCGGCGTCGCGCACGTCGGTCATTACAGCCATGCTGCGTAAGCCCCCTTATCAGAGATGGCGTAGTGGCGTGCAGAGCCCTCGCCCAGCCAGCCGTTCATCTTGGCGATGAAGGTGTCGACCAGGTCGAGCGGCACGAACGCCTGGATGGTGCCGCCAAAGCCGCCGCCGTGGATGCGGACGGCGCCGCGGCCGTCGAGCACATGCTCGGCAAGAGCAAGCGCGTACATGGAAGGCTGCTCGGCACCCAGTTTGGCGACGACATTCTGCAGGTACATGGCAGAGCTGGCGCCGGACTCGCGCGTCAGGACCAGGAACTGGTCAATGTCGCCGGCGTTCAGGGCCGCCCAGCGCTTATCGACCAGACCGTTCTCGTACCAGTAGTGAACGGCACGCAGGCAGGCGCGGTCGCCCAGCTTGGCGCGCAGCTCGGGGAGCTTGGCGTCAAAATCGGCAACGTCCACCTCGCACAGGCGTGCCTTGCCAAACTCGGCGGCGACGTCTTGCATTTCGCGCGGAACGGCGGCGTAGTCATCGGTGGCGGCCACGTGGTCGGCGCCGACCTTAACGAGCACGAGCGCATAGCCGTGATCCTCAAAGTTGAGCTCGAGCTTCTGGGTCTTAGGCTGAGCCTGGTCCTCAAAGTCCATGTAGGCAAGGCCGCCCAGGCACACGGCGGCCTGGTCCATCAAGCCGCAGGGCTTGCCGTAGTAGTTGTTCTCGGTGCGCTGGCTCATCTGCGCAAGCGCGACGGGCTCAATGGCGGGTGCGCCCCAGAGCGTCTCCATGGCGCGGCCGTATGCGGCCTCGACGGCAGCGGAGCTGGAAAGACCGCCGCCCGAGGGGACGGAGCAGGTGAAGGCAAAGTCGAAGCCGCGGGGCTCAACGCCCAGGGCAGCGACCTCGTGGGCCATGCCGCGGACGAGGCTCGCGGACGTGCCCTTCTCGGCCTCCTGAACATCCAGCGTGTCGAGCGTAATCTCAAAGGTGGGGTAGCCCTCGTCGGCAACGCGAACCTTGTTGGTGTCGGTCGCCACGGCGATGCCGTCGACGGCGACATCGAGCGAGCCGGCGATAACGTGGCCGCCCTCGTGGTCGGTGTGGTTGCCGCTGATCTCGGAACGGCCGGGCGCGTGCACGTAGAGCACCTGGCGGTCGCCGATGGGGCCAAACTCCTCCTCAAACAGCTTGGTGAGCGTGGCGAATGTCTTTTCGTCGGGGGTGGTCATGGGAGTCCTTTCCTTGGCGCGCACGGGTGGGTTTTGCGTCGTTATGAGTACGTTAACAACTTAAAGCGGCATGAACCAAGTGTTCACAATGCCGCACGTTACGGGCTATGTTAACGTACTCATAACACAACTCTTGTCACTATTTGAGAATCTGGTAATCGGTAGAAATACAGCCGTGAACGGTACTGCCGTATGGACTTATAAAGCAGAAGAGATGCAGATAGAAAAAGTAGAGTACGTTAACATGCGTCCGACGATAGCGGGCCTCGGCGCGGGATGTATTTCTGCCCGGGCCGGCATTCACGCTATTCAGATCTCGCAAGGGTGAAGGTGATCCTGTGGCAAGGCGCCCGTCCAACGATACAGGTACGCGTCCGGTCTCCATGGCCGACGTCGCCCGCGCTGCTGGCGTTTCGCAGCAGACGGTTTCGCGCGTCGCCAACGGCTTGCCCAACGTTAACGAGCAGACGCGCCAGCGCGTGCAGGCCGCTATGCAAGAGCTCGGCTTTCGTCCGAGTTATGCTGGTCGCTCGCTGCGCGACGGCCGTTACCATTCGGTCGGTCTGTGCGTCAACGATGTGACCAAGTTTGGCAACCTCTCAATGATCGACGGCATCGCCAGCGCTGCTCGCGAGCATAATTGCGCCATCACGCTGGTCGAGATGTCCAAGACCGAGGAATTCTCGCTTGCCGAGGCCACGCGTCGTATGGCCGCATTGCCGGTGGACGGCATCATCATCGGCATGAGCCGCATGGCGCCCGACTTTGAGACGTTTGATCCGCTGCCGGGTATCGGCACGGTTATCGTCACCATGTACGCGCATCCCCGCGTGACCACGGTCGACTCCGACCATTACGGCTGCTCGCTGCTGCTTATGGATCACCTGTTTGAGCTTGGCCACGAGCAGATCCGCTATATCGGTGGTCCGTCCTTCTCGGTGGACGAGCAGTTCCGCCGCGCCGGCTGGCAAGACGCGCTCGAGCGCAGGCATATCGAGCCGGTGGAGCCGCTCGAGGGCGACTGGTCTGCCAACAGCGGTTACGAAGCCGGCAGGTACCTGGCCGAGCACGACCGCACCATGACGGCGATCTATGCGGCAAACGATCAGATGGCAAATGGCGCCATCGCCGCGCTGCGCGATAGCGGCCTGCGCGTACCCGAGGACGTGAGCGTGGTGGGTGTCGACGATTCGCTCGACGATTTTGTCGCACACAACGAGCTCACGACCGTGCGATTCGATCTTCATCAGCGCGGACGCGAGGTGTTTGAGCATGCGGTTCCCGAGGTGGGTACGGTGGGCAAAACCGTTGCCATTCGTATTCCCGGCCAACTCATCATTCGACATAGCACGGCGATACCGCGCGCATAGTTTCCGCAGGTCAACGGTGATATGTTGAACATCAATAACAAATGGTAAGGATGCCGGCAGATGGCTGTTGGGATGCAGCCGAGTGCTATGATAGACGGGTTCTTTTGTCTATCTAGGAGGCTTTGCCTGATGGAGATCACCAAGGATATCCGCTACGTTGGCGTCGACGATCACGACATCGACCTGTTCGAGGGCCAGTACGACGTGTCCGAGAACGGTATGGCATACAACAGCTACGTTATCTTGGGCGAGAAGATCGCTGTCGCCGATTCGGTCGACGGTGGTTTTGTTGATGAGTGGCTCGGCAACATCGAGGCCGTGCTCGACGGTCGCACGCCCGATTACCTGGTCGTCCACCACATGGAGCCCGATCACTCCGCTGGCATCGCCGCCTTTATGGAGCGCTATCCCCAGGCACAGATCGTGGCCAGCATGGGCGCCTTCCGTATGATGGTCAACTACTTTGGCACCGACTACCCCGAGCGCAAGATGGTCGTCAAAGAGGGCGACGTGCTCGATCTGGGTGGCCACAGCCTGACCTTCGTCGGCGCCCCCAACGTGCACTGGCCCGAGGTGCTGTTCTCCTACGAGGCCACCGACAAGGTGCTCTTTAGTGCCGATGGCTTTGGCAAGTTCGGCGCCAACGACATCGAGGACCCGGAAGGCTGGGCCTGCGAGGCGCGCCGTTACTACTTTGGTATCGTCGGCAAGTTCGGCAAGTTCGTGCAGGCCGTGCTCAAGAAGGCCGCCGATCTGGACATCCAGATCATCTGCCCGCTTCACGGCCCCGTGCTGACCGAGAACCTGGGTTATTACCTCGACACCTACAACACCTGGTCGAGCTACCAGCCCGAGGACGAGGGCATCACCATTGCCTACGCGAGCGTCTACGGTCACCTGAAAGCTGCCGTCGAGGAGCTCGCCGTGGCGCTCGAGGCTCGCGGCCAGAAGGTCTCCGTCTTTGACCTGGCTCGCGATGACATGGCCGAGGCCGTTGAGGACGCGTTCCGCTATGACCGTCTGGTGCTCGCTTCCATCACCTACCAGGGTGAGATTTTCCCGTTCATGAGCACCTTCATCCACACGCTCGCCGAGCATGCCTACCAGAACCGCACGGTGGCACTCGTCGAGGCCGGTTCCTGGGCGCCCGCGGCAGCCAAGGTCATGACCAAAGAACTCGAGAGCATGAAGGACATCACCCTGACGCAGAACAAGGTGACCGTTCTGGGTTCGCTTAACGACGCATCGCGCGCCCAGATCGAAGCCCTCGCCGACGAGCTTTCCAAGTAGCGACACGTTCACTTTTGACGCTCAACCATCACAACCACTACAAAGGGGACAAGCACCTTTGTGGTGGTTTTTGTTTAAGCGCCGGCGATGACGAGATTTGGGTGGTCGCTGTCGGTGGCCTCGGCGATTGAGGTGGCGACAGCATGATCGGGGTCACGGTCCATCACGATGGTGTCGACATCGGTCAGCTCGGCAAAACGGTACATGCCGCGTCCGTTGACCTTGCTGGCGTCCATGAGAGCGACGCTTTGACGGGCGGCACCGACCATAGCCGCTTTGGTCTCGGCCATCTGGGGAAAGTCGGTCGTAAAGCCGCAGCCGGGAACAAAAGCGCCAGGGCACATGACAGCAAGGTCGGCGTGGACCATTTGGAGCGCCTGCATGGTAAGTGGGCCGTACAGATAGCGATGGCCTTTGCGCAGTGCCCCGCCCAGCATGACGACATCGACCGAGGGCATGCTCTCGTCGATATAATCGGCGATGGTAATGTCGGCCGTGATAACGGTGATGCCGTCGCGTTGATCGAGGAGCCGGACGAACTCGAGCGCCGTGGTGCCCGAGTCGACGAGCAGCGTGTCGCCGTCGTTGACGAGCTCGATGGCGCTTTGCGCGATGGCCTGCTTGGCGGCGACGTTGACATTGATGCGGCGATCCTGCGTGGAGACAGTCAGACGCTTGTGGAGCGATACGGCACCACCATGTGTGCGGCGCAGCTTGCCTGCTTCGGCGAGCGCATCCAGGTCGGCGCGGGCGGTGACGGAGGACACGCCAAAGGTCTGGGCGATTTCTGCTACCTGCACCGAGGCATTATGCTCAAGCATCTCCATGATGGCGGCACGACGCTCATCGGCGAAGGCTCGGGTTGTTGCGTGGGCCATAGCTGCTCCATTCTCGGCTAAATTTGCAGGAATTGTGTTGACTCTATTTTCGTTCATTTTCTTTTTGAGTAAGAAAATACCTTTCGATTACTTATCTTTTCTATAAAAGAAAGACGCTGAACGCTCAAAATTCAATATCGAACATGTCCACTCGGCTCAAATTCCTTCCGTTTACTTTTCAAAAACGACTGTATTGACCTGCATCGGCTCAATATCTCGCACGTGCAAAGCTGCTGAATTTCATACAATGAGCGCAGCAAAACGCAAGGTAAACGCCTTGTGAACAACTACGCCCGACGTCCAGATGCGGGCGAGGGAGAGGAGCAAACGCTCATGGCACTTGTTACCACCGAAAAGATGCTCAAGGACGCTCAGGCCGGCCACTACGCTGTTGGTGCTTTCAACGTCGAGAACCTCGAGTTTGTTATGGCCGTTCTGGCCGCTGCCGAGGAGACCAAGTCCCCCGTCATCATGCAGACCACCCCGGGCACCATCAAGACCGCTGGTCTGGACTACTTCTACGGCATGGTCAAGGCTGCCGCCGAGCGCGCTTCCGTGCCCGTCGCTCTGCACCTCGATCACGGCGATGGCTATGACCGCTGCATGCAGGCTTTCCGCACTGGCTACACCTCTGTCATGATCGACGGTTCGCACGAGTCCTTCGAGGACAACATTGCCCTGACCAAGTCCGTCGCCGACGCTGGCCGCGCCATGGGCGTGCCCGTCGAGGCCGAGCTCGGTAAGGTTGGTGGCAAGGAGGACGACGGTCCCGCAGTTGAGGGCGAGAGCCCCTACACCGATCCTGCTGAGGCCAAGGAGTTCGTCGAGCGCACTGGCTGCACCTCTCTCGCTATTGGCGTTGGCACCAGCCACGGTGTGTACACGAGCGATCCGCACATCGAGCAGTCCGTGGTCAAGGCCATCCGCGACGCCGTCGACGTGCCGCTGGTTCTGCACGGCACTTCCGGTGTGCCCGATGAGCAGGTTGCCGAGGCTGTGAAGAACGGCATCTGCAAGGTTAACTACGCCACCGAGCTGCGTCAGGCCTACACCAAGGGCTTCATGGCCTACATGGCCGAGAACCCCGCCTGCTTCGATCCCAAGAAGCCGGCCAAGGAGGGTATGCGCGAGATCACCGAGCTGGTTAAGATCCGCATGACCAACCTCAACTCTGTGGGCAAAGCAGAGTAACAGCAAGGGTACTCCGACTCGCTACATATCCCGGGGAGGGACGAGGGCTTAGTTCCCCAATCGTCCTCGGGCATGCAAAAAGCCTCGCTGCGCACTTCGTGCGGCGAGGCTTTTGCCCCTGCGGAAAGATTGGGGAACTAAGCCCTCGTCCCTCCCAAGTTGACCTACTCGAGGTCGTCGCCCTTGTGGCGTTAGGTCTGAAAGGGTGGGGCGCGGGGGTTACTTGGTTGTTAGGGTTAGCAGGTCGTTGGGGGTTTTGAGGTTGTAGGTGGCGTTTGGGATGTCTTGGTGTGATCCCCATGCCGCTCTGGCAAAACTGACCCCTGCCGAAGTTGCGCATTGTTCGTCGTAGACGGTGTCGCCAACGTAGACGACGTTGCCAGGATTCGCGCCCGTACGCCGGAGATATTCGAGCATGGGAGCGGGTGCGGGTTTATGTTCGGTTGTGTCTTCGACAAGGATGATGTGCTCAAAATACTTATCGAAGCCAAGGGGTGCAATTTCTTTTGCGTATTCGTCGCGCGCACGTGAGGAGACGATGCCAAGTTTGCAGCCGTTGTCGGAGAGTGTTGCGATAACTTCGTGCAAGCCGGGAAACACGCTGATGGTGCTTTTAAAGCTGGCGGCAACTTGGCACCAGCGATCCAGCGTTGCCTGTGAGTAGATCCCAAGTTTCTCAAGGGCGTTCTTGCCGGGTATGCCGAGGGCAAATTCAAGCTCGTGTCGGGGGAGCGTTTTGCCGGTTTCTTCTTGGACAATCTGGCCAAGTGATGACAGAACGCTTTCTTCTGTATCTGCCAATGTCCCATCAACGTCAAATGCGATATGGTCAAAGTGCTTCATATGATTGCTCCTCTCTGTTGTTTGCCTGCAAGTTTGATGCAGTGACAGAAGAAGGGCTAGCGGGATTTCTGCCTGGTGCTATCGAGATTCTGCCTCGCTGCTCGATAGCTCGAAGGAGTGCACCCCATTTGTTCTTTAAATACCTGGCCAAGATGGCTTGCTGTTATAAAGCCGCATTGGCGCGCGACTGTCTGTACCGTTCGCGTGGTGTGTGCCAAAAGTTCGCAAGCACGGTTTATGCGGTATGCGCGTAGATATGCCGCCGGGGTCGTTCCTGCACAAGTTTCGATAATGCGGTAACACTCTCTTTCGCTTACGCCGGCTGCAGATGCCATCTGGGGCACATCTATAGCGGCTGCATAGTTTGCGCGGATAAAGTCCAGGATTCCCTTGAACTGTACGTCGCGGCCGGTCATCCAAGAGGCGCCGTCGGAGGAAAAGAGCGGTTCGGCCTTGGCGTAAATCTGAATCCAGAGCTCTGACAAGCTATTCCGAAGCGCCATCTCGTTCTGCGGCCGTTGAAGGTCGTGGTTAAAGGAACTCTTTAGCAAATCGATAAAGGGCATATCGTCGGGGTTGGTGGGCGACCATTTGAGCACATCGACGCCTCGACATTGAAGCAATGGGTTGATGTAGCGCTTTTGGAGACGTCCCGCGGGATCGCCGAGCATCGACGGCTGAAAGATATGCAGCATTTGAATGGCTGGCGCCGAATTGGGTGATTGCAGCGTGCTGTGCAAAACGCCGCCGTTGATAAAGCCGGCGGACCCTTCCTCAAAGCGTACGTGCTCATGAGCCGCGCGCGTTCGATAGTCAATCGCTCCCTGCTCCATGTAGAAAAGCTCAACTTCGGAATGCCAGTGCCAGGGGACGGAATTGCCCGGATAGCGAGCGAATTCTGCGCGTTCGGCAATATAGGGCCAGTCTTCGGCGGTCTCGGGAAACGCTTCTTCGCGTCCTCCGCGGTGCAATTCTATGTGATCCATGTTTCGCATGGCATCAGTATAAAGCGCGATGGGCTTAGATTGCTCTTGCCTGTTCGGGGAACGCCTTGTCTAGGGATGCTTGGAGCTTTTCGAAGGATGCTCGCAAGTTGTGGCTCTGGTCGGTTGAGCGTTTGGCTTTTGTGGTGGGGGAGTCGAGGAGGCCGTTTCTCTGTGTCGGGGGGAAGGAGAAAAGGTTTGCATGATTTAGGGATGGCTGCTGTGCTGCGTCATTGAAAGAATGCATGCTCATGCGGCCTCCTCGATGTCCACCAAAAGATTGCGCTCGGGGTATGCTGCTAGGTCCCGTGCGCTGGCAGTATTATGCCGCGGCTGCTGCAAAGAAGCGCTAAAGAAAGGCTTAAACTGGTTTGGTGTTACGATGAAACTGCAGTTCAGAGGTATCGAATAACACTCTTGAAAGGTTTTGAGCTTAAGGACTTTCTAAGGTTTGTGACGTGAATATGGCGCGGACGTGCGGAGCGTGTGAATGCTCGCTGTTAGCGCTGCGGCTCTGAGGCGCGCACCTGCTCGATGACCTTTTCCATCGTGGCGTCGATGCGGTCTTTTTTGAGTTCGCATTCCCAGATGGTTATAGGCGTCCAGCCCATTTGAGTGAGTGCTGCCACGGCAGCGCGGTCGCGCTCGATGTTGCGACGGAACTTTGCCTCCCAAAACTCAACATTGCGCTTAGGCTGGCTTGGATTGCACTTAGGGCAGCGATGCCAAAAACAGCCGTTGACGAAGATGGCGATCTTGCGGCCGGGGAAGGCGATGTCGGGCTTGCCGGGAACCTTCCATTCCAAGCGATAGCCCGTAAGGCCCGCGGCGCGCAGACGCTGGCGAACGAGCAGCTCAGGCTTGGTGTTGGCGCGCTTGTTGCCCTTCATGGACTTTTTGATGGCGGCGCGACGGCGCACGAGTTCACGCTCGTCGGCGGAAAGGTCTGAGGTATCGATGCCGTCGAGTAGGCCGGGCTTGGGACGCTTCTTGCTGCGGCGCTTAGGTGCGCGCTTGGGTTTGGCGGCAGGCTCGTCAGCCATGGCGGTCCCAGCGTCGTTGTTGCTGCCGCTAGCTTCAAGCCGATCTTCCTTCAGCTCAATCAGGGCATCGATAAGCCCCTTGTCGGCGGGCATCCATTCCACCGTGGCAAGCGAGGCGCGCGGAATCCAGCGGATATCGAGCTGTCGGTCATGTTTCTGAGGCTCATCGGATTCATCGGCCAGCGAGCAGTAGTAGCACTCCATCGAGAGATGAAAATCGGGGTAGTCATATTCAACGGTATAGAAATCACGCAGGTTGGTGACCTTCACCTGTAGCTCTTCCATAAGCTCGCGTCGCACGGCGTCTTCGGGTGTTTCGCCGCGCATGAGCTTGCCGCCGGGGAACTCCCAAAGTCCCTGCATATCGCCGTAGCCGCGCTGCACGGCCAGCAGCTCGTCAGATCCTTCCTTGCGAATGATCCCAGCTGCAACATGAACAGTCTTCAACAGGAGTCCTCTCTCAACATCAACACGTAACAGGGTGGCTACCCCTACCTTACACAACGGTAAGGCAACCGTAAGCCATATCGATGGTAGCCAACTCGGCTTCTTGCGACTATAGATGCCGTAGACTAATCGCAAGAAAGGACTCGGAATGCAAACCACGCACATGGCGACCCCGGTACTGGAGGTCGCGAATCTCGAAAAAGTATATGGAGCGCTGGGCAACGTGACCCGCGCACTCAACGACGTCAGCTTTACCGTCAACCGCGGCGAATTTGTTGGCATCATGGGCGCCTCGGGCTCGGGCAAGTCGACGTTGCTCAACTGTGTCTCGACCATCGATAGCGCCACGAGCGGCACCATCCGCATCAACGGGCAGGACGTTACGCGCATGAAGCAGGCTAAGCTTTCGCAGTTCCGCCGCGAGGAGCTCGGCTTTATCTTCCAGGACTCCAACCTGCTCGATACGCTCACGGCACGCGAGAACATCGCCCTGCCGCTCACCATCGCCCGCACAAATTCGGCAGAGATCTCGACCCGCGTGCAGGATGTGGCCGCGCGCCTGTCCGTGAGCCAGGTGCTCGACAAATATCCCTACCAGATGTCCGGCGGCCAGCAGCAGCGCGTTGCCGCCTGTCGCGCGCTTGTCACCGACCCCACCATGATCATGGCCGACGAGCCCACCGGCGCCCTCGATTCCAAGAGCGCTCGCCTGCTGCTCGAGAGCCTGGAGGCCCTGAATCGCCGCCTGCGCGCCACGGTGCTCATGGTCACGCACGACAGCTTTGCCGCCAGCTACACGAGCCGTGTGCTGTTTATTCGTGACGGCAAGATCTTCACCGAGCTGCGCCGCGGCGACACCGACCGCCGAGAGTTCTTCGACCGCATTATGGAGGTCGTTGCCATGATGGGCGGTGAGGGCTCCGATGCTCTGTAAACTCGCTTGGGGCAACGTCCGCCGCGCCGGCCGCGACTACCTCGTTTACTTGTTGACGCTCACCCTGGGCGTCACGGTCTTCTATGCCTTTAACACCGTCTCGATGCAGGTCGACATCGCCGGCATCGAGGAAGCGGGCTTGTCCGAGGTCATGGGTACCATGCTCGGCTACCTCACGTACTTTTTGGCCGGCGTCATGGCCTTTTTGATGGTGTATGCCAATAACTTCATCATGAAACGCCGCAAAAAGGAGTTTGGCCTGTACCAGGTACTCGGCATGGGGCGCGGGCGCGTCGCCACGATCATGGCGCTCGAGACCGTGATCGTTTCGGTCGGCGCCTTTGTCGCCGGCATCGTGCTGGGCGTGGGGCTCTCTCAGCTCATGGTATTCTTTACGGCCTCGCTCTTTAAGACACAGATCGCCAATTTCCACTTCTTCTTCTCGGTGCATGCGTTCAACCTGACCCTTGCCTGCATGCTCGTAATGTTTGTGCTCACGTTGCTGCTGAACCTTCTCGCCGTGCGTTGTACCAAACTCATCGAGCTTATGGGTGCCGAACGTCGCAACGAGAGCATCAAGACACGCAACCCCTGGATTGCGATTGCCATCTTTGCCGTGGGCGTGGTGCTGGTGGGCGTGGCCTATTACCGTCTGCTACGTGATGGGTTCCCGCTCACCGAGACGGACAACAAGCTGCAAGAGGCCATGAACCAGTTTGGCATCACGACCGCTATGGTTACCGTGGGCACCTTTGCCCTGTTCTGGGGACTCTCGGGCATGCTCATCAAGCTGCTGCAGAGCCTGCGCGGTGTGTATTGGCGCGGTCTCAACATGTTTACCGTGCGCCAGCTTGCGGCCAAGGTCAACACGGTGTGCTTTTCGATGGGCGTCATCGCGATGATCCTGTTTTTGGCCATCACCTCGGTGACGTGCGGCATGTCGATAGCCAACGTGATGAACGAGAATCTGGAGCGCTTTACGCCGGCTGATATGTCGCAGACGTATAGCTACTACACGCCCGATGATCTCGACCGTTACAAAGAGTATGCTGACCCGTCTGAGGCCGATCGTATGGTGCCGGCCGACGCAACGGTCGACTTGTACTCTGCGTGGCATGGTGAGCTTGCCGATCCGGACAATGATACGGAGAGTATTTATGGTAAGTCGGCGGACAACAGCGTCGAGACCGGCAAGAAGGTCAATATCGCCGATGTTGCCGGTGAGCATGTGCAGATCGATTCGTATCTGAGTTATCCGCTTGGCGGCTCGGATCCTTCGGTGACTCCAGGTGAGATGTGCAAGACCATGGGCGAAAAGCTCCCCAAGGCGCTCGAGGGTAGCAACGCCGACACGACAGGCCTGTCTGTGACGCCGGCAAGTCAGTACAACAAATTGCGTCAGATGATGGGCAAGGAGCCGGTGAGCATTGGTCGCGACCAGTACTTGCTCACGTGTGATTTGGGCGGCGAGCTGGTCGACATGTACACCAAGTATATGGCTGGCGGCCATGCCCTTACCTTGGGCGGGCATACGCTCAAGCCCGCAACCGATAAGTCGGACGAAGATACGGCGGCCATCGCCAACTCGGCGATGGGCAGTAATCCGGGTACCGTCGTCGTTGCCGACGAGCTGTTGTCCCAACTTAATCTGCAACCGTATTCCAGTAGCCTGCTCGTTAACTACAAACAGGGGATGGATACGACCGAGGCAGACGAGAGCATTAAAGACACTGCGCTCGACAATCTGCTCGTTGACGGCAAGGAGCCGGGGTCGTGGGGACTCTTCATCACACGCTCCGAGATGTACGTGCAAGCAGCGCAAATGAACGGTCTTATTAGCTACCTAGCCATCTACATCGGCTTTGTATTGGTCGTTGCATGCGCGGCGATTCTGTCGATCCAGCAGCTCTCCAATGTGGCCGACGGCAGCCGCAGCTATCGTGTGCTGGCGCAGATCGGCTGCGACGACCGCCAGATCCGCCATTCGGTGATGGCACAGCAAGCGGTGTTCTTCCTGTTCCCGTTGGCGGTGGGCTTGGCGCACTCCTTTGTGGCGCTCAAGGTGATTATCGACCTGGTGAGCACGTTCGGCCACATGAGCATCGGTGGCACGGTGGGCCTCACCTGTGCGATCTTCTTGGCATCCTACGGCGGCTACTTCCTGGTGACCTACCTCATGAGCACCGGCATGGTGCGAGCCGCCATCGCCACCTGCCACAGCGAGTAACAAGCGGGCAAAACCGTCGCAAAACCAGAGGCGTATGACCGCCGCGAAGGGACCAGAGGCCCTTTCGCGGCGGTTTTTGCCAATCTGGTGCGTCTCAGATACAAGTGAGTAGACTTTTTTGAACCTGCCGAGCACATCGCGGCAAGTGCTCAATAAAATCGCAGGTCAGGGCTGTGGCGTTTTGAGGTGTGCTCGGCATCCCGCCAAAAGCCTACTCACTTGGTTTTACTGCTAGAAAACCGCCGCGAGGGAAAGTAGCTCCCTCGCGGCGGTTTTTGGCGTTTGCCCAGATAAAACCTGCCAAAATAAACCTGTCCCTTTTTGGCAGGTTATCGCTTCCAAAAGTGGAGGATGAGCGTCGTGCGGTTTTGCTGTTCGGTTTTGACCAGGATGTTGTGGATGTGGGTCTTGACGGTGCCCACGGCAAGGAATAGCTCGTCAGCGATCTCTTGGTTCGATTTGCCCAGTACGACCAGACGCATAACTTCGGTCTCACGGTTGGAGAGCTTGTAGGCGTTGCGATAGAAGGGCATCTGCTCTTCGATGTGTCGATCAAGATCGCTGACGTTCTTTTCCTCGGGCGCCTCCTGCATGCGGATTGAAAGCACGTGGTAGGAGTAGATGATCAGCAGAATCGCAAAGTAGCAGGCAAAGACGTTTTCGCTAAAGTTGCGCTCGGACAGATATAGTTGCAGCCAAGAGGGCGCCAGACTCATGGGGACAATCAGAATGTTGTAGAAATCCTCGGCAACGATGCAACCGACCAGAATAGCGCCGATAATCAGGTGCTTTCGTTGGTTGTTAACGCGTGCCTTCAGCTCGACTTGCGTGCTCTTGCGTGCCGTCCAAAAGATATATAGCCCCACGAAAACAAGGAATACCTGACGCATCGTGTAGTAGAGCCATTGATGAATGGGGCCGTAGGGGACAGCGACGATAATCAGCAGCTCGCTCAGCAAGAACGTTGCGACGGGAATGACAAACTGCTTTTTTGAATGCTTGTCGAGCAAATCCATGGCAATGAGCCAAATAAAAGCCTGCGAAGCGGTCGCCACAAAGGTCCGCAACACAGGCATGGTAATTGAGTAATAGTCGCTGGCTGGAAAACTCTGGTTTTGCAGCGTGTATTCAAAAAAGAAAATCTCGGTCATCTCGATGGCATAGCAGATAAATACGCCGCTGCCATAGATAAAGAAGCGTCGACGAGACGAGGCATAGGCGGCAAGCGAGAGCACCGCCGTCACAATACAGATCACGAGTATCGCTAGGGTATAGAAGAACATCAGGGTGTTCATCTGTCACCGTCCCATTTCATTTATTCTATGGCCGAGCTCTGTATACCTTGTGGGATATAGACGTCTCAACCCTTCGTTTCATTGCGGATTAGGCGCCGAGATACAGCATAGCCGTATACCGTTCGCGGTTCTAGATGGTAAACCCCCTGTAAACTCTTGACCTGCGGGTTTATATTGGTTTAGAGGGGGTGTAACTCCATGAACGGTCTTTAATCCCGAATAAACTAGGTAAAAATTGCATACGGGTGAATGATGGTCTTGTCAACACGAGGCGTGATGTTCGAGCGCCTCATAGTAATAGTCGGCAAGACCGGCGGAAAGGAAATCGACATGGCACTGCCTAAGGATTTCATCGACACCAACGACTTCACCAAAGAGCAGATCCTGGCTATCGAGGATCTTGGTCTGGCAATGAAGAAGGCCATCAAGGTTGACGGTTATTATCCGCACCTGCTCCGCAACAAGAGCCTTGGCATGATCTTCCAGCAGGTCTCCACCCGCACTCGTCTTTCCTTCGAGACCGCTATGACCGACCTCGGCGGCCATGCTCAGTTCTATGGCCCTGGCACCATCCAGCTCGGCGGTCACGAGTCCCTGGGCGACACCGCTCGCGTTATGGGCTCGCTGCTCGACATCATGATGGCTCGCGTTGACCGTCACAAGGACGTCGTCGGCCTCGCCGAGGGCTCCGCTGTGCCCGTCATCAACGGCATGTCCGAGTTCAACCATCCCACGCAGGAGATGGGCGACCTCATGACCATGCTCGAGAACCTCCCCGAGGGCAAGAAGATCGAGGACTGCACCCTGGCCTTCATCGGCGACGCCACCCAGGTCTGCGTCTCCCTCATGTTCATCGCCTCCAAGGTCGGCATGAAGTTTGTCCAGTTTGGACCTAAGGGCCACCAGATCCCCGACGGCGGCCTGCACGTTGGCACCGTCGAGGAGCGCGCCGAGTTCGGCAAGCAGATGATGGCCATCGCCGAGGAGAACTGCAAGGTCTCCGGCGGCTCTGTCGTCATCTCCGACGACATCGAGTGCATCAAGGGCGCCGACTTCATCTACACCGACGTGTGGTATGGCCTGTACGACGAGGAGGTCTCGGGCGAGAACTACATGGACGTGTTCTATCCCAAGTATCAGGTCACCATGGACATGATGAACTTTGCCGGCCCCAACTCCAAGTTCATGCACTGCCTGCCGGCCACCCGCAACGAGGAGGTCGTCGACGAAGTCATGGACGATCCCGAGCGCTCCCTGTGCTGGGTCGAGGCCGAGAACCGCAAGCACTCCATCCGTGCTCTCCTTGCCGCCCTGGGCAAGCGCACCCCGCTCAACGACGAGGGTGTCGAGTACTCCGCCAAGGCTGAGCTCCACGCCGCTCTCGAGGCTCTCGAGCAGCTCTAAGCCTCAAGGCTTCTAAAAGCACGTTTGCGGGCGGCGGATGCTCGTCTCCTGTCGCCCGCTCACCGAGGCCCAAGCAATTGCCTTAATACCTTAGGGCCTCGGATCTGTCCAAGACTGAGCGAAGGAGCTCATCATGAGCGACGGAAAGAAAAAGCTTTCCTTCTTGACGGTCATTTCGACCATCATCTGCGTCGTCTTCGTTTGCGAGGCCGCCGCTCCTGCTGCTGCCATTGGCAACCAGCAGTTCTTCTGGTGGATCTTCCTGATCCTGACCTTCCTGCTTCCCTACGGCATGGTTGTCGCCGAGCTCGGTACCACCTATGACGGCGAGGGCGGCATTTACGACTGGGTACGCGATGGCCTGGGCGACAAATGGGGCGCCCGCATCTCGTACTACTACTGGGTCAACTACCCGCTGTGGATCGCCTCGCTGGCTACCATGTTCCCCGACATTTTGGGCATGGTCTTTGGCGTCGAGTTCAACTTGATCGCCAAGATGGGTATCGATCTTGCCTTTGTGTGGATCGTCTACCTCATGGGCCGCTCCAAGGCGGCCGACTCCGAGTGGGTCCTTAACGGTGGCGCCATCATCAAGGTCGCCGTTGCCGTTATCGTTGGCGCTTTGGGCATTTGGTATGCCATGGAGAACGGTTTTGCGAACGACATGTCCGCTGCCACCTTCCTGCCCGAGCTCACCAACACCAACGCTCTCGGCTACCTGTCGATCATCATCTTTAACTTCATGGGCTTCGAGGTCATCTGCACCATGACCGACGACATGGCCGATCCCGCTCGCGATATCCCCAAGGCTATCATCGTCGGTGGCCTGTCCATCGCCGTGATCTACCTGTTCGCTGGCTTTGGCATCGGCGCCGCCGTGCCGGCCGACTCCATCGATCCCGACTACGGCATGATCGTCGCAGTCCAGACCATGGTGGGCGACTCCATGATCTTTAAGGTCATCTGCATCGCCTTCCTGATCACCCTGTTCGCCAACATGGCCGCTTGGTCCTTCGGCGTTAACTCCGTTGCTCGCTACGCTGCCGAGCACGGCAACATGCCCAAGGTCTTCGCCTCGATGATCTCGGATGACGACATGCCCAACGGCGCCAACCTGGTCAACGCTGTCGTTGCCTCCCTGGTGCTGTGCCTGCAGCTCGTTCCCATCGACGCCATCTCCAACGGTGTCTTCTGGATGCTCTTTGGCACCTCTGTCGTCTTCCTGCTGTTGACCTACATCCCGATGTTCCCGGCGTTCCTCAACCTTCGTAAGAACGACCCCAACCGTGAGCGCATCTTCACGTTCCCGTTTAAGGGCGCCATGATGAAGGTCATGCTGGCCATCCCCTGCATCGAGCTGGTTCTTGCCATCGTTGCCACGCTGATCCCGTTCTCCGCTGCTGAAATTGGCGACAAGGTCCCGATGATCGTTATCTTCATCGTGCTCGTGCTCATCGGCGAGGTCGTCCGCGTCGTCAGCGCTAAGGGCCGCGAGACCGAGTACAAGGGTCTGACCCCTGAGCTCGCAGCCCAGCGTCTCGCTGAGGAGGCCGCCGAGGCCGAGGAGAACTAGAGCACCCGGTTCTGGGGCTCCAACCCTCCTCGTGTACCAACGCGCGCTTCGTCGGGCTTGTCGCTCCCGACTCCGGGCACTCTAGCCTCTTCGGAGGCGTGTCCAAGCGACAGGTTTGCTAACCATTCCCCCGGGGTGGGTGTGAGCGATAGCTCCGGTAACCACCGCCCACCCCAATCTCTCTTCCGTATCCTTCGTGCGTTTTGTCTCCGCGCACTTGGTTACGTCGTCGCTTGCCGGTGCGATTCCGTGAAAACCGGCACCGGGCGCCCCGACCTTTGCCGGGGAACGGGCGCCTACCATCTCTTGGTTTTAGGCTGCGGGTAACCCGCCCGCAGCAAGCGATCGTTCGATTTGGAGGAAATCTTATGCGTACGATCACCGAGTCCGAGTCCACCCCCAAGGCCGACGGCTTCTTCATGCCCGCCGAGTTCGCCCCGCAGGATCGCGTGTGGATGGGCTGGCCCCACCGCACCGACACCTGGGCCCACGGCGCCAAGCCGGCCCAGAAGCAGTATGCCGCCATCGCCCGCGCCATCTCCGAGTTCACCCCGGTCTATATGTGCGCCAACCAGGTCGACTACGCCAACTGCAAGGCCGTCTTCGAGAACGACGAGAACGTCACCGTCATCGAGATGACCACCGACGACGCCTGGTTCCGCGACACTGCCGCCACCTACGTCATCAACGGCAAGGGCGAGAAGCGCGCCAACCACTGGCACTTCAACGCCTACGGCGGCCTCGTCGACGGCCTGTACTTCCCGTGGGACAAGGACGAGCAGATCGCCCTCAAGATGGCTGAGCTCTCCGGCTGCCGCCGCTATCGTCCCGACGACATGATCCTCGAGGGCGGCTCCATCACCGTCGACGGCGAGGGCACCCTTGTCGTGACCGACCAGTGCCTGCTTTCCCCGGGCCGCACCTGCTCTGCGGTTCTGGAGGAGGAAGAGGATCCCGAGTCCATCTGGCCCAAGTACCGCAAGAAGTTTGAGCCCTGGAGCGAGGAGCTTCGCGCCTACATGGACGAGCACCTCAAGGATTACCTGGGTGTCGAGAAGGTCATCTGGGTCAAGGAGGGCATCGACCCCGAGGAGACCAACGGCCACATCGACGACGTCGCCACGTTCATCGCGCCGGGCGTCATGGCCTGCATTTGGACCGACGATCCCGAGTATCCGTTCTACGAGCAGTGCCACGCTGCCTACGAGACCCTCTCCAACGCCGTCGACGCCAAGGGCCGCAAGATGAAGGTCTACAAGCTCTGCATGCCCGTGAACCCGCTGTTCATGGACCAGGCTTCCTGCGACACCATCGACGCCGACGAGAACGCCGAGCCGCGCGTCCCCGACGAGCCGCTGATCGCCTCCTACATGAACTACCTCGTGACCAACCACGGCGTTATCGTCCCGCAGTACGGCGACGAGAACGACCAGCTGGCCGTCGACACGCTCCAGAAGATCTACGACGAGGTCTGGGGCGAGGGCGTCTACAAGTGCGTCGGCGTTCAGTCCGAGCAGGTCGTCTTCGGTGGCGGCAACATCCACTGCATTACTCAGCAGGAGCCGTCCGCGTAATTGTCTGTCTTCCCGAGGCACGGCACCTTGCCCTTCAATCGTCGGGCATGACCCTTAAGGTCTATGCCCTCCTCTTTCAGGGCAATCTGCCGCACCTCAGAAACCCAGCCGATCAATCGGACAGTCGGTGAATCGCACCGTGACCATCTCGGGGCATTGATGGTCGGTTTATTCGATGTCTTGGTCGGCTGGGTTTTTCTTCGGGCACTCCGTTGCCTCCACTTCGGAGTGCCCGCCTCTTTGATTGAGTACGCGTCTGATCTGGGATTTATTGCGGGTTAGGCCAATTGTTCGCTTGAATATCCCAGGTCAGACGCGTCTTCAATTGCCAAAAGATTCCGGTCGCAATCGCGGCCGTTTTGATCGGAGTATCTATGTACCAGCGTATCGTTATCTACACGCGCCTGTTCCGCGAGCGTTGGTCCAACAATTGCATCCTCTCTTCTCTTTGGGATGGCACCTGCACCGGTGACGCGGCCTGCAACCCTACCTTGGGCTGCGCCTTCGGTACAGATGCCATCCTTTTTGCTGTAGGGGAAGCGTGCCATGGCAGGTAAAAAGTTCTCCCTGTTCGAGGTCATCCTCTCGGTTATCTGCGTTGTCTTTACCATCGAGGCGGCTGCTCCGGCATCTGCCATGGGTAACGTGCAGTTCTTCTGGTGGATCTTCCTTATCATTACGTTTTTGCTTCCCTATGGCCTGGTGGTGGCCGAGCTCGGTACGGCGTTCGATTCCGAGGGCGGCCTGTACGACTGGGTTCGCCTGGGCTTGGGAGACCGTTGGTGTGCACGCTGCTCCTGGTGCTATTGGGTCAACTTTCCACTGTGGGTGGCAAGTATCGCCTGCATGTTCCCCAGTGTCATCAATGCGGTATGGGGCATCGAATTTTCGCTTGGGGTCCGAATTGCCATCGAGCTTGCCTTTGTGTGGGGCGTCACGGTCATGGCAATGCAGCCGGTGGCCGAGGCCGATTGGGTCATGGATGGCGGCGCCGTCATCAAGGTGCTCATTACCGCCGTGGTGGGAATCATCGGCATCTGGTTTGCCTGCAACAACGGCTTTGCCAACGATATGTCGTTTAAGACATTTGTCCCCGATCTGGGAGACACTAACTCACTGACGTATCTTTCAATCATCCTATTCAACTTTATGGGCTTTGAGGTGGTCGCGACCTTTGCCAGCACGATGAAGAACCCATCGCGCGATATCCCCAAGGCGGTTATCGCCGGTGGCGTTGCCATCGCGGCGATCTACATTATCTGTGGCATCGGTATTGGAGCCGCGGTTCCCACCGAGCAGCTTTCACTCGATTCGGGCATTGTGGACGCGGTTGCCGCCATGGTGGGGCGCGCTCACCCGCTGACGATGGTCGTGGGCGTGGCCTTTCTGGTAACGCTGTTTGCCAACATGATCTGTTGGAGCTTTGGCGTCAACAACGTGGCGAGCTATGCCGCGCGCCATGGCAACATGCCGCGTCCCTTTGCGCTGGTGTCCAAGAAGACCGGCATGCCCAACGGCTCGGCACTCATTAACGGTTGTTTTGCCAGCTTGGTGCTGCTACTTCAGATTCCGCAGGGTGAAGGTTCCGACGTCTTTTGGGTCTTCTTCTCGATGAACGTCGTCTTTCTGCTCATGAGCTATATCCCGATGTTCCCGGCGTTTTGGCGCCTGCGTAAATACGACGACCGCCCGCGCGTGTTTCGCGCGCCCTTCGAGGGCAAGGTGCTTGCGGTAGCGCTTGCGGTGCCGGTGGTAGAACTCGTGCTTTCGATTGTTGCGACAATCGTGCCGCTTAACAGCTCGCCCGCCGAGATGTCAAAGTTGCCGATCCTCATGGGTGTGGTGATCGGCGTGTTGCTGGGCGAGGTTTCGCGCCTCATATCGCGCCGCGGCCGCAGCATCGACAATCCCGGCGTTGGCGCAAGGGGGACAGGTCGCTTTGCACCAAAACAGTAGCGCCGCGAGTTGTGCGGTGCTAGATGCATCTTGGATTACTGCTCACGCTGCTCGGGATCAGATGCGAGCTTGGGTGCAAAGTAGGGGACGTGGCCCAGGTAGGGGCAGCTGTCCGAACGCGCCTCAACGGCGCAGGGGACATTGTCGTAGGTCATGGAAGAACCGAGTCGGGTGATGGCCTTGGCGGCGGGCGCGACGAGCATCTTGAGCGGAGCGATCGGTGTCATGGCATCTCCTTTCATCGGTGAGACACAGCTTGTTTATCTAAACGATACAGTACGTTTAATCGGTGAGTCTAATCTTGCGGCAAAGAATCTGTCAACATCCTCACAGCATCTAGACAGGGGAGGCGGGCATGAGTTTCGCGTTCTATATCTACACCACGATTATCATGGGTGTGGCTCTGGTGACCAGTGCCGTGGCATTGGTGGTTTGGCTCATGACGCGCCGTCGCGACAGCCTCGTGGCCGCGGCGGGTTTTTTGCTCTATATGCTCGATATGTCGGTCATCTTTTTTGACGAGTACAATCGGCTCAAATACGACTACGCCGTTACCTTTAGCGAGCCGCTGCAGCACCCCTTGCTGCGCTGCGTGCTTGGTATTGCCATCTATGCCTGCGTGGTGCTATGGATGTTTGCGCGCTTGCGCAAAAGACCGACGTCGCGCATGCTCGGACTCGCTATCGTGCCGTTTTCAATCTTGCAATTGCTGCTGGTGCCTCGCAGCGGCGCTGCCGGAGTGGTGCAGCAGTATCTCTTTTGGCTCACGCGTGACCTGGGTAATGTAGGATGTCTTGCCTATGCCGTCTGGCATTACCGGTACAGAGCAACGCGTGTTGAGAAACTCGACCTCGACCGCTCAAAGCTCTTTTGGAAGGTGGCCTTCGTTCTTGTGTTTTGCGTGATCGCCGAGGACACCTACATGATCTTGTTCTGCCGCCCCGACTCCCAAAACCCCGTCATCGGCCTCTTTTTGTGGTATCTGTCCGAGCGCAATATCTCCGAAAACGTGCTGCTCGTGGTATGCGCGGCTCAGCTTTTTTGCCAGTTTAGCCATATCCTGCGTGTGTATGCCCGTCATCCGCGTGCCGATGAGGACGTGGCAGCCGAGAGCGCAAGCTCTGAGGACGATCTCGCATCGCGTGTGGTGATTTATGCCGACGCCCATAAGCTGTCACGGCGCGAGCGGGAGGTGCTCACGCTGGTGCTGAAGGGCAACGACGCCCAAAACATCGCCAGCGAGTTGGTCATCAGCCCTGGCACGGTCAAGGCACACTTGCATCGCATCTACGTTAAAAGCGGCGTCTCCAACCGAGATGACCTTATAGATACCTTTTGGCGTTCCTAGCCTCATTCTTCCTCGCATGCGGGTCTTGCTGTGTGGGCGGCCACACCGTTGGGCGTAATGAAGCGGTAATAATCTCAGACAATAAACCTGCAGGTAAAGCGTGTAAACCTGCTTAAACTGACCGTTTGCGGTCCCTGGCCTTGGCACGGATTTGCCCCTGTGTATCAATGGGTGTAGCGCGAAGCCGCGGACGTGGGACAGACGTCCGAGCACGGCTTGTAGGCACGCGCCGATGCGGGAGCGCTACGCTCCCAACCGAGTGCCCACGCGGGCGGTGCGTCCGCGTTGCAACCAAAGATGCCCGAGGAGGCTCACATGGACAAGGCTGATGTAGTTATCAAGAGCGACGCCGTCTTTACCGGCGATGGGCTCGAGCCGTTTAAGGGCGGCGTTGCCGTGCGGGGCGATAAAATCGTTGCCTGCGGTGACGATGCTCGCCTGGCACCGTTTATCGGTCCCGATACCGAGGTGCGCGACTTTGGCGACCAGCTCGTCATGCCCGGCCTGATCGACTCGCACACGCATTTTGCCCAGGGCGCGTTTATGACCGACCCCGATTTTGCCGTCAACCTCATCGACTGCACCAGTTTTGAGATGGCGATGGAACGTGTCGTGGCGTTTGCGGCCGACCATCCCGATAACGAGTGGATTCTGGGCTGCCAGATTATCCAGTTCCAGTGGGATGTCCCCGAGATGCCCACGGCCGCGATGATCGATGAGTACATCTCCGACCGCCCGGTATTTCTGCAGCAGGTTGACTTGCATACCTTTAGTGCCAATACCTGCGCCATCAACAAGGTGGGAGTAACTTCGCAGACGCCCGATCCCGCAGGCGGCAAGATCCTTAAGGATGCCGACGGCAATCTGACGGGCGTGTTTTCCAACAACGCCGGCGCCTTCTTTATGGACGAGGTCTACGACCCAGCGCCCGAGGTTGTTGACGCGTCGTTTGCAAAAACCGCCCGGCGCGCCAATGCCCTGGGAATCACTACGGTCGGCATGGTCAATCCTACGTTTGTGAGCATGGAAAACCCGTATGCGGTGTTGGCAGGTCTTAATGCCAAGGGCGACTTGCCGCTGCGCGTGTTCCTGTACACCGACCTGTTCGAAAACGAGTCCTTGACGCTCGAGCAGATCAAGGAGAAATACGCCTTCCCGGGTACGCAGGTGGAGTGGCACGGCTTTAAGCAGTTCCTTGATGGTGTGTGCTCCGACCATACCGCCTGGATGCTTGAACCCTATAGCAACGCACCCGACACCTGTGGTGAGCCCGCGGAGGAGCCGGAGCGCATCCGTGCTGCCATCCTGAGGGCGCAGGAATGGGGCGTTGACACGCGCATCCATGCAATCGGCGATCGCTCGGTGCGTTTTGTGCTCGATTGCTTTGAGGAGGGCGAGCGCTTGCATGGCAAGCGGGATTGTCGCCACTCCATGGAGCACAACGAGACGGTTCAACCCGAGGATATGCCGCGTTATGCCGAGCTCGGCGTCTGCCCCGGCATGCAGCCGTGGCACATGCTGCTCGATATGGCTGACCTTGCCAAGGACGAAGCCGTGGGTCCCGAGCGTGCCGCGCTTTCGTGGCCCCTGCATAGCCTGCTTGCCAGCGGAGCCGTGGTGCACCTGGGCAGTGACTTCCCCGTTGTGGGCTTGGAGCCCATGGAGGAGGTGTACGGCGCGGTCTTCCGCATGCTCGAGGACGGTTCCAACCCTGAGGGCTGGTTCCCCCAGGAGCGCATTACCATGGCCGAGGCTCTGCGCGCCTACACCTATGGCAGCGCCTACGCCATGCATGCCGAGGACCGCATCGGCACGCTCGCGTGCGGCAAACAGGCAGATATCTGCGTGCTCGACCGCAATCTCTTTGATTGCGAGCCGGCCGAGGTGCTCGAGGCTACCGCAGCCCTCACGATGATCGCCGGCAAGGTGGTCTTTGAGGCATAGCGCCATCGTTTGATTGGGCGGCTTGGTGCCAGTTGTCAGCCGCCTGACATCCATTCAGCACTACTCTCTCAAGGAAAGGGGAGAACAATGGCAGAAGAAGTAACCGCTGCCGTGGAGGAGGAGCGCGAGCTCGCCTCCCAACCGATTCCCGGTCTGGTGCGTAAGTACACCATCGTCACCGGCCAGGGCATGCTCGCCCAGATCATCATGGTGGTCCTTGAGGGCCTCGTGATGGGTTGGGGCCTAGGTGCCCACGGCCTGGCATGTGTCTCGATCATTATGTCGGTCGAGTACATCAACCTGGCCTTTGGCAACCTGTTTGGCACCGGCGTGCCCGCCGTGGTGGGCAACCTTTTGGGTGCCGGCGACATCAAGGGCGCAAGCAAGGCTTTTAGCCAGGGCTTTTGGCTCACCACGATCGTGAGTGTGCTGCTTGCTGTGGTGATGGCAGTGTTTACCGAGCCCATCTGCACATTCTTTGGCGCCACGCCCGACATCATGGCCGATACCGTTGCCGGCGTGCGCACCTTCGCCGTGCTGCTGCCGCTCACGGTCATTGGCCAGATGATCACCGCTGTGATGCGTGTGGACGAGAAGGTTCAGATCCAGGCCAACCTCATGACCGTTTCGGCCATCGTCGCCATCTGTTGGCTCGCGCTTTCCACGTTTGTGCTCAAGTTTGGCGTTATGGGCGCCGGCGTGTACTACGGGCTTTCCATCGGTATCTGGGCCATCGGTATCTTCTGGTTCATCGGGGGCAAAAAGTCCCAGCTCCAGATTAGCCTGGCCGACCTTAAGCTCGACCTCGCCATCTGCGGCCAGATCTTCAAGATCGGCTTCCCGTTCTTCCTGGTCCAGGGTGCGACCTTTATCTTTAATACCGTTGCCAACTCGCTTTTGGGTTCGCTCGGCGGCGACATGGGCTCGCTCTACATCGCAGCCTTTGGCGTGATCAACGGCTACATCCTCTACATTACCATGATGGTTGCCCAGTGCTTCTCCTACGGTCTGCAGCCCATCGCTGCCTTCAACGCCGGCGCAAAGGCTTGGGCACGCCTTAAGGAGACGCTCTCCTGCACGCTTAAGTACCAGGTTGTGACGCTGGCGCTGGTCACCGTCGCGCTCTGGCTTGCCGCCACCCCGGTGTGCGCCTTCTTTGCCGGCAGCGATCCTGCGCTCGTTGAGGTTGCCGCCAACGCCACGCGTACTGTCATCCTGGCTGTTGCCCTGGGCTATCTTGCCATGACCATGTCGATGTATTTCCAGGCGGTCGAGAAGGTGGGTGTCGCCACGTTTACGGGCCTGCTTCGCTATGTGATCTGCTCGGTGCCGCTTATGTACCTCCTCGGCAACATGATGGGTGTCGAGGGCGTGTGGATCGCCCTGGTGGTGGCCGATGCCATTACTGGCATCATCTCCATTGCGCTCGCCGCGCACGAGTCCAAGCGCCTTGCCACGCTCTAGGCTCGGACATGGCTGGCGTACGATAGTCGAACAAGTTAACTCGCCTGCAAGCCACCACAATGGGGACAGCCCCCATTGTGGTGGCTTTTGTTATTTAGGGTCTGAGATTTCGGCTCTATAAATAATGCTTTTGAACTGGGTTACTATAAGATTATGGTAAACGCTACTATAAGATTATGGAGAATGAAACTATTCGATTATGGTAACAGCGTAATAAGGGGCGTTGATATGGCTGAGTTCATTAACAGGGATTTGCATGAGTTGCTCATTCGCATGGCAGGCTGGTTTCCTGTTGTGTCGTTGACAGGGCCTAGGCAGAGTGGTAAGTCTACGCTGGTTCGGCATGCCTTTCCCGACTATTCCTACGTCACGCTTGAGGACCCTCAAACGAGGCGCGCGGCCTTGGAGGATCCGGTGAGTTTTATCCGCAACCGAAAGGGCGGACTCATCATCGATGAGGCGCAATACGCCCCGGATTTGTTTTCAATGATCCAGGTTGTTTCGGATGAGCGGGGAGACGCCGGTCAATACATCCTTACAGGCTCGCAAAACTTTTTGATGATGAAAAGCATCGGGCAGTCTCTTGCCGGGCGAGTCGGGATCTTAAAATTGCTGCCATTATCGTTTCGAGAAGCGGAGAGGGGCCAGCAGGGGCAGCTGGAAGTGGATTTGTTCGCGCTCGAAGGGGGATACCCTCGCCTGCGTTCCGCCGGAATGCCGTCCTCGGTTTATTTTCCCAGCTATATCGATACCTATGTTGAGCGCGATGTTGTGGGCTTGCTTGATGTGCGCAATAAGGCGGAGTTTCATAAGTTTCTGTCCATAATTGCTCAGAGCGTCGGTGCCCTCATCAATATATCCTCGCTTTCTCGAGATACGGGCGTGAGCGTATCGACCATTAAAAGCTGGTTGTCCATTCTGGAGCAGAGCTACCTGACGTTTTCGCTGCAGCCCTATTATGCAAATGCCAAGAAGCGTCTAACTAAAACGCCCAAGCTCTATTTTTACGACACGGGGCTGCTCTGCTACTTGCTCAAAATTGGATCACTGGAGCAACTATTGGAGAGCCCTTATCTGGGGGCCGTTTTCGAAAACCTCATCGTTTCCGAAACGGCGAAGAGCCATCTCAACGTGGGCGAGAATCCCGAGCTGTATTTCTATAGGGACGACAGCAAGCGTGAAATCGATTTGCTCGACTGTACAAACTCAGGGAGTCCCAAGGCTATCGAAATAAAATCATCCAGAACGTATCACGATAAGTACGCCCGCCATCTACAGACTGTATGCGATGAGATCGACATTGCAAAAGATGCGCGCTATGTTGTGGCCCGCGTGGACTCAACGTATGAGTCGAAAGACTGTAGTGTGGTTTCGGCGCGTGATTGGCTTTTACGATAACAAGCTCGGCGTATTAACGGCTGCCGCGAAGGGAACCGGCCCCCTTTTTGCGGCGGTTTTTGCCTATCTGGTGCGTCTTAGATGCAAGTGAGTAGACTTATTTGGATATGCCGAGCACATCGCAACAAATACTCAATAAAACCGCAGGTCAGAGCTGTAGCGTTTTGGGGCGTGCTTGACCTCCTGCAAAAAGCCTACTCACTTGGTTTTTCTGCTAGAAGACCGCCGCGAGGGAAGGCAGCTCCCTCGCGGCGGCTGACATTTGCCCAGATAAAACCTGCCAAAATAAACCTGTCTACTCTTTGAGCCAGAGCCGACACTAATTCAAATGGCGAAATCAAAGGGCGTTCTCTGCATGGAGGGCGCCCTTTTTTATCGCGGGATGTTTTGCGTGGCAGTCATGAGGCCCAGGCGGTTGCTGACGCCGAGCTTGCGATAGATGGCGTTGACATGCTTCTTGACGGTTGACTCGCTTATGAATAGCTCGTTTGCCATCTGTTTGTTCGTTTTGCCGTCGAGCATGAGCCGCATGACTTCGGCTTCGCGCGGTTGGATATTGTGTTCTGTAATGAAAGCATTTAGCTGGTTTGTGTCTTCTGTCTGGGTGAGTTTAATGCCCCGAGGATAGAGGTTGGCGAGCGCGAGGCTCGCGTGCCGAGCGACTTCGAGCAGGATTGCGAGCTCGGTGTCGGTGAAGTCTCCGGCCGTGCGTTCACGAAACAGGGTGATGCTTCCTAGCGGGCTGTCGTTGTGCGCGAGCGTGGCCGTACAGCCAAAGTAGACGCCCTGCGGTTCCATCCATTTGCGATAGATGGGCGTGGCATCGCGTCGCTCGACGTCGACGAGGTCGAGGTCGCGGTAGACGCCGACCTTATGTAAGTCAAAGCTCCATGTTGTATAGTCCATCGCGGCGTAGCGGTTGTAGTAGTCGCTCAGTGCGCGGTCGTCCATTCCGCTGCTTGCGGGGTGGACGTAGCGTGGGGCATCACTGCCCGCTGCCTCGATCAGGTCGAACATGGCGATCCGATGGGGCACGAGCCCTGTCGTTCCCTCGAGGGTCTCCTTTTGCAGCTTATCGACACCGTGTGATGCGTGGATTGCAAGCGCGAGCTCGTTGAGAGCAGTCCAGGTCGTACTGTCCAACTCAATAGTCTGCTGATTATTGCATGGGGGCATAGGGCATCCTTTCCATTGTGGAACCCAGTATGTCATGTTCTCGGCCTGAATAGAACTTTAGGTCAGCGAATGGTATACCGTCGGTCGCTGAAAGGGGCTCGAGGGACCATTGAGAACATCTCGGTGCGGCCGCATCATGGTCTCGTCAAGCAAAAGCACCGAGATTTAGGAGCTTGAAATGAAGACCATTTACGAGAGCGAGTCTACGCCAAAGAAGGACGGATTCTACATGCCCGGCGAGTACGAAGAGCAGGAGCGCACCTGGATTTTGTGGCCGCATCGCTCGGATGTGTGGCGCTGTGGTGCCAAGCCGGCGCAAAAGGTCTTTACCGAGATTATTAAGACCGTTGCACGTTTTCAGCCCATCACTGTGGGCGTCAACACTGAAGACTTCCCCGCGGTGTGTGAGATCTTCGACGGCGTTGAGAACGTGCGCGTTATCCACATGGAGTACAACGACAGCTGGATTCGCGACCCCGGCCCGGCGTTTCTTGTCAACGACAAGGGGGACGTGGCACTCTCGCACTTCCACTTTAATGCTTACGGCGGTTTCATTGACGGCCTGTATTTCCCGTGGGACAAGGACGCTTCCATTGGCCTGCAGGTGGCACAGCTCGAGCAGGTTAACCGCTATCGTCCCGAGGATTATATCCTCGAGGGTGGCTCGTTTAACTGCGACGGCCAGGGCACCGTGGTGACCACCGAGATGTGCCTGCTCAATGAGGACCGCAACCCCCAGTACACCAAGGAGCAGATCGAGGAGAAGCTTGCCGAGTACCTGGGCATCGAGAAGGTCATTTGGATCAAGGATGGCATCGACCCGTTTGAGACCAACGGGCACGTGGACGACGTCGCATGCTTTAGTGCGCCCGGCGAGGTCTGCTGCATGTGGACCGATGATCCCAACCATAAGTTCTACAAGGAGTGCCAAGAGGCGTATAAGACGCTTTCCGAGACGACGGATGCCCGTGGCCGCAAGCTCAAGGTCCACAAGGTGATTATGCCTGCGACCTCGGTATATATGACCGAGGAGGAGGCCAGCACGATTGACCCCGTCGAGGGCGTGCTGCCGCGTACCCCCGAGGATGCTTTCGAGCCGAGCTACCTCAACTTCCTGCCCATCAACGGCGCAGTGCTTGTACCGCAGTTCGGCGATCCCAATGACGCCCAGGCGCTCAAGGATATCCAGGCTGCTTATCCGGACCGTGAAGTCATCGGTATCATGACTCGCGAGGTTATCTACGGCGGCGGCAACATCCACTGCATCACCCAGCAGCAGCCCAAGGCGCGCTGTAAATAGCAGTTCCATGGTGAACAGTGCTTGATTGTCCGCACGCGAAAGTCCGCCGACTTCAATGGTCGGCGGACTTTTTGTGTGGTGGTTTCAGCTGAACGGCGGGCCGTGCGGCTTGGGTGTGCGGGCACACAATCTGGGGAAACCAAACAGATTGGGGCCTTATATGATCGACTCGAAGGGAAACGTGCGACCCGAGGGCATGTTTAACAGGGCGTACCTGGCCCCCGAAGCCCAGCGCGCATACGATACGCTGCTCGAGTGCGTGCTCAACGGGCAGAAGGGTTGCGAGGCTTCGGCGCATGCGGGCATGGATACCATCAAGGCGCTCGTATAGCTTTACGCTTTCGGATGTGACACATAGGACTGCGTGCGCCGCTCCCGGCTATATTGCCCCCGAGGTGCTTCAACTCATGGAGATAGCCGGCATCAGCGATTTCGAGAGCTTGGCAGCGTCCACGAATGCCCCCGTGTTTACGCCACAGACGGATGACTTTGGACTCGCGGTCCATATCTTTAAGATGCTTAACCGCGGAATACACCCATACGCTTCTGGTGAGCTGGACTTGGACATATTTGACCTGGACGACGATGACATTCCGCCTGCACCATTGATAAACAGCTGCGTGTGTAATGGGCACAGCCCGTTTGTGGGGACGTTGGTCGGATACGTTGTCCCAAAGTACGCTCTTGAGCTCGATGATTTTAGCGGCACTATGGGCGAGGCACTCCGTCGATCGCTGTATGGCAGGGCGGAGGAGCGTCTTGACGCACGCACATGGGCGCGCCTGCTCGACCGCTATCTATCCGAGACAGTTGTGTGCAAGCGTGGCCATCTCCACCACTCGTTACAGCACGAATGCCCTTGCTGCCGAGGAGAGCGCGCCTTGTTGACTCGTCTTGGTTGATGGTTTGGGCCGTCTTGTAGAAAGCCCGTGAGGCGACATGCAAGTTAATCCTGCGTGTCGCCTCCGTACATATAGACGATAAATCCGTCGCCGGTGTCCTGGCTGTGATCCTCCAAGATGCGCTTCATGTTGAGGTGCTCGTAGAACTGCCAGTCGGAGTTGCAGTCGCTCATCAGGAAGAATTTGGTGCACCCGGCTTTGGCGAGTTCGGCGCGCGCAAGGTCGATGAGCGCACGGCCGAGCCCCTTGCCCTGCCATTCGGGCACGATGATGATCAGGTTGAGCTGGCCTTGGGCATATTCGTTGCCCGTGGCGACAAAGCGGTCGGCTGTTGCCTTCTCGCGGCTATCGCCAAAGAGCGAGCCTTCGAGCTTGGCATCGGCGGTCTTTGCCATCTCGGTTGCCTGGACGAACATCTCGTTGTAGCAGGGCTCCCACGTGGGATTGGTGCGTGGTTTGCCGTCTTCGAAGATACCGATGCAGCAAGCGGCGATGATGCGGCCTTCAGCTTCGGCAACGAGCGCGATGGGGGAGCGCTGCAGCTGCATGGCGATGTTAAAGCGCGCACAGAAATCGGCGGCTTCGACGTCGCCTCGGTTGCGCAGCGTGTTGCACCACAGCTGGTTGTAGATGGCGGCGATGCCGGCCAGGTCATCGAGCGTGGCGGCACGCAGAGTTACGTTGTCAAGGCTCATGGGGGCTCCTTCCAAGTTGGGTCAGGCCACCCCTGAGTGTGACATGGACGCAGGACGGCCGCATCGACCATTCGGCAGGCGAGCCTCGAATCCTCGGGGACGGAGGGTCCTAAGAAGGAATGAGGGCGGATTTTCGGACACTTGCTCGATGAGAGTGGATAATCTCCCACTTTTAGCGCTGGTATAGGCCAAAAACGGGAGATTATCCACTCTCATTCTGGGTAGTCGTAATGGACGTTCTTAAACGACCAGTCATTAAAGAACGTCCCCAATGACTACCCCAAGGAACATCCCAAACTGCCGGCAGAAAAGGAACGTCCCTAACTGCCGCATCCGGAGTAAGACAACGCCGCAGGTAGAGGACGGACAGCGAGCGGGCCGCATTTGAGACAAGGTGACGTGAAACGAAAGGGCGCTGACCTTCTGGTCGCGCCCTTGAAGTTGAACGTCAGATTGTCCAAATGCGGCCCGCGTAACTAAACCCGCTCCGCGATCTCGTGGATGAGGTAGTCGGTCTTTTCCCAGCCCAGGCACGGGTCGGTGATCGACTTGCCAAAGACACCGCCGTCGACCGGCTGGTTGCCGTCCTCCAGGTAGGACTCGATCATAAAGCCCTTGACCAGACTGGAAATGGACTCGTTGCGGCGGCAGCTGTCGAGCACCTCCTTGCAAATGCGATACTGCTCCAGCGGACGCTTGCCCGAGTTGTCGTGGTTGCAGTCGATGACCGCTGCCGGATTGGCATAGCCGGCGTGCTCGGTGTAGCGCTCGGCCAGGCGTTCCAGGTGTTCGTAGTGGTAGTTGGGGTAGGTGCGCCCATCGAGACCGATGTAGCCACGCATAACGGCGTGTGCGAGCGGGTTGCCGTCGCACTCGACCTCCCAGTTGCGGAAGATGAAGCTCTGGTGCGCCTGGGCGGCGTAAATTGAGTTGAGCATAACGGTGGTAGAGCCGGCAGTGGGATTCTTCATGCCGACGGGTACCGAAATGCCGCTCGACACCAGACGGTGCTCCTGGTTCTCTACCGAGCGTGCGCCCACGGCGACATAGCTCAGCAGGTCAACGAGGTATTGGTAGTTGGACGGATAGAGCATCTCGTCGGCGGTGAAGAAGCCCGTTTCCTCAATAACGCGCAGGTGCATATGGCGGATGGCCTTGACGCCCTCGAGCAGGTCGTCGGGAGCCTCGGGGTTGGGGTTGTGCAGAAGACCCTTGTAACCGGTGCCCTTGGTGCGCGGCTTGTTGGTGTAGACGCGCGGGAATGATGATGAGCTTGTCCTTGACCTCTTCGGCGGTCTTGGCCAGTCGGTTCATATACTCGAGCACCGAATCCTCGCGGTCGGCAGAGCACGGGCCGATGATGAGCACCTTACGTGCGTCCTCGCCGGTAAAGACCTTGGCGACCTCGGAGTCGAATGCCTGTTTCTTAGCGGTAAGCTCGGCGGAAAGCGGCATTTCCTCGCGGATCTCCATGGGGATCGGCAGCCTGCGTTTGAATTCCATGGCCATAGGGGCCTCCTCAATCTATAGAAAGAGCAATAAGCGTATTGTCGAGTGTTCGGCATTATCCGCTGTCGCACGCTAAAGTGCAAGCCCTTGTCACCCCGAAACCTACCAAAAAGAGACAGGTTTATTTTGGCAGGTTTTATCTGGGCAAACGTCGGCGAATGCCGGGAGGGAGCGGCGTCGCGCGGGACCCTAAGGCTATGGCTCTGTTAGACCAGGATTGACATACATGTGTCCCCACGGTGCCATATCGTTGACCCCATAGACCGCGATGATGGGGGCAGCATGAACGCCGAAGACCTGGTCCTCAACTTCAAGAAGGGCATGGCGAACCTCAGCAAGACCGAGCGCCGCCGCGCTATCGAGTCCGTCAGGGACGTGATCCGCGCGGCGGCGTTCGACGACGCGGCCGGCTCCGCCTACGAAATCGAACGCTGCCCGCGCTGCGGGTCCGCCGCGGTCGTGAAGAAGGGCAAATCGAAGAACGGCGAGCAGCGCTACCTCTGCCGGGGCTGCGGCAGGACCTTCGGCATGGGCAGCGAGCGCATCCTGGGGACGAGCAAGCTCCCGAAGGAGACCTGGATGGCCTACGCCGAGTGCTTCGTGCTCATGCTGCCCCTGCGCGAATGCGCGAGGCGCTGCCGCGTCTGCCTCAAGACCGCCTACACCATGCGCCACAGGCTGATCGAGTGCCTCTCGGCCTACTCCCCCTCGTTCAGGGTCGAGCGGGGCTGCGGCTGCGAGCTCGACGAGACCTATTTCCCCGAGTCGTTCAAGGGCAACCACGCGAAGGGGTCGTTCACGATGCCGCGCCCCTCCCGGCACCGCGGCAAGCAGGTGCACAGACGCGGGCTGTCGCGCGAGCGGATCTGCGTCATGACCGGAGTGAACGACTCGAACGAGACGTTCCTCGAGGTCACGGGGCGGGGCGCCCTTTCGAGGGAGCGCGCCATGGACGCGCTGAGGGGCCGCATCGCGGCCGGCTCGGTCGTCGCGACCGACAGGGCGGCCGCCTACGTCGGCGTCCTCGCCGAGCTCGAGGTCGCCGCGCACGCGGCCTACGACCCCAAGGACCGCTCCGGGGGGACCATCAACCGGGTCAACGCCGTCCACTCGCTCCTCGGCGCCTTCATGGAGCCGTTCAAGGGCGTGTCGACGAAGCACCTCGATGCCTACCTCGCCTGGTTCAGGTGGTGCCGGACCTTCATGGCGACCGATTCCGGCGCCGCCGGGCGCACGGTCGCGCGGCAGCTCGCGCACGGCGTCTGCAGGAGCCGCGTCCGCGACATGTTCAACGTGGAGCCGCCCTACATGGACTACTGGGCCGCGCCCGCCGCATAGAGGCGGTAGAATGGTCGCACCGCGATACACGAGGAGGGGTGAGGCCATGCCGTCGAACATACCGGCCACGACGATCCGCATCGACCCGGAGGTCAAGAGGGAGGCCACGGCCATCCTGGACGAGCTCGGCCTGTCCATGTCCACCGCCGTCAATGCGTTCCTCAGGGCGCTCGTCCGAGAGGGCGGGATGCCGTTCGAGATGAGGGTCAAGACGCCGGCGCCCGACGGGGAGACGGCGAGTTAGCCGGCAGGTCGGCATGTCAATCCTGGTCTAACAGAGCCAAGGCTATTGTCGGTTCCCCAGGAAACACCCTGTGGGCAAAAAATGCCAAATATGAGTACGGTTGCTAGCTTAGTAGCATATTGCCTTCGCAAAATAATAGACATAACAGCAAAATATGTTCATTAACGCAAACACATATAAGTCCGCTATAGGGCTGTTTGATCAATTTAGGGACGCGTGTAGGTAGCGCGCAGAGATGTGGTGTAAGAGGCGGGGCATGCCCCGCCTCTTCCCTTTCTTGAAAGGGAGGGGACACCGCCTAGAATTCGTCGTTGGAGTAATGAAGGTGACGAATGGAAGGAAAGGCGATGCCCCAAGAAGAGAGTGTACTGCGCCTCGGCCGCGACGAGGCCCTCGAGGCGGCGAGGCTCTGGCAGGAGTGCGGCGACGCGCGCGAGTTCGCGTGCAGGGTGCTGGGCGGCGTGATGAACGCGCTGATGGACTCCGAGGCCCAGCAGATGTGCGGCGCGAGCCGCAACGAGCGCAGCGACGGCAGGGGGAACAGCCGCAACGGCTACCGCCCCAGGTCGCTCAAGACCGCCGTGGGCGACGTGGAGCTCGAGATACCCAAGCTCAGGCACGGCACCTACTACCCCGAGGGCATGCTCGCGCGATGGTCGCGCGTCGACACCTCGGTGGCCGCCATCGTGCAGGAGATGTACGTGTGCGGCGTGTCCACCCGCAAGGTCGAGCGCGTGGCGTCCAAGCTGGGCATATCCTCGCTGTCGAGCTCGGAGGTCTCGAGCCTCTGCTCCGACCTCGACGCCGAGGTGGCGGAGTTCCGCAGCCGCGACCTGTCGGGCACGCCGTGCCGCTACCTGTGGCTCGACGCCACCTACATGAGCTGCAGGGTCGGCTCGTCGGTCGTCTCGCAGGGCGTCGTGACCGCGATCGGGCTGGGCGCCGACGGGCGCAAGCACTTCCCGGGCTGCGACGTGGTCGACACCGAGAGCGAGGACTCCTGGGCGGCATTCCTCGGCGGGCTGCGCGAGCGCGGGCTGGCCGGCGTTCGCCTCGTGGTCTCCGACAGCCACGCCGGGCTCGTGGCCGCCGTCTCGCGCCTGTTCCAGGGCTGCGCCTGGCAGCGCTGCGTGACGCACCTGCAGCGCAACCTCCAGAGCGCCTGCTCGGGCAGGCCCGAGGACTCCAAGGCGGCCGTCAGGGACCTCGTGCACGCCGCGGTCTACCAGGACGACCCCGACCTCGCGCGCTGCGTGTGGGCCGAGGCGGCGCCCTGGGTGGCGTCGGTGTCCGCCAGGGCCGGCGAGGTCTTCGAGCGGGCCGAGGACTCCGCGCTGGCGTTCACGGCCTTCCCCAGGGCGCACTGGGCCAAGCTCCGCACCAACAACGTCCAGGAGCGCGCCAACCGCGAGATCAAGCGCCGCTACAGGGTCGTGCAGTCCTTCCCCTCGAGGGAGTCGATGCTGCGCCTGACGTGCGCGAGCCTCATGGAGACCGAGGGGCAGTGGTCCCAGCAGCGCGTGTTCTCCGAGGCCTCGGCCGCCGGGGGCTTCGCCGAGCCCGCGGGCAGGCCGGCCCCGACGGAGGGGAGGCGCCGCGCGCTCGGGCGGCGCGCCAGGGAGATAGTGGACGAGATAGTCGAGAAGCGCGGTCTCAAGAAGGAGTAACATCGGGACTTGCAGCGACGGACCTCAGGACGCTCTTACACCACGTCTGCGCGCGCGACCCGCGTGTAAGCCGTGAAAACGGCATTTGGGGCTGTTTTGGCTGTTACTAAAAGGGTAACAGTACTCATATTTGCCATTTTTTGCCCACGGGGCCTCGAAGGGGCTGTCAATCAGGTCCCAGGGGAGGCGGTTTGAGGGCCGCAGAGCAAAAACGGGGGCGCAGGTTGTCCTGCGTCCCCGTTCTCGGGCGTTATTCGTTCCCTGCGGCAGAATTTACGCCGCCTCGTCGAACTGCGAGTTGTACAGGTCGGCGTAGAAGCCGCCCTGGGCGAGCAACTCGTCGTGCGTGCCCTTCTCGACGATGTCGCCGTCGCGGATCACCAAGATCACGTCGGCGTTGCGGATCGTGGACAGGCGGTGCGCGATGACAAAGCTCGTGCGGCCCTGCATTAGCGCATCCATGGCACGCTGAATAAGCTCCTCGGTACGAGTGTCAACGTTGGAGGTCGCCTCGTCCAAAATCAGCGCCGGACGGTCGGCCAAAATGGCACGGGCGATGGTCACGAGCTGGCGCTGACCCTGCGACAGGTTGGTGCCCTCCTCGTTGATCATAAAGTCGTAACCGCCGGCGAGCGTATGGATAAAGTGGTCGCAGCGTGCGGCGCGTGCGGCGGCCTCGACTTCGGCATCGCTCGCATCGGGGCGTCCGTAGCGGATGTTTTCGCGGATCGTGCCGTTAAATAGCCAGGTATCCTGCAGCACCATGGCAAACTCGCCGCGCAGCGCCGCGCGGTCCCAGTCGCGCACGTCGACGCTCTCGACGCGCAGCGAACCGCCGTCCACATCGTAGAAGCGCTGCAGCAGCTTAATGAGCGTGGTCTTGCCGGCGCCGGTGGGGCCGACGATAGCGATGGTCTGGCCGGGCTGCGCCTCGCAGCTAAAGTCGTGGATGATGGTCTTGTCGGGCGTGTAGCCAAACTTGACATGGTCGAACTCCACGTGACCGGGGCGCTTCTCGGGGATCTGCGCGTCGGTCTTTTGCTCCTCCTCGGGCGCGGCCAGGAACTCAAAGACGCGCTCGGTGGCAGCGGCCATCGACTGCATCGTGTTGCTCACGTTGCCCAGCTGCTGCACGGGTTGCGTAAAGTTGCGAACGTACTGGATAAAGCTCTGGATATCGCCGGGCGTGGCATTGCCGGTCAGCGCGAGCTGTGCGCCCACCACGACGACGCCCACGTAGCCCATGTTGCCCACCAGGCTCATAAGCGGCATCATCAGGCCCGACAGGAACTGCGAGCGCCAGCCACTAATAAAGAGACGGTCGTTTTGACGGTCGAACTCTTCGATCGAGGCCTCGGCGCGGTCGAACACCTGAATGACGTTCTGGCCGGCAAAGTCCTCCTCGATAATGCCGTTGACGGCGCCCAGGACCTGCTGCTGCTCGCGGAAGTACGGCTGCGAGAAGTGAATCATCACCATCAAGATAATCGCGGCGGCCGGCAGCGTGAGCACGGTGACGCCGGTGAGCGGCAGGCTGATCGACAACATCATGACGAGCACGCCGATAATCTGCGTGACGGACGTAATAAGCTGCGTCACGCTCTGGTTGAGCGACTGGCCGAGCGTATCGACGTCGTTGGTGATGCGGCTGAGCACATCGCCCTTGCTGTGACCGTTGAAGTAGCTCATCGGCACGACGGCAATCTTGGCGGCGATCTCCTTGCGCATGCGGTAGCAAATCTTTTGCGTGACACCGGTCATGAGCCAGCCCTGGATGAGGCTGCAGATAGAGCTCGCCAGGTACAGGCAGAGCAAAAAGCCGAGCGTCTTGGCGATCCAGTTAAAGTCGACATCGCCGGTACCGTTGACTTTGGCAACCAGGCCCTCAAACAGCTTGGTCGTAACCTGGCCGAGCACCTTGGGCCCCACAATGTTAAAGATGACCGAGCACACGGCAAAGGCGACGGCGGCAAACACGGCAATCTTGTGCTGGCCAATATAGCCGAGCAGCTGCCTCATGGTGCCTTTAAAGTCCTTGGCCTTTTCGCCGCGACGCATGCCGCCCATGCGGCCCATGGGTCCACGCTGACGGGTGGGCTTGGGAATTTGGGTCTTGGTCTCGTCTGCCATTAGCGCTCGCCTCCTTCCATAACGGCTGCAATTTCTTCTTGGGTAAGCCCCAGCTCCTCGGCGGAAAGCTGCGACTGTGCGATTTCCAGGTACGCCGGGCAGCTGCGCAGTAGCTCCTTGTGCGTGCCGGTGCCTACTACGTGACCGTCGTCGAGTACGATGATCTGGTCGGCGTGCATGATGGTCGCGATGCGTTGTGCCACGACCACGAGTGCGGCGTCGGTGACGTTTTTGGCCAGCTCCTCGCGCAGGCGCGCGTCGGTCTTGTAGTCAAGCGCACTAAACGAGTCATCGAACACCACGACCTCGGGCTTTTTGGCCAGGGCGCGGGCGATGGCCAGGCGCTGGCGCTGACCGCCCGAGACATTGGAGCCGCCCTGGCTGATGGGGGAGTCGTAGCCGCCCTCGCGCTCGGCGATAAAGTCCTCGGCCTGGGCGATGCGTGCCGCCCGGTACATGTCCTCGTCGCTCACCATGTCGCCGGCAAACTTAAGGTTGCTCTCGACGGTGCCCGAGAACAGGCGTCCCTGCTGCGGGATATAGCCAATGCGGCGGCGTAGCTCGGAAAGGGTCATATCGCGCACATCGATGCCGTCGAGCGAAATGCTGCCGCCCGTGACGTCGTACAGGCGCGGAATCAACTGCACGAGCGTGGACTTGCCCGAGCCCGTGGAGCCAATAATGCCGAGCATCTGACCGGCATGTGTGGTGAAGTTCACGCCGCTGATGACGTCGGCGCGGGCATCGGGATACTGGAAGCTTACGTCGCGGAAGGTGAGCTCACCGCGCGGCGCGCTGGCAGCAGGCAGTTTGGGCGAGGCAGGGTCGTTGATGCTCGTGGGGCAAGTGATGACCTCTTCCACGCGCTCGGCTGCGACCTCGGCACGGGGCAGGATGACCGAAACCATGGTGAGGATCATAAACGCCATGACGATCTGCATGGTGTAGGAGATAAACGCCATCATGTTGCCGACCTGCATCACGCCGTCGGACACGCCCTGCGCGCCAAACCAGACGATAAGCACGGTGATGCAGTTCATGACGAGCATCATGAGCGGCATCATAAAGCTCATGGCGCGGTTGGTGTAGAGCTGTGTGGTCATCAGGTCGAGCGAAGCCTTGTCAAAACGCTCGAGCTCATGCTCTTCGCGGTTGAACGAACGGATAGGCATAAGGCCGTCGAGCAGCTCGCGGGCGGTAAGGTTCACACGGTCCACAAAGCTCTGCATCTTTTTGAACTTGGGCATGGTGAGGCCCATAAGCACGCCGACGACGGCCGAGACCGCGATGATGGCCACGGCGATGGTCCACTCTAGGCCGGTATGGTTGGCCAGGACGCGCATGACGGCGACGATGCCCATGACGGGGGCCATCAGACACATGCGGATAAACAGGGTTGCGGCCATCTGGATCTGCTGAATGTCGTTGGTGCAGCGGGTGATGAGCGAGGCCTGGCTAAACTTGCCCACCTCGGCCGGCGAGAAGTGCATAACCTTGTTGAAGGTCTCGCGGCGCAGGTCGCGGGCGATGGAGCAGGCGGTGCGCGAGGCCACGGCACCGGTCAGGATGGTGGCGACGAGCGAGATCAGGCACAGACCAAACATCGTGGTCGCCATGCGGCCCAGGTAGGCGTTCTGCACGTCGGCGGGGTCGATGCCCTGCGCCTTGTACTCGTCTTGCACATAGCTCACGGCGCGTTGGGTCACGATGGAGCCCGACATGGAGCCCATTTTGTCCGCCATATCGTTGGCGCCCTCGACGAGCTTGCCCTGGTCGATTAGGCCGCCTTCAACGCCTAGACGCAGACCCTTCATGGTGATCTTGCCACCGTCGGCATCAATCTGTTTTTGCATGTTCTGCGCCGCAGCGGCCTTCTGCTGCATCTCGGCGAGTTGCTCGGGCGTCATCGCCGCCATCTGCTCGGGCGTGGGCATGGCCTGAGCGGCGCCGCCATCGCTTGCCTCGGTAGATGCGCCGGTCATGTCGCCCATGGAGTTGGCATCGATGCCCTGGTTGAACGAAAGGACGACAGTCTCGGGGAGGCTCATGATGTCGGCAATCTTGCCGCCGTCGGCGCGCTCCTCCTCGGTGCCCTTGTACGTTCGAATGCCGTTATTGTCCGCCTTGCCAAACACGGCCTCCACAGCTTTGGCGTCCTTGGTGCTCATAAAGAGTTCGAGGTCGTCGAGCGATTTGGCGCGAATGGTGTCGGGCACGGGCGAGGCGATGCCGCCTTGCTGCACGCCCACGTCGACGATGTCGCTCATATAGGTAGGCAGTGCCAGATCGGCGTTGCAGCTGATTACGATAAGTACGATAGCTGCAAACAGTGCCGGGACATGTTTTTTAAAGAGCTTGAGAATCCTCACTCGGCATCTCTCCTTTCTTGATTGCGGTCGATAATTTCGTTGGCACGTCTAAGAAGGCGCACCATCTCTTGGGTATCTGTTTCGCCAAGCTGCTCGAGGAAGGCCGCGGTGCGGTCCTCGAATTCCCGACGTTTGATTTCGAGATCCTGGAATCCTTTGTCGGTCACCGTGACGTGTACGCGACGACGGTCGGTCTTTGAGTGCTCGCGCTCGATCCAGCCCTTGGCCTCGAGGGCGCGCAGGATATTGGCGATGCGGGCGCTCGAGACCCAGGCACGATCGGCGAGTTCGCTCGGCGTGAGCGAACCGCCGGCGAGTATGAGGGCGCGCATGACGGCCATCTCGCCGCCGAGGGCTTTGTCCGCAAAACGCGAAATGCGCTGATGCATGCTGCCGAACTCGGTAAGGAGCTGACGCCCAAGTTCACGGAAATCGGTATCTTCCACCGAAAACCCCTAACACTAGAAACTATTTTCGGTGAAAGATGATACCCCTGCACGCACGCCCTATGCGGTAGATTTCTAAGCATGTCCCAAAAATCTACTTGGCCGCTAGGCAATATTAAGAGTGCATTAAGACTTAAAATCATTCAATTGCTGAAGCGTTTCAAAGAACTACTATGCACGCGGTTAGGCGAGGGGTTGTCACCACCATGACGACTGGGACTCATATAATCGCCACGTGCGATGCTCCAACTTCCCGCAAGGAGACACCTTACATAAAGGGGGATGGAGTCATGGCATTTGACTTCACGGGCAAGACCGCGATTGTCACGGGCGGCACTCAGGGCATTGGCCTCGAGATCGCCAAGGGCATCGTCGCGGGCGGCGGACATGTCGCGCTCATCGCAAGGAACGCTGCTAAGGGCGAGGCCGCTGTGGCCGAGCTTGGCGAGGGCAACAAGTTCTATCAGCTCGATGTCGCCGATGCGCCCAAGGCGCGCGAGACCGTCGAGCAGATTTTTACGGACCTGCCGCAAACCAACATCCTGATCAACTGCGCTGGCGTCATCAGCACCAAGAAGTTCGACGAGATCGATGACACCGAGTGGCGTCGCACCATCGACATCAACCTTAACGGCACCTTTACCATGATGAACGCCGTGTACCCGCACTTTAAGGCGGCCCATGCCGGCACTATCGTCAACGTGAGTTCCGTTGCGGGCAAGATCGGTGGCGGCCTGCTCGGCACCGCGGCCTACGCGAGCTCCAAGGCCGGTGTCAACGGCCTGACCAAGGCAGTCGCCAAGGAAGGCGGCAAGTTTGGCGTCCGCTGCAACGCCGTGTGCCCGTCGCTCACGTTGACCGATATGACCTCGATTCTCTCTGACGAGAACTCTCGGCGCATCATCAACGGTATTCCTCTGGGCCGCGCCGCCCAGGCCAGCGAGCCTGCGCAGATGGTGCTGTTCTTCGCTTCCGACCTCGCCAGCTTCGTGAACGGCGAGATCGGTGACTGCGACGGCGGCATCGTCCTGGACGGGTAATACCCCGCGACGATTATTCGGCGACGGCTCCTGCGACTCGGGACCGTCGCCTTCTTTCTGACATAGGCGCGTGCGGCTACGATTCGCATGCATCCAAAGGAGATATATATGAGTGAATCGACTGCGGTGGAGGCGCCGGCGGCAAAGGAGCCGTTCTTTAAGATGTCCTCCATCCCGGGCGCCAATATCTTGGTGCCGCTTCTGTTGGGCTGCCTGCTCAACACGCTATTCCCCGACCTGTTTAAAACGCTCGGTAGCTTTACGCTTGGCATGACCCAGCAGGGTGCAGGCCCGCTCGTTGGCGCCTTTTTGCTCATCGTCGGTACGACGATTTCGTTTAAGAGTGCTCCCGCCGCCGCTGCACGCGGCGCCATCATCATCGCTGTCAAGCAGATCGTGGTCGTTGCCGTGTCGCTGCTCATCCTTTATGTGTTCAACGACAACCTGTTTGGCATCTCTGCCATGGTGATGCTGGCGGCTTGCACCGGCGCCAACAACGCTATGTACGCTGGTCTGATGGGCACCATGGGCAACGAGGCCGAGCGTGGCGCTGTCGCCATCACCACGCTCGTTGTCGGCCCTCCGGTCACGATGATTGTGCTCGGCGCTGCCGGCCAGGCTCCGATCGGCTGGTCGCTCGTGGGTGCCATCCTGCCGATCGTCGTCGGCATTATTCTAGGTAACCTGTTCCCCAGCTTTAAGAAGATGATGGCACCGGCACTTTCCGCCATCATCGTGCTCGTCTTCTTTGCCATGGGCTCGACCATGACCTTTGGCCAGCTCATTAATGGCGGTCTCCCCGGTATTCTGCTCGGCGTGATCTGCTCGGTGGTCTTTGCAATTCCCGTCATCGCGGTCGATAAGCTCACGGGTGGTACGGGTGTCGCAGGTGCGGCCATTTCGAGCTGCGCCGGAGCCAATGTGGCCACGCCTGCTGCCATGGCAAGCGTCAACGGGGCCATGTACGGCGGCGCCGTGCTCGCGACGGCTACGGCACAGGTTGCTGCCTGCGCAATCGTGACGGCTATTTTGACCCCGCTGGTCACCAGCTGGTGCTACAAGCATTTTGAGGGCCAGGGCAACGGCAATAGCAAGGCAACGACCGACAAGGCCGCCGCAGCCGCCTAATGCCAAGCGGCAATCAAAGCTAAAAACTAGCTACGCCACAGGGCGGCCACGGGGGATCCCGTGGCCGCCCTGCAGTTTCTTCAGGGTCTCTGAGACACTTTACCCTGCTAAAGCTGGCATAACAGCTAGAGCGAACGTCGTACAAAGGCAAGGAAAAATAACATACAAATCGGTGAACGGTAGTTGTTCGCGCTCGCATTTCCTGCGGGTTTGTAAAAAACGCCCTTATGATATAAAAAAAGAAACATATAACAGCCCAGATGGAGAGGGTCGCTATGTTATCCTTCTCAGACGGGTGAAATCTTGGGTTTTGGGTTGTAGTTCCAAGGTGGACAAACGTTTTCCTTGTGCTAACGCGCGACGGAAGGCGAATGAAGCCGGTAGTGCAAACCGAAAATTCAAGAATTCAATAAGCAGCGGTGTGAGAGAGCGCCGCATTACACGTAACTAGGAGCGTGGTTACACAATGCAGGAGGCATGGGAAGGCTTCAAAGAAGGCATTTGGACGGGAGAGGTTGACGTCCGAGACTTCATCCAGAAGAACTACACCCCCTATGAGGGCGACGAGTCGTTCCTCGCCGGCCCGACCGAGCGTACCAAGGAGCTGTGGGGCGAGGTTCTCGACCTGCTGCTTAAGGAGCGCGAGCAGGGCGGTGTCCTCGATATGGACACCAAGACCGTCACGGGTATCGTGAGCCACCCCGCTGGCTACATCGATAACGCCCACCGCGAGAAGGAGACCATCGTCGGTCTCCAGACTGACAAGCCGCTCAAGCGCGCTCTGCACGTCAACGGCGGTATCCGCATCGCTTGCCAGGCTGCCAGCCAGCACGGCTACAAGGTCGACGAGAACGTTGTCGAGCGCTACACCTTCGAGCGCAAGACCCACAACGCCGGCGTCTTCGATGTTTACACCCCCGAGATGCGCGCCTGCCGCTCGGCTCACATCATCACCGGCCTGCCCGACGGCTATGGCCGCGGCCGCATCATCGGCGACTACCGTCGTGTTGCCCTGTACGGTGTCGACTACCTGATTAAGGACAAGGAGGCCCAGAAGGCTTCCACCCCGACGGTCATGACCGCCGACAACATCCGCGATCGTGAGGAGCTGCAGGAGCAGATTCGCGCCCTCGGCGAGCTCAAGATGATGGCCGAGACCTATGGTTTCGATATTTCCAACCCTGCTACCAACACGCAGGAGGCCATCCAATGGATGTACTTCGCCTACCTCGCTGCCGTTAAGGAGCAGAACGGCGCCGCTATGTCCATCGGCCGTACCTCCACGTTCATCGACATCTACGCTGAGCGCGACCTTGCCAACGGTACCTTCACCGAGGAGCAGATCCAGGAGTTCGTGGATCACTTCATCATGAAGCTCCGCATGGTCAAGTTTGCCCGTACCCCCGAGTACCAGGCCCTGTTCACCGGCGATCCGCAGTGGGTCACCGAGTCCATCGGCGGCATGGGTGTTGACGGCCGTACGCTCGTTACCAAGATGAGCTACCGCTACCTGCACACGCTCGAGAACATGGGCACCAGCCCCGAGCCCAACATGACCGTTCTGTGGTCGACCCGTCTGCCCGAGAACTTCAAGAAGTTCTGCGCTAAGACTTCTGTCGCCAGCTCCTCGATCCAGTACGAGAACGACGACCTCATGCGCGTTTACCACGGCGACGACTACGGCATCGCCTGCTGCGTGTCCTCCATGCGCATTGGCAAGGAGATGCAGTTCTTCGGCGCCCGTGCCAACCTGGCCAAGTGCCTGCTGTATGCACTCAACGGCGGTGTTGACGAGGTCTCCAAGAAGCAGGTCGGTCCCAAGTACCGCGCCGTCGAGGGCGACACGCTCGATTACGACGACGTTGTGGCCAAGTACAACGACATGATGAAGTGGCTTGCTGGCGTGTACGTCAACTCGCTGAACATCATTCACTACATGCACGACAAGTATTGCTACGAGCGCATCCAGATGGCTCTGCACGACAAGCACGTGCATCGCTGGTTCGCTACGGGCATCGCTGGCCTTTCCGTCGTGGCTGACTCCCTGTCCGCCATCAAGTACGCCAAGGTCCACCCCGTCCGTGACGAGAACGGCATCATCGTCGACTTCGAGACCGAGGGCGAGTTCCCCAAGTACGGTAACGACGACGACCGCGTCGACCAGATCGCTCACGACGTTGTGCACCAGTTCATGGAGTACATCCGCATGAACGACACCTACCGCAACTCCGTGCCCACGACCTCGGTTCTGACCATTACCTCCAACGTCGTGTACGGTAAGAAGACCGGCTCCACGCCCGACGGCCGCAAGGCTGGCCAGCCGTTCGCCCCGGGTGCTAACCCCATGCACAAGCGCGATAGCCACGGCGCCATCGCTTCGCTGTCTTCGGTTTCCAAGCTCCCGTTCCGCGATGCTCAGGACGGCATCTCTAACACCTTCTCCATCATCCCGAGTGCGCTCGGCAAGGAGGACCAGGTGTTCTTTGGCGATATCGACCTTGATCAGCTGGGCGAATAACTATTGTTAGTGCTATACTAATAATAACGATTACTGATTAGCGCGCCGCTTTCGGCCGGCGCCTATCAATCGAAGGAGACACATTATGAAGGTTTCTGAAGTTTCCGAGACTCAGGCCGATAACCTGGTCCACATGCTCGACGCTTACGCCGAGAAGGGTGGTCACCACCTGAACATCAACGTCTTCAACCGTGAGACGCTGCTCGACGCTCAGGCTCATCCCGAGAAGTACCCGCAGCTGACCATCCGCGTTTCCGGCTATGCCGTGAACTTCCACACGCTCACCAAGGAGCAGCAGGACGAGGTCATTGCGCGTACCTTCCACGACAAGTTCTAAAGGGACTCAACTCCCGCAGGATCGCCGGGGCTGTTTGGGTTACCTCCCAAAACGTCCTCGGACATGCAAGAGGCTCCGCTGCGCGCACGCGCGGCGGGCTTTCCGTCCTGCGGAATATTTTGGGAGGTAACCCAAACAGCCCCGGCTGGGGTCCTGTGTAGTCACCCTTTAGGCGGAACTCTCCTAATTATTTGGATGAGTCGTTTACTTACTTGTACTGTTACCGTCTTCCCACTGTTGTTGGGGTATGCTTTGTTCGTATGTAAACGTATGACATGTTGATGAGGGGAGGGTGCTATGGCTCGCGAGGGCGCTCGTTCTAAGGATTCTGCTAAGCCTGGCATCAAGGAAGTTGCAGCGGTGGCGGGGGTTTCGCCTACTACGGTATCTCGCGTGCTTAATAATCGCGGCTACATTAGTCAGGAAACCCGCGATAAAGTCCATGCGGCGATGGAGCGCATCAATTACACGCCCAACGATATCGCCCGTGCCATGCTCAACGGTCGCCTGAACCTTATCGGCATGATCGTTCCCTTTGTGAGCAGCCCGTTCCATGCTCAGGTTGTGCAGGCGGTCGAGCGCACGTTGGCCGAAAACGGTTTTAAGATGCTGCTGTGCAATAGTGCCAATCGACCTGATCTTGAGCGTTCTTATATCGATATGCTTCGGCGCAATATGGTTGATGGCGTCATCGTCAACTCGCTTAATATCGGTGCCGAGGCGTATGCCGAGATGGGCTTGAGTCTGGTTGGTATCGACTGCGACCTTGGCGAAGCCTCTGTTCAGATTGCGAGCGACAGCTATAGCATCGGCGAACTTGCCACGCGTCGCCTGATCGATGACGGATGTTCACGCATCCTGTGCCTGCGCAGCAATAGCCGCATGCGCATGCCTGCCAATAAGCGTACCGATGCCTACCTCGATGTTGTTGAGCAGGCCGGTTTGCCCGCGCTTGTCCGTGAGGTTGAGTTCGTTAAGCCCGACGACGAAAAGAGCGCGGTCGTTGCGAAGATCCTCGATGAGAACCCCGATATTGACGGCATCTTTGCGGGAGACGACACGATGGCGGCTATCTGTCTTAACGTGATGAAGCAGCGCGGCTTGAGCGCTCCGGGCGATATTAAGGTCGTGGGCGCGGATGGTGCCCGCCGCACTATGACGTTTATGCCTGACTTAACAACCGTACGCCAAGATATCGATCGCATCGGAGAGCTCGCGGCGCAATCCATCATTGCTCTTATTAACGGCGAAAAGCCCGAATCGAATATCAAGCTCCCCGTTGAACTCATTGAGGGTAAAACCGCGTAGTTCATCCCGTGCCAAAAGAATTCCTCAAACACCTCTGATGACCGTTCGCCGGCATATGTCAACCGTTTGCCGACGACTGGAACTGCGAAAAGACGTATTGGTGTGAAAACGTTTGACATATGAAAACGATTGACATATCTTGCAGTTGTACCGAGTTAGTATCTCGTGAGAAAGGAAGTCTCGGATGCACAAGGTGTATTACCAGCCTGAGGGAATTTGGGTAGGCGACATCATGCCGTACGGCGAGGACGGCACGTTCTATCTCTATCATCAGCGTGACACGCGAAACCCCGGACCTTTCGGAGAGCCGTTTGGCTGGGCACTCGCGACAACCAAGGACTTCGTCAATTACAAAGACTTTGGCGAGAGCCTTGAGCGTGGCGGCGACGAGGAAGTCGACCAGTATGTTTATGCCGGCACGGTGTTTAAGGTGGGCGACAAGTACCATGCGCTCTACACTGGTTGCAATCGCGATAAGGTCAAGGCACGCTTGATGAAGCAGGTTCTTCTTCACGCAACGAGTGACGACGCCGTCAAGTGGGAGAAGAACATCGCCGAGACGCTGCTTCCGCCCCAGGAGGGTTACGATGACCGCAACTGGCGCGATCCCTTTGTGCTTTGGGATGAGGAGAACGAAGAGTACATGCTCATCCTCGGCACGCGTGTGGGCGAGGACAAGCGTCTGATGACCGGTCGTCTGGTCAAGTTCACCTCCAAGGACCTGGATACCTGGGAGTTCCAGGGCGACTGGTGGAATCCGGGCCTGTACACCATGTTCGAGATGCCTGATCTCTTTAAGATGGGCGACTGGTGGTATCTGGTGTTCTCCGAGTACAGTGATGGCAACAAGACCCGTTACCGCATGTCTCGCTCTATCAACGGTCCTTGGATCACTCCTGCGGACGATTCCTTCGATGGCCGCGCGTACTATGCCGCGCGTACCGCATTTGATGGTGAGCGCCGCGTTCTCTTTGGTTGGGTTCCTACGCGTGACGAGGGCGGTGACCCCAGCTCTTACCTGTGGGGTGGCACCTTTATGCCCCTCGAGATCGTTCAGCGTGCCGACGGAACGCTCGGCACCAAGCTCCCCGACAGCATGCTTGGCGCCTTTGGCGAGGGCAAGGCTGTCGAGACCTTTGAGCTTTCCTGCGAGTCGGGCAAGGTCGAGCAGGTGCTCGCCGCGGATGCCGGCTCCACCTACTTGCTCGATGCCGACATTGAGCTCGGCGGTAACGCTGCCGGCTTCTCGGTCAAGTTCGCCGAGGACGCCGAGACTGGTCTTGCCTATGAGTTCCGCGCCAACCTGCGCGAGGGCAAGCTCGAGTTCACGCCGGCTCCCCAGTACCCGTGGTTCCAGGTCAACAACATGGGCCTCGAGCGTCCGTTGTTCTTTAAGGGCGAGGGCACTCACCATGTGCGTCTGGTCGTCGACGACGACATCGCGACCATCTTTGTCGATGATGTTGCGCTCAACGCTCGCTTCTGCAACAAGCAGGGCCAGGGTGTGGCGCTTACCGTCACCGACGGTGCGCTCAAGTGCGCAAACGCAACGATCGCGTCTCTGTAGCGGCAACGAACCGTTTTATGATTTAGAAAAGGAATGGAGAGGAACATGGACTACAAGGCAGTGTCCCAGCAAGTCGTCGACAACGTCGGCGGACTGGAGAACATCGAGGGCGCCACGCATTGCGTGACCCGTCTGCGTCTGGTGCTCAAGGATACGAGCAAATACAACAAGGCCGAGCTCGAGAACATCGATGGCGTCAAGGGCGTGCTGTACAACAGCGGCCAGCTCATGATCATCTTCGGTACCGGTACCGTCAACAAGGTTTACGATGAGTTTATGGCTCTGACGGGCGTTAAGGAGATCAGTGCTTCCGAGGTCAAGGGCGCCGAGGCGGACAAGAAGGGCAAGTTCTTCTCGGTCCTCAAGGTATTCTCGGACATCTTTATCCCCATCATTCCCGCCTTCGTCGGCGCTGCAATCATCATCGGCCTTAAGTCGCTGATCGTTGCCAACGGCCTCTTTGGCATGGAGGGCAGCCTCGCCGATCACAGCGAGTTCCTCAAGAACCTCGCAAGCTTCTTTGCCATTATCGCCACCACGTTCGACTACCTGCCTGTCCTGGTTATGTACAGCGCGGTCAAGCGTTTTGGCGGTAACCCGATCCTGGGCATCCTCGTCGGTATCGTCATGGTTCACCCGAGCCTTATGAACCGCAACACGTTCGTTATGGACCCGACGGGTGCTGAGTACTGGAACTTCGGTCCGCTATCCATTCCCATGGTTGCTTTCCAGGGCGGTGTGTTCCCCGCAATCCTGACTGCCTGGTTTATGGCCAAGGTCGAGAAGATTGCCCAGAAGTACATCCCCGAGGTCGTTTCGTTCGTCTTTGTCCCGACCGTTACCCTGATTCTTGCTAACGTTGCCCTGTTCACCGTGTTCGGCCCGCTCGGCAACCTGATCGGTGACGTCCTCGCCGGCGTAATCGATATCCTGTACAACAGGATGGGCGTCTTTGGTGCCTTTGTCTTCGCCGCGTTCCTGCAGCCGCTCGTCGTTACCGGTACGCATCAGTTCATCCAGGGTATCGAGGCAAACCTTGTTGCCACGACTGGCTTCAACTACATCCAGGCCATCTGGTCGGTTTCCATCATCGCCCAGGGCGGCGGCGCCATCGGTATGTACCTCATTCACAAGAAGCACTCCAAAGAGCGCAACATCTGCATGTCGTCCTTTATCCCGACGCTGGTCGGAATCTCCGAGCCCGCTATCTTTGCTGCAAACATGCGCTATTCGATCATTCCGTTCATCTGCGCATGCATCGGTGCAGGCTGCGGCGGTGCCTTCGTCAAGCTCTTTGAGGTGCGCGCTATCGGTCAGGGTCTGACCGGCGTGCTTGGCCTGCTCATCGTCACGCCCGAGACCCTCGTGTGGTATGTGGCTGGCAATCTCATCGCCTTTATCGTGCCGATCGTCTTGATCTTTGCCTACAACAAGGCAAAGGGCGTGCCGACCACCGATGAAGAGGGCGCTGGCGCTGGCTTCGACGTTAGCTTCTAGTTGAGCCGTTCAGTGTAATCTGAGGATAAGTCCATTTGAGGAAGGGCGTTCGACTCGTGTGAGTCGAGCGTCCTTCCCCATAGACGAGAAAGTCAACGGCGATGTTAAATCAAAAAAACAAGGTGACACGCGCGGACTATGAGCAGTGGCGTGTCGGACAGGATGAGACGGCGGCTCGCATCGCGTCCGACCCCGATAGGCTTCTGTTCCATGTGGAGCCTGAGCTTGGCTGGCTCAACGACCCCAACGGTTTGGTTCAGATTGGTGATACGTATCACATCTATCATCAATACGATCCGTTCGATGCTGCGCATGGCGGTCCAGTGCTTTGGAACCATCTGACGACAAAGGATTTTGTGACGTACGAGAATCACGGCCCCGTGCTGTTCCCCGATTCCGATTTGGATTCGAGCGGAGCGTATTCTGGTTCTGCCTTTGTACGTGATGGCAAGATTCACTACTTCTATACCGGCAACGTCAAGCATTTTGACCGCGATGATTACGACTACGTGTTGACGGGCCGTGAGCAAAACCAGATTCATATGGTTGCCGAGAATCCCGACGAATTGGGCGAGAAGCGCATGGCTGTTGGACCAGTCGATTACCCCGACGATATCGGTACGCACGTGCGCGACCCCAAGATCCTTGAGCACGATGGTATCTACTACATGGTTCTGGGCGCTCGTACGAAAGACGACCGTGGCTGCGTGCTTGTCTATACTTCGCGTGATTTAGGGGTCTGGAGCTATGCGACGCGCATTGAGCTGGGCGAGAAGTTTGGCTTTATGTGGGAGTGCCCTGATCTGTTTGAGCTTGATGGCGAGCTTATTCTCGTTTGCTGTCCGCAGGGTGTGCCTGCCGATGGTTGGCGTTACCGCAATCCGCATCAGTGCGTGTGGTTCCCCATCGAGGCCGATTGGGAGGCGCCGAGCTTTAAAATCGTCGGGAAGGGCATGCCCCCGATGGTCGATGCCGGTTTTGATTTCTATGCTCCGCAGTCCTTTGAGGATGCTGCAGGCCGGCGATTGATGATCGGATGGTCGGGTTGCCCCGATGCGACGGCGGAAAACCCGACGGTGGCGCGCGGGTGGCAGTGCGCGTTGACGGTGCCGAGAGAGCTGAGCATGCGCGATGGTAAGCTCTGCCAGCAGCCAGCGCACGAGATTGAGAGAATGCGCGGCGACTGCGTTCGCGCGACAGGCGGTGAAACCGTTGAGGAGCCGGGCCGCCTGTTTGATTTTGTGGTTTCCTGTGAGGGAGCCAAGATGGTCGAGCTCGAAATCCGCAAGGGTGTCTTTGTGCGCTATACGGACGGGATGCTTACCCTCGACATGGGTGACGAAGGCTATGGGCGCGACCAGAGGTCGATCGAGCTCAGCGAGCTTCGCGATTTGCGCGTGCTTTCGGACACTACGATGGTCGAGATTTTTGCCAACGGTGGCGAGGCAGCACTTACGAGCCGTACCTATTCGTCGGCGGTTCCGGCGATGGCGCTGCATGCCGAGGGTGCGGCGTCGATGGATTTCTACCGCCTCGCTCATTAACCGTGCATGGAGCACGATTGGACTTGCTGGTCGGAATGTGTCGCAGTTGCCGCGGCCAACTACCGTTTATCGCGTATAGCGACCGTTTGCGGAATAAGTAACACTCCTTAATAAACCGTGTAAAATCTCAGTTAAGCACGGAGTTTTCCAGGGAGACGCTGTCCTTTGTTATGTGCAAAGGGCGGCGTCTCTTTGGCGCTTAGATGCCGTTGTGCAACAGCGCGACGCGCGTGTCATGTATTGAAAAGCCAATGTCGAGATGGGTCGTGATAAGAATGGGCAAGTATGTAATCGTGGTTGAGTCTGGGTCGGATGTAACGCCGGAGCTCTGCGAGCGCTACGGCATCGTGCGCGTGCCCATGCATGTCACGATTGGTGACGAGACCGTCGAGGACGGCTCGATCGATCCGCTCGAGATTTATTCGCGCTGCAATGAGTTTGGCGTGATGCCCAAGACCAGTGGCTGCGCGCCTGCGGATTTTGCTCACGTGTACGACCGCATTCACGCTGAGCAGCCCGACGCCACTATTTTGCATCTTGCATATTCCGAGGCCACGACCTGTTCGCATCAGTCCTCAAAGATTGCGGCCCAGGGGCGCGACTACGTGTTCTCCATGGACACGCGCTTTGTCTCGGTAGGCCAGTCGCTTGTTGTCGTCGAGACCGCCAAATACATCGAGGCTCACCCCGATGCCACCGTCGACGAGATCTTTGCATTTACGAACTCCGTCATGGACCGTGTGCTGCTGGGCTTTGTTCCTACCGACCTAGCCTTTCTTAAGGCGGGCGGTCGTCTGTCCAACGTCGCGTTCCTTGGCGCCCACCTGCTCAAGATTAAGCCCTGCATTGAGGTAACGGGCGGTAAGTTTGTGGCGACCAAGAAGTTCCGCGGCTCTATGCTCAAGTGCGCCCGTGCCTTTATTGACCACATGGTTGCCAAGGGCGAGATTGACTACTCGCACATTGGCCTGGCGTATTCGGTAGGTCTTTCCGAGGAGCTGCGCGACGACATGGAAGTCTATGCGCACGACCTGGGCTTTAAGGACATTACCTGGACTCAGGTCGGCGGCGTCATCTCGAGCCATTGCGGCCCGACCGCCTTCGGCGCGGTGCTTACGCTTAAGGCGTAAGGCCTGGCGTCTATCGATATCTATTGCCTCGGCGGCGGGTGGGTTGTGACAACCTTCCCGCCGCTTTTGTGTGGGGCCAAATAGAACAACCCAATTGACCACTAAACCGTTTCGCCATCAAGCATATAGGCTAGAATGACTCTGGCATTTATGTAGCTAAAACCAATGAGAGGCAAGGTAGCGGGAATGGCTGAGATGACGCTCGAGGGTGTGGACGCTCGTCCCGAGGACTCTGCGTTTGCCCTGGGCCGCGTACATTCGATTGAGACGATGGGAACGGTCGATGGACCTGGCATCCGCTTTGTGGTGTTTGTTCAGGGCTGCCCCATGCGCTGTGCGTATTGCCACAACCCCGATACCTGGTCGGTTAACGGCGGTACCATGGTGACCGTCGAGCACCTGATGGACGAGTTCCAGAGCAACCATGAGTTTTACCGCAGCGGTGGTATTACGGTATCCGGCGGCGAGCCGCTCCTGCAGCCCGCGTTTTTAGCCGACCTGTTCCGCGCCATGCACAACAACCCCGATGGCCGCGTGCATACCTGCCTAGACAGCTGCGGATATGCGTTTGACCCCAACCACCCCGAGAAGTTCGACGCTGTGCTCAACGAGACCGATATGGTGCTGCTCGATATTAAGCATGCCGACCCGGTTGAGCACAAAAAGTTGACCGGATGCGATCCTGCGCGCATTCTGGCGTTTGGCGATGAGCTTGCCCGTCGCAAGATTAAGGTTGTTATTCGCCACGTGGTGGTGCCGGGCATTACCGACACGGTGGAGGAGTGTGAGGCGCTCGGCCGCTTGATTGCCCCGTGGCACAACGTGGTGGGCCTGGAAATGCTGCCGTATCACACCATGGGTGTCGTCAAATATGAGCAGCTGGGGATCCCCTATAAGCTCGAGGGCGTGCCCCAGATGGATACCGCGCGCATGCCCGAGCTGCGCAACGCCGTCATGGCCGGCATGAAAAAGCGCCGTGCGGAGCTCAGGTCGGCCATTGGCTAACAAGCCCGTCCCAAATTGACTACCCTTTAAGATGTGCAACAAGGCAGGCTGGATTAGCGAGGACGGTTACTATTCGACATGCGATGCGGGCCTTATCGACATCGATGGCCGTACCTATGTCATGAGCGTCATGACATCGATGCCGTGGAGCGACCGCTCGAGCGAGGTTACGGCTGCGATTGCAAAGGCGCTGTCTGATACGCGAGCTGCACTGGCTTAGCGTGTTCGTTTGGCGAGGTCAAACAAAATGCTGGTACCATACCGTGGTTGAGAATTTCGTATAGGTTTGGGGAATGGTATGGCTACCATCGCGATTATCGGTGCGCTCGAAAAAGAGATCATGCAGATTAAGGAAGAGCTGAGCGACGTTTGCGAGGCGCGGGAGGCAGGCTTGACCGTTGTGAGCGGTGAGCTCGACGGTCTGACAGTTGTCGCCACAACGGCGGGCATGGGCACGGTGAACGCCGCCGCTGCAACACAGCACCTCATTAGCAAGTATGCTCCGCAGGCTGTTGTGTTTTCGGGCATTGCGGGCGGTTTGAACCCCAAGCTCCATATCGACGACGTGGTCATTGGCAAACGCCTACGCTATCTGGATACCGATACCGCGCTTATCGCCGAGTCCGCACCGGGGCTCGAGGAGTTTGGCTCGACACCCGCGCTGGTCGATATTGCCGTCGACGTGCTTGCTGAGCGTGGGTTTGTCGACGCTTCGACAAATGCAGTCGCTTCGAACGAGGGCACCAAGCAGTTCCTGGTCGGCACGATTGCCACGGGTAACCGCTTTGTGACGGGCGCCGCCATGCGTAACGACGCGATCGAGGCGACGCATGCCGATTGTGTCGGCATGGAGGGCGCGGCAATTGCCCATGTCGCAACCAAAAATGGTGTCGATTGCCTGGTGTTGCGCGCTATCAGCGATAATTGTGACGAGGCGTACGATGCAATTTGCGATCGAGAGTTCGATCTGTTCGAGTACGCGCGTGTCGCAAGTGACATCACGCTCGATATCGTCCGCCGCATTGCCGCTGCGCAATAGCGCGCTCTTTTGTAAGAACCTACGACCAAGGAGTGTCCATGGCCGATTCCATTAACTACCAGCTTGCCAAGTTCGTCGCCAGCTACGGCAAGGTTTCGCAGATTCCCGAGTCCACCTGCCCCGAGGTGAGCTTTGTCGGCCGCTCCAACGTGGGCAAGTCGTCGATTATGAATAAGCTCTTTGGCCGCAAGAACCTGGTCAAGGTTTCCAGTACGCCGGGCAAGACGAGCAACATCAACTTCTTTGAGGCCGACGACGTGCACTTCGTCGACCTGCCGGGTTACGGTTTCGCCCGTCGCTCCAAGGCCGAGCGCGACCGCTGGGCCGAGCTTATCGGCGACTTTTTCGACTCCGAGCGCAGCTTTAACTTGGTCGTCTCACTGGTGGACATTCGTCACGACCCCAGCAAGCTCGACCACGACATGATCGACTACCTTCAGGGCAACGAGTTCAACTTTATCGTCTGCCTCACCAAGGCCGACAAGCTCAGCCGCACCCAACAGGCCCGCCAGGCAGCAGCCATCAAAAAGCAGCTCAACGTCCCGGCCGAAAACGTGATCATCACAAGCTCCCAGACCGGTACCGGCATCGACGAACTCAAAAAGCGCATCGCCGAGGCCTGCCTCTAGTAAGGGTTCTGGCAATAGTTTCATCTATCTATCACCCGATAATTGGTATATCACTGGGTGATATTTTGTTTGGAGGTTATGGGTGGCGGTCAGGTTGTCGAGCATCGTGTTGGATAAATGCAGACAATTCAATGACTATGGTGTGGGTTTTATTACGCCACATGAAATGCAATGGAGGGCATGTGGACTGGTCTGATGGCATTGCAAATCGATATGGCTCGATATGGATGGTCTCGATCTTGTTTGAGTCCGGGGTTTTCAATTTCAATTGGCTTGCGATTTCTAACGGAGTTCAATGTTTCGACACCGCTGGCGCGCGAAGGACTTCGCTATCTGCTGATCTGCCTGATTGATATTTCTCTGACGTATTCGTTACGCCGACGACTCTATTTTCGTTTGCAAGACAGTTTGTCACGACATGATCGCTCAGCAGCGCATCGCCGATTGGGTCCAATATGCCTTATGGCTAGTGCGTCGGCGATTAGTTCGCGATTGGAAGCAGGCTTTGGGCGAGTTTTATCCCAGCGATTTGAGCGAGGCAAATGTCGACAAAGTACTGATGCGGTTAACGGTTGACTCCGAAGGTATCGACATTAGGGATTTGATGGCAGGGAGGGTTGATTTAAATGATCCAAGAGTTAACGGATTGTGGGCCGAGTAGGACATACCCGTCTACTACCTCGAGGATGCAATGAACAACCTCGGCGACTGCTTTGACTATGCCGTAACGATTATGGAGCAGAAGGATCGGAAGTTGCTGAACTCTTTTGCCTGAGCGGCGTAGCTCGCGAGTTCGAACGCGGCAACGCATGGGTAGTGTCGGGAAAATCGGGCGTTGAGCTGTTCGCGCTCATCGCCGAAAGGTCCGGCTATCAAGCGGGTCGATGCAGATCGCACCTACCGATTTGAGAAGACGCCAGAATATTCACAGGCTGGATACTGGCATATCTGCAGTGGCGTTAGGGGAGTCTTCGAAGATCTGCTGCATGTCGTTCCATTTGATGCACTGCGCAGTCTGTACTATCCCTGGCATGAAGCCTCGGAGGAACGCGTGGCTCGCCTCGTCTGCGATATGGCGAAAAAGCGTCCAGGCAAACCAAACTTGCGTTAGCAAGAAAGAGGCTTAAGAAAACCCAACAAGACCTGGCATACGAATCGGGTGTGTCCTCCGCTCAATCCAAATGTACGACAGCGCCAGAGAAACATCAACGAAGCCTCGGTAACAACCGTAGGGAATAGCAAAAGCCCTACACTGCAACATCGAAGACCTCCTAGAACCAGTCTTCGAATACAAAGAAACCAGCGCCGCCTAAACCAAGCACGCAGCCGATGCCCGCCTCTAGGAAGTGCTCCAGCCTAGCAAGAGCCCCTACCAATAAAAAGCCAAACTATCAGCCCGGCGACTTTCCAGAGCGTAGGTCCCTGTAGCCGCCGCCGGCGAAGTTAACATAGGGAGGCAGGCGGTATCGCGGCGACTACAGGTACTCGATTTGAGCGCCCTCGGTGTCGCACGTCAGAATATGCGTCTCACACTTGGGGAACTGCTCGCGCAGCTTGACCTGCAGGAACTTCGCCACGATGGTGTCGTCGGTCACGGCCATGAGGGTCGAGCCGGAGCCGCTGATCCAGATGGTCTTGGCGCCGCCGTTGAGGCAGGTGTCGCGCACGGCGTTGTAGTCGGGGATGAGGCGGCGACGATAAGGCTCCTGAATGCGGTCGTCGTTGGCGGCGGCAATCAGGTCCAGGTCGCCGGACTCCAGGCCGCGCGTCATACCGGCGATGCGGCCCATCTGCCACACGGCGGTGGAGAGCGGAATCTCCTGCGGCACGACCTTGCGCGCCTCGCTCGTATGTACCTCGTAGGGCGGAATCACGGTAATAAAACGCAGGCGATCGCTCACTTCGTAGCGCAGGCACTGGGGGAGCGAATCGGTCGGTGTAAAAGAGCAGACTGCGCCGCCCAGGATAGCGGGGGCGACGTTGTCGGGATGTCCCTCGACCTCGGTGGCGATGCGGACGAGCTCGGCGCGGTCGACGGTGTGGCCCGTCAGCGCGGCGGCGGCCATAATGCCAGCGACAACGCAGGTGGAGCTGGAACCCAGGCCACGAGCGACGGGAACGTCAGTCTGAATGTCGATGGCGACGGGGAAGGCCGGCTCGCCCCATGCGGCCAGCGCATCCACAAAGCTCACGTAGACTAGGTTGTTCTCGTTTTGGAACTCCTCGGGGCAACCCGTGATGGTGAGCTTGTCGGCGCGCTCGAAGGTGAAGTGCGAGTAGAGGCTGACGGCCATGCCGAGGGTATCGTAGCCGATGCCTAGGTTGGCGCTGGTTGCTGGGACGGTGATCTTGATCATGGGAATCTCCTGGGCGGTCTGGCCGTTTAGTTCGCTGCTCGGGCAGTCCTGGCTCGCTCGGAAAGCACATTAAGTGCTTTCCGGCTCGTGCGGAACTCGCGACGAACTAAACGGCCAGACCCGCTCGCATGCTCGTCATCATCCCGAAAGCTAAATAAAAAGAAGGTGCGCCGGCTTTCGCCGGCGCTTAATGAGGGGTTTAGTTGGTAGCCATCTTTTTTGCTGCGGACTCGACGTAGCTTGCCATCTCATCGACGTCGCAGACGTCTTCGAAGCGGACGGGCTTGGACTCGAGCTCGGCGAGCTGGGTCGGGGCGACCGTGTTGGTGGCCTGCTCGAGCACACGCATAGCCTCAAAATCATCATCGGGAACGTTGAGGCCCAGAGCGTCGCAGCAGGCGCGCGGGAACTTGTAGGGGCTGGCGGTCGAAAGCAACACGCGGGCCTTGGCGCCCTCGGCGGGAGCGACCTGCTCAAAGACGTGATAGCCGCAAGCGGTGTGCGGGTCAATCACGTAGCCGTTCGCGTCCCAGCAGCTCTTGATGGCAGCGCGGACCTCGTCCTCGCTGGCCCAACCGCAGCCAAAGACGCTCTGGATCTTGGCCAGCAGCTCGGCGGGAACTTCGTAGCGACCAGTCTGTGCCAGCTGCTCCATAAGGCCGGCAACAAGCTCGCAGTCGCCATCGGACAGGAAGTACAGCATGCGCTCCAGGTTGGAGCTAATAAGGATGTCCATCGACGGCGAGATGGTCGTGAAGAACGGGCGCTTACGGTCGTAAACGCCGGTGGTCAGGAAGTCGGCCAGCACGTTGTTCTTGTCGCTCGCCACGACGAGCTTGGCGACGGGCAGACCCATGCGCTTGGCGTAGTAGCCGGCCAAGATATCGCCAAAGTTGCCGGTGGGCACGCAGAACTCTACGGCGTCGCCAGCCTCGATGGCGCCGGCGCGCAGCAGCTGCGCATAGGCGGCAAAGTAGTAGACGACCTGCGGCACCAGACGGCCGACATTGATGGAGTTGGCGCTCGAAAGCACCGTGCCAGCGGCCTTCAGGCGCTCGGCAAGCTCCTTATCGGCAAAGATGCGCTTGACGGCGCTCTGGGCGTCGTCAAAGTTGCCGCGGATGCCGCAGACGGCGACGTTGTCGCCCTCCTGCGTGGACATCTGCAGATTCTGGACGCGGCTGACCTTGCCCTCGGGATAAAAGACAGTGATGCCCGTGCCCGGGGCGTCGGCAAAGCCGGCGAGTGCTGCCTTGCCGGTGTCGCCCGACGTGGCGGTGACGATCATGATGCGCTCGGCGCCGCCGTCCTTGGCAGAGGTGCGGGCCATCAGGCGGGGGAGCATCTGCAGGGCGACGTCCTTAAAGGCGCTCGTGGGGCCGCCAAAGAGCTCCATCACATAGGTTTGCGGGGCGTCGGCGCCCGGTGCGGCGTCGAGTTTGACGAGCGGCGTAACCTCTTCGCTCGCGAACGTGCCGCGGTATGCCTCGTCGACACACGCCGAAATTTCTTCGGCCGTGTAATCATTCAGTAACATTCCCAACACATCTTGAGCGATTTCAAAGTACGATTTATCTGCAAGCGAGCTGATATCGACCTGCTGGGTGCCGAGCTCGTCCGAGACAAACAAACCCCCGTCGGGAGCGATGCCAGTACGGATTGCCACCTTACTTGAGCACGATAAAGTGCGTCCTCGTGTACTATGATAAGTTCCCATATAACACTGCTCCTCGGATGCCTTGGTCCCAATCGGTGAAACCATGGTATCAGAGCGCGCAAAATAGGTTCGCAGAGGCTTTTTAGAAAGGTAACCTCAAGCCCATGATTAAGATTGCCAAGTTTGGCGGCTCGTCGGTCGCCGACGCCGAACACTTCAAGAAGATTAAGGCCATTGTCGACGCCGACCCTGCCCGCCGTTTTGTGGTGGTTTCTGCCTGCGGTCGCCGCTTTAAGGGCGACACCAAGGTGACCGATCTGCTCTACTTGGTCAACGCGCACGTCAAATACCACGTGTCGTGCGAGGAGCTGCTCGAGGACATCGGCCAGCGCTACTTTGATATTGCTGACGAGCTGGAGCTCACCTATCCCATCCGCGAGGAGTTCGCGGCCTTTGCCGAGCGCGCCCGCTCGGGCGGCTACTCCACCGAGGAGCTCGTGAGCCGTGGCGAGTACTTCACCGCTCGCCTGATGGCCGAGTACCTGGGTTTGCCACTCCTGGACGCCGCGACGGTTGTGGCGTTCCATCACGACGGCACGCTCAGCATGAACCGCACCTCCGAGCTGGTGCAGGAGTACGGTCAGCAGGGCGGCTTCGTTATGCCTGGCTTCTACGGCGCGACGCGTGAGGGACAGATCAAGCTGCTCGACCGTGGCGGCGGCGATATTTCCGGTTCGATCCTGGCCAAGTGCTTGGGCGCCGATCTATACGAGAACTGGACCGACGTCTCGGGCTTCTACTCTGCTGACCCGCGCATCGTGCCCGAGGCTCAGCCCATTGCGCGCGTTACCTACGAGGAGCTGCGCGAGCTTTCGTACATGGGTGCAAGCGTCCTGCACGAGGAGGCCGTGTTCCCCGTACGCGAGGCGGGCATTCCGCTGGTCATCAAGAACACCAACGCGCCGCAGGACCCCGGCACCATCATTAGCGAGACGGCTGACGAGGGCGCGGCTGAGCCTATCATCACCGGCGTGACCGGTAAGCGCGGCTTTGTCGCCATTAACGTTGCCCGCGACCGTACCAAGCCCCGCGTCGGCTTTATGCGTCGTGCGCTTTCGGTCTTCGAGCGCTATGATGTTTCCGTCGAGCACATGCCCACCGGTGTCGACCGCTTTGGCGCCGTGGTGCAGGAGCAGGACGTTCACGATTCGCTGTACTCGCTCGTGGGCGATATCCAGCAGGAGGTTGAGCCGCTCGAGATCGAGGTTGTCGAGGGCCTGGCGCTCATCGCGACCGTCGGCCGTAACCTGCGCGGTCGTGCTGGTATTTCCGGCCATCTGTTTGGCATGCTCGGCCAGGCCGGCGTGAGCGTGCGCATGATTTCGCAGAGCTGCGACGAGATCAACATCATTATCGGCGTCGAGGAGAAGGACTTCGACCTTGCGATTCGGACCATTTACCGTGCCTTCTCCGACGAGAACGGCATTGTGAAGGTCTCCGACCTGGAGGCTTCCGCGCCGGTCGATCCCGCTCTGGCTGCGCTCCACAAGTAGCTGCTATCTCGCTAGATTTTTGGGTCATGTCTCAAAAATCTACGGCGGGGCGTTTCGTTTCGGTTTCGTTTCGACGGGGCGGGTTTCGTGCCCGCCCCGTTCTTGTATACACTGGCAACAATAATCGGCCTGCTTGGCGTGCGGGCGATAGCCACAACCTTTAAAGGGGGAAGCATGAAACAGTACACGGTTGCTATTTTGGGCGCGACGGGAGCCGTGGGCACCCAGATGCTCGAGTGCCTCAACGAGCAGGAGTTTCCGGTTGGCAAGCTCAAGCTGTTGGCAAGTGCACGCTCCGCGGGCAAGACCGTTGAGTTCCGCGGCGAGCAGATCGTGATTGAGGAGGCTTGCCCCGAGGCCTTTGAGGGTTGTGACATCGTACTTGGCGCCGCCGGCGACGATATCGCGAAGGAGCTACTGCCCGAGGCCGTCAAGCGCGGCGCCGTCGTGGTCGACAACAGCCATGCCTTCCGCATGGATCCCGAGGTGCCGCTGGTCGTGCCCGAGATCAATGCCGACGACATCAAGTGGCATCACGGCCTTATCGCCAACCCCAACTGCGCGACCATCATCGGCCTGGTTCCCACGTGGCCGCTGCATCAGCTTGCCGGCGTGAAGCGCATGATCGTCTCGACGTATCAGGCGGCTTCTGGTGCCGGTGCTCCCGGTATGGCCGAGCTCGAAGCGCAGCTTGCTGCCCTGGGCCGTGGCGAGGAGATTCCCGAGCCGCGCGCATTTGCCGCCCAGCTGGCGAGCAACCTGATTCCGCAGATTGGCGGCGTCAAGGAGGAGGGCTTTACCTCTGAGGAGATGAAGCTACAAAACGAGGGCCGTAAGATCATGCACCTGCCCGAGCTGCGCGTGAACTGCACCTGCGTGCGCGTGCCTGTGCTGCGCTCGCACTCCGAGAGCATTACGCTCGAGTTTGAGCGCGATATTACGGTCGAGGAGGCTCGTGCTGCGCTGGCTGCCGCTCCCGGCGTCAAGCTGGTTGACGATATGGCTGCCGAGGATGCGCACGACCGTTTTCCCATGCCGATGGATACGTCCGACCAGGACCTGATTTGGGTCGGCCGCGTGCGTCGCGACATCTCGAACCCCGAGGCCGCGCGTGGCATCACTTTCTGGTGCTGCGGCGACCAAATCCGTAAGGGCGCGGCAACCAACGCCGTCCAGATTGCCAAGCTGCTCTGCGAGTAGCGGTGGACCTGTCCGGCGGGGGCCGGGCTTAGTTTTCAGAACGTCCTCGACCATGTGTGGCGCCTTGTCCTGCTC